>NZ_JABBDZ010000001.1:0-589331 GCF_012847305.1 Devosia sp. MC1541
CGCTCTTTTCGCCATAGCCGGCCCCAGTGGCGGCACCCACTTCCATCTCCATCAGCCGTTCGGCAGCGAAGCCAATCATCTCACGCAGAATATCGGCGTCGGGGGTCTTCTCTACCAGCGTGCGCAGGTTCATCATCGTGTCGGTCATCGGTGGTCCTTCAGGTGCAGGGTTGGGGTAAGCAACCAGACCTTACCGGAAATCCGTCGATGACCACCCAGCCGCTCGCTCGCTACGGCTCCTAATGGCGCGCTCGCGAGCGGCTTGACCACCTCAGTTACACCACGTCCCGGGACACGACCCGACCGAATATGTCCGCTGTGCAACTGTGAACCCTAGTATGGTGGAGGCCACCGAGATCGCAAAGGCGCATTCGTCTGTATTTCAGCCGAAGGTGAGGGGACGCCTAACTGAACACAAGGTTGAATTTTCTGTCGGTCAGCCTTGAGATTCTGCAACCTTCTCAAAGGCGAATGGATCAGGCGCAGGACCAATCGAGCACGAGACGAAGCTCGCAAAAATGTGTTCGACTACATCGAGATGTTCTACAACCTGACTCGAAAGCATGCCCGAAACAGCATGCTCTCACCGATCGAGTGCGACCGATTACACAAAAGCTGACCCCGAAGGTGTCTACAGAACGCGGGGCAATTCGTTACGACCATACAAAGGACCACCGAATGAGCCTGTCTTTGAAGGGCCAAGTTGCAGCGATTACTGGGGCGGCCTCTGGTATCGGTTTCGCCTGTGCCAAGGCGCTTACGGAGGCCGGAGCGCAGGTCGCCCTTGTTGACCGCGATGCCGCTGCACTGGCGTCGGCCTGCGCAGAATTGGGGCAGGGTGCTTTTGCCGTCGAAGTCGATCTCCTCTCGCCCGACAGCGTTGCGACCATGCTGCCCGCAATTCTTGATCGTGCAGGTAAGCTCGATATTTTCCACGCCAATGCGGGCGCCTATATCGGCGGGCCAATTGTTGAGGGCAATCCGCACCATTGGGACCGGATGTTAAACTTGAACGTCAATGCCGCCTTCCGCACCGTTCATGCCGTATTGCCCTATATGACCGAGCGCAAGACCGGCGATATCATCATGACCAGCTCGATTGCTGGCGTTGTCCCGGTTGCATGGGAGCCGATTTACACCGCCTCCAAATTTGCCGTGCAGGCTTTTGTGCATACGGTGCGTCGTCAGGTGGCTCCGGCAGGCATTCGCGTCGGGGCGGTGTGTCCCGGCCCAGTGCGGACGGCGCTGATTTCTGATTGGCCAAAGGAAAAGCTGGAATCCGCTTTGGCGGCGGGTGACCTGATGGAACCAGAAGAGGTCGCTGACGCGGTTGTCTTTATGCTCACGCGTAAGCGCAGTGTCACCATCCGTGATCTCGTTATTCTTCCGCAGCGCAACGATCTTTAAGCCATGACAAAACAGTATTTTATCGGTGTCGACGTTGGGACTGCGAGCGCACGCGCCGGGGTGTTCGATGCTCAAGGAACAATGCTCGCCTCGGCGGTTGATCCGATAAAACTCTGTTTAGAGCCCGGCGAACGGGCGGAAAGTTCAAGCGCCGATATTTGGCGGGCCGTCTGCAAAACGGTCCGCGAGGCTGTTGCCCTTGCAGGCGTTGCTCCCGCCGATGTCAATGGCATCGGCTTTGACGCAACGTGCTCCTTGGTAGTGTTGGGCGAGGGCGGGAAGCCACTTTCAATCAGTGACAGTAGCGATCCGAGCCGCGATATCATTGTATGGATGGACCATCGTGCGCTGGATCTGGCCGAGCGGATCAACGCCGGTGAGCATGCTGTTCTGGCTTACGTTGGCGGGCGGATTTCTCCGGAAATGCAGACGCCAAAACTGCTGTGGCTGGCGGAGAACAAGCCGCAAGTATTTGCGGGTGCTTGGCAGTTTTTCGATCTGCCCGATTTTCTGACCTGGAAGGCAACAGGAAGCTTTGCTCGGTCTTCCTGCACCGTCACCTGCAAGTGGACCTATTTGGCTCACGAGCAGCGTTGGGATGAGAGCTATTTCCGCGCCATTGGCTTGGGTGCACTCGCCGATGAAAGCTTTTCGCGTATCGGCACTGACATTGTCTCGCCCGGTTCGCCATTGGGCAACGGGCTGACCGCAGAGGCGGGTGCAGAACTGGGCCTTGTTGCGGGGACTTCGGTCGGAGCGGCTTTGATCGACGCACATGCCGGCGGCATTGGGACGCTAGGCGCTGCAGGCGGGCCGGGGACGATAACTTCGCGCATGGCCTATGTCTTTGGGACTTCGGCTTGCACAATGGCCTCCACTGAAACGGCAAAGCCAGTTTCCGGCGTATGGGGTCCGTATTACGACGCCATGGTGCCCGGCTTATGGCTGAGTGAAGGTGGTCAATCTGCCGCCGGTGCAGCGCTCGACCATCTTGTCACTCTGCATCCTTTTGGTGCCGAGGCGCGTGAAAGGGCGACTGCAGCAGGACTGTCCGTGCCTGCCTATCTCGGACAATTGGCCGAAGCCACGGGAGCCACACCGTCAGACATAGCGCAGCTGGCGCAGGGCCTCCATGTTGTTCCTGAGTTTTTAGGCAATAGGGCACCCCATGCCAACCCATTAGCGAAGGCGGTCATTGCGGGCATCGGCATGGACACTACAGAGGCGAGCCTTGTGGCGCTCTATGTCGCCGGACTTTTGGGCCTCGGTTACGGTCTACGACAGATCATTGAAGCGTCCTCAGGGTCCGGTATCAATGTGGAAGCACTCTACATTAGCGGCGGGGCTGGTAAGTCAAAGCTCGTGCGCCAGCTTCTCGCGGATAGCGTTGGTGTGCCTGTGGCCGTCACCAGTTCGCCTGAGCCTGTGCTGCTCGGCTCCGCTATGTTGGGCGCAACTGCTGCCGGTGCATATCAAGCGCTGAGTGAGGCAATGGCTCAAATGGCCAACACGCAAGACGTGATCTCACCGAGTGTGGCCCGCCAATCTTTCCATCAGAAGCGCTACGGCGCATTTGTCGACCTACAGTCCCTTGCGGAAAGAATTCGCTCCTCTGAGCAATAGAGTGCTCGTCTGCGGGAAGGCAGAAATCTCGGTTCGTGATGTTTAGTCCGAGAGTGCCGTGAGATCACGGACCGAATCTCGTTCGATCAAGGTTGGAACCAACATGACGCGCTGCGGCGGTAGCTGGCGCTTGCGTGTGTTCATGCGGTCCATGAGCAGGCGAAATGCGGCAATGCCCATGTCTGTGCCGGGTAGGCGCAGTGTAGTGAGCGCGGGCGAGATCTGTGTCGCGGCCGTAAAATCGCCATAGCCCATCACCGAGATATCTTCCGGAACGCGATACCCGATCCGATGGAGCTCAGCGATAACAAAGACGGCCAGGCTGTCGTGTGAACAGAACAGCGCTGTTGGTCGGTCCCCTAAGTCAGCCATTTCGGTAATGTGCTGGGCAAAGGTTTTCTCGGTGCTGAACTGAATTTCGCTGATGGTAGCATCAGGGCAGTAGACGGTGGCTTCTCTCAGTCCAAAAAGGCGTTCCATACGGCCGCGCAATTTTCGCGTGCCGTGGACGAAGGTAATTTTGCGATGCCCGCGGGCTAGAAGATACTCCCCCACGGCTTTGCCTGCTTCGTGGTCGGCACCACCAATTTGATCGGTGTTCTCGAGTGGGCGAACCCAGCCCAGCCGGACCGTGGTGCGGCCAGTTGCGGCTATGGCTTCAATCAATGGCTGTTCATGGGGGCCAACCAAAACCACCCCATTGCTGTTCGCGACCATGCCGCTGACTTTCTCTGAAGACGGCGCCCAAATGGTCTGCAGTTGAAATCCAGCAGCTGAAGCCTCTTGCTCGATGCCATTCTGCATCTGCATCCACAGCTCACTATTGACCGGGTCATGCTCAGCGAAAATGACATGAATGATAGGCTGCGTTGGCGCTGTCGCAGAACTGCGCTGATAGCCCATTTCGCGGGCCTTGGTGATGATGCGCAAGCGCAGCTCATCACCGACGCCATCCTTGCCGGCCAGCGCGCGGGACACCGCGAATTTGGACACACCAAGTTGGTCGGCGATGCTGTCTAGAGTCACTTTCTTCAATTCATCACCTCCATCTTTTTTAGGTTGTAGCATAATGAAAGTTAGGTGCAACAATGGCGCGCAATGATCATTCAAGGCTAGGTATAACATATAGTTACAAGGGTTAGGCGTTGAGGTGCTCAATGTCTGAAAAACAAATTGACCTAACAATTAGGCAGTGAAAAGCTGATGTTAGTCCGAAGATTGATAGATAAGTCATCCGGGCTGAGGAGGAGAAAAAATGACCAATATTTCTCGGAGGGCGTTCCTAGCTGCGTCTAGTGCTGCTCTGCTACTGCCTGTGATTCCTGCCTTCGCCCAAGGAGCGATGACGGAGGCGCCAAGCTTGGCGGATGCCGTAGCGGCGGGGACATTGCCGCCGGTCGCTGAGCGCTTGCCCAAGAACCCCATGGTGGTTGAGCCGTTTGAAGCGGTTGGCAAATACGGCGGCGATCTGCGGGCGGCGCTGGTCGGCGGCGGCTCCCTCAATATGATGCACCGCTACCAGGGTTACGAAGGTCTGCTGCGGTATACGCCGGACTTTGGCGGAGTTATTCCGAACGTTGCCGAAAGCTTCGAAGCCAATGCTGATGCGACTGTCTATACGGTCAAGCTTCGCGAGGGTCATAAGTGGTCTGATGGTCAGCCCTTCACCACCGATGACGTCATGTTCTTCTATGAAGATGTCATGCAGAATTTGGACCTGACGCCTTCGGTGCAAGGCTATCTGCGGACGCCGAATGGCGATGCCGGTGTTTTCGCTAAGGTCGATGCGACGACCTTTACGATTTCCTTCAGCCAGCCGCATGGTCTGCTCCCATTGCGCATGGCTTGGGCTAATGACGATCGTACGACACGGTTGCCCAAGCACTACCTCAGCCAGTTCCACATCAAGTACAACCCAGACGCGGATAAGCTGGCTGTGGAGCAGGGGCTCACCGGCTGGGTCCAGCTGTTCCAAATTAAGAGCGGGATTTCCGTCGACGGTGAAATTTTCAAGAATAAGGACATGCCGACGCTGTACGGCTGGAAGATCGTGCAGCCGGTTGGCGAGTCTGCGGAATACTCGATAGCTGAGCGCAACCCGTACTATTTCAAGGTTGATACGGCAGGGAACCAACTGCCCTACATCGACCGGGTTACCTATGCCATCGCCGCCGACAATGAAGTCTTGCTTCTTAAGGCGCTGCAGGGCGAAATCGACATGATTGACCAGTGGATTTGTACCCCAGCCAATCGTGCCGTGCTCTATGACGGCCAGGAGGCGGGTAAATACGCATTCTATACGACGACCTCAACGGAACCCAACGAGATGGTGTTCCAGCTCAACTTGACCCATCCCGATCCGATCAAGCGCGCCCTGTATCAGAACAAGGATTTCCGTGCCGGTTTGAGCCATTCTCTGGATCGTCAGGCCGTCATTGATACGATCTTTATCGGGCAGGGGGCTCCGGCCCAGCCGTCGGTGCGTCCGGAAGATCCGCTGTATAATGAACAGCTGGCGACCCAATATGTCGCCTATGATGTCGCTAAGGCGAACGAGTATTTGGACAAAATCATCCCGAGCAAGGATGGTGAGGGCTTCCGCCTAGACGAGAATGGCCAGCGCGTGTCGATCATTTTTGAGATCGATCAGGTTCGCCAGACTTTTGTTGACGCGTTCCAGCTCGTTTTGCCGATGTTCCGTGCTGTTGGTGTCGACGCTCAGATGCGCTCCATGGATCGCTCGCTTTGGGAAGTCCGAGTGCGCCAGGGTGGGGAGTATGATGCAACGGTTCACAAGTTCGGTGGCAATGGTGGCATCGTCGCTGTGTTGGATCCGCGCTATTTCTTCCCCAACACGACCGAGGCCATGTACGCCAAGGGGTGGCAGATCTGGTACAATGACAAGACATCCCGGGACGCGGTCGAACCTCCAGCGGCAACGCAGCGGCAGTATATTGCCTATGATGAGCTTCGGCAGACGGGTGATCCGGCGCGTCAGCAGGAGCTGATGAAGGAAATCCTGCAAATCGCGGCGGATGAGTTTTACGTTTTCGGTATAACGCTGCCGCTTGATGGCTATGGCGTTGTCGCAAACCGGCTCAAAAACGTCCGTCCGACCATGCCAAACAGCTGGGGTTACCCGACGCCAGCGCCGACTAACCCGGAACAATACTACATCAGCTGACATCCCTAAATGTCAGCGCATGGCCTCGGCGGTTACCCCCGCCGCCGGGGCTCCCTTTTTCACGCCCATGCTTCGGACCGACTTGATGCTCATGACAGAAGACAGCCTTTCCACCGCCGGACTAAGAACACCTGAATGGTACAAGAGTGCTACGCGGTGGACCCAGCTCACTTTTGTCGAGGATGACCCGCAGAGGTACGATCCTGAGTTCTGGGTGGACGTATTCAAGCGCACGAAATCGAACGCCATCTGCCTCTCAGCAGGGGGGTATATTGCCTATTACCCGAGCGAGATTCCGCTCCACTATGTGTCCAAGTTTATTGGCGACAGTGATCCGTTCGGCCGATTGGTGGACGAAGCGCGCAAACTGAACATGCATGTTATGGCGCGCGTCGACCCCCATGCGATCCATGCGGATGCGGCAGAGGCGCATCCTGAATGGGTGTCACTGACTGTCGATCGGAAGCCTCGTGAACACTGGGCGATGCCCGGAATTTATGTCACCTGCGCCTATTCGAGCTACAATTTCGACTTCATGACCAAGGTCATTGTCGAAATCGCGGAGAAGTATGACATCGATGCCTTGTTCGGCAATCGTTGGCAGGGGCACGGTGTTTGCTACTGTGAGGCATGCGAAGATAATTTCCGCGCTGCCAGTGGATTTGAACTGCCTGAAACGACCAGCGCCTCAGATCCTGTCTGGCAGGCTTGGGCCGCGTGGCGTCGCACCACGCTGACACGTCTCGTGGCGCATTGGGACACGGAAGTTAAGAAGGTCAAACCACACGCCAGTTTCATTCCGAATATGAGCGGCTCCTCGCTCATGGAATTTGACCTATCGGTGATCAAGAAACACTGCCCGATCTTGTTTGTCGACCATCAGGGGCGACGCAATGTGGAGCCGGCCTGGTCGGCGGGCCGCAATGGCAAACGTATTCGCGCCACTTTCCGCGATCGGCCGGTGGGGCTCATTACCTCAATCGGCCCAGAGGAAATTCCGCGCTGGAAAGACTCTGTGCAGACCGGCCCGGAAATTGAGCAATGGGTCCATGCAGGGATCACGCAGGGCCTCTTTCCGTGGTTCACCAAGTTCAACGCCTGTGTCCCGGATGATCGCTGGGTGCAGCCGACGGCAAACGCCTTCAACTTGCATGCTAAGATAGAGCCGGTCCTTGGCGAGATGTCGCCGACTGCAGAAATTGCAGTCATCGACCCGGCGACAACTCTACGAAATTGGGACCCCGATAAGCGTCATTTGGCCGAGCTTAACGACATGGGGTTATACCATGCTCTCGTCGAAGCACGGTTGCCGTTTGAGTTTCTCTCTGACCAGATCATGACGGCAGAAACGCTGAGCGCCTATAAGCTGATCATTCTGGCCAATGCGACCTATCTGTCGGACGAGCAATGCGCCGCAATTCGCGCCTATGTTGCTTCCGGTGGCAGCGTCATGGCGGCACACCAAACGTCGCTATTTGACGAAAAAGGCGCCGCACGGCCTGACTTCGGGTTAGCGGACGTGTTCGGCGTGACGATGACGGCGCCGCCGCGCGGAAACGTTCGCAATTCTTATGTTGCACTCAATGGCAATCACCCAATCAATGCCGGCTTTGCCGGTGCAACCCGGATAATCGGTGGCACGGAGGACATTGGGGTCGAGCCTATCGCCGAGCTCGAGCTGCCCTTCCTGAAAATACCAGATTTTCCTGACTTGCCGATGGAAGAGGTCTATCCGCGTCTCGCCCCGCAGGGCGTGGGCGTTGCCGCCCGCGAAACTAAAGCAGGCGGGCGCGTGGTCTACATTCCGTGGAATATTGGGGAAGTGTTTTGGACATATATGGCAGCAGACCAAGGGCTGCTTATCGCTAATGCGGTCAAATGGGCCCTGGGGAAAGAGCCCCAAGTGCGCGTGAGTGGCAAAGGTGTGCTGGATGTTGGCCTTCACCAGAGCGAAAACGGTCGGGTGCTGTGCCTGCTTAATCTGACAAACCCGATGATGATGAAGGGTCCGCTGCGCGATACCTGGCCCATTGGTCCTTTGACGGTAGACATTGAAATCCCGCTTGGCAAAAAAGTTAAATCTGCCAGTCTCTTGGTATCCGGTCAGAATGTGTCGGTCCATGTAGAAGGCAACCGAGCGACTGTGGAGGTCAGCGAGATCGAGACCATGGAGGTGGTCCATCTGCGCTGGGAATGACGCAAGACCGATAACCCCAGTGAGTGACGTGCTGTCCACGGAGAAGCACCAAGGCGTCGTTTGATTGGGGTTTGACGAGCATATCATCTCGGTTGGCGGCGGAAACGCTGCCAGCCACCCGCAATGCCGAAAGAGGAGCGGCAATGCTAAACTATATTCTGAAGCGGCTGGTCTACATGATCCCGACATTGTTCGGGATGTCGGTGATCTCGTTCGCCATCATCCAACTGCCACCGGGTGATTATCTCACCTCGCTCTTGTCGACATTGGCCGACGGCGGATCACCCGTCGACGCGGCAACCATTGCGCGTTTACAAACGCAATACGGGCTCGATCAGCCGGTTTGGGTACAGTACGGCAAATGGATGACTGGCATTCTGACTCGAGGGGACTTCGGCTTTTCCTTCGAATGGAACCAACCGGTTTCTGAAGTTATCTGGGGTCGGATGGGTTCGACGCTGGCCATTTCATTCGCGGCGCTCCTGCTGGTTTGGGCAATCTCATTGCCAATCGGGATCTATTCGGCAGTGCGCCGCAATTCCATTGGCGATCACGTTTTCACCTTCTTTGGTTTCATCGGCTTGGCTGTGCCAAACTTCATCTTGGCGCTGACGCTGATGTATGTGTCGTTCAGGGTGTTTGGGCAGTCTGTTGGTGGCTTGTTCTCGCCCGAATATGTTGACGCGCCCTGGAGCTGGGGCAAGGTCTGGGATCTCATCCTGCACCTGTGGATACCCATACTCGTCATCGGCCTTTCAGGCACGGCGTCCATGATTCGCATTTTGCGGGCCAATCTCACCGATGAGCTCTCCAAGCCCTATGTCACCACAGCGCGCGCCAAAGGGCTGCCGGAATACAAGGTCATCGTCAAATATCCCGTGCGGATAGCGCTGAACCCGTTCATCTCCGCCATTGGCTGGGTGCTGCCGGAATTGGTGTCAGGTGTCACCATCACGGCGATTGTTCTGAATTTGCCGACTGCCGGGCCCCTGCTGCTGCGGGCGCTAGTGGCTCAGGACATGTATTTGGCGGGCAGTTTCATCTTGTTGCTGAGCGTTCTGACCCTCGTGGGCATGCTCATTTCAGACATCTTGCTCGCGCTTCTCGATCCGCGCATTCGGTATAATTGAGGTGCTGGCATGCCAATGACACCTGTCTTCGATCCGACAAGCGTTGATGATGGTCCGGCAATCTCCGGACTCGCGCCGGGAATGGCACCAATCTCGGATGCCGGTGCTGGGCAATGGACACTGATCTGGCGCAAGTTCCTCGCGCAGAAAGTCGCCGTTTTTTGCGGCGGCGTGATCTTGGCCCTCTATCTGGTCAGTGCACTGGCAGAGTTTCTCGCGCCAGGCCTGCCGGACACCAGTCGCGCTCAATACACTTATGCCCCCCCGCAAACTTTGGCGCTCTTCACTCCCGAAGGTGAATTCCAGCTCCATGCCAAGGGCTATTCGGTCACCATCGACAAGGAGGCACTCAGGCGCACTTTCGTTGTCGACGACAGCGTGATTGTTCCTGTTGGCTTCTTCGTGGAGGGCCCCACTTACAAGTTCTGGAACCTATTTGAATCCAAGCGACACTTTTTTGGTCCTATTGATCCCAACGAGACCGTCTACTTGCTTGGGGCGGATCGCCTAGGGCGCGATTTGCTGAGCCGGCTGGTCTATGGCACCCGTATTTCCATGTCCATTGGGCTAATCGGGGTGTGCATGTCGCTCGTGCTGGGCGTCGTGCTTGGCTCGGTCTCAGGTTATTTCGGTGGCATCGTCGACACTGTGATCCAACGCATCATTGAGGTCGTCAGTGCCATGCCGACCATTCCGCTCTGGCTTGGCCTGGCGGCAGCAATCCCGCTCACCTGGTCGCCGCTGCAAGTCTATTTCGTAATAACGGTCATCGTATCGCTATTGGGCTGGACCGGGTTGGCCCGAGAGGTCCGAGGACGCTTCTTTTCGCTTCGCAATGAGGATTTTGTCACGGCAGCCAAGCTCGATGGATCGAGCGAGCCCCGCGTCATTTTCCGGCATATTCTTCCCTCACTAACCAGCCACATATTGGCGGTGACGACGCTTGCGGTCCCCTCGATGATTATCGCCGAAACGTCACTGTCCTTCTTGGGCGTGGGGCTCAAAGCGCCGGTCGTGAGCTGGGGCGTGCTGCTCCAAGACGCGCAAAACATCCGGTCGATCTCGACGGCACCTTGGCTACTGATCTGGCCCAGTCTGGCGGTGGTGACTGCGGTTCTATCCTTCAACTTTTTCGGTGACGGACTTCGCGATGCTGCCGACCCCTATGAGAGCTGAGGAGCGCGGAATGGAAAAGCCTGTTCTGAGCGTCCAAAACCTATCGCTCGATTTTCACCTTCGAACACACATTCTGCATGCGGTGCGGGATGTAAGCTTTGATCTCTACCGGGGCCGCACGCTGGCGCTCGTTGGCGAGAGCGGGTCCGGAAAATCGGTAACGGCGCGATCACTCATGCGCATCGTTGATAAGCCCGGAGTGATGGTTGGTGGTAAGATCGTCCTGCGCGCTGATGGGACAGAAACCGATCTCGCTCACCTCTCATCGAGCAGCAAGGAAGTGCGAGCCGTTCGGGGCGCCCGTATTGGCCTGATCTTTCAGGAGCCAATGTCTTCGCTGTCGCCGGTCCACACCATTGGCAGCCAAATCGACGAGGTTTTACGCCTTCACGTCAAACTCAGTAAGCGCGCGGCGCGGGACCGCACCGTTGAACTCTTGCGTCAGGTGGAAATTCCAAACCCCGCAGAGATGGCGGACCGTTACACGTTTGAGTTTTCTGGAGGAATGCGTCAGCGCGCCATGATTGCCATGGCTCTGGCCTGCAATCCGGATGTACTAATCGCGGACGAGCCGACAACTGCCCTAGACGTCACCACTCAGGCTGAAATCCTGGACCTAATCAAACGCCTGCAAATCGAGCGTGGCATGGCCATGCTGCTGATTACCCATGACATGGGCGTCGTGGCGGAAGTTGCGGACGATGTGGCCGTGATGCGTTTTGGGCGGATCGTCGAAAAGGGGACGGTGGATGCCATTTTCCATGCTGCCCAACACCCCTATACAAAGCGGCTACTGGCCTCGACCGTGAAGCTTGAACAGCCTGCCGCCGCGCGCGCCGAAGCGGTCGTTGCGCCTCAGCCCATCCTCACCATCAATGGCCTCACCAAGGTCTATGGCGGTGCCAAGGGGTTTTTGGGTAGCAAAACTTTTGCTATCAAGGCCGTCGATGACGTCAATCTTGTGCTCCATGCCGGCGAAAACCTCGGCATAGTTGGCGAGAGCGGCTCGGGCAAAACCACGCTCGGACGCCTCATTCTGCGTGTTGTGGAGCCCACCGCTGGTCAAGTGCTGTACCGTCAGCGCGATGGTTCTGAAATTGACGTCACCACCTTGTCCAAGGCCGAGCTGCGCAAGTTCCATGCAGATGTACGTCTGATTTTCCAAGACCCCTTTGCCTCCCTCAATCCCCGCATGACGGTCCGGCAGATCATTGCGGATCCGCTGATAGTTGAGGGCAAGTTGGGCGCTCAGGAGATTGAGCATAAAACTGCCGAACTCCTTCGCCTCGTCGGGCTGTCGCCGGACGTCATGGAGCGATATCCGCACGCCTTTTCCGGCGGACAGCGCCAGCGCATTGGCATTGCGCGTGCTTTGGCGCTCGACCCCCGCATTGTTATCGCTGATGAGGCGACGTCAGCGCTGGACGTGTCGATCCGTAGCCAAATTCTGGATCTGCTGCTGGAGATTCAGGAGCGGCTTGATCTGTCTTTCATCTTCATTTCCCACGATATTTCCGTGGTTCGCTATTTCTGCGACCGGGTGGCCGTGATGCATCGCGGACGGTTGGTGGAAGTGGGCGATGCAGAAAAGATATGCACCCAGCCAGACCAGGAATACACGCGCGCGCTGATTTCGGCGGTGCCCAATCCGGATCCTCGTGACAAGCGCATGTTGCACCGCACGCGTCTGTCGTCTCTGTCGCCCTCTGCAGTTGGCTAGTTTCATGACCATCAATCAACGCGCTGTCCTTACTGGCGCTGGCGCAATGAGCCGCAAGTGGCTCGAAGCCATCAAAACCGTTGGCGGTGTTGACATCGTCGGCATTGTCGACATCAATCCCGCCAATGCGGAAGCGAGTGCCAAAGAGCACAATATCAATCCCGAAATCGGGACGGATCTTCCCGCCATGTTGTCCAGATTGGCGCCGGAGATTGTTTTTGACGTCGCCATTCCCGCGGTTCGTCACGGCATCGTCAGTGCTGCGCTCGCCGCCGGGGCCCATGTCTTGTCTGAAAAGCCGATGGCTGAAACGCTAGAGCAGGCGAGGGATCTGGTGGCGCGCGCCAAGGCCGCAGATCGGCTGCACGTCGTTATTCAAAACCGCCGCTATCTCCCTCAGCTCCGCCGCATTCATCGCCTCGTGGCTTCGGGGGCTATTGGAGAGGTGACGGGGGTGCATTGCGACTTCTTCCTTGATCCCCATTTCGGTGGTTTCCGCGAGCAGATGCCTCATGTTCTGCTGCTCGACATGGCCGTCCACACATTTGATGCGGCGCGCTATGTGATCGGTGACATTGCCACCTCGGCCTATGCCGAAGAGTGGAACCCGGCGGGCTCATGGTATGAGCGTGATGCCTCTGCCTTCGCCAGTTTTCATTTCGCTGGCGGGGCGGTCATGACCTATCGCGGCTCATGGGCGGCGCCGGGTTTAAGGACATCTTGGGAGAGCTACTGGCGCATAACCGGAACGAAGGGCAGCATTGTCTGGGATGGTGCCGATGATATTCGCGCGGCACGCTCGAACGCGCATGTGAGTGGGCAGTTGCTGCCAGACACGGCCATGCTTGAAATCCCGGCGCTTGATCCTGCGGATCGTGTCGGTGGGCACCTTGGGGTCATCACAGATTTCCTCGCCGCTACCCGCGGCGGGCCTTTGCCCGAAACCGTCGGCAGCGAGAATATCAAAAGCCTCGCCATGGTGCTCGGTGCCATCGATAGCTCGACGCTTGGCCGTCGCGTCGAAATACATATTTAGAGGAATTCATTATGGCTATTGACCCGAAAGCAATTCGTATCGGCACCATGATCCGCGGCCATGAGCCCGATCCCGCTGGCTATCTGCAAAAAATCCTGCCGCATGGTTTTGAGAGCATCGAGCCCTATTTCTGGCAGACCGTGAATAAGGATTTGCCGGAGCTGGCAAAGCGCCTCAAGGACGTCATGGGTGATCGTGATGTCACCATTTCGACCTTGGGCATGTTCGGCAATCCGCTCGAAGATCGCGAGAAGGACGTCGAAACACTGCGCGGCTGGGAAATGCTGATTGATAACGCGCACCATTTTGGCGCGACCTGCATCGCGGGCTTCACCGGTCGTGTTCGCGGCAGACCAATCGAGGAGAGTTTGCCGCAGTTTAAGAAAGTCTGGGGGGAGCTATCCAAACGCGCTGCGGACAAGGGTGTCCGGATTGCCTTTGAGAACTGCGCTATGAATGGCGGCAATTGGCAGGCTGGGGATTGGAACATCGCCCATAATCCCGATGCCTGGTCGATGATGTTCAATGAGTTGCCGGAAGACAATCTGGGGCTCGAATGGGAACCGTGCCACCAGATGGCCTATCTCATTGATCCAATTCCGCAGATCCGCGAGTGGGGCCACAAGTTCTTCCACGTCCATGGCAAGGACGCGACCATTCGTTGGGATGTGATCAAAAAACACGGTTTTGGCGGCAAAGAAAAAGCCGTCTGGATGCGGACGCCGGGCTTCGGTGACACCAATTGGAGTGATGTCATCTCCGAGCTGCGTCTGGCGGGGTACACAGGCGCAATCGATATCGAAGGTTGGCACGATCCGGTCTATCGCGACGAGTTGGAAATGGTCGGTCAGGTCCACGCTTTGAACTATTTGAAATCTTGCCGTGGCGGCGAGTTTATCCCTTATCCAGGGCCGTTGAAGGACGCCTAACATGCCAAGATTTTCTGCAAACCTGTCGATGCTCTATGGCGAATTGCCATTTATGGAGCGATTTGCGGCGGCGGCGACAGATGGCTTTGAAGCGGTCGAATATGTGGGGGCTTATGAGCACAAGCCGGAAGACATCAAGGCTCAGCTGGAAGCCCATGGTTTAACGCAGGCGCTGTTCAATCTGCCTGCAGGCGATTGGGGCGGAGGCGAACGTGGTATCGGCTGCTACCCAGACCGAATTGCAGAGTTCCGCGAGGGCGTTGATCGGGCCATCTTGTACGCACAGGCGACGGGCTGCACGCAACTCAATTGCTTGGCTGGGATTGCGCCGACTGGCATGGCGCGGGACGAGCTGGAAGCCGTGCTCATCGACAATCTCCGCTACACAGCACCGCGCCTTTCGTCCGCCGGTATCAAGCTCCTACTCGAGCCGATCAATACCCGCGATATTCCCGGTTTTCTCATCAACTCCACCGATGACTATGAGTGGATCGCCAAAGCCGTTGGGCATGACAACCTCTATCTACAGTATGATTTCTATCACATGCAGATCGTGCAGGGGGATTTGATCCAGGGCTTTAAGCGCTTGCAGTCCCGGATTGCTCACGTCCAGGTAGCCGACAATCCGGGCCGCCATGAACCCGGTACGGGCGAGATCAATTACCCCAATATTTTCAGAGCGCTAGACGATGCAGGTTACAGCGGCTGGGTTGGTGCTGAATACAAGCCCAAAGCAGGTACGAGCGCCGGTTTGGGATGGTTTAAAGAGTGGAGCAGCAGAGTATGAAGATCGGTTTTATTGGTCTTGGGGTCATGGGGCGGCCCATGGCTGCGCATCTCATTGCTGCGGGGCACATCCTCCATCTTCATAGGGTGAAAGAGGTGTCGGAGCATCTTGTGGAGGCCGGTGCAATCGCCTTGCAAAGCGCTTCAGCAGTGGCTGCTGCTTCCGAAATTGTCATCCTGATGCTGCCAGATACGCCAGACGTTGAAGCGGTTCTCTTTGGCGAAGATGGCGTGGCGTCGTCTCTGTCTCCGGGCAAGCTCGTCATCGATATGAGCTCGATTTCACCGGTTGCAACCAAGGATTTTGCGGCACGGATCGTCGCTCTTGGAGCAGGCTATCTTGATGCTCCCGTCTCAGGCGGTGAGGTCGGCGCGAAGGCGGCTTCGTTGACGATCATGGTCGGTGGTACGACCAGCGATTTCGCGCGCGCGCGTCCCTTGTTTGAGCTGATGGGCAAAAACATCACCCATATCGGCGACGTCGGCTCCGGCCAGACCGCCAAAGTCGCTAACCAAATCATTGTTGGCCTTACGATTGAGGCCGTCGCAGAAGGGCTTGCATTGGCAAAGGCTGCGGGGGCCGATCCAGCAAAGGTTCGCGACGCTCTTATGGGCGGGTTTGCCTCGTCGCGTATATTAGAGGTGCATGGCGACCGGATGATTAGGGAAGCCTTTGACCCCGGTTTCCGTATTCGGCTGCATCGCAAGGACATTGGCCTGGCTCTGGACGTCGCCAAAGCGCTTGATCTGTTCCTGCCGCATTCCGCGAGCCTACATCAGCTGATGAACAGCGCCATTGCGCAAGGGCTGGGAGAAAAGGATCACTCCGGGCTCTATAAAGTCATCGATCCCGATAATTGAATAGGGGCAGGGCGATAGGGAGGCCGAGTGGTCGGTTGCGGCGATTTCGGTCTGGGTCGGGTCGCCCGCGGCAGTAAGAACCTCGTAACTCGGATCTATGATCCTCGTTCAATCGGCCTTACCCATGGGGTTCATATTAATCGGCCGGGACGGCAGGGTGATAAATTCAAATGCCTCTGGCGCAGCACAAGAATTCGCTAAAACATTGCTCGACATAGGCAAACTACCATTCTAGTCTAACCGGGCAGCGCTTCGTCAGGACGGGTTGCACAGACTAGGGAGGTTGTTTTGACTATTGGATCATCAAGCATTTTGCGTCGAGTTGTCGGCGTTGGGATCGCCGCTTCCGCTGCCGTACTGCTTACAGCCTGGTTCCCCGCCAGCCTGAAGCCAGCTCCGGCTACAACCGAAGTGAGCGTTGACCGTATTCTCGTTGCGCAAGCAGAGCGTCCCGTTAGCTATTCTGAAGCGCAGGCAACGCGCGGTAAGAAGAAGTATGAAGCAGATTGCGCCGAGTGCCACGGCGACGATCTCAAGGGCGGTCTCCTCGGTGGTCCGGTCCTGCGTGGCCCAAGCTTTGACGAGAAATATGCGGACGGCGCTCCTGCCGGCGCACTGTTCGACGTCATGGTCGGCACGATGCCTCCAAGCTCGCCCGGACGTTATGCGCCAGCAATCTATGCAGATCTGATGGCCTATATCCTCAAGGTGAATGGCTATAAGGATGGCATGGACCTGCCAGCAAATAGCGACGCGCTATATGAACTGGTGATGCAGAAGTAAGCCAAGACCGCGACGATCCTTGGGCTGTAGGCAGACCAGAATATGATTGCTTGGGAACTGAACCTGCAGCTCATTGCTGTGCGGATTATCGCTGCGCTGATCGCATTTCCAATCCAAGGTTTTGCGGTCGCCTATCTTGCCGTTAAACTGGGCGATAAGGGCCCGCGCTATGACGGGCGTACTACGCTCAACCCCGCTGTGCATACGGATTTGCCGGGCCTGTTAGCGCTCGTGTTGACGGGGTTTGGGTGGTCCAAGCCCGTTGTCGTCAATGGACACGAACTCAAATCCGGCAAGCTTGCTTTGCTCCTGCTGACACTGTGCGGCAGTCTGACCATGGTGGCGCTGGCTTGGCTGGCGATGCAGCTAATCACCCCGGTCTTGCTCTCATTGCCTCACACGGCCGGCATTACGATTGCAGCGTTTTTGCGCACTGCGGCACGGATTTATTTGGCGATGGCTGTTCTGGCGCTTCTGCCGCTGCCGAGCTTGGCCGGGCGATTTCTCCTCCAGATTTTTGGGGCGCAGCTTTCTGACCGCATGACGCTGATCAGCAGTTGGGTGCTGTTTGCTATCACGGCCCTTGGGGTGACGCGTTTTCTGCTGTCTCCAACGTGGAACGCCGTCGTTAGTTTCGTTGTGGGGACGTGACCGGAGCGTCTCGTTTTAGAGAGGCGCGCCGGTTGTTTGTTGATTGACGCCATATTTGGCCAAAATGGCATCCATCGTGCCATCGGCCTTCATATCCAAGATCGCTGCATCGACCTGATGCTTGAGCGTGAGATCACCCTTCCACAAGCCGAGAACGATCGGGTAGCTGGCGAGCGCATCTGAGACTGGTGCCAAATGCCAATTGTTTTCGGTCGCCAGTTGGCTGGCGAGAAGTGCCTCAGTGACACCGCCATCAAAAGTGCCACTATTGATGTTGTCCGCGAAGGCCGCCTCGGTGGGAACAACGCGCACAGTGCTTTGCTGATTGCGGAGATACCCTGCCAACTCGATGCGGTTGAGGCCAGAGACCAGGGTTAGGGCACCAAGGGTTTTGCCCTCAAGCGTAGGCAGTGGCTCCTTGGAAACGATCGCCCAACCGGTTTGCGCATAAGAGGGCGAAGTTTCGAGGAAGGACCGTGTTTGGCTAGACGCAACCACGCCGCCCGCTACGATCTGGCACTTCGCGCGGTTGAGGTTCCAATTCAGTGGATTGAAGTCACGGCCCATCTCAGCGCTGGGACTCAAGACCAGCGTTACATTTAGCTTCGCCGACACGGCGCTGAGGATTTCAATATCGACGCCGGGCGCAGCTGGATCATTCGTGACCAGCGGCGGATAGTTGGTGGGAACGCAGGCTCTTAGGGTGCCGACGTTTTGAATGTCGCGCAGAGAGGTGTCTGGCGGTAGCGTTGAGACGCCGACAAGAAGAGCGACCACTGCGGTGACTGGGCCGAATGTTTGCAGCGCACGCTTATAGCGAGACATGGCGGCTAGTTCCGGCTGAAGTCATAGAGTGCGATAGCGAAGAGCACAGCGCCGCTGCCAACAAGGATCGAAATGCCGATCAGCGGGTCGAACTGGTTGTAATTGATCAGCGCGCCACGCAAAGCGTCCACCGCATAGGTGAGTGGGTTCCACTGCACCAAGGTCACGAGCCACTCAGGATAGGTGATTTTGGTTTGTGCCTGGGAGAGGGCCGGATCGAGCGGGAAGATCGAGCTGGAGAGGAAATACAGCGGCAAGATCACCGCATTTGAGAAGATGCCGAAGCCTTCAAAGGTGCGGATGCGATTGGCGATGACAACCCCAAGTGTTGTTAATGTGAAAGCTAAAAGACACATTAAACCAAGGGCATGGAGTGTTTGCTGAAAGGTAAGAGTCACGTCGGCAAAGCGCGCGAGAATGAGCACAAGGCAGCCATGAAGAACGGCAACCGTCGCCCCACCGAGGATTTTGCCCAAGAGAACGGTGGCACGAGAGAGTGGCGACACCATCACTTCGCGAAGATAGCCGAACTCCCGGTCCCAAATGACCGAGACAGCTGATTGGACCGAGGTGAACATGATGTTCAATGCGACCACGGCAGGAAAGATAAACTGGAGATAGGTGAAGGGTACGACAAACGTAACCGAGCCATACACTTCACCGCGGAAATAGGGGTTGAGGCCAATGCCGAGGATCAGCACCCACAAGATCGGGCGACTGACGCCACCGATCAATTGTCCCTTATCGCGAAAGGCGCGCATGACCTCGCGCATCCAGAGACCGTAAAGCCCACTGAGCTGGATCAGGAAGCGCGAGGAATAGCGTGTTGGCAGTGACTTTTCTTGCATGCTCATCGTGTGTGCTCCCCGCCGCGCTTGCCAAAGGCTGCTGTGCGCTCACGCGCGGTCGCCGCCCGGTCGCGCAACTCGCGTCCGGTGAGGGTCAAAAACACTGTTTCAAGGCTTGGGATGGCATTGACGAAGTTTGACACTCTCGTGCCGTAGGCGCCAAGGAAGGTCTCAACAAAGGCCTCGTCGGAGCGCAGCGTCACTTCGACGGGAGTTTGGGAGATAAGCCGGTCCGCATATTGGCTCTGGATGGCGGCACGATCCGCCTCGGACCGTGGTGTGACATGCAGCACCTGCTGGCCATGCGCCGCGCGCAGCGCATCGGGCGTGTCTAGCGCAAGCACTTTGCCATGATCGATGATGCAGACCCGGTCGCAGGCCTCAACTTCCTCAATATAGTGGGTTGTAACCAGAACGGTCAGGCCACGATCGGCCTGTAGTTTGCGGATATAGCCCCAGATGCGCTCGCGCGTTTGCGCATCAAGCCCCACTGTGGGTTCGTCCAGCAGCAGGATTTTTGAATCATGCATGAGTGCGCGCGCGATTTCTAAGCGTCGCTTCATGCCTGATGAGAGTGCACGGGCGGGCTTGTCGGCCCATTCTGTCAGCTCCACCAGTGCGAGCATTTCGTTGATGCGGTTGAGCCTATGTCGGCGGGGAATGCCAAAGACCAAGCCGTGCAAATTGAGGTTTTCGCGCAGGGTCAGGCGATCATCGAGGCTCGGTTCCTGAAATATGATGCCGAGTGCGTCGCGGGCTTCGAGCGGTGCGGTGACCACATTGTGGCCAGCAAGTTCCGCTGTGCCGCTATCGGGACGCAGGACCGTGCTCAAAATATGCATGAGCGTGGTTTTACCAGCGCCATTGGGGCCAAGCAGCGCAAAAAGCTCGCGTGGCTTCACCTCGAAACTGACGCCGTCAAGCGCCAGCGTGCGACCATAACGTTTGCTCACGTCGGCAACGCGAATGCCCTCTTGAGATGATGTCATTAGCGCGAACCTTGGCCGGGGAACTTGAACTCAGCCAAAATGGCGTCGATAGTGCCATCGCTGACGAGGGTCGCTACGGCTTCGTCGATGGAATTGCGCAGGAAAGTTTCGTTCGACAGCATCAGTGCGCCGACCGGTAGCGAGGTCTCGGGCAGGGGGGCAGATGAGAGCACGCTGAGCGCTTTATATTTGTCATCGGCCTGCTGGAGTGCCCACAAGGATGGCTCCCAGACGAGAGCGACATCGACGGAGCCGGACAGCACAGCGTCGAGCGCCAGAGGGTTGGTGCCGATTGGGAATATCCGCCAGCGGCGCTCTGAGGTCTGCGCGTTGTTGTAATTGGCTAAGCGGACATGGCCCGTTGTGCCAAGGGCCGCGCCAATGATCTGCTTAGGCGCGAGGTCTTGCAGGCTTTTTATGTTCGGGTCGTCAGTGACGAAGGCATATTTTGCATCGTAGAAGCCGCGCGTTGGCATGGACCACGGATCATAGCCTTCGGGCAGGAGTTTAAAGCCCATGTAGAGGCTGCATTGTTCCAACAAATGGCGATAAACGCGCGTGATGTCTTCGGTTTCGAAATCGCTTTCGACCACGATCTCGACGGGTTCTAAAAGAAGCGCGTTGGCAATAGCCTCGCCGATGGCCGCAGCCACTTGCCATTCGCCGTCGCGCGGGTCAACGCAGTAGCGCAGTTTGGATTCATCGGTTTTGCGGCCGATTTCCCACTGGCCGTAGACGTAAGGCCTATCAAAAAACTCAGGCTCGGGTTGAGCGGCAACAGGCGCGCAGCATACGAAAAGCAGCGCAGCGATGCGGGGGAGTTTGGAGACGGCTGATGCGAGGTGCGAAGCCAATTTAGTCTTAGTCATGTTCCGGACCTCTTGAGGTGGTCTGGGCGAACCTAGCGTGTGCCAAGTCCGCCCAAACGGAGATCGTGTCGTCAGGTCTTATTCGTTTGGCAGAGCAAAGACGTAGACGGTGGCCGGGTTGTGCGCAGGCAGCTTGATGTCTGGAGTGAGCGACTGCAGACGGCCCAGACCCGATGCCCAGTTGGAGACCACGGCAATGTACTGCTTGCCATCGGCTTCATAGGAGATCGGGAAGGATTCAAGAGCGTTGCTCAGAGTGCTGGATTCCCACAGCACGTCACCGGTTTCGTCGTCAAACGCCATCATCTTACGATCGAGCGTACCAGCGAACACCAGACCGCCAGCGGTTGGCAGGGTCGAGGTGGTCAGTGGAGCATAACGACGGTGCGACCAAGTGGTCGACTGATCGGCGACCTTCACAGCGTCCAGACGACCGTAGTTGCCATCGCTTTCAGGGGTTGGAACACGCGAGAAGATCGCGCGGCCACCGCTGGTGTAGATGGTGCCTGGATCGATCGGCTGCGGTGTGGTGTTCGAGCAGAACTCAACCAGCGGCAGATAGATGGTTTCGGTGCGTGGGCTGTAGGACGTTGCCTGCCATGCCTTGCCACCAGGGTCTGCCGGGCAGTTGAAGGTGGTTTCACCAATCTGCGGGATAACGTCTGGGTTGATGGTCTTCTTGCCGGTTTCAGGATCGATTTCGAGAACGACGTTCTGTGGAACCGTTTCCTTGTGCCAGAGCCATTCACCGGTGGTGCGGTCCAGTGCTTCGATAATGCCGGTCTTACCAGTGGTGATGACCATCTGGCGGTCTTCGCCATCGACATTGCCATCAATGATCAGGCGCTCATAGACATAGTCCAGATCCAGCGAGTCATTTGGCATGTGCTGGAAGTGCCACTTCAGATCGCCTGTCTTTGGATCAAGCGCGAGGGTGGCGTTGGTGTAGAGAGCGTCATTGGTGACGTTTGGATCATCACTCTTCGGCAGCAGGCCGTTGACCACTGCTGGCCATGGATAAGGCTGACCAACGCCGGCAAAGAACAGACCCTGTGCTGGATCGTATGAACCAGAAATCCACGCCGAACCGCCGTGACGGCTTTCGAGCGGCAGGCCGTTCCAGCTGTTGCCTTCAGGTGTATCGCCACGGGCGATTGTCTGGAAGCGCCACAGCTCTTCACCTGTGTCAGCATCGTGACCGGTGTAGAAGCAACCGCCCGGCTGAGCGTTCGAGCAGTTGGTCATGCCTTGGATCACAACGCCTTCAGCCACGAGAGGGCCGGAGGTGAATGCGTAACCCTTCTTGTGGTCAGCAACCTGCTGATCCCAAGCGAGCTGGCCGGTTTTGATGTCGACGGCAACGAGATGGGCATCGCGGGTCGCGAAGATCAGCTTGTCGCCGTAGATCGCCTTGTTGCGTTCGCCGTTCGGGGCAACGCCATCTGGCAGCGGATGCTCATATTCCCAGATCAATTCACCGGTCGCAGCATTGAGCGCCTGAATGACGTGATTGGAGTTCTGGATGAACATCACGCCGTCGTGCACCAATGGTGTTTCCTGCGTGCGGCCACCTGGAGACATGCCCCAAGACCACGCCAGCTGCAGCTTACCAACGTTTTCCTTGGTAATTTCATCAAGCGGGCTATAGCCCCAGCCGTCATAGGTACGGCGCCACATCAGCCAGTCGCCATCCGGCGGGTTGAGCAGCATTTCGTCCGTGACGGGGGTGATGGAGTCGATTGGGGACTGCGCCACTGCAGCCTGAATTGCGAAACTCGACGTTAATGTCGTTGCTAGTGTCGCGAGTAAAGTAAGCCGTAAACCACGCTTCATGATCAGCACTCCTCCTCAGTTTGCTGAACCGGTCCGTATTCTGCTTGAATATTTGCAATAAAATCGGTCCTAACAGCAGTAGCCTAAGTCTTGTATGGCAGTGCGTCAACCTGCCGCATGGTGGGTTGGCGCCGTGTTCAAGTCTCTGGAATATCTGGGAAATGAACGATGCAGAGCGTATTCATTTGAGTAGATGAGCGGTCCGATTTGCGTCGGTAAGTTTATATCGGATCATGGGGTCGGTATTAGTTGTGCCTATATTCTTGATAATTATTTTCGATAGAATTTTTGATCTTTGAACTTTGTATGAACTGGGTTTGGGTGTGTTGCGGCGCTGCTATTTAATCGATTACTCCGTTCTGTGATTTTGAACGCGGTGTGGAGAGTGCAGCGTAGTTGCAGCGTGGGAGTGCGGCGGTGTTCGGGAAATTAGGTCGTCGGTAAGAGGTTGAACGGGCAAACCAATTCTTGTGACGCATATCGGGATCGGTACAGCAGAAATGCTCTCACAATGGATCGTGAGTGCTGAGGTCTTCTGCTGGCTGTGGCCGCCAATGGGGTTGAGGACTTGCGAGAGTTTGCAGCTGAGACGGTTTTTCGCCATTTATCCGTTCAAGCAGGATGCGCGTTAGCTCTTGGCCGGCGCTGAAAACATCTTCGCGTAGGCTGTCCATATTCGGGAAAAAGGCAGGTAAAATGCCCGATGTCTGCTTATAGACAACGTGGAAATCGCGGCCCATCACAGCGCCGGCTTCCTGCATTCCCCCGACAAGCGCAATTGTGCGCATTTCGCTGTCACAGATAATCCCGAAGGGCGTCTTGCATTCTTTGGCCAGAGCCGAGCCAATTGCGCGCGTCTCGTTCGGCGATCGTCCCATGAGGCTTTCATGGACGAAAGCTTCAACGCCCGCCTTCGCCGTTGCCTGCAAAAATGCCGTCTGAACGGTGTGAAAGTAGGTCGTACGATCATCCCCCATGGCCAGACGAATGCAGCGGCAGCCCTTGGCGACAAGCCGCTCGACGGCCATCACCGTGAAGCTATGGGAGTCAAAATCGTGGTAGGGATGAGGCGCATAAAACTCCGTCCGCCCGTGGCTGACAAACGGAAAATTGGCGTCCATCATCATTTGAACGCGCCGGTCGCGGGGCCGAGTGTGGGTGATGATAACGCCGTCCGCTGTTCTGTTTTCCAGAACATAGCGTATGGTTTCGTCTGAGTTCGAGCGCTCAAATTCAGGGATAACGGTCAGGTGGTAGCGAGTACCCCTAATGCCTTGTCCGATGCCCTGGATCATTTGCCGGGCGAAATCGATTGAGTCTTCAGCGCTATCAAGAACCAGCGCTATGACATTGGTTTTGCCGGTGCGCAGTCTTACCCCGGCGCGATCGGGCACGTAGCCGAGCGCCTTGGCTGCCTCCGCGACCTTGTCGCGCGTCTCTTGTTTGAGTTTGCTGCCATCGCGCAGCGACAGGGACACCGTCGACAGGCTTAATCCTGTCATTTCGGCAATAGTTTTGAGCGTCACGCGGGAGGCGCTCTGCGGGGGCGTTGTTGGTTTGCGCGGTGCCATAGGTGAGATCCGAAACGTCTAGGGCAGGGGACCTGAAAACAACCTGCGTTTTGCAACGATATAACAGAGCTGATGCCAAACATACATTCAAGATGTGTCGCTAATGACCTTAGGTTAAAGGAGGAAAACTCGCCCGATAGAGTGTAATTAAAAAATCGTTAATAGAAATTGCAACGTTGCAATACTTGTGCTTTGCTGGGCCTGTGGCTGGGTGAGGCCTGGTCCACGGTCGTCCAACGAGATGACAGCTTCTGAGGAGGAGTAGATGCTAAGGACTAGGTTTCTGACCACGGTGGCCGCTGCGTCACTGCTGGCCGCCTCGGTTTTGCCGGCACAGGCGGAAGTATCTTTCATGTATGCAGAATGGACCAGCGCACTCGTCGAGCCGGGCATCAAGGCATTTGAGGAGGCCACCGGCGAGACGGTGAACGCCATCAAACTGCCGGGGCAGGGTTATGATCAGCGTATCGCGCTCGATCTTGCTGCTGGCACCGCCGCTGACGTCAATCTGATGGACAGCTTTATGGTGTCCGAATTGGCTGCAGCTGGCTATCTCGAACCGTTGGATGATCTCGCCAAGACGTGGGACCAATATCAGTATTACATGCCCGGCCTGTTGGAAGTGTCTTCTTACCAGGGCAAGCTATTCGCATTCCCGACCGATACCGACGTGCGCATGCTCTGGTATCACAAGGGTAATTTCGAAAAGGCGGGCATTGCCCTGCCGTGGCAGCCTAAGAGCTGGGCCGACATTCTCGATGCAGCACAAAAACTCAAAGACGCAGGCGTACAGTATCCGTTTCAGATACCGGCAGGGATAAAGCAGGGCGAAGCCACCACTATGCAGGGCGTCTATATGGCCCTACTGGGTGCCGACGTCCCCGAGGGGGATCGCAATCGACTTCTGAACCGGGAAACTAATCAATGGATTGGCGATAGTCCGGCCCTGCGCCGCACATTCGATCTCTACCATCAGATATTCGTCGAAAAACAACTCCAGCCTGCAGACTTGAACTACGCGACCGACATTGGTGTCGCCGTGCGTCAGGCACTGCGTGACGGCAATATGGGCATTATGGCTTCTGGTTCTTGGGAAGATGCCTGTATCTGGGACTGCAACAATCCGCCTAGCCGCGAAGAACGTGATGCGCTCGTGGCTTGGACGCCATGGCCGGGTTCTGGCGAGCCGGGCACCAAAGCCACTACCAATATTTCCGGTGGCTGGGCCATGGGCATCAGCTCTAAGGCCGCTGACAAAGAACTCGCCTTCAAGCTCCTGACCACCATCTTTGATCAGGCAAACTTTAAGGCGTGGACGCTAACGACCCACCGTATGGCGGTGCGAACCGACGTGTCTGAATCGCCCGAATACACAGCCGATCCGTTCTTGGCCGAAGCCACAAAGCTGGCAGCGGACACCACAGGTCGCGACACTATTCCGGGTTATCAGACCGTATCCGCACTTATCCAGCAGGCCACATCTGACATTCTCGATGGGGCAAGCGTCGATGAGGTGATCACGACCTATCATGATGCTCTCGTCGATGAATTTGGCGCTGAGAATGTGATTACCTACGAATAAGCTTTTCCCGAGACGACGGCATCCACCTGACCTCCGGATGCCGTCGCACTTCCCTTTAGTTCCGTCCTAGACATGGGCTGGTGTCTGCATGACCAACCAATCCAATCCCTGGCTGACGAGCAATATTTGGGTGCTCGGGCTAGCGCTATTACCAGCCGCTCTCCTGATTGGCGCTTTGCTCTATTTTACGGCTTGGGCCATCGCCTTCAGCTTCACGGATCTGGCCCTCGTCGGGCGCAAATCTGTCGAGTGGAGCTGGGTTGGTCTACAAAACTTTGAGCGGCTGTTTACCCGTCGCGGCTTTCTTGAATCTCTCTGGACCACCGTTGTCTTTGTGTTTTTCTCAGCCATCGTGGGGCAGTCCGTCCTCGGATTTATGCTGGCGGCCGTCCTGCGTGGTACGCGTTCGCAACTGCGCACCATCATTGAAGTGTCGATCATGCTGGGCTGGTTGCTGCCAGACATTGTGGCGGCCTTTCTCTGGTCCGCCACCACAAGTCAGACTGGCCTCATCAATCAGCTGATCGTCGTGCCGCTTGGCTTTAAGCCGATCAATTTCATCAATGAATACGCGCTGCCCATCGTCACTATCGCCAATGTGTGGAAAGGCACGGCGTGGTCCTATCTGCTCTTTTCTGCCGCGCTCGATAGCGTCAGCCGCGAAGTGGTGGAAGCGGCCAAAGTCGATGGGGCGACACCGCTTCAGCGTGTCTTGCTTGTGCAGTTGCCGATTATCCGACCGCACATTGCGACCAATATGCTGTTCATCACCATTTGGACCTTCACCTATTTCCCGCTCATCTACGCGATGACGGGAGGCGGGCCTGGCACACAGACCCAGACCCTTGCGCTATTCCTCTATAATCAGAGTTTTTCGCGCGGGAACTTGGGCTTCGGCAGTGCCATTTCTGTCGCCATGTTGATTATTGTTGGCGTGCTCTCGCTGTTCTATCTGCGCCTGCTGCGGGAGCCGAAATAATGGATTCCAACGCCACAACCTCGCGCATGACGGCCATCGCACTGAGCTTTATGGCGGTCATCTGGGTCAGCCCGTTTTCCTGGCTAATCCTGAATGCTTTTAATCCGGATGCCAGCGGCCTTCTGGAAATTCCAAAGTCCGTTGGGCTCGATAATTTCGCAGAGGCGGTGAGTGGGGACGCCGGACGACAGTTCCTCAATTCCTTAATCATCGCTGCGGGTACTGCAACGCTGAGCGTTCTCGTCGGCATTGCGGCGGCATATCCGCTGTCGCGGCTCCGCATCCCGGGGCGCAACGCCTTTTTGTGGACCCTCGTGCTGTTGCGCATGTTGCCGTCTGTTGGCGTGCTGGTGCCGCTCTATTTTGCCGCTCAGCGCTCTGGCCTGCTCAACCAGCTCGGTGTCATCATATCCCTGACGATTTTGAACTTACCGTTCACGCTGCTGCTGCTCAAAAACTTCTTCGACACAGTGCCGATTGAATTGGAAGAAGCTGCCTATGTCGAGGGCGCGAGCCTCCTCCAGATCGTCACCAAAATTGTTCTGCCCATGTCTCGCGCGGGCATTGCAGTGGTCTGGTTCTATAGTTTCACAGGTGCATGGAATGAGTTCCTGCTGCCGCTCATCTTCGCTCGCGTGCAGGATGCTTTCCCAATGTCCGTCGGCCTTTACGCTGCCTTCGGCCAGCAGGGCGCGATCAACTACGGTTTTCTTACAGCGTTTTCAATCATCTACGCGGCGCCGGCGATCGGCGTGTATTTTCTTCTCAGGCGGAACATGAACACAGGGTTCGCCGGTGTCGGAGTTAAAGGATGACCTATTCCAATCCCCAATCGACCAAGCTGGGCTTGTTGGATGATGACCTCAAAATGGAGGGCAAGCTCATCCGCCTCTGCGCAGATCTTGAAGCCAAAATTCTGACGCCCGTTTCCGATGTCGGTTGGCAGTGGCACATCCAGCGCGCAGATATTTCGGCGGGGGACGCCCTTTCTGCAGATTGGCGATCATGGGAGACCTTTGGCTCCCATTCCGTCTGGGCGAAAAAGCAGGGCCACACGTGGTTCGCCGCTGAGGTAACTGTGCCCGAGGCGGCGGCCGGGAAAACCTTCGTGCTCAAATTCAAGAGCCAGTGGCAGGATCGGCCGGGGTCCACTGATCCGCAGTGCCTCGCCTATATTGATGGCCACATAGCGCAGGCGCTCGACGGCAACCACACAGAACTGGTTATCGAGCGCAAAGCCAAACCGGGTAAAAAGCACACGCTGCTGGTCAATGCCTTTACGTTTTTCGACCGCCCGCTCGTTGGGTTTACCGTCGAGTTTTTTACCCGTAGCGAGCGTGCCGAAAAACTCTATTGGGACCTAAAAACACCACTCGACGTCGCCATTCGGCTCTATCAAAACGACGCGCGCCGCCAAGCCATTCTCAACATTGTCGACAGGGCTTTGCGGGCACTGGATCGCCGCGCCGGATTTACCCCCGAATTTGAGGCGTCGCTGGGCGCCGCCGAGAAGATTGCTGCCGAGATTTATGCGCTCGTCGACACTGAGGTACAGCCCCAGATCACGGCCGTTGGCTCTACCCACCTTGATGTGGGTTGGCTCTGGCGGGTCATGCACACGCGGGACAAGACTGGTCGGTCTTTCGCGACAGTGTTGAACCTCATGGAGGAGTATCCTGAGTTCATCTTCATGTACAATCAGTCCGTGCTCTTCGATTTCCTCAAGCAGGATTATCCAGAGCTCTGGGCACGAATGATCAAGCGCGTGAAATCGGGCCAGTTTGAGATCGAAGGCGCCATGTGGGTGGAGCCAGACGTCAATATTGTTTCGGGTGAAAGTCTGGTGCGCCAGATCATGCGCGGGCGGCGCTTCCACCTCGATCATTTCGACGTCGATCCGAAAACCGTTTGGTTACCCGATACCTTTGGTTATTCGGCCAACCTCCCGCAAATCATGGATAAATCCGGGCTCAAATATTTTGTCACTTCCAAGCTGAGCTGGAACGACACAGATCGCCACCCCTACGACAGTTTCCATTGGTGCGGGATCGACGGCACTGTCACCAAAGCCCAGCTGATCACCGCTCAGAAATACGAAAGCGAGCAGATTTTCACGACCTATAATGGCGATCTGTCCGTGAGCGAGACCATGGGTGCGTGGAAGCGTTACGAGCCCAAGGCGGTGCACAATGAAGTCGTTATGTCCTATGGCTATGGCGATGGTGGTGGCGGTCCGACACGGGCGATGATCGAGCGCGGTATTCGCCTAGAACGCGGTATTCCGGGTGCGCCACGGGTCAAGCTGGAAGGCATTGTGCCCTATCTCGACCGCCTCGGCGCGGCCATGGATAAGCCTGGTAGCAAGTTTCCGACCTGGAATGGCGAACTCTACCTGCAATACCACCGGGGCACGCTGACCTCGGTCGCCAAAAATAAGGCCAACAACCGCCGCGCCGAACGCATGCTGCGCGAGCTGGAGTTTTTGGGCGCGTTGGCCCTCAGTCAGTCTGGCCACGCCTATCCAAGCGAGACTTTGGCCAAATTCTGGGAACTGGTGTTGATCAATCAGTTCCACGACATTCTGCCCGGCACCTCGATCCCGGAAGTCTATGTCGACAGCGACCGCGAATATGCCGAGATTTTCTCGACGCTCAATTCGCAGAATGGGCCTTGGCACACCGCTGCCAAAACCCTTGCAAAGTCGGGCGACGGTGCGCTCTCTATTTTCAACTTTACCGGGCAGACCCGTAACGATCTCGTTGATTTCGGTTCCGATGCGCAGCTTGCCGGTGCGGCTGTCACTTCAGCCTCTGGCTCCGCACCTCTTCAGAAAATCAGTCGTGCCGATGGCACATCCAGCTTTGCCGCACCGGTCTCGAACGTGGCTGCGCTTGGCTGGACACGGACGCAGCTTGTTGCTCAGCAAGGCGCTGTCCGTTCGGCTGTTTCAGCCACAAAGACACACCTTGAAAATGAGCTTCTGCGTGTGACTTTCGACAAGTCCGGCGAAATTACTTCAATCTTCGACAAGGCTCGCCAGCGCGAAACCCTGGCCGCTGGAGAAAAAGCCAACCGCCTCATCGCCTATGAAGACAAGCCGATGGAGTGGGATGCTTGGGACATAGACCGTTATTTTGAAGAGCAGTTCTGGCCACTGGCCGATACGGCTGCGACGATTTCCGTCGCGGAAACCGGTCCTCATCGCGCCGCCCTTCGCATCGAGCGCAAGTATCAAAGCTCGACCATTGTGCAAGTAATCTCCCTTGTTGCCGGCGAGCGGCAGATCGAGTTCGATACTTATATCGATTGGCTGGAGCGGCAGACGGTTCTCAAGGCGCAGTTCCCATTTGATCTCAATATCTCCGAAATTCGCTCGGAAATTCAGTTCGGCCACGTTAAACGCCCGACCCATCGCAACACCACTTGGGACCGCGCGCGCTTTGAAGCCTCCATGCACCGGTGGGTGGATATCAGCGAAACCGACTTCGGCGTGGCGCTGATCAATGACTGCAAATATGCCTATGATTGCCACGAGCAATCGGTGCGGCTGACGCTGGTGCGCGGGTCAACCTTCCCCGCGCCCGATGCGGATCTGGGCGAACATCGCCTGCGCTATGGACTTCTCGTGCATGATGGCGTGGCTGATTTGCACGAAGTCCACCGCGCCGCCGAACGCTTCAACAATCCTCTGGCTGTCGTTGGCACCCGAACCATTGCGTCTGCGCCGGCGCAGGGATTGGACAGCTTTAGTTTTGCCTCGGTCGACGTGCCCAATGTTGCGCTTGAAACTGTCAAAAAGGCCCAGGCGTCTAATCGCTTGGTCTTGCGGCTGTTTGAGCACGCCAATATCCGGGCCGATGCAACCATCAGTTTTGGCCTGCCGGTGAAATCTGTCCGCACGGTCAATCTTATGGAAGAAGGCCCCAGCAAGCCTCTGCCGCTCGCAAACAATAGCGTCAAACTGGCCTTGCGACCTTTCGAGATCGCAACACTGCTGATCGAAGTTTAAGGAGGCCGATATGGCTGACGTTACGCTACGGAATGTACGGAAATCTTATGGGAGTCTCGAGGTCATCCACGGCGTCGATCTCGATATTAAGTCCGGTGAGTTCGTCGTGTTCGTCGGCCCCTCTGGGTGCGGTAAGTCCACGCTGTTGCGCATGATCGCGGGGCTCGAGCCGATTTCGGGCGGCGAAATTTCTATTGGTGGGAAAGTCGTCAACGATGTGCCATCGCCGCAGCGTGGCATTTCCATGGTGTTCCAGTCCTACGCGCTCTATCCGCATATGAGCGTCTTCGACAACATGGCTTTTGGCCTGAAACTGGCCAAAACGCCGAAGGCAGAGATCGAGCAAAGGGTGCGCGAAGCGGCGCGTATTCTGCAAATCGAGCCCTATCTCGATCGTATGCCTAAAGCGCTGTCCGGTGGGCAACGCCAACGTGTGGCCATCGGGCGCGCCATTGTCCGCAACCCCAAGGTCTTTCTCTTTGATGAGCCGCTGAGCAATCTCGACGCTTCATTACGCGCTCAAACGCGCATTGAGATTGCCAAGCTGCACGATGCGCTCGATGCGACGATGATTTATGTCACCCATGATCAGGTTGAGGCCATGACCTTGGCCGATCGCATCGTCGTGCTTAATGCCGGAAAGATCGAACAGGTTGGTTCGCCACTTGAGCTCTATCGCCATCCGGTCAACACTTTCGTCGCCGGCTTTATCGCCAGCCAGCGAATGAATTTTATCGAGATCACCCCGACATCTGGCGGGTTTAGCTTGCCGGGGGGCGGAACGGTACGCCTCGATCATCCCAAGCTCGGCGAAGCCAAAACATTTGGCATCCGGCCAGAGCATTTGCAGGTCGCCGCCGAAGGGCAGGGAGACCTCTCAGGTAGGTTGACTGTGATCGAGCAATTTGGCGAATACGCTCTTGCTTATGTCGAGCTTGCAAACGGCGATCTGGTCACGCTCAAAATTGATGGCGCGCCAGAGCTGGAATTGCACCAAACACTCTCGGCCAAAATCCCGCCTGACGCAGTACATCTGTTCGACGCGGCAGGCAGGGCTCTCACTATAAATTAAATTGCCTGTAGACCTACAAAATCTGGCGCAGGACAACTGGCCGACAGGTGCGGATCGAAATCTCTGCCTCCGACCACGCCTTATCCTGCGGGTCAAAAAGCGTCTCTCGACATGACACCACTACACGTCGTGGGTCTGGAGTTCAGTTTTGAACTCGGACACGGGCGGGGTTTGTTTCTAATGGTTTGCCAAGGGTTTGTGTAAAACCATCATCCTCAAACTCGCTCGCTTGACACCCAAGCAGGGTCACCCTAAACAGCCCCACGTTGCGCCGAACGAGAGTTCGCAAGCGCTGCGGGAGTAGCTCAGTTGGTTAGAGCGCCGGCCTGTCACGCCGGAGGTCGCGGGTTCGAGCCCCGTCTCTCGCGCCATTTTCTTTCATGACATCGCTGATTTGAAAACGTTCGCTTCGTACGTACTGAATGTATTCGGTCGTACGATGGTTTGATGCTTTGGAGCCCATGCGGGGCACTTCAAATGCGTGCTCCATACGCCAATTGCCCAGCGGCCATGGGAGGCGCGCTGGGTTATGGTGGTGCGGTTTGCTTAAGCGTTTTTGGGTGGTACTGCTGCGAATTCGTTCAGCAGGAAGGCATGCGTTGCGGGGTTGGCGACGATTAGAGCGCCTGTTTTCGCATAGTGCTCTTCCCCGCGGCCCCACCAGTCGGTGACGATCCCGCCCGCTTCTTGCACCAGTAGAATGCCCGCCGCGGTATCGACAAATCCGGTCTCCTCGTAATAGCCGGTCAACCGTCCGCAAGCCACATAGGCACAGGAGTTTGCAGCGCTCCCCACGACGCGAACCGCGCCCACTTGGTTACGGATGTGGTCAAGGCGCTCATAGGCGCCGGGGTAGAGGCTGTGGCTCGGTTGCGCGAGGCCCGTGCCGATGCACATCATGCCGACATCGGCGTGTTTGCTGACGTCGAGTTTTGCGCCGTTGAGAAAGGCGCCGCCGCCCTTCATTGCCGTAAACATCTCGTCGGAGACGGGATTGTAGACGAGCCCGCATACCGTCTCACTGCCGCGACGCAGGGAGATTGTGATGGTGTAGTGTTGGCCGAAGAGGAAGTTCGTTGTGCCGTCAATCGGGTCGACGAGCCAACGGTGTTCAGGATCGGCGCCATCGACGGGTGCGAACTCTTCCCCGGTAAGACTCCAACTCGGATCGATAGCGAAAAGTCGTTCGCGAATAAGCGTTTCGGACTGGCGGTCAGCGTCGGAGACGAAATCGCCAGGACCCTTCACACCGATCTCAATATCGCGAAAATTCTTAAAATGACCTTGGGTAAGCACGCCGGCTTCGCGGGCAGCGTCGACCATACGGTCCAAAATAGCGTCGTAGTTGAGGGTCATGATGTGAGGGCTGAATGCAGCCCCTCCGGGTCATCGGTGGTGATTTGGTCAACGCGAAGAGCGATGAGGAGACGGGCCTTCTCGAGCGATGGTGCGTCGACCTTGTTGAGGGTCCAAGCATCGGCACGGCGGTTGTCAGCGTGGACAGCAGCGATCATGTCGAAGCCTTCGCGGTCGGCCTGAAGGACGATTTCGTGATGCAGATAGATCAATTCGGCGTCGGGTGCCGTGGCGAGGGCATCCTGGATGAAGCCATCGTAGTCGCCGCTCTGTTTAAGTTGCTCAAGGCTGTCGCCGTGGCAGGGGTCATAGCCAATCTTGAGACCCGGAGTTGCATTGGCGAGCAGATCGATCGCCGCAAAGTCGCCGCCGGAGAGGATCATTGCTCCAACATGATTTTTGATCGTTGCGGCGACGCTGCGCACCGTTTCCTCGTCGAGCGCCGCACGCCCTTCTTTGAAATCAAGTTGCAGTAAGGCCTCTGGGTGAGCGGGCTCTGTGTCGAGGAGGGCGCAAAGGTCTTCGAGCAAAAGCACTTTTTCCGGCAGAACCACGCCGCTGTTGTCGCGCAGATTGAGTTGGCGCAGAACGTCAGCTGACGTCTCGCGAACTAAGCCGCGGCCCGTGGTTTCTTCCGATAGTTCAAAATTGTGCAACACAGCGCAGCCGTGATCGGCGTGGATGACGAGGTCGATTTCGACACTCGCCCCAATCCGCATGGCTTCGATGATGCGGCTCGCGCCAAAGACGGGATCATCCGCCTTGCGTCGCCCTCGGTGCCATTTCAGCCACGTCCGGTGGCCGTTTGTTTCGATGTATAACGGGAAGGTCATTTAGCTTCGATACACCCGCGCATTGTCGCGATAGGCCGCGATGGCTTTGGGCTTGAGGGTGACGCGTTGGCCGTTGCTGAAGAGGTCCGGATGGTTGACCATGGATTTGATCCGCGTGTTGTCGCTCAAATGGACGTCAACGAGCCCGTGCGTGCCAAAATCGGTGACGCGATGGACGACGGCGCAGCCAGTTTCTGAAACTTCGAGATCCAGCGCTTCAGGACGCATAGCCAGGGTTGCCGCGCCATCGGGGATGGGCAGAGCGACTGTGAAGCCAGAGCGCTCAAATTGACCGTTGGTTACACTGCCGTCCACGAGGTTCATCTGGCCGATAAAGCCAGCCACAAAAGGCGTCAGTGGCTCGCGATAGACCGTTTCTGGCCGATCAATCTGCTCAGTCCGGCCATCGCGCATGACGACAATGCGATCCGCCATGGCAAGGGCTTCGTCCTGGCCGTGGGTGACGAAAAGCGTTGTGATTTTGAGGCGCTGCTGAATATCGCGCACTTCTTCACGAAGGCGCTCGCGCAGATGCTGGTCGAGGCTGGCGAACGGTTCGTCGAGCAAGAGGATCTTTGGCTCGAGGACGAGCGAACGCGCCAGCGCCACGCGCTGCTGTTGGCCACCCGAAAGCTGGCCCACGCCGCGCGTGCCATAGCCCGGCAGGCCAACGAGCTCCAAAATGCCTTCAACGCGCTCTTTGATCTCTTTGGAAGGGGTTTTGCGCAGTTTGAGGCCAAAGGCGAGATTGTTGAACACATTCATATGCGTCCACAGGGCGTGGCTCTGGAATACCATGCCTGTCGGGCGCTTTTCAGGCGCGAGGTAGGTGATGTCTTCGCCGTCGATGGAGATGACGCCTGAGGAGGCGCGTTCGAACCCGCCAACCATGCGCAACAGAGTTGATTTACCCGACCCAGAAGGGCCGAGGAGACACACCAGTTCGCCATCGGCAACATCGAGCGAAAATTTGTCGACCGCCACAATGGAGGAGCCAAAGAGCTTGGTGACATCAGTGATCTTGAGAACGGACATATGGTTTCCTAGCCCCCGAAGCCGCGCGCGAAGGCGCCGCCGCCGATAACCCGGCGGGCAAAGATAAGAGCGATAAACGAGGGTACCCACAGCAGCACGGACAGTACCGCGCCAAACTGGATGACCATCTGATTGTTGATGAAGGAAATCATCAGAACCGGCATGGTTCGGATGCCTGGTGCGCCGATGAGCCAAGCGCCTTCGGTTTCGTAGAAGGTACCGACAAAACTCAACAGCACCGCAGCGGCGATCGTCGGACCCGCCTGCGGGAGCGTGACGGACCAGAACACGCGGAATGGGCCAGCGCCAACGTCGCGTGCCGCTTCTTCCATGCGCCGGTCTACCGATTGGAACGCCGCCACCGGAATCCAGATCATGAATAGCAATGTGCCGACGAGCTGGATCAGCACCACGCCCCAGAAGGTGCCAATGAGATTAAGTTGGAGGAAGATCGCTGCAATGGCGATCAGCAGACCAAATTTTGGGAAGGCATGACCGGCGAGAAACGAGAAAAACAGGATCGAGCGACCCGGAAAGTCCAGCCGCGCAAATGCATAGGCAGCGGGTAGACATATTGCGGCAGACAACAGGGTGACGACTGTCGAGAGCTGTAGGCTCAGCGTCAGCGCGGCCCAAACGTCGGGACGCCCTAACGTCTGGCCCCAGAAACGGAAACCAAATTGTTGCGGGATGACGTTCGGATACCGCCAGACCTCGGTGAAAGCCCAAGTGCCGACAACGAGCAGCGGAAAGATGATCGCAATCGACAGAACGGCCGCGAAAACGACTCCGGTCCAGTCAAGGCGAGGGCGCGTGGGAGCGATGGTGGTCATGTCACTTCCCCTGATTGCGCGCGACGGAGCGCACGTAGAACAGCCCGAAGGCGATACAGAAGCAGAAGGTTATGACTGCCTGCGTGATGGCGTTGATAGGGTCGTTCACTTCGCGGAAGGTGCGGTTCATGAACGGGCCCATCATTTCTGGCGAAGCGGGACCCAGCAAATAGGGCAGGGTGAAGCTTGAGAAAATGCCCAGCACAGCGAAGGAGATCGCGACCAAGACCGAATTCGAAATGCGCGGCAGAATGATGTACCAAAGCACTTGCAAGCGCTTGGCCCCAACATCGCGCGCGGCTTCAATGGACTGGTTGGAAACGCTGCCAAGGCCGGAAAGCAAGATCAGAACGGTGAGCGGAATATTATCCCAAACCATGCCGATGACCGGACCCCACGGGGTCAGATATGGCGTGCGGATTTTGGGAAGACCAACCGAATTGAGCAGAATGTCGACCATGCCATTCGGCCCCAAAACGCGGATGAACGCGTAGGCCAGAATGATCGATGGGACGAACATCGGGAAAATCGCGAGGGCCTGCACATAGGCCGGGATTTTGCCGGTTGAGAAGCGCAGGTATATGGCGATGGGCAAGCAAATGAGCAGCAGGAACAGGGCACAAACGCCCGTCGTCCACAGCGTGATCATCAAATTGTTGATGCTGTACTGATCTGAGAAAAAGAACACATAGCTTGAAAGCGTAAAGCCGGTTTCGCCATTGGCGTCTGGGCGCCAGATGGTGCGCCCAATAGCGCTAAAGATCGGCCAAATGATCAGCCAAGCCATGAGAAGAACAGGCACGGCGACGAGCAGAAGGCCAGTTGGCCTCCTGCTGTCGGTCTTTTCCATGAGAGGGCGTGCTCCCCCTTCCACGACGTTGGTCACTGGGTGCGATCGACGTTTGGAGCGACGTTACGATACCAGCCATCATTGATCGCTGCTTCCCACGCGCCGCCCGGGAAGGTTGGGATCTGCTGCGGAATGATGTCAGCAAACTTTTCGCGCAGTTCTGGAGAGATATGGTCCCAGCTTACGCCCGGGAAGCCACCGAGCTCGGTCAGAATGGCGCTCTGGATTTCTTCGGAAAGCATGAAGTCCGCGAGCTTGAGCGCTGCATCACGGTTGGTACCGGTTTCAAGTACGACGGAGCGCGTGAAACCACCAACCAGGGCAAGGTCCTGTAGCTGCACGAGGCCGGTCGTTTCTGGCAGAACGCCCTGATCGATTGCCTGCAGGATCTGATCCGACCAAACCGGGGTCATGGTCACAACGCCCTGTGCCAGAAGCTGGATCGACTGGGTGTTGCCCGAGGAATACGCGCCGTTGTCATAAAGGGACGGTGCGATGTCCGACAGAATAGCCCACGCATTGCCGAGCGCTTCATTGCCGAAAGTCTCGTCGTAATTATCGACGGTGAACTTGGATGGGTCGAGGCCGTTGGCTTGGTGAATGGCGCGACGGACGAAGTTGCCACCTGAGCCGCCCTTGTCAGGACGGTTGTAAACGAACTGGCCGGGGTTTGCCTTGATCCAAGTGACCAGCTCATCCCAAGTTTTCGGGGCGTTGGCTGGGTCAAGCTTGGTCGTGTCATAGGCCAAGAGCACTTGGCTGCCGCGATAAGGCAAGGAATAGTCGGACTGAATGCCGGCAGGATTGACCTTGTCGTAGTTCGATAGGCCAGCTTCCTTGATGTTTACGAAAATGCCAGCTTCGATTGCACCAGCTGGTAGCAGCGGGTCAGCCGATTCAAAGAAGTCTGCCTGTGGATCAGTGTTGGTCGCCTTAGCGGCTACCGCGCGTTCACCAATGGCGATGATGCCTGCGCCGTCACCGGCGTCCACAAGGTTCAGCTTGAATTCAGGATGCGCCGCTTCAAAGGCGGGCTTAACCGTGTTGGTCCAGAAGTCGAGAATATTGCTGTCCGAGCTGGTGTACCAATCAATGGTCCCCTCAGCAGCCAAGCTGACCTGTGGCAACATCGAAATGCCGGCCGCCAGACCCGCGACCGAAAGCATAAATGCACGACGTTTCATTCAAATCTCCCATCCCAAATGACTGTCGAAGTCATTGCGCAAAAACTGCCGATGTGCGGAGGCGGCGTCCGATCAATGTCGGTCAGTCGTTGAGATCGGCTCTCAACGACGCGCCTCATGGGCCTCCTCCCTTGTGAATTGCGGAAGGACGCCCACTCTTCGATGGTGGGTCTGTCCAAGAGCGCACTCTTCACACAGAACAGACAACACCTAATAGCCAATGCACACAAGTGCATATTTGCTTACGAAGTGCGGATATGGATATTGGAGCTACATAACGCTCATATGACAGCTCTTTAGTGCACAGCTGTGCAATCGCTGGTGTCTTCAGCGTTTAAGAGTTATCGCGAACTAAGGTATTGTTTTTAAAGAGCTTAGATTTTGCCGGGGCGGACCGACTTCCGCCACACGGGAATAGGCTCGATCACGGTGCGTGCAGAGCTGCTTGGGGTCGCAGCGCCGAGCAATTCCACCACTTTGGTGCTCAACTCGTCCAGAGGCTGTGCAAAAGTGGTCAGCTGGTACGAATCCCAGCTCGATTGCTCAATATTGTCGAAACCGACGACGCAGAGATCGCGCGGAATATTGAGCCCGAACTCGCGCCGAGCAGCGTCCATGAACCCAAGCGCCAGCAAGTCGGTGACGCAGAATACGCCGTCCGGTGCGTTAGATCGACCGAACATGCGGCGGGCAGCGTCTTGACCAGAGGCATAGCTGGTTGGTCCGCCAGCAATGGCTGTGACAGCCAGTCCGGCGTCCTCTGCTGCCGCTATGAAAAAGCGTTCGCGTTCGACAAGGCTGGCCGTGCGGGCCGTCGAGGTGACCAGTCCCATCCGTTCGCAGCCAGCACGGCGGAGCAGGAACAGCGCCTCGCGCCCCGCAAAGGCATTGTCGACGCCCAGATTGCTCGACCCGGACAGTCGCTCGTCGCGATTGATCAAGATGACCTGCTGGCCGTTGCTGAGGCAGGTTTCAATCAAGGACGATGGGGGCGTGCCCGACAACACCACCGTGGCGTCGGCGCGATAGTTCAGCGTCTGGTGCAGCGCCTTGGTCAGGCTTGCTGTGTCCGTCTCGGTGTTGATCACCATGGTGATCTTGCCGGCCGCTTGGAGTTTTCGGGTCAGTTCATCAACCATCAGCGCGCGGATGGGTGTGGTCATATCCGCCACCACAAGGCAGACAATATTGCTGTCTTCGCGCAATCCGCGGGCGAGATGGTTGACGTGGTAGCCGAGCGTTGCCGCTGCCTCGAGAACTTTCCGACGCGTTGGTTCGGATACGCTGGCGCCGTCGGTGAATGTGCGTGATACGGCTGATCGCGAGACCCCGGCACGGTCGGCAACCATCTGAGCACTCACAAAGCTACGCTTTTTGCCGGACATCGCATCCACCCTATCGAGGGGGAGGATTTGGTCTAAGTCGCTGCGCCCCGTCAAGGGCCACTGATCTCGTCGCGTGGCCGTTGCGGGGCATGGTCGTCACTTGATCTCGTTCATAAAGATCAGGTTGCGCATTGCCAGCTGCAGCGGCGTTTCTTTGGCGTCGGTGGCGACGTCCTGTTCCACGACGATCGGGCCGGTAAAGCCCCGCGTTTGCAGCAGGCGCATCACCGCCTGAATATCTACGGCTCCATCCGGCAAGGGGCACATGACGCCCGCGCCATAAGACGCCGCTATCGAGAGCTCGCCAGAAAGGACGCGAGCGCGCACTTTGGGGTCGACGTTCTTGAGATGCATATAGGCGATACGGTCGAACCGGCGCTCCATATAGGCGAGGGCATCTTGGTCCCAAAAGGCGTGGTGGCCGGTATCAAAACAGAGGTCGATACTGGTCTCATCCAAGAGGCGATCAATCTGGGCTTCTTTTTCGACAGCAGTGCCGATGTGCGGATGGAAGCTGAGTTTTAGGCCATAGTCGCCCTCGACCAGCGCAATTGCGTCGCGCACCATGCCCACGAGCTCTTGCCATCCAGCCTCATCCAACACGCCTTCCTGACCCGCTGGATAAGAATTGCTCTCGTCCATAATGACGAGATGTTTTGCGCCCAGGGTTTTGAGCAGAGGTGCCAGCTCACGCAAAGTCGCCATGAGTTGGGGAGCCGACTTGGCGTCGCCAAACGTATGAACATGGGTTGCGCCGATCAGTGTCAGATCGCGCTTTGCCAATTCTTCGCGCAGGACATCAGCGTCCTTGGGCAGAAAGCCAAACGGGCCGAGCTCGGTGCCGCGATAGCCTGCTGCGGCCACTTCATCGAGATAGCTCGCCCAAGTGTATGAATTGCCCGTTGGATAGGCGATGCCCCAAGAGCAGGGCGCGTTGCCGATAAGCATGGATTGGGTCCGGAATTAGCGGGCGAGATAAATGGGGTTGGAGAGCGCGCGGCGAATGGGCTGGCTCTCAAGGTCGGTGCCCTTGAGTTGCCAAGGCAATTCCTTGCCATTGAGCGCCGCTTTGAAACTCTCGATCAGATCGGCGCGGCTCGCGTTGGCGATGATTTCGGCACGGATAAACATCTTGGGTGAGACAGGCAGCGTTACGTTCCACTCGTCGCTCTCAATGGTGACGGAAGCGATTTCGCCACTGGCGTCGATGAGCGAGAGAGTGTCGCCTGCCGCGCCGCGGATGGTCACCTCAATCTCCGAGATGGCATCGCACGTGCCACCCATAACGCTGTCGCCAGCGCGAATTTCGAGATGCGGGCCTGTTGGGCTTTCGGTAACATATCCGTATCCGGATTTCATCGCCGATAGAACCGCGTTTTCTGAGAGTTCCGGCATGTAAAACACGGTCGTTGGGCGCGCCAAAACCAGCGGGCCTTCCGGCAACGATCGATCCGGCTGGTGGAAATCCGAGCCGCCAATGGCCGAGAGTTTTAGCCCGGAGGCGAGGCGCTGCTGGTACTTTTCGAGGGCGACCCAATTCCATGCCAGCCAGGTGGATTGCCAAACTTCCTGACAGTCGGCTGCGGGGAAATCATAGTCCCAAGGGATGGTCGGCTTGTCGTGATTGATGGATAGCAGCCCGCCTTTGTCATGCACCAGCTTGGCCAGAACATGGGCATCGCTTGGCTTGGTCATGCGGAAGTCGATCCACTCGTCGACGCCAAAAACATTGGCGTGGCCGACGGCCGTGGTGATCTCCATGCCGCGGATGAACACCAAGTCTGGTGAGGACTGTGGGTGGAAATAGCGGCGCTGGGTAATGGTGTTGTGGTCGGCGATGGCGAGGAAATCGAGCCCGGCCTGCTTCGCCGCAGCATGCAGCAGTTCGGGCGCGCCGCGCGCATCGGAATGAAATGTGTGGCAGTGCAGATCGCCACGATACCAGCCAGCGCCTTGGCGCACCGGGAAACTGCGAGCCGGTTGGGGGGCGTGGGGACGGGCACTGCTGTCGAGTGTGATCGTTACAGTCACATCGAGGCCAGCAACTGGAACCTTATAGAGCCCGAAAACGACAGTCCAAGTGCCGGGTTGGATGGTGCCGTGGATATAGCCGGGCGTCGCATCGTCCGTAGCAATGAAATAGGTGTCACGAGCGCCGCCGCTCCAGCCGCGAAACCCTGCGGCGGTCGGGTAGCCCGTGTCGCGTGGATCGAAAGCGCCCAGATCAATAATGGCATCTTCCGCCTTGGCGTAAGCCAAAGTGACGTCGATGCGTGAGGTGGCTGCGGGCACCTCATAGGGGATGTAGTAATAGGGGTTCCGCTCTTGGTCTGCGCGGGTGATGTGGTGCGTGATGGTCAGCATCTTATTCCCCAACGGCCGGAATGCGCTTGCCGCTGCTGTCGAACAAATGGGTGTGTTCCACGCCAAAGCTCAGGCTCACTGTGTCACTTAGCTCCAGATGATCATCGATGAAAATGCGCGCAGTGATGCGCGCGCTATCGCCGCGATCCAAGGTCACAAGGCTTTCGGGGCCCATGTTCTCATTGGCGAAGAGCTTTGCCGTCACCGTGTTTTCGTTACCGGCCTTGGCGATGTGGAGGTGCTCAGGGCGGATGCCGAGGGTAAGCTTGGGGCTGGTGCTGAGGGCACTGGCAATCGCGTCGGTCATTGGCAGATCGACGATTTTGAGATCGCTGGCCTTGAGGCGCAATTGACCATCGATCTGCGCGCCTTCGACTTCGACAAGGTTCATCGGCGGGTTGCCGACGAAGTTCGCGACAAAGGTGGTGGCTGGGCGACGATAGATTTCGATGGGCGAGGCGAACTGCACGATCTTGCCCGCATCCATCACAGCTATGCGTGAGGCCAGCGCCATGGCTTCGGCCTGATCGTGTGTCACGTAAACGGCGGTGATGCCCATGTCGCGTTGCAGGTGGTTGAGGAAGCCACGCGCTTCAAGTCGCAGCTTGGCGTCGAGGTTGGAGAGCGGTTCGTCAAAGAGATAAACCTTGGCTGGATAGACGAGGGCGCGAGCAAGCGAAGTACGCTGCTGCTGGCCGCCTGAAATCTGGCTCGGGACGCGGTTCATCAAATGACCGATCTTGAGCACATCGGCCACTTCCTTGGCACGGGCATGGCGTTTTTCGACCGCTTCGCCGCGCACTTTGAGCGGGTAGGCGATGTTATCGGCTAGGTTCATATGCGGGTAGAGCGCATAGTCCTGAAACACCATGGCGATGTTGCGATCTTTCGGGTGGAGGTGGGTCACCTCTTTGCCGTCGATAAAGATCTGGCCGGAGGTCGGCGTTTCGAGTCCTGCGATCATGCGCAGCGATGTGGTCTTGCCGCAGCCCGAGGGGCCCAAGAGACAGACGAACTCACCATCGGCAATGTCAAAGCTGACGTCTTCGACCGCGCTGAAGCTGCCAAAGCTCTTGAAGATGTTCTTGAATTGTACAGATGCCATGGGAGTTAAGCCTTGATGCCGCCGAAGAACCGGAAGCCGAACTTCCAGCTGACGAAGAGGTAGAGCGCGATAACGGGGAGCGAGTAGATCAGCGAATAGGCCGCCAACAGGGTCACGACCGGCGTGCCCGCCTCGGAATAGAAGGAATAGATGGCCACAGATGCTGGCATGTTCTCGCTCGAACGCAGCAGAATGAAGGGGATGAGGAACGAGCCCCAGATGTTGACGAAGGCCCAGACGACCACAACCACAATGCCCGGACGAATGACTGGCAAAGCCACGTCAAAGAAGGCCTGCACGGGCGAGGCTCCGGCCACCATGGCGCTTTCCTCATAGGATTTTGGAATGCCATCGATGAAGTCGCGCAGGATGAACATGGCCGTTGGCAGCAGGCCACCAGCGAAGGTGAGGATCACGGCAAGATGGGTGTCCATCAATCCAGCGGCCGAAACGATCAGGAAGATCGGCACCATGGCTGCGGTTCCCGATACGACTGACGAGAACAGCAGCAGAATATAGGTGACTGCGCCCTTGCCGGGGATCGAGGAGCGCGACAGCGCATAGGCAGCCAGCGTTGCCGCGGAACCGACGAGGATCACGCCACCGACGGCCTGAATGAAGCTGTTCCAGAGCGCCTGCATGGCAAAGCCATTGCCAAAGACGGTGAAAAAGTTCGAGAGCGTCCAAGGATCTGGAATTTCGAGACCCAGTTCCGCCCTCGCGTTGAAGGGCGAGAAGATGAACCAGACGAGCGGCAGAGCAAAGACAATGCCGATGATCGTGGCGAGGCCCGAGAAGGCGATACGGCTCAAAACGGCGTGGAACGGAAGGTTTTTCATGGTGGCTTTCCTCACGTCTTCGGCGTCTTTTTCTTGCCGATGCTGAGATAGATCAGCGCAAAGGCAAGGTTGATGAGCATCATGATCACGCCAACGGCCGCGCCCTTGCCGAACTGGAAGTCTTGGAAGGCAACGCGGTAATTGTAGATGGAGACAAGTTCGGTCTTGTAGCTTGGCCCGCCATTGGTCAGCAGGAACGGCGTGAACACGTTGAACGTCCACATGGTGATCAGGATCAAATCGGTGACGATGTGACCCTTGATCAGCGGGAGGCCAATGTCCCGGAATTTCTGGAACGAACTTGCACCCGCAACGTCAGCAGCTTGGAAATAGCTGGGCGGGATAGAGGCAAAGGCTGAGTTGAACAGCATCATCGAGAATGCTGCGCCGCGCCACGTATTGAAGATGACGATGACCCAGAATGGCTGCTGTAACAGGAAGTCGCCCTTGGGCAGGCCAAGGCTCGTGAGGATCATGTTCAGCGTGCCGTTGTCGTAGTCGAGAAAGGCAAACCAAGCAAAGCCGATGACAACCTCAGGCAGGATCCACGCGCCGATAACGAAGGTTTCGACCATGCGCTTGACGGCCGGAGGAACGGTCTGGATGAGCCAGGCCAGAATGAGGCCGATCAGTGCTTGGCCGAGGAGGGCGGAGCAGAGAACAAATTGCGTGGTCAGGATCAGCGAGAAGCCGAACTGACCACGCTGGAAAAAGGACGCCGGATCGAACAGCGTCAAATAATTGGCGAGGCCAACAAACTCTGGACTGAGGGCGGTTTTGCCCAGCAGGGTCCGGTTGGTAAAGGAAACAAATATCACCCAAAAAAACGGGATGATGACGAAGACCGACACCAGAAGGCCCGCCGGGACGAGAAATGCCGCTCCGGTTCTATTGGAAAGTAGGGCGAAGTTTTTGCCCTTCGATTTAGGTGGTGATGCGCTAGCGTCGGTGGTCATTTAGGTCCTACTCAGGTGAGTGAGGCTATGCAAAATGCCTCGCGCGGACGGCAAGAAACGGCCGCCATCGATCGATCGAGGCACGGATAAAATCGCCTAGGGGCAAGGCGAGGATTGTGAAATGTGCTGGTGTGCCCGGCGTCGAGGAAAGACGCCGGGCACTAGGGAGTTCTAAAGCGTAGAGACAGTGTTCTCTTCGCCAACAATAGCGATGACTGCCGAGCGGTACTGAGCCATTGCATCTTCAGGCGACAGTTCACCCGAAACCACGGCTTCGGTCATGCGCTGGATTTCTTGGCTGACCGCGTTGTAGTGCGCATTGTTCGGACGCGCGGTGGTGATCGGCAGCAAGGCCTGGCTGGTTTCCGTCAAGAAGGCATTGTCCGGGATCGCCACGTCATCACGCGAGCGAATGCCAGGTGAGAAGCCTTGGAAGGCCGTCATCTGTTCTTGGCTCATCATGAACGACAAGAACTGCCAGGCTTCCTTCGGGCTGTCGGTATTCGGGTTGATCACATAGCCCGTACCACCGGAGATCGAGACAGCATCCTGCCCGCGAATGCCCTTACCCGGCTCTTGAGCGGGCATCTTCTTCCAAGTCATGACATTGTCGCGGTCTTTGACTTCGAACTCGGCACCGGGCGCGGTGACAGAGCGATAGAACCAGTCGCCTTCCACCAGCATGGCGGTCTTGCCATCGCGGAAATTGGCAAAGGTGCGGTTGCGCCCGTCTGCCAGAAGCTGCGCGCGCTGATCGCCTAGGCCGTCATCAACATAGATGGTCTTGTAGAGGTTGAGCGTGTCGAGAATGGCCTGGGAGCCAACGATGAATTTGCCGTCGTCATTTGTGACGCCTTCGCCCGTGCCCAGCAGTGCCATCCAATAGCCCTGCATGGTGGTCGCTTCGCCCATGGCCACACCAGCGTTCAGCTGCAGTGGGGCTTCGACACCGGCTTCCTTGAGCTTCTTGGCAGCGTCGATCAGATCGGCCCAAGAGGTGGGGTTCCACGTCGCGGCGTCGATGCCGGCCTTGTCGAAAAGGTCTTTGCGCACGAAGACCATGCGCACGTCAGTCCCAAGGCCGACGCCATAGGTTTCCCCGCCATAGGAGAGGATGGAACGAATGCCGGGCGAAATGTGGTCCCAGCCTTCCCAATTGGCGTAATCTTCGCCAATCAACTCATCGAGAGATTTTAGGAGGCCGCCTTCAGCAAATGAGGGGATCAGGAAGCCGTCGAAGCCCGAGATGTCTGGGCCTGCGCCGGTTGAGAAGTCGAGAGCAAGCTGCTGGGTGAGCTGGGCGTCTTCGCCACCAAACTGGTTCAGCTTCACATTGATGCCCGGATTGGCGGCGGTGAAGCTAGGAATAACGCTCTCTTCGATCCACTGAGCGGTCGCGCTATTCACGCCGCCGATGACGCAGCGGCAGGTGATTTCTAGATCAACGGCGAATGCCGGCACTGCCATAGCGGTGGCAGAGACGAGGCCGAGCGCAAGTGCGCGTAGGCGATTGCTCATCGCAGATTCCTCCCATGTGGTGGCTCCGGATTCTCCGGTAGCCGCTGTTGGCCCGCGCCTCCCTTGGCTTGCGGACGCTGTCAGATTGAACACGTTTTCACTGCTCGTCAATGGCAGGTATGGTAGTGTTAACTTTTGTGATGCCGGTTCACTTGCGGAAAAGCCGTGTTTTCATCGCATTGTCGCGTCTTTGGGGTGTGGAGAACTTGGTCCTGCGATAGTCTGCATTGACAGTTCAGCTCGGGTTCTGTTCTTAAATGAACACGATTTCATCTGTGTGGAGTGTGTCTGTGAGTAGTGCGGGCGGGCCGGGACGGGGTAGGGCGACGGCGGAAATGGTCGCTGCGAAGGCTAACGTCTCGCGGGTGGCTGTTTCTCGGGCGTTCAATCCGCACACCTCGCTGAAACCGGAAAAGCGCGAGCTCATCCTTCGGATCGCCAAAGAGCTGGACTACACCCCTGATCGCGCAGCGCGAGCGCTGGTGAGCGGCCGCTCGCACCTTGTTGGCGTGATCGTTCCAGACGTGTGCAGTCATTGGGAATCTCAAGAGATCGACGCTTTGACGACAGCGCTCCAGAACGAGGGTTTTGCCACGCTCCTGTTCAAGACCCGAACTGACTACTCCATGGATGAGCAGTTGCTCGCCTATATGCGCGGCTTCAACCCAGACTCGGTGATCGCCTTCGTCGAGAATGTGAAGCCGAAAACTCTCGTGCGCTTCCTCGGTCGTGCGGTGCCGATCTACGTCAACTATCCTTTTGAAAATGAAGACGATACGCCGGTTGCCGAGCCATTGTATGACCGCCTGAACGTCTTCCAGCACAATGGGATCGATCAAGCCGTAGCCCTGCTTCAGGGTTTTGGGGCGAAGCGGATTGCCTATCTTTCTGGGCTGAGCAAGTCTCGCGCTAACGTGTCTCGCGAACGGACCCTCCGGCGCGTCATGCGTGAGCGCGGAATGGGCGAGCCGCAGATTATTCCAGGCGATTTCACCTATGATACCGCTTATCGCTCGACCGTCGATCTATTCCGCATCGGGCAGGGCGCTGATGCAATTTTTGCGGCCAATGACGTCGGCGCCTTTGGCGTTCTAGACGCTTTGCGCCACGAGTTAAACCTGCGCGTCCCTGAGGATGTAAAGGTCGTTGGCTTCGACGACATCGCCCAGTCGCACTGGAAAAGCTTCAATCTCACAACGGTCAAGTTTGACCTCGATGAGCGCGTGCGCTGCCTCGTTCGCCTAATTTTGCGGCGGCTCAATGCGCCGGACGCGCCAAGTTTAGAAGAAACATTAAACACCCGTCTCGTCGTGCGTGGCACGGTGGGCTGAGCTGGGCATTTTCATGACGCAAACATCTGAGCAGCAGATCCATCTGATCTTCAAGACCCATCTGGACATTGGCTTCACCGACCATGCCAAGCGCGTCCGCCAGCAGTATCATGAGCAATTTATCCCGCAGGCGATTGCAACCGGCGCCCATTTTTATGCCGAAGATCCAGCCAATCCAAAATTCATCTGGACCACTGGCGCTTGGCTGATCTGGGATCACCTCCAGACCCAAAGCGCAGAAAAAGTCGCACGGCTAGAAGACGCGATCAGAAAGGGCCTCATCGCTTGGCATGGTTTGCCATTCACCTCGCATACGGAGTTGATGAGCCCAAAAATGTTCCGCGCGGCATTGAGTTTTTCGCGTGAGCTCGACAAGCGGTTTGGCAAAACGACTATTGCCGCAAAAATGACGGACGTACCGGGTCACACGCTGGGCATGGTGCCACTTATGGCCGAAGCAGGGCTTCGGTTCCTGCACCTTGGGGTCAATACCGCGAGCCCAGTCCCAGACGTGCCGCCAATTTTCCGCTGGCGCGCTGAGGACGGCAGCGAGATTGTCGTCATGTATCAGAATTCCTATGGCGCTACGGACTTTCCAGCCGGTCCGGACTTGGGCCTCAGCTTTGCGCACACCAATGACAATATCGGGCCGCAGAGCGTCGGGCAGACCGTCGAGGCCCTGCGCGAGCTTCATCATGCGAACCCGGGGGCGTTGATCAAAGCCTCTACACTTGATGCGTTCGGCCAAGCCATGTGGGATCGGCGCGAAGACTTCCCAATTATCGACAAAGAAATTGGCGACAGTTGGATTCATGGTGCGGCATCTGATCCGGTAAAATTGAGTCAGTACAAAGCACTAGAGAGATTTTACGAGAAATTGGATCAGCCGACGGAGGAGCGCGAGAGTTTCGCGCGGCTGCTCGCCATGGTGGCTGAACACACTTGGGGCGTGGATATCAAAACCTATCTGCGCGACGACCAGGCCTTTGATCAGGCCCAGTTTGAACACGCCCGACAAACGAATTATCGCTTCCAATATGCCGAGCACTCTTGGCAGGAACAGCGCGACTACATGCAGGATGCGCTCACGGCCCTATCTGCCGAAGATCGCGCCGCCGCGGCTGAGGCGCTCGCCGAACTGGTTCCGATCGCACCGCGTGCGCCACGGGCCGGCAATCAAATCAGCGACGGCGGCTGGGTAGCCGATCTTGATCCGTCGACGGGAGACATTGCTTGTCTGGTCTCGCCGGAGGGCATTGAGATCGCGGGCAGTCATGGCGCGCTCTTCGGCTACCGCCACGAAACCTATGATTGGGCTGAGCTACAAAGGCACCTCGATAGCTATCTTCAGCATCGGCAGGAATGGGCCATCCTCGACCATGACAAGCCGGGTCTGCAGAATGCCAAAACCGCGCGCACCGCGTCGTTCGCGCCCACTCATATCGGTGTCGATGCCAATGCGCAGATCGCCATTGCCGCCATTTCGCGGGATGAGGCCGCGCATGTCGGCATCCCGGCGCGTCAGGACATCGCCATTCGGCGCATATCGCATAGGTCTGTCGAGGTCTCACTGACACTGCGAGACAAGCCGGCCAATCGCATACCCGAAGCCGGATTTTTTGCGTTCACCCCTGCGGGCGCGGCGGCATGGTCACTGCGCAAAATGGCATCGTGGAAGGACAGTGCGCATATTGTTCGCGCCGGTGGCGGTCAATTGCAGGCCATTGAGGCGGCGCGCACCACGCTCGATCAGATCGAGCTGACAATTGAGCCCATTGATAGCGCACTGGTTTGCCCCGCCGGCAGCGACTTCATTCCCTTCCAGCCGGAAATTCCTGATTTCAGTCAGGGCCTTCGGTTCAACCTCTATAACAATAAATGGGGTACGAATTTCCCGATGTGGTGGGACGGAACGGTGCAGTTCCGCTTCGTGCTGACCCTCGGCGGGAAATGAACGGACAGGACCGCGCAAAACTGCGAAGCTGATAGGGTTTCGTGATCATCACGACGCACCGGACCCCATGATAGGGAAGAACGCACTTGGCACACTCTATGCCTTCCGCCGCTGCTGGTGTTCAGCCCGTTCAGAACCGTCCGGGGCTGTGGCAACTGCCGCAGCTTGATCCAGAGGGTCACAAGTTTACCCGTGGGCATGTCGTCGTCCTCAGCGGCAGTCCACTGCAGACTGGAGCCTCGCGCCTCTCAGCCTATGGTGCATTCCGCGCCGGGGCGGGCTTGGTCACATTGGTGGGCAGCGAAGCGGCATTGAGGGTGCACGCTGCCCATGTCACGGCAATTATGTTGCGCATCGCTGAAACAGCCCCAGACTTTGCCACGGTGCTCGCAGACGAGCGGATCAACGCCTTGGTGATTGGGCCGGCAGCTGGGGTAGGCGAGGGTACTCGGGAGCGGGTGTTGGCGGGCTTAAAATCCAAGGCCAATATCGTTCTGGATGCCGATGCGCTGACGGTTTTCGCATCAGACCCCGACACTCTGTTTGCAGCCATAAAGGCAAGACCGTCTGGGCATGTCGTTATGACGCCGCATGAAGGCGAGTTCGCACGGCTGTTTGACGCGAAAGATGCCTCCAAGGCCATTCGCGCCTATCAGGCGGCGCGCGTCTCGGGTGCGGTTGTAGTGCTGAAAGGCGAAAACACATTCATCGCCGAGCCCGATGGCAAAATCGTCGTCAACGACAACGCGCCTGCGTGGCTGGGGACAGCGGGCTCAGGTGATGTTTTGGCTGGCATCATAGCGGGCCTGATGGCGCAAGGCATGAACGGGTTCGATGCCGCCGCCGCGGGCGCATGGATTCACGGCGCTGCGGGAAGTGCCTTTGGCGGCACCGGCATGATCAGCGAAGATCTCCCGGGGCTCATCCCCAATGTGCTTCAGTCTCTGGCTGATAAAGTGAAGAGTTGAGGGCCGCAGAGCCGCTTGATCAGAAATTGTGAAGCGCATAGAAATCTGGCGCTGCATTAACTCCAGTTTGAGTGGTGACGCTAGAGCTGGAGCTTTCTGATGAACAAAGCGCTTCTCGTTATCTTGCTAACAGTCATGCTGGACGCCATTGGGATTGGGCTCATATTTCCCATTCTCCCAGCGCTGCTGCGTGAAGTTGGGCATACTTCTGATATCTCAACAATATTGGGCGTAATGCTGGCGCTTTACTCAGCCTGCCAGTTCTTGTTCTCACCGATTTTGGGCGTGCTGAGTGATCGATTTGGGCGCCGTCCGGTGCTGCTGATCTCGCTTGCTGGCGCGGCGATTGATTATGTGGTGATGGCCTTTGCACCAGAGCTGTGGTTGCTCGTGCTCGGTCGCGCCATCGCTGGGATCACCAGCGCAAACATGGCCGTGGCCACAGCCTATATCACCGACATTTCCACCGAAGAGGAGCGCGCTAAGCGCTTTGGTCTGTTCCATGCTATGTTCGGCATCGGGTTTATCATCGGACCTGTGGTTGGCGGCATCCTAGGCGATATCTGGCTGCGCTCGCCGTTTTTGCTGGCAGCGCTGCTCAACACTGTCAATTTCGCGATGGCACTCTTCGTCCTGCCCGAGTCGCGCAAAGGCCAGCGTGATACGCGCTTTACCTTGGATACGCTCAATCCGTTCAAGCCATTGGCATGGGCCTTTGCTTTCAAAGCCCTGCTGCCCCTGATCGCCATCTATCTGATTATGAATCTGGTCGGCACGGTCTATGGCTCAACCTGGGCCATCTTCTCTGAAGACGTCTACGCGTTTAACGGCATGCTGATTGGTCTGTCCCTTGGGGCATTCGGGCTCTTCCACGCTTTGGCGCAGGCCTTCGTCACCGGTCCCGCAGTCGCCAAGCTCGGCGAGCGCTGGGCCTTGGTTGTCGGCATGGCGTTTGAAATTGGTGCGATGCTCACTCTCGCTTTTGCCACCCATGGGGCGGCCCTCTTTATTATGGCGCCGATCTTTGCACTGGGTGGCATTGGCATGCCCGCGCTACAGTCTCTGACAACCCGCCAAGTCAGCTCGGAACTGCAAGGACAGCTGCAGGGCGTGTTGGCGAGCGTGGTCAGCTTGGCGGCGGTCTTTGGGCCATTGCTGTTTAGCAATATCTATCATTCCATCCGCGGAACATGGCCGGGCGGAATCTGGCTGGTTGCCATGGTGATCTATCTCGCGGCCTTGCCACTGATGCTGACAATCAAGAGTAAGCCTATCGAACACCAAGACGCCAATTGAGGCTATGGAATAGGGCTCAAATCCAAGAATCATCGAGCTGGTCTTCGCCTTCGTCCAATAGTGTTGCTGAGTCTGCGAAAACTGCCAAAATCCAAGGGTCTCAATGGATTTTGTTTCGAAAAATCGCCCGCAAAATTGAGGCTGGTTTTGACTTCCGCGCGGGTAACAGGCCGCCAGATGGACTGCGTCTAGCCCGTCCTATCTCCTTGGTAATTCTGCGAATTCATTTGGCGTGCGTAAGCCGAGCAAAACCGATGTCGGCGTGGAAATGGGACCATATTCCCCCGGAAACCGGGCTTTTCGGGGTTATGGGGCTTGCGAGAGCCATATTTCCGGTCCATTAACTGCTACTACCGTCGGGGCACTGATCGGCCGGATAGTCTGGATTTGCGAGTGATCGCTACTAGCTATCAGGCATCAAGAGCCGCTTGTGGCGGCGAGCATTCACTGTGAGGAAACGCTATGAACAAAAACGATCTGGTTGGCGTTGTCGCCGACAAGGCAACGATCACCAAGGCACAGGCCGCCGAAGCGGTTGACGCAGTGTTCGAAGCTATCACCGAAGCCCTGAAGGCCGGCGACGAAGTTCGTCTGGTTGGTTTCGGCACCTTTGCCGTTTCGCAGCGTAAGGCTTCGACCGGCCGTAACCCTGCAACGGGTGCTGAAATTCAGATTCCGGCCTCGAACCAGGCCAAGTTCAAGCCCGGTAAGGGCCTGAAGGACGCGATCAACGCTTGATTGCGACTTCGCCTCTCGGCATTTGGCCCCGCGCTTCACAGCCGGGGCCTTTTTGTTATGTGGAGAACTTTTTCGGGTGTTGACCTGAAACCCGTGTCCGCATATTCAGTGGCTCGTCGCTGAAGAACAACGGTTCTGCAAGCGGCGCCAGTGCTCTGACCACCAAGTCAGCGTTAGAAAAGGCACTCCGTGATAATGGCACGGGCGATTAGCTCAGTTGGTAGAGCGTCTCGTTTACACCGAGAATGTCGGCGGTTCGAGTCCGTCATCGCCCACCATTGCCGCTCACCAGCGGCGAAGAAGAGTGGTCTTCTTTACTTGGTGCCAGTGCTCTGACCACCAAGTCAGCGTTAGAAAAAGCACTCCGTGATAATGGCACGGGCGATTAGCTCAGTTGGTAGAGCGTCTCGTTTACACCGAGAATGTCGGCGGTTCGAGTCCGTCATCGCCCACCATTCACTTCTCCTGAACGACCAAACAAAACCGCCTCGGCGGTTTTTTGTTTTTTGGTCTCTGCTCAACTCGGTTCTAGAATCTTGTCAGCGTCATTCTCGTCGCAACGGGCAGGGCGGTGATCTGATTCACGTTCAGCGATTCCGATGCTGCATAGAAAATGTGTGGCGTCTCCACCGGACGGCGCCATTTTTGTTTCCTGCCGGGCGCTGCCATCGAGAAGGCCTCGGCCAAGCCGTTCACGGCGCCCAAAAGTGCCAGCCAAGTGCCCACGATATGCCCATCGGCGCCACAGATGTTGAAAAGCTTTGAGAATTTTCTTGGGCCCGCTTTACAGGGGCAAATCACCCCCCTATACAGAGCCCACGTTGCGCGGAACTGATGTTCTCCAAGCGCTGCGGGAGTAGCTCAGTTGGTTAGAGCGCCGGCCTGTCACGCCGGAGGTCGCGGGTTCGAGCCCCGTCTCTCGCGCCACTTTTTCTCATAGAAATCGTTGCGTTTTTTGACTGTCGCCTTTAGCGACTGCAGCGTGTTCCCACTTTTTCGTCTGACGTGTTCCCACTTTTGATCGTGGTCCGTTCCTTACCGCAGTTTGGCCCTGCCGCGCCTGCGGGCCCCGGAGACGGAACGGATCGTCTCTGCGTTTACTGGAACGTACGTAGCGAACAGCGTGTTAGATGCGCTCAGCGTGTTCCCCATAGCGTGGGACAGAGCCTCGGCTGTTCCGCCACCGACAATGGCCTCGACAGCTCCTGAGCGCCGGAAGTCGTGGCCAAGCGTTCGACGTTCTTCTTTTCCAAATTCAGCGCGGCGAACATCGCGGAAATCATCACCCAACGTGTCTTTGCTATAGGGCTGGCCCGAACGATTCCGAAAGACCGGCGCATCGCCGTGGAGCTCCACGCCTAGCTGGGTTAGGTATGACTGAAGCACGAAGACTGACCGGATGCTCAAAGCTCCTCCAACGGGCTTGCCGGTCTTCCCACGCTCAGTGAAGAAGAGTTCTCCGTGACCAGCCGTTGCTAGCTGAGAAGCTGTCAGCAGACGAATATCGCCAGGGTTGAGTTGTGTGTCCCAGGCAGCAGCTATTACGGCGGAAAGGCCAAAGAAGCCCATGCGCCATGCCCTCTTCGCCAGACGAACAGCCTCACCCTCTTGCCAAGTCTCCTTTCGGCCTTTTGCAGCGTCGTTACGCACGCCCATGGATGGATCAGCGTCACGGACGCAGTAGCCCATAGCGGCCGCAACCTTCCATAGCGCACGCCATATCTTGATTACGCGATGAGCCTCTCGAAGGCTTACTTTGCGCTCGACCATGGACCTAAAGGCGCTGATAGTCACAAGCGTGACACGGCTGGGGCGTACATCGCCGAAGACAGGCTTGATTTGCTTCCATGCACGCCACCAGTCCTCGCGTGTTCTTGGAGCCTTTTTGGCCCATTCGTCGGTTCCGCGGAAACCCTTGAATGCCTCGCCCAGGCTCCCGGAGGGATAGACCGTGAGTTCTTCTGCCCGCTCCGGCGATAGATTCTGTTCGCGACTTGCAGCTGGCGATGGGTGCTTGCCGGTCCGGGTATCATCCCAGCGCTGGTTCCACTCCTCAGCAGTTCTAAAGGCGTCCGGTCCGTGCGGGCCGAGAGGAACCGACACAAAGCCATGCGCTTTCATAGTCGCGGTCGGTTCCCAGAACGCGCGATTATTTCGTTTTAGCTTGTAGTGCCGTGGCGTGCCGCGTCCCATGCTTCATCTCAGCTTCTTAATTCGTCGAAGCATTTCTGCCTCGTCCGTGATCGCTTCTCCGTCGTCTTGTTCCCCCATTAGCTTTGGGTTTCGCTTCGCGATGTAGCGATCAATGGCATCCAAATCGAAGTTGCCTGTCACAGGGTCGGGCAGCGGAAAGCCGTACTTAAGTAGCTCTGCATAAAACTCTTTAAAGCGCATCTCGGTCACGCCGATCCGGTGCGCGGCCTTGGCCGGCGGCACGCATCTGGGCTGAACGTGAAATCGGATCCCCATGGCTTCAAGTTGCCTTGGGGTAGGTAGTTAAAGAATTCGTCTTCTCGACGTCGCGAAGTTGTAGGGTGGTATGCACTGGTGGACTTGCTCTTTTTTCCCGAGCAAGGACCCTCCTGCAGAAAAGTCTGTAGAAACATCGGGAAATGCCTTCCTGACACAATTTTAGACTTGCGATTCTCGCCCTTGTGGATTTTTCACAAATTGAAGCGAAGTCTTTGTTATAACATGGTCTTTTTCTGCTCGTTGGATTGGAAAAAGTATTTCCTTACCGTGTGTCGCTCAGAAGTACGGCCAGCTCTTCCACTTTCAAATGCCCGCAGGGATGGACCCGTCCAGCTAGTGCTTGGACGGGATAGGGGGTCTGCTATCGCTATGCTGCGCATGCATTGGAAACTGGAGCCTTGAGCTGGCCTTGACCCCAGATCAGGCCGCTCATCGCCTTCGGCGTAGACCAGCTCCGATGGAGCTGGTTGGGGGAAGGGTAGGCGGCCTGATCTGGCGTCAACCTCTGTGCTGGTATGCCTCTTTCTCAAGGACGCGCGCGGGCGCCCCCTTTCTCTTTCTTCTCTTTTCTTTCTTATTGTCCCGGAGAAGGCCGCCTTTGGCGGCCTCTTTGGCATCTGTTTACCCCGAGCTTGTCGAGCGGAGTAAACAGAGGCCAGCAGCCTGCGACATCGGAATGTCCCGGGCTGCTTCTCTTCTCTTTTAGTGAGAGTTGCGGCGGTTGATCGAGGGGCCGAACTTTGGCGCCTTGACCAGCAGCTTGAAGGCGACCCAGGGAAACAGCACCGATAGCATCTGGGCGTGGTTGCGAATGACCGATGTTGTGGGCTCGGCGGTCGTGAGCAACGTGTTGAGCTGGTCGCGGTGATCGGGGGTAAGCGCAGCCTGAACCGGAGGCGACATCGTGCACACGGTTTCCACCAGCGGCGCCCAGTCCTTGGCGTTACGAATGGTCAGCACGGTTGCGGTCGCCTGATGCATTGCGGCGAGGGCCACGGGGCGTGCCGTGGGTTCGGCGCAGGATGCATAGGCTTCCGCCGCATACAACCAAGCCAGAACCGCACCAACGCCCTGAGTGATCGCGGTGTCGATATCTCGGCCCTTGATCTGACGCGCGATCGTTGTCCATTCCGGCCGCATCCATTCGAGCGGCTTGCCCTCGGCAAGAGCCGCGCGCATGGATGCCCGCTGAGGGCCAAAATGCTGGCCGACCTGGCTGGCCAAAGACCGGCGATAGCGCTTTTGCCCTTCCGCCTTGCGCGCTGCCGGATCCATGAGGATGGTCTCCTGGTCAACCACGTCGCGTTCCCAGACGTTGTGCAGGGGCAGGGGCGGGGCAAGCCTGGGCATGATGCTCAGTTCCCAGAGCTGGAACCTGCTCTGCTCGACGCAGGCGGCGACGACGTCGGCGTCGAGAGCAAAGATTCGGCCACCCATATTGAGGTAAATGTCGCGGAAGGCCAGCTGACTCAGGCGGTCGAGGTCAGCGGTATCCGTAACCCAGATGTGACGGATTTTGTTGGCCGCGTAAAAGGTGCCCCGCTCGAGAATGGTCGCGAGGGACGCGGCCGCCAGTTGCACGTCGACCGCCACGGCCTGGCCGTCGAGCACGAAGCTCACGTCAGGCTGGCGCCAGGAGCCGTCGAGCGCCCTGATCTGGCGTTCGACCTCAATGTCCGTGACGTTGGGATCCTGCGACAAGCAGAAGGCTAGCATGTGCTTGAGATTGGAATGGTCAGCGCCTTCGCCCAACCCGGGGAACTTGACTGCACCGATGTCGTGCAGATTTGCAGCGGTGCGTTTCCGGCAGGGTGGGGCATCCACGTTGGCATGATGCTTGAAGTGCGCACCCCGGCCGTCACGCGGGGTGTTCGCGGATGCCGGATTCTGGGCAACAAACAAAGGCTCGTTGCAGTCGGGGCACCGAAAGCGCGGATGACCGGCGACATAAGCCGTGCGCACATCGGCCCGGAGTTCGCTAAGCCCAACTTCTGTCAGAGGATCGAGGATATTTCGGGCCAGACGGACCTGCTGGCCCGGAGGCATCGTGGTGTCGGTGACGGTTTCGATGGCGCGAAGCTGGATGGTCTTGTTCATGGTCTGCGTCCTTTTTTGCGTTTTATCAAGAAATCAGTTGAGAAGAGGGCGGGTCGCTGCCGCATCGGCGCGGTCCAGGGCTTTGTGGAGTTTGCGAAGCGAGGTGAGGCGGCCCGTGCGGACGGCGCGGATCAGCGGCGCGACAAGCTCGTCGGGCAGGCCGCGGCGCTGCACTTCGCGCCGGGCGATTTCGGCAATCTCATCGACGTCCGGCGCATTGAGACGAATGACGGTGCAGCGATCGCGGACGGGCCTGGCGATGCGATTGAGGTCATTGCAGAGCAGAATCCAGTTGATGAAGCTGAGATCGACTCTGGATTGCAGGAAATGGTCGACGTGCGCGGCCGCGGTGTCGCGCTGCAAAAGCGGCAGCATGATCTCGGTGGCATCGGACCGGGCGTGCGCCGAGAGGTTTTGCAGCTTGTCGAACTCGTCGACGATGATGATTGGATTGGCCACCTGCTCGTTCGCCAGGAACTGCACAACTTCGGAAGGCCGGGCATGGCTCCAGACGCTGTCTGCACTGACGATCGGCGTGCCGGTGGTCATGGCGGTGGCGTCGAGATAAAGCGCCGGCAGCCCACTGGCCGCAGCCAGGCGCATCGCCATCGTAGTCTTGCCACACCCAGGTGGTGCTTCGATCAGGATCGGCTTGAACTGGAAGTGGGGTGCGCCCCGGCGCACCATGGACTGCGCACTCTGCCGGATCGCTTCGAGCGGCCGGGCAAAATTTGGAGCCGCCTCGAAGACGGTTGCGACCAGCTCGTCGATGGCGTGAGCCTTTGCCGGGCCTTTGAGAGCCAGAGGGTCACTCAGCGCGCGGGCGATCTCGTTGGCGCGAAAATCGGGCCCGCGATCGCTGCGCTTTCCGCTATATGCGGACGGGTCCGGTTCAGGACTGAGACGGACAAAAGCCGTATCCGATCCCCAAAGCATGCGAGGACGCCCCACTGCTGTGCGGTTGAGCGTGTCGAGCTCTGCGTCATTGAGCAGGCGTTCCACGGGATTGGGGCCATCGCCAAGATCGGCAGGATCGTCAAACTCAAGAGGTGGCGTTGCCGGTGGCAGCGCATTTTTTGCAGATTTGGACATTTTCGACAGACTCCAGCGCAAGCCGGTCCGAGGGTGCGGACGGCAAGCAGGCAGAGTTTTGGGACGGACCACGCAGCCGGGTTCATGCGAGCGCAGGGCTCGCGAGGGTCAGCAGCATGATCGACGGAAGCGGGGGCTAGCGCTTAGCGCGCGCCGAGTTGCTGCGAGGAGCAAGCCAGCTGTTACCGTCATCGAAAATATCAGGGAGGGAGTTGCAGCGAATCCAATCGCCGCGATAGATGAGCATAGCCATTCGGCCACTCCTGTTTGCGCAGGTAAGGTCGTCTGGTCAGGCCGCTGGAGTTGTTGACGCAACTCTGGCGGCTGCCTTGATGACAACCGGGAATCCGGGCGGAGTCCTGAAAGCAGGATGCATCAAGCGATCCCGGCCGTCATCGCAAACCGTTAAGAATGGTTAACGGCACCTGGGCGATAAAACGGAAAAAGCGTCGAAGGATTTCGAATCGACCGATGACGAAGCCCTAAAAGTCCTTACGGCGCTTGGCGATTCTACACGCTTCGATATTTTTCGAAAGGTTCAGCAGGCGGTCGGATTATCGTCTTCTGACCTGAAAAAGCGAAAAATCGGCATCGACTATGTCGCATCACTTCAAGCTGCTAGTCGATGCAGGGGTGCTCGAAACCACGCGTGACGGCAAGCACGTGCGATACCATGTTCACAGGGGGACCATGACCAATTTTGCGAAGTGGGCGTCAGAGCAGGCCGAGTTGGCAGCTTTGAACGACCTCGGGAGATACATTGTGCGCAACCCGGTTTAGCAAGTAGCAGGCCGGCTCGGAGGGACACCGATATCTTGGCTGTTCGGGATTTTGTACCTTCAAATTCCCGGCCTTGAAGTGGGGAGAGGAGACGCATCAATCGGTAGAAGAGGTCTATTGCGGTGAGGGACATTTTCAGTTGTCGGTGATGCCTCATTCGGAGAGCGACATTCCGGTGAGGGGCATATGCCTACTCCAGGCGCGTACCGGATATGTCTATTCGCCGTTGTGCCAGCCATCTGGGCGAAGCATCAAGCTAACCGACAGAACAGAGTGGGAGCGGCATGAGGTCGAAATGTATGCCGTCCTTCGTCAGGCCATGGACGAGGAGGTCAAGAACTTAAGCCGGGCGTTTCCGGGCCAGTTTATAGTTGCTTGAAAGGCGGACACCGGTTGCGACCTGCGTTTGGTTTCAGGTCGCTGCGCGGAAAGGTTCCGCCAAAGTCCCCGCTCGGTATGGTGGAGTCAGGGATGCAAGTGACGGCGACATCCACAATGCTGCTGTAGCGTGCGGCGTCGACGAAGTCATAGAGCGGCTGCCTAGTTGGTATCGCCGTCCAAAAGCGGCCAGTCCGCAACCCACCCCACTAGAGACATTTGGTGATATTTAAAGAACTGCAGCTTCTAGAAGAGCTGTAGAACGTGCTGAGCGGCCGAAATCAGGCGCTTACCTGACAAACAGGGGGGATCAGTTAATGACCGCATTCGCGACGCTCAAGATGTGGATGTGGCCACTAAAACAGACACATCAAGCAAGTGCGCTATTTTGACTAAACGCCACGTTTTCGGCGGCTGAGGATGTCGGCAACGGCCAGTAATGAAATAACTGAGCTGCGCCCTTTTCTTGTAGCTCGGGCTAGCTGGGCTAAAAGCGATTGGCCGGCCCGAAGGCCGACCTAGACCGGTTTAGCGCACCACGTAAACGATGCGGCGGGAGCCTGGGTCGACCAGCGCTGCCTGACCATTGATATAAACATACTGGTAGTTGTAGTCGGGAATTGCCTGAAGCGTCACCGTGTCCGGAAGGCCGGCACCAACCACCACTTCGCCGTCGAGATAGACCGGATCGAGCGGATTGGATGTGACGTAGGTGCGGGCCACTTCCGGCGGATCAATAACAGTACCGGCGGTCGCGCCGCCTGTGGCACCAATCACTCCGCCAATCGCGGCGCCGACGGGACCCCCGATCAGAGCGCCGGCCACGGCGCCGCCGACGGTTCCGGCAACTGCGCCGCCTGCTGCAGCGTCGCTGGCTTCGTAGGTGACCGTCGCCACGCCGACATCCGGATAGCGATCAGTGAGCACAATGGCCTGACCGGAAAGGTCGGCGCTCAAATAATCCGAATAGGACCAGCCCACAACCCCGTCATAATTAACGCGGCACCATTTGCTCCCCTGCAGGCACCCCTCAACCATAGTTGAACCGCCGGCCACAATGAAGCCGACCGAAGGGAAATGGGGTCCCGGGCCCGAGCGGATGTTGAGTTCGGTGGTCGCAGTGGCCGTGGTGCTCTGAGCTAGGGCGGTACCGGAGAAGCCGGCGGAAGCCACCGCGGCAAAGGCGATAAGAACAATCTGTTTTTTCATGGAAAGTCTCCTTGGACTGGCCACTCAATGAGTGCCACGGCGGAACGATCCGAATATAGACTAAGGTTATGCTTCAGCGGTGTAGGCTCTGAGACAACACTTCCCGCCCTATGTTGGGCCTATTGATATGGCGACTCTTATTACGAAGTTTGGAGGACACCCTTGAGAGTGTCCCAAAATATTCATGCCGCATGAGCTTGTATCTCGCACAACAGAACGCTGTTTCGACAGAGACGGTTGATTGCGCTTCCATCCAGCCCGTTAGGCAGCGCTAACCCCGAAAATTAACCCCACGCCGGCGGTAACGGCCATAGCCAATGCGCCCCAGAATGTGACGCGTATGGCAGGCTTCACGATCCCGGCGCCGCCTGCCGATGCGCCCATTGCACCGAGGGTCATCAGGGCTACGATGGTGCTGGCCGCCACTGTGAGCGGGATTTGGGTGGCGGGGGAAAGCCAAACCACGATGAGCGGAATGACTGCGCCGACTGCGAAGGTGAGCGCCGAGACAAGCGCGGCCTGCACTGGGTGGGCAGTGACTGTTTCGGAAATACCCAGTTCGTCGCGGGCATGTGCCGCAAGCGCATCACGCTCGGTCAGCTGAACAGCCACTTTGCGGGCGAGCTCCTCGTCGAGACCGCGACTGACATAGATCTGCGTCAGCTCGTCGAGTTCGTGGTTGGGCATGGATGCCAATTCAGTCCTCTCGCGGGCGAGGTCGGCCTGTTCGGCATCGGTTTGGGAACTGACCGACACATATTCTCCTGCCGCCATGGACATGGCGCCTGCAGCCAGACCGGCAAGGCCGGCAATGAGGATTTCCGGACGACCGGACCCGGCGGCTGCCACGCCGACGACCAAGCTGGCGGTGGAGACGAGTCCATCATTGGCGCCCAGAACGGCAGCGCGGAGCCAGCCGATACGGTGCACCATGTGGACCTCGGAATGCGAAAGGCGGCTCATCAGGTGCTCCTAGGATGTGGCGGCTGTGTTGGTAGCAGAAGGCATGAGAGGCTTAATGCGCAAAGCGCGTAAGGCATTGAGTATGACTGCCACGTCTATCGCCTCTTGCAACAGAGCACCTTGTACCGGCGTAAGGTAGCCGAATGCTGCGGCCACCATGCCGAGGACCGAGAGGCTGATGCCCGCCGCGACGCTCTGAAGAGCTATCCGCCGGGCACCCTGCGCAATCTCGATGCCGGGGAGCAGACGGTCAAGATGATCAACAAGGAGGACCACATCGGCCGCTTCGGAAGAAGCAGCTGCGCCGCGCGCACCCATGGCGACACCGACATCGGAGGCAGCCAGCGCGGGCGCATCGTTGACGCCATCGCCCACCATCATCACTGGTGGATGCCTTTCCCGTTCGACTTGGACCAGCCGCACTTTCATGTTCGGTGTCAGATCGGCGTGGACGGCGTCTAGGTCGAGTCCAGCGGTAATTTGCTGGGCCACTGCATGCCGGTCTCCGGTGGCGAGCATAATCCGGTTGATACCGAGACTCCGTAACCCTGCAAGTAGATGTGGAGTGCCGGAGCGCAAGGCGTCTGCCATTACAAGGCGACCGGCTAGCTTGCCATCGATTGCCACCGAAACGAGGGCCGCGCCGACGCCGAGGATGCTCTCTTCAGGGGCAACGGCGCCGATCCGCGCTGCGACGAAGCTCACCCCGCCTGCCACTACCGTGCGACCGCCTACGGTGCCGGAAAGCCCCTCTCCGGGGACTTCAACGACTTGGTCTGGAACCGTCAACTCAACCCCGCGTTCGCGGGCCGAAGTCACGATGGCTCTGGCCATAGGATGCTTGGAGGCCTGCTCGAGTGAGGCTGCTAGGAACAAGAGTTCCCCCTGAGTAAAGTCTCCATGAGTTTCGAGCGAAACTATCTGCGGACGGCCATCGGTGAGGGTCCCGGTCTTATCGAGCACCAATGTCCGAATGCTGGCAAGGGCCTCTAGCGGCCGTGCGCCCTTGATCAACACGCCAAACTGCGCGGCGCGCGACAGCCCGGCGACCAGAGCAACTGGGACAGCTAAAATAAGAGGGCAGGGGGTGGCGACGACAAGCACGGCCACTGCACGGATGGGGTCGCCAGTGAACCACCACGCAGATGTGGCCAGAACAACTGTGATCAAAAGGAAAAGCAGCGAGTAGCGGTCTGCAAGTCGCGCCATAGGCGCCTTTGAAGTATGTGCGGCCTCTACCAGCCGCACTATGCCGGCATAGGTACTGTCCGAAGCGCGCCGCGAGACAAGAAGATTAAAAGCCTCGCCGGCATTGGTCGATCCGCTCATCACATCCTGGCCGCGGCTGAGCCGCACCGGCATGGATTCACCGGTCAGGGCCGACTGGTCCAGCACGGCGCCATCACTTGCAATGGCGCCGTCGGCGGGTGCAACGTCGCCCTGGCGGATCAGTAGGAGGTCCCCCGGCTCGATAGCATCGAGCGGCACATCTTCAAGTCTGCCATTCGCGTGCCTTGTAGCAGTGCGTGGCACGCGCGAGAGCAATTGGCTCATCTCGCGACGGGCACGGCCTTCAGCAAAACTTTCGAGGAAGGTCCCGCCCGAATACATCAGCGCTACCACGGCAGCCGCCAGCGTCTCGCCAAAGAACAGGGCGGCGGACATAGAGAGGGCGGCGACGATATCGAGACCCACCTCACCCTTGAGAAGGCTGCGGGAGATCTCCACCAAAAGGGCGGCAAGCACGGGAACGACGCCCGCGGTCCAGACTATCCTCGCGAGTTCGTTATTGCCAGCCAGCATCAGAACCACGCCCGCAGCAAGCCCGACCAATGCCACTGTCAGAAGCGCTACATTCAATCGGCTTTGCAGTGATAATTGCATTGGACGTCTTGTCCCCGGCCTGACTTCCGCGGAGTGACGGCAGCCTTTGGAATTTTATCTAACCCTGAACCGGCTTACGAAATCAATATCGCTGAAGGTCGACGCTGGCGTTGCCGGGATTCTGTCGTCTTTGGAGGGGGCAGCCCGAAACACATAGCATGCGGGCTGCAGGTATTGATGGCTAGACAGTGGTGTAGCCGCCGTCGACCAAGTAGTAGCCGCCGGTCATGAAGGAGGCGTCATCCGAGAGCAGGAAGCGGACGAGCTTGGCGACCTCGTCGGGCCTGCCCAACCGACCGAGCGGATGGCGGGCGATCAGCGCGCTGCGGAACTCGTCCGGCAGGTTGGCGAGCAGCGGCGTGTTGATATAGGCGGGGCCAACGCTGTTGATGCGCAGGCCCTGCGGACCATACTCAGCAGCTGCGTTCTTGGTTAGCCCCACGACGCCATGCTTGGCGGCGGTATAGGCAGAGTTGTTGATAGCCGCGACCGCGCCATGGATCGACGCCATGTTGACGATGGCGCTTTCGGTCGCGCCGGCCTGCAGCATGGCCGGAATCTGATAGCGCATGCCGTAGAGGACGCCATTGAGGTTGATGTCGATAACGCGCTGCCAGTCGGTAATGTCGATTTCCCCCGAGGGTGCGGCCTTACCGCCAATGCCGGCATTGTTCACGGCATAGTTCAGCTTGCCGTAGGTTTTGACGGCGAAGGCGACAGCAGCTTCGTTCTGTTCAGGTGAAGCACTATCCATGATAAAGGACGCGGCCTCGTTTCCGCTGGCTTTGATCTCGCCTACAACGCGTTCCGCCGAACCCTTATTGATGTCGGTGACGACAATCCGCGCGCCGAGCGAGGCGAGTTCCTTTGCTATCGCTTCGCCGATGCCCGAACCAGCCCCGGTAACCAAGGCAACTTTACGCTCAAAAGACATATCCCGCTCCTTGATGGCGTGCCATGTCACCGAATATGGGCAAGGAAAGGGGGGCTAGCAAGGCCAGCTAGGTAAACGCTTTCAGCGGTATATCGAACGACAAAAGGTTTAATTCCTGCGTCGACAATCTTGGACGGGCGTCGATCAGGTCAGAATTACGCACATCGGTGATCTCGCGATTAAGGACATGATTAATAGAAAATCGGCACGTACGACCTGGAAGGTTTGGGGCACCGCGATACGACTTTTCTTTCTATTGGGTGTATCCTGTTGGTTTGCGTGGTCGAGTGTCCAGCGGTCTAGGGGGAAGTGGCCAAAGGCGAACTGGCCATCATTGCTGCCCCGCTACAGGTGAACGAAGGGCTGCCTAGATCCCATCAAAATTTCGACGCCGAACAGCTGCCTCGCTAAATGGCCATAGATGATCGAACGACCGAATTGGGGCCTGCTTCAGTTAGTCGTGGCCTTCGACCAGGCAGAGCCTCAGGTGTCCGCTTTTGGGATGGTAACGCGTGCGTCTCGACGGCGGAAACGAGGGCGCATAGCTGTCGCCCAACCTAATGACAGCTTTCAGCAAGTCTTTGACTGAAGGTCCGAAATGGTGGCTTGAGTTGTCAACGCCATTGACGACATCAGAACTGGGTCAACACATCATCGATGCCGCGATGTGATGCCAATTTGCGCGCGCCATGAGGACGGCTGTTCCATCGGGCTATCGGCCCTGAGAGCTGATTTTCTCGAGCATCGTAGACCCAGAACGAACTCTTTGTGGCTACGAATGCCCTTCGCCACGACCGTAGCTACGGTTTCGATGTGAGGCGTTTGCTTGGCAGGATGGTCGCCAGCGCCCCGAGGGTTGCTTCGAGGCGAATATTGAGCGGTTCCACCCCGTGCTTTCTGCTTCGTAATGGGATCTTCGACTTCGGGGGCGTGCGCACCTGATTATGAGGTGGCTGCTGCCATGTCCGGCGGTGGTCTGGTTCAAATTCACTCCGGCGACGAACTTTTTTTGACCAGAACTGCCTGTCTTTGGTGATGGGAGGGGGGGCGTGAAGTCTCAGTATAACTAGCGGTTTCCTTGTATTTTGTCAGAAGTTTTGGCGTGGTTGTGGTTTCTTGGAACGGTGTCAAGGATAAATTTTGGCAGTTTTATGGTTGATGTGACAACTGTGCTGGCCTACCATGTGCACAAACAAGCGACAGAGTTTAGAACTTCTCTCTGAAAGGACCATCCTTTCGGGGTGAATATATTTTGTATTTGAGAAGTTCGTAAGAATATTGGGGTAGTGCTTATCTGTATTCTTGCTGTGTTAGAATACGAGGTCTTATGAATATCAAGTTGAGGGTCGAAAAGGTCTTCAAAATCTTCGGTAGCCGACCGAATGAAGCGCTCAATCTTTTGAAGCGTGGTGAAAGCAAAGAAGCCATCTTTCAGGCGACGGGGCAGACGATTGGCGTTCAGGACGCCAGCTTCGACGTCCTAGAGGGCCAGATCTTCGTGATCATGGGGCTCTCAGGTTCGGGTAAGTCGACGATGGTGCGGATGCTCAATGGGCTAATCCGGCCAACGAGCGGCAAGATACTCATTGACGGTGATGATGTTGCATCGTGTTCAGCCGCTAAGCTGCGCGACATCAGACGCAACAAGATTACCATGGTGTTCCAGCACTTCGCGCTGTTTCCGCACCGCACAATTCTTGAAAACGCAGCGTTTGGCCTGAAGGTGAAGGGTGTGCCTCAGAGTGAACGGCAGGCGCAGGCGATGGCGGCGCTGGAGCAAGTTGGGTTAGCGTCGTGGGCCAACAGCAAGCCGGCTGATTTGTCTGGCGGCATGCAGCAGCGCGTCGGGCTGGCACGCGGACTTGCGACCAACCCCGAAATATTGCTCATGGACGAACCGTTCGGCGCACTCGATCCGCTGATCCGCCGAGAAATGCAGGACGAGTTGTTGGCGCTGCAGAGCGCGCTGAAAAAGACAATCATCTTCATTACCCACGATCTCAACGAAGCGCTGCTGCTGGGCGACAAAATTGCGATCATGAAAGATGGTCGGGTCGTTCAGATCGGTACGGCGCAGGACATCGTCTCCAACCCAGCTGATGACTACGTCGCTGCGTTTGTTGCCGATATTGATCGCGGCAGGGTATTCACCGCCGAGACGGTGGCGAGCGTCCCCTCGGTTATGCAGCTCGACACAGATACGGCGGGAGACGCTGTTAGGCGTATGGAAGATGAGAACCTCAATGCGGTTTACGTTATGGACGGGGAGGACCTTGCCGGGCTCGTTACCTATCAGCTGGCGGCAGTCGCAGACCGAGACAGTGGCGATGACGACGTAAAACTCGCCGATGTGATGGTCACGGACTACCCAACGACAGATCGCGACACGCAGCTCTCGGCGCTCTATGGCGCGGCCAGTGCTGGCCTGCCGATTGCAATTACCGACGACGACAATCGCTTGCTTGGCGTAGTCGAGCCTGAGGCCGTGTTCGCACAGATCTCTGCTGATCAGGTTGAGGCAGAAACGCCCGAAGCGGCCCAGGCCGAAGCGCAGATGGGCACCCAAGAAGGAGGCGCTCGATGAGCCCATCCGATTTTATGATTATACCGTTCGATGAATGGGTGAACGGCTTTGTTCGCGGCTGGCTGGTTCCAAATTTCCGTCCGTTTTTCCGCGCCCTACAGGTGCCGATCTCACAAGTGCTGAATGCACTCGACGCCTTTTTGGCCTTTGTGCCGATGCTCGCGACGACGCTGGTTTTTGCCGTTCTGGCGCTCAAATTCGCAGGGCGTGGCATGGCTATATTCACGGTGCTGGGATTCGTCTTTATCGACATGATCGGGCTGTGGGGGCAGACTATGACGACGCTCGCGATGATTATCACATCGGTGCTGTTCTGCGCTCTAATCGGTATTCCGCTGGGTATTCTGGCCGCGCGCAACGATATGACGTGGAAGGTCTTACGACCTTCGCTGGATGTCATGCAAACCATCCCGAGTTTCGTCTATCTGGTGCCCATCGTTATGCTGTTTGGGGTGGGCATGGCGCCTGGGATTATCGCCACCGTGATCTTCGCGCTGCCGCCAATCGTGCGTTTGACCAATCTGGGCATCCGCAACGTGCGCGGCGACCTGATCGAAGCCTCTGATGCGTTTGGGGCAACTTCGCTGCAGACATTGGTCGAAGTGCAGTTGCCTCTGGCAATGCGCACCATCATGGCCGGTCTCAACCAGACGCTGATGCTCGCCTTGTCGATGGTCGTCATCGCTGCACTGATCGGTGCGGGCGGGCTTGGCCTGGTGGTGAACACCGGCCTGGGACGTCTTGATGTTGGGCAGGCGACAGCGGGTGGCGTTGGTATTGTCATTCTCGCCATCGTGCTCGACCGGATCACTCAAGGGTTCGGCGCGCAGAGCAATGTGCCAGCCATCTCTCTTCGCCAAACTCTGTTTTCTATGTTCCGGCCACGCGCAATAGCGCCGACGCCCACGGACAGAAAAGCGGCCTAAGACCAACGGCCGCCCCCTGGGGACCATAACCCCTTTCGCCTCCGCTCGATCGGCGGATCCACGAAAAGCAAAACAAAGGAGACAAAAACAGTGATGTTCCGTCTCAAGACAATTCCTTCCCTAGCCATGCTCATGCTTGTAACCACCAGCCTCAGCGCTCCCGCGCTGTCTCAAGAGCAGCAGCCGGGGAAAGACACAGAAGTCATTATGGCTCAGCCGACCTGGGACACGGGCTGGTTCTATACCGAGATCTACCGCCAACTTCTGAGCGAGCTTGGATATTCTGTCAGCTCTGTTTTGACCCTCGATAACCCCGCGTTCTACCAGTCCGTTGGCTATGGCGACGTTACGCTTTGGGTCGACGGGTGGTTCCCCATCCACAACCCATACAAGGACGCAATTGAGGGTACAGCCGAGATCATCGGGTCGGTCGTTAGCGGAGGCGCTATCGAAGGCTATCTTGTCGACAAGGCTAGTGCCGAATCCCTGAGCATCACCTCACTTGACGATTTCAAGCGCGACGATGTGAAAGCTGCATTTGACCGTGACGGGGATGGCAAGGCTGATCTGGTCGCGTGTCCACCCGGTTGGGGATGCGAGCTGGTTATTGAGCACCACATGAATTCTTATGAGCTCAATGACCACGTCAATCTGATCAAGGCAGGCTATCCTGCGGCAATGGCCGACGCTGTTGCTTCGTATGAATCCGGCAGCCCAATCCTGTTCTACACTTGGACCCCGAACTGGACCGTCAACGAGCTCGTTCCTGGTGAAGACGTTGTGTGGATCAACGTTCCGGAAGTGAACCTTCCTGACAATTTGGCTGAGCTCACCGACGCGGCGATCCGCGACGGCGTTGAGGGATGTGTCAGTGATCCCTGCGTGCTTGGCTTCCCGGCCAACAGCATTGATGCTGTCGTCAATAAGGCGTTCCTTGATGACAACCCAGCGGTACGCTCTCTGCTCGAAAACGGCGAGATTCCTATCGCTGACGTCTATGCACAAAATGCGGCGATGAACGCTGGTGACGACGACGTCGTAGGGCAGGCGGCCGCGTGGATTTCTGAAAACCGCGAATTGGTCGATACTTGGCTGACTGCCGCGCGCGCAGCTGCACAATAAGCGATCCGCCGGAGCCGGGCTTTAAGTTCGGCTCCGGCGTACTAGCTTGAGGTTTGTGGGCACCCGGCCCCTAGGGAATGACGGCACACCGCACGGCATAGTATGCGGGCCAGCGAACATCATGACGCCGTTCAACTTGAGATTGATGAATGCTGCTGGAAATAGCGCGGTGAACTCTGCTGTCTCGGGACATGGCGGATGCCTCATTCTCAATACGGCACGCATTAACCAGATACCCAGCAGACTTTGGTCAGTTTTTGGGGAAGTGCAGATCGAGAGAGTTAAGTCATTTTCCGCATGCAGGGGAAAGTTGCTCCGTGGGTGACATCGGAGGCGGAAAATATTGCTCTAGACTGTCACATGGGTCAAATGTTTGTGAGATGTTCTTCGTTGATCGTGGTTTTACCACGGGTCTGCTGAGTGCTGGAAGGAAAGCCTTGGCGACGACGGAACTGCCTTATCCGCCCTGTATTTTCGCAATCACATTGGAAGGGTCCTGCCGGGGCTGAAGTGCTGCAGGTACTCTACAGAGCTTGCGCAGTTAATACTGGATTGGAGGGCGTTGACGTCATTGCACGCAATCCGCTCGACAACCAGGCGCTCACGCGCAGTCTCGCAGTGAAGGTCTTGAGACGGTCATTCCACCGAGGGGAGAAAGCCATGGTGATGGCGTGTTGCAGGCGCAGTGGTGCGTTCTTGTCGGGTGTCGACCGCAGGTCGCACGGATATCCGCGAGATGTAGCGGTACTGCCGTGAAGTCGCTAAAAATACTCTGGCTTACTCAGCAATTTGGAAGGCAGAGTCGAATTCGATATTCAGGACCTGCCTACTTGGTTCAGGGGTAAGAAAGACTACCGCCTTAACGCATTGACGGAAAAGAATATTGTGATACCGGCGTATTCCAAGATGGCCGCGCCGGTGCAACGGTCGTTATGGGACGAACAAGGTGTTCCGTCCGGATTGAGGGGACACTAAGGCGCGACATCTGCCACGACTAATACTTAGTCCTGTGAAGAGCCTTCGCGCCTTCTAAATGTCCAAACAATGTTGGAAAGCAGATAAGCCGCTTATCGCTCTAAGAGGGCCGCGGGCACATTTGTCCACTCGGATGGGACTATGCCTAACATGGGAGCAATCCTTTGAAGGACTCGGCCAGTGACATCGCCGGCATTGTAGGCGGCTGTGCGACCACTTCCGGGCTGCTCGCGCTTTGGTTCGTCGATCATGATGAGCATGGCATATCGAGGCGCATCAAGGGGAAAGGCAGATGAGAAAAACGTGGTAACTTTCTCGCTTGAATATCGGCCAGCTACTACTTTTTCGGCGGTGCCTGTTTTACCGCCCAAGCGATACCCTTCGGCAAGATTGTTTGCCCGACGCGCTGAGCCATCAAGTGCATTCAGGCGCAGCAAGTAGCGCATTTGAAGGCTCGTATGAGCTTTGATGACGCGCTTCATCTCGCTCGTGTTATCGCCCGCATTAGCGATCAATGTTGGCGTTGGCAGGTGGCCCCCGTTCACTAAAGCTGCTGTTGCCGTGAGCATTTGAAGTGGCGTGACGCTCAAGCCGTGACCGAAGGAGACGGTTGCCGCTGTAACGGCCGAAAATGCCTTAGGCACGACCGGGGCGGTGACTTCTGGCAGTTCGATGACAGGGGGGACATCCATGCCGATGCGGGTCAGGAACTCCCGAAAATTCTCCGCTCCTAGGCGCTCTGCAATCCGTACCGTGCCGATGTTGGATGAATGCACTAACACTTCCGGCACCGTCAGGTGGCGGTATTTTCCATAGTAGTCGGAAATGGAATGTCGGCCGAACCGCACGGGGGTTCGAGCATCAACTTGGTCGTGCAAGGTAACGGCACCGGCATCGAGAGCCGCAGCGATCGTGAGGGGCTTGAAAATGGAGGCGGGTTCGAATTTGGCCGCAGTGATCCGGTTAAATCGCCCTGATTCAAGCATTTGCGAGGGATGGTTAGGGTCGAAGTCGGGGAGTGACACGAGGGCGATTATCTCACCGCTTTGGACATCTATGAGTGCCCCCGCACCGGCGATCGCTTGATACCGGATCAGGGCGTCCGCGAGCTGATTGTGCAGAATGTTCTGAACCCGCATGTCTAGCGATAACGATACGGGCTCTAGGGTCGCCGCACGAGCCAGCCCAAGCTCTTGCAGGAGGACGACGTCTCGAGATCGGTCGATATAGTGCTCGATGCCCGCAATGCCGATGTTGTCTATGTTCGCCGCGCCCATCACGTGAGCCGCTTGTCGGTACGCGGGGTAAAAGCGTTTGGTCTCGGTGACAAAATCGAGGCCAGGTATTCCAAGACGCATTAAGTCGGTCTGGATTTTTGGCGTAAGTTCACGGGCGATCCATGCAAACCCGCTATCGCCGCTCAATCGTTTTCGCAACCACGCTAACTCGAGCTGGGGGAGCACTGTGTGGACCGCTTGTGCGGCTTCTTCGACATCCACAATACGGCGCGGTTCTGCAAACAAGGAGGGGACGAGAATATCAATGGCCATGATGATGCCATTGCGATCGTAGACGACCGGCCGCGACGCCAGAGCGGCGTTCAGTGCGCTGCCCCGCGCCTGACTATTCACCTCAGCCGCGCCCAGTGACCACAGCCGGAGCGCGATCACGAGAAAACCGAGGACTATTGCCAAGACGAGCAGTTGGATACGCCAGCGTGTAACAGCCAAAGTTTGTGCTCGTTGACCGACGATAGAAACGGGGTCAGCCGTTTCATGGGCCGGGATTTGGGCAGGTTTTACTCTTGGCGGCAATTGCATGGGAGGTCCAATGCGATCAAGATGATAAAGGCGAACGTCTCGGCCATAGAGGCTACGCTCTTGCGCTATTAGTAAGCGTACTGATTATCAGTATGCGTGTCAATTTTGGAGAGGTTTTTGTCGGTCACGAGTTACCCGGGGCAGCTGGCCCGTCGCTTCAACCAAATCTCCACCGCGTTGATCGACGCGGAATTTCGGCGTGTGGGATTGGATATGACGCCGGTTCAATATTCCGCGCTGGGTGCCATTGGTGATCAGCCAACAATTGACCAAGCGACATTGGCCGTACTTATCTCTTACGACCGAACGACAATTGGCGGCGTCGTTGATCGCTTGGTCGATAAGGGCTTCGTGTCACGACAAACCAACGCGCAGGACCGGCGGGCCAAAGTGTTGACTTTGACCGAGCAGGGCGAGGCTGCTTTGTCGGTTGCGCATCGCGCAGTAGCCAACGCGCAGGACCAGCTCGTACGCGGGCTCGACGCTCAGGAGCGCGACGAACTCAAACGCCTACTAGAGAAAGCCGTGCTCGCCGCCACTGAGCAGCGTAAGTAGCCGCATAGAAGCGAGTTCAGTCCGCACCTTTTTAACTGGTGCTGGGACGGGCAGGGGCGCTTAGAGAGAAAATCACCCCGTCTGGTGCAAATTCCAAATGAGACGTGCCATCGAAATTGGCTCCGACGATCTCGATCAGCCGCGATCCGAACCCTTGGGAGGACGGGGGCACGACGAGCGGGCCGCCGATTTCACGCCAAAAAATATCGATGCGGTTGTCGTCGAAACTCCAGTTTAAGTTGACCTGTCCGACCTCGTTGGATAGGGCCCCGTACTTGATGGAGTTGGTCGCAAGCTCGTGTAGGGCAAGCGATAGGGCCAGGGCGCGCCTGGCGCTGAGAGCAAAGGCTTCACCCGAGATTTTAATGCGTCGATCATGCGTCTGGTGCGGTGATATGGACGAGAGAACCACCGGCAAGATGTCAGCGCCGTTGAGGATTTCGTCGCCCAGAAGATCCTGCGCGCGCGCAAAGGCGAGCAGACGGCCGTCAATTGCCTTTTCCGCTTCTTGCGTGGATATCGATCGGCGCAGTGTCTGAGAGATCATAGATTGCACAATCGAGACGAAATTCTTCATCCTGTGTGCGAGTTCGCGATTAATCGTTTGCTGGCTCTCACGCTCAGCGCGCTTGTCTGTGATGTCTGTAAAGAGGATCGCGACTTCGAAATCCACTGGATTTCCAACGCGATGGGCTTCAACTTCAAACCATCTGTTTCCTAAGGGCGCGGCCTGTAGCTCGAAACGAGCAGGTGTACCGGTCAAGGCGACACGGCCATAGGTGTCGAACCATGCCCGCTCCAGATCTGGAGCAAAGTCAGAGACCCAACGACCGACGGTGCCGTAGAGCCCCGTGTGGCGCTCGTAAGCTGAGTTACCGTCTAGGATGAAATAGTCGACAGCGCGCAGATTGTCGTCGAACTTCATCTTGGCGATGCAGATCCCCACATCGACATTGTCGATTAGCGTGCGATAGCGGTTTTCGAGCCTGCTCATCCGCGAAGACAGATCAGCGAAATCTCGGGCTCTGCTGTCTTCGTTATGCGCCATCACATTGCGTTACCGTATTAATACCATGAGCTATTTATGACTGACCTCTGGGCCGATCGTCCAGTGCGCACCAAGCTAAAAAACCTCGAAATCTACGCTTGGACGCAATGAGTTACCTTTGTAAGGGGCGCGGTCTGAGCGTGCTCTCTTCTCGCGCCCACGGTCGGTCTTTGCCTCGTTCGCGGGCAGTTTAACTGGGACCAAGTTTGCGCTTCCCGTCTGTGGTATGACACCCCGTCCTAGCGTTCAGATTGAGAAGGAAGCGCAAGCAGGGCTTTGGCGATATCTGTCGCACTGTAAGGCTTGAGAAGAATACTGACATTATCGATTGTGCGGGCTGCGGCCACATCGCCTGACGCGATCAAAACGGGCAGGTTTGGCCGCTGTTCGCGGTAGGCTGTGACGAGGTCAGTGCCATGCATATCGGGCAGGCCCAAATCGGTCATGAGCAAATCGATATCCCTGCCAATCAGGCCGAGAGCCTGTCTTCCGGTTGCGGCGCTCAGCACCACATGGCCCAGACTTTCAAGCATATCAGCAGTGTTCAGCTGGATAAGAGGATCATCTTCCACCAGCAAGATATTGAGCGAGACGCTAGTGACAGAAGTGGGTCGATCCGCCTGCTCGGAATTGAGTGCCTGTGCGGCTGCGTTACGTTGTTGCTGATTGACCAGAACATGGCGAATTTTCCGCGCGAGGTTTTCGCGGGAATACGGCTTTGGGAGAAGTTCAACGCCAGCGTCTAATCTGCCACCGTGTACGATGGCATTCTCGGTGTAACCCGAGGTGAAGAGGACAGCGAGGTGCGGTAGTCGTTCGACCGCCTTACGAGCAAGCTCTGGGCTGCGCAGTGGCCCTGGCATGACCACGTCGGTGAACAAAAGATCGATCGGAACGCCGCTCTCAATAACTGTTAGAGCGCTGGCTGCGTCTCTGGCGCGAAGCGTACGATATCCAAGGTCGGTCAGCAGGACGACCGTCGTTTCTCTGACCTCATCATCATCTTCCACGACGAGGACTGTTTCAGTCCCTCCTTGCACGGGTGCATCCCGCAGGTCGAGCAAGATATCCTCAGTGGCTTGAGTGCGCGGCAGGTAGATTTTAACGGTCGTTCCGTGGCCGAGCTCACTGTAAATTTTGACGTGACCATTGGATTGCTTAACAAGGCCATAGACCATGGAAAGTCCAAGGCCTGTGCCTTTGCCTTCGGGTTTTGTCGAGAAGAAGGGCTCGAAAACTTTCTCCAGCATATCTTCCGGTATGCCGGTTCCGGTATCTGTAACTGCAATCAACACGTATTGCCCGGGCTCAGCGTCGTTTGCGCGGGCATAGGTTTCATCGAGGGCCGCATTGCTCGCCTCAACGGTGAGGCGTCCTCGGCCGTTCATCGCATCGCGAGCGTTAATCGCTAGGTTGAGGACGGCATTTTCGATTTGGTTCGGGTCGATCATGGTATTCCAAAGACCGCCCGAAACGACTGTTTCAAGCTCGATTTCTTCACCCAGCGTCCGCCGTAGCATGTCGTCCATTCCCTTGAGGAACCGACCAACGTTGACCACTCGCGGCTCAAGCGGCTGTCTGCGGCCAAAGGCGAGAAGCTGACTGGCGAGTTTTGAACCGCGGGTGACCCCCGCAAGCGCGTTTTGGACGCGACTTTCGGCGCGACTGTTTCCAGCAACATCTTTGTTCAGGAGCTGTAAATTGCCGCTGATCACCTGCAGGAGGTTGTTGAAATCATGAGCAACGCCGCCGGTCAGTTGGCCCAAGGCCTCCATTTTCTGGGAGCGGCGGAGCTGCTCTTCAAGTATTTTGCGGGAAGTAACGTCGCGACCTGCACCATAGAATTGATCGCCCTCGGGAACGCAGGACCACGAATACCAGAGGTATTTTCCATCGCTGCTGCGCAAACGCCAATCGAGATCCTTGATCGTACGTCCTTCTGAAAGAGCTTTCGTTTGGTCTCGTACACTCATCAAGTCGTCAGGATGGAAAATGTCATAGAACGACATCCGGGTGAGCTCGTCCTGAGTGTAGCCAAGGGCTGCCGACCAAGCGGGATTGACGTTCCGAATGGCGTAATCAAAGCCGCAGACAATGAATAGATCCTCGCTCACCCGCCACGTCATGTCGCGCTCGTGCGTTCGAGCCGTGACGAGATCAGCCAAATTATCGTTGATTTGCCGGAGGCTTTCCTCGGCACGCTTTTGGTCTGTGACGTCGTGGCCTTCGGCAAAGATGCCGGTCACCGCGCCTTTCTCGTCAAAAATTGGCTGATAGACCAGGTTAACAAACCTCTCCTCAGGCAGAGATCTGCTATCACGATAAATGGTGACGGCCATCTCTCGGCCAACGAAAGGCGTAGCCGTGTTGTAGACTTCGTCCAACAACTCGAAATAGCCTTGGCCTTCGACGTCGGGCAGTGCTTCCCGGATGGTCATGCCAACCAAGTCTCGTTGTCCCACCAATTCGCTATAGGCGTGGTTGGCAAACTCGAACGTATGTTCCGGTCCGCTCAAAATGCACATAAAACTCGGTGCGTTCTGAAACAGCGCGCGAAGTCGGTCTCGCTCGCCAGTACGCTTGTCAATTTCCGTCGCGAGGCGAAGATTGGCGCGCTCCAAAACTTCGGCTGCGTCTTGACGCATACGGAGCGCATCGGACAGCGCGCGGCTTCTGCGTCGCTCAGATTCATAGGCGTCAGCGCCGGCGAGGCCCGCTGCCACTTGGCCCGCAATAAGATTGAGGAAACCTGCATAGTCTTCGTCGAAAGGGCGAAGCGGATTCAGCGCGACCAGGATCACCCCAAGGTTGGCCTCCGCACCTTGGCCAACCAGTGGCACCGCAATAACTTCGCGCGCAGCTCGGTCCCATGCGCCAGTGGGCAGGGTGGCGCTTAGCGACTGCACATCCTGCGGCGTCCTGACGTCGAGGGAGACAATCTCACAGAGCGCTGCGGGGAATTCGTCTTCCGCGATCCCAGTCGTAAATGCGAGTTCCGGCGTACCGTCATTAAAGAGATAGGCGAGCGTGAAGGGGAGGTCGTGCGCGTTGGTGCCTATGACTTCATGGGCAGCACTCAGCACAGAACGCGCATCGGTCGCTCCCGCGAGGCGCAGGGAGAGATTGCGGAGCGTTTCCATCCTGCGTTCGGAAATGACCTGGAGTGTATCCTCCGTCACGGCACACAGAAGGCCTTCGGTTTTGCCGCTCTCTCCCAGAATTGGGCTGTAAGAGAAGGTATGATAGGTCTCTTCTGGCTCGCCCGAGCGCTCTAAAATGAGGAGCAGCGCCCGGTCCCAGGTTGCTTGGCCGGTGTCGTAAACTTGACGTATGCGGGGCTCCACGTCGTCCCAAATCTCCGCCCATAATTTTGCCGTGGGTTGCGCTAGGGAATTGGGATGCTTGATACCCAGTGTCGGCCGATAGGCGTCGTTATAAAAAAACGAGACGTCCGGTCCCCAACCGAGCCACATCTCAAAGCGCGACGTTAGCAGGATACCCAATGCCACTCTGAGCGAAATTGGCCATGATGCAGGCGCGCCTAAAGCGGACTGGCTCCAGTCTGTCGCCCGCATGAGCTTGGCCATCTCGCTGTTACCCGGGAAAACACTTTCTAGCGCGTTTGCTGGCGTCGGCACTCAGATACTCCCGGCATATGTCGTCTTCTTATTTGTTCAGTGCGTTAGTCCACCAAGTCTCTATGAATCGTCGGGCGGCACCGAATGCCGCCCTGCAACTAAACAAACACTTAGCTGAACCACCGTTCCGATGCTTCCTCATGAGGCAACGCCACAGCACGCGCTGGGGTGTTCTCCATCGGTGTCAGTTTAATACTCTGATTTCCTCAGAAGCGTTCCTAAAAAAGCTTCATTGACTTGTGTTAATATTCAAGCGGAAGATGTTTGAACGATATCGCCAATATTGACGTGAAATGGCCCGCGATCAGGCTGCATTGGGACAAAGCGCAGTTGCCAGTAGGGCCCAGGGAATGTCTTGCAAGGTGGCCGGACTTAGGCGGACACAAGGTCGTCCCGATTATCTCGTCAGGATAAACCTTGATCGAAGTGGAGAAACTCACGTCCAAGCAACAGCTCTTTTCGTTCCGCGTTAGCGCTCATGAACGGGAGACTGAAGTATGAATGAAAACAATGCATTTGGCGGACGACGTGTGTTGGTCGTTGAGGACGACGTCCTCCTTGTCGCCGACTTAATTGATCAGCTCCAAGCGCTGGGCGCAGACGTAGTCGGACCCGTTTTGAGCGTCGAAGACGCGCTAGCGCACACGAACGACATAGCTGCTGCGGTTCTTGATGTGAGTGTCGGCGGGGAAATGATTTTCCCCGTTGCAGAAGAGCTGGACCGCCATCGGATCCCTTATGTATTCACGACGGGATATAGAGACGCGGATCTGCCAGAGCCCCTCACAGCACCGGTTTTCACCAAGCCGATCCACGTGGCTGGCGTTATCTTTCAGTTGCAAATGGCGCTGGTACGGTAGGAGAAAGTGCGGTCTACAGGCAAACGTCGTGCGCCCGAGTATTTGGCGCTTGGGTCGCTCGCGAAAACTCTCGTTCACCGCTTCATCGACCTCGTCCCAGCCCTCGACCCCGTGGTTGGCCGAGACAGGCGCGGCATTCCTTACTTGAACGGCCGCATCCCTGGGCCCCGGTTTGACGCCCTTAGGCATAGCGGCGGCGGCGTCTTTAACTGCGTCACCTTGTTGTCTGTTACTATGGTTGGCATGCTGCACAGTGCCATCCGAAGTAATGGAGCTTTGGGCCAGAACTGCCCCTACCTTTTAAGCGCTATCCTGAGGCACAAGTGCTGATGCCGGACAGGAGGTCTCGGGTGTGTACTTATGCTTGGTAATATGCGCGGCGACGACATTTGAAGCGCACGCAACGAGTCTAGCGCTTATGAGAGCAGAGCGCCCGTCCTTTGTGCGGCTAACTCCGCCCGACCGTGCCGTTTTTTAGATGATGACACTAACCGATGTCGACGTGCCTCTGAGCGGGTGGCTCCGTCAAGTTGTTGCCGCGACGGCAAACGGTTAATCTTCCCATCGGAGCATAGCGGAAAGCCACCCAAGCATTGTGTGCACTTGGGCGGCTTTCTTGTGTCGTTAATTCACGCGACGCTGGTCTGCGTCGAATAGATGGGCATTGCTTGGATCAAACGCTAGGGTGATCGGCGCGCCAACGGCGTGACCCGATTGGCCCGGGAGCACAGCGGTGATCTCGGTGCCGCCAGAGAGTTTAACGCGCACAACGGTTTCGTTGCCGAGCTGCTCGATGAGCTGAACGATGCCCTTGAGTGGGCCGTTCGGATCGGCAACGAGCGCATGTGGGCGAATGCCTAGCGTGACGGTATCGTTGCTCTTGAGGGTGGTAGAGCCGTCCAAGGCAACCGACACTGGCGTATCGCCTAGTGCAAGCGTAGCGACACCAGCATCGATTGCGGCAATCTTGCCCTCGACCAGGTTCATATTTGGCGCGCCGATGAAGCCCGCGACGAAAAGGTTGGCTGGTTTGTTGTAAAGCTCGAGCGGCGAGCCGACCTGCTGAACCACGCCACCATCCAACACCACAATCTTGTCGGCCAAGGTCATCGCCTCAACCTGATCATGGGTCACATAGATCATGGTTGCGTTGAGGTCTTTGTGCAGACGCGCCAGCTCCATGCGCATGTCGCCGCGCAGGGCCGCGTCTAGATTGGACAAAGGCTCGTCAAAGAGGAACACATCAGGCTTGCGCACAATGGCGCGGCCGATGGCGACGCGCTGGCGCTGACCACCCGAAAGCTGTGCAGGCTTACGCTCGAGCAGATGTTCCATCTGCAGGACCTTTGCCGCTTCCCGGATTTTCGCGTCGCGGACGTCCTTGGGCGTGCCCGCCAGCTTCAAGCCGAAACCGACGTTGTCATAAACGCTCATATGCGGGTAGAGCGCGTAGGACTGGAACACCATGGCAACGCCGCGGTCGCGCGGCTCCACGTCGTTCACCACGCGATCACCAATGACAATAGTGCCATCGGTAATGTCTTCAAGTCCTGCGATCATGCGCAATAGGGTGGACTTGCCGCAGCCCGAAGGGCCGACGAAGACGACAAACTCACCATGCGAAATATCGAGGTCAACGCCCTTGATTACCGGGACATCGCCGTAATTCTTATGGACGGAACGGATGGTCAAGCCAGCCATGAGTGCTCTCCTTTAGCCCTTCACCGCGCCCTGCATCAGGGCAGCAACGAATTGACGTTGGAATATGAGGAAGATGAGGATGGTCGGCGTCAGGATCAGCAGTGCGCCTGCGCAAAGCAGCGGAACGTCCGTGCCCCACTGGCCTTGGAAGGCGCCGAGTGCACCGGCCATGGTGCGCTGCATTGGGTCCTGAACCAAGACCACAGGCAGCAAGAACTGGTTCCAGGTCCAGAGGAACAGCAGAATGGTCAGCGACATGATCGCCGGACGCGCCAACGGCACCTGCACATGCCAGAATTCTTTCCAGCGGGTCGCACCATCAAGCTGTGCGGCTTCCGTCAAATCGTTTGGCACGTTGAGGAAGTGCGCGCGCATCCAATAAACGCCAAAGGGCATATAAAGACCAATGAGCGGCAGAATGATTGCAAAGCGCGTGTTGAGCAGGCCCAAGGCCCGAATTTCGTAGTAGAGTGGGGTGATCACCGCCTCAAACGGCAGGGTGAGCCCGAAAACGAAGATCAGGTAGAGCCACTTGTAACGATTGGTCGTGAGCTTGGCCAAGCCATAGCCAGCCATGGTGGCGAGCAGCACCGAAATCGGAACCACGCCGAGCACAATCAGAACGCTCGAAAGCAGCAGCTGGTCCATTTTGGCGACTTCGAAAGCGCGCACAAAATTGCCCCACTGCGGTTCGGCCGGCCATTGCAGGCCATTGGGATAAGTTCCCTGCGGCGCAAGGGCCGCAGAGAGCATGGACAGGAACGGCAGCAGGGTCACGATCATCAGAAGGATGATCAGCCCGCGTGCCAGCAAACTATTTGGACGCGGCGTTTTCATTTCTTTTCCCGTGCAAACCACTGAACCGGTGCGATGGAGATCAGCACCAAGACCATCAAGACAATGGCGAGTGCAGAGGCCAAGCCGACCTGACGATGGGCAAAGGCGAGGCGATAAATCTCAAGCCCCGGCACCATTGTGGTGATCCCCGGACCGCCTTGGGTGGCGATATAAACGATGTCAAAGCTCGCCAGCGCAGAGATCACGGTGAGCGTGACGCAGACGGCGATTTCCTGACGCAGGCCGGGCAGGGTGATGTAGCGGAACTGGTGCCAAGGGCGTGCGCCGTCAAGGCGTGCCGCTTCGTAAAGGCTCGGGTCGATCTTGGTGATGCCGGTAACCAGAAGCATGGTGCAAAGGCCAAGCAGAACCCATGCGCCAATAATGCCGACAGCCGGCAGCGCCCAGACGAAATCGCCCAGCCAACCGCGGGCCCAGTCCGAAAGACCGATGACGCGCAGGCCTTGATTAACAACGCCGGTGTTGGCGAACATCCAGCTCCAGGCGATACCTGCCGCAACCAGTGGGATCACTTGTGGCAGGAACAAAATAGTGCGCGTTGCGGTGCCGAAAGGACCAGCCATGTGGCCGCGGATAACGGATGCAACCGCAAGGCCGAGGACCACTGGGATCACCGTGAAATAGCCCACGAGTTGGAACGCATTGCCGATGATCTGCAGCAGCTTAGGGTCGGTCAAAACCGTGATGTAGTTGGTCAAGCCGTGCAACCGGGCCTGACCAATCCCGTCCCAACGCAGGAACGAGTAGTAGAAGCTCATGACCAAGGGCACGAGCACAAAGGCGGCATAAAACGCGAATGCGGGAGCGATAAAGAACCACGCCGTTCGACGTGATTTGAGGCTCCCCCGCGAACGGGGAAGCCCAGTATCAGGCCGCGGCGCGGCAGAATTTGAGGTCATGTGTACTATTCACCTTCACTCAGGCTGGTGACGCGCTACGGCTTGAGTTGCGATTAGCGGGACAGTTGGGTTTCGTATTCGCGCTGAACTGCATCAAGCAGACCCTGCGCGTTCTGTTGACCGCCGACCATCTTTTGCAGTTCTGGAGTCCAGCCTGCGGCGAAGATCGCACCGGTCGCGTTGGCGATGAAGTCCATCGCGCCATTGTCCTGCGCTAGCGTTGCGCCAGCAGCAAGCGATGCTTCGGTGACCGAGCCTGGCTCAACGGCTGGAATGGCCAGATCAGCTGGGCCGCCTGGGTTCGAGCCACCAATGGCAACGTTGATTTTGCGTGCTTCTTCATTGGTCGCGACCCAATCGAGGAAGAAGGCGGCGCAATCTGCATTGTTGGAGTTGGCGCCGATACCGAAGGTCAGCGGAGCCGACATCGAAGCGTGGCGACCACCTTCTTCAAGTGGTGGCATGATGAAGAAGCCGAACTTGCCAGCAGCATTGCCGTCAAAATTGCCGGATTCCCAGTCACCGTTGAACATGAAGAGGCCTTCACCACCGGAGAAACGGCTCATCATCTGGAAATATTCGATGGCGTTGGCGTCAGCTGGGAAGTAGCCAGACTTGATCCAGTTCTCGAGGTGCTCAGCGGCCTTGAGGTTGTCAGCCGTATTGATGGTGGCGCCATCCTTCTGGAAGATCCAATCGTTGATTGGTTCTGGTGCGCCATAGGAGCCCATCAGGTTCTGCAGTGGGAAAGCGAGACCGCCGGTGCCCTTGTTGAACTGCATGATCGGCTGAACGCCAGCTTCCTTGGCCTTGGCCATCAGAGCGTCGAGTTCTGCAAGGCTCTTTGGCGCTTCGGTCATGCCGATCTGCGCAGCCAGTTCCTTGTTATAGAACACGCCGGTCATCGAGTAGTTCAGGCCCATTGCGAAGAGCGAGCCGGTACCGCGTGGGCGACCACCTTCTTCGACGCGCAGCTGTACCAGCTGGCCTTCAGGGAATTTGTCCCAGCCAAACTCTTCAAAATAACCATCAAGGTTCTTGAGGAGATTGTTCGCCACAAGGTCGGTCAGCGATGGCAGACGGATCAAATCCGGTGCGTTCGGCTCGGACAGAATGCCGGGCGAGTTTTCCATCATGTTCGCGAACTGGTCTTCCTTGATATCAAAGGTGACGTTCGGGAACTGCTTGCTGAACTCTTCAGCAAGGCGCGATGGAAGCGGGAAACCCGTTTCGAAATACGAGTTTAGAACCACCGGATCGGGGCCGCAGCTTGGCGCAGCGAGAGCTGTGCCAGTGGTGACAGCAACCGAAAGGCTCAGTGCTGCAATGCGTAGGGCGTGCCGGGACTGTTTTCTCACGATAACCTCCTCCAAGGTTGAGGCAGCGGATTTTTCCGCTTGCTAAAAGGATTTAGCGCATGAGCACCCAAGGGTGTCAATATTCTTGGATGCCCACAGTTGAGGGTTAGACGAGTGTGCGCAGTGTCGAGATGATCTCGGTTGCGCGGTTGTCTTCCGGCCCCATCATCCAATTGGTGATGTAACCGAAACCGATTTTGCGGGTGGGATCGGCAAAACCGACCTGACCACCTGCGCCATCGTGGCCAAAGCAGTCGTCGCCGAGATAGCGACGCGCTTCGGAATCGAGTTGGAAGCCGTAGCCCCAGCGGCAGTATGGCGGCTCACCGCCAAACACCGATTGGCCTTGGCTTTGGACTGTCGTCGCAGCAGCGATAGTCTCATCGTCGAGCAGCTTGACGCCATCGGTTGGGGCAACCACGGCCGACCACATTGTGGCCAGAGCCTGAGCCGAGGCAATGCCGCCTGCGCCAGGAATTTCCGCAGCGCGGATATTGGCGGCGTTAAAACCACCGGTTTCGCTCACCAGATCGACGGGCAGGGCACTGCCCAGCGTCATGGCCTTATAAGGCCAGTTCGGACCTTGCTTTTTGGCTTCTTCCGCCCAAAGTTCGAGAAGGGGCTGGCTCACCCGAATATGGGCCGGCTTATCGGCCAATTCATTTGGTAAGCCAATCCAAGCGTCTACGCCCAGCGGCGCCGTGATCAGCTCGCGGAAATAGGTGCCGACCGACTTGCCGGTGATGCGTCGAATGACTTCGCCGCCCAACCAGCCGTGGGTCAAAGCATGGTACTGATAGGTGCCACGCGCGACGGGCCAGAGTGGCTCTTGCGCCGCCAGCAAGCCAGCAACCCGCTGCCAATCGATAATATCAGCTTCACTGAAATCTTGCCGAGGTGCAGAAAGTCCAGCCTGATGCGAAAGGGCTTGTCCAACGGTGATGGTGTCTTTGCCTGCCTCGGCAAACTCAGCCAATAATGGGCGACGGGCAGATCGTAATCGAGCTTGCCCTCTTGAACGAGCCGTGCGGCCAAAATCGACTGCAGGCCCTTGGTGCAAGAGAAGACGATGGTTGGCGTGTCTTGCGTCCATTTCCGACCGCTACGCGCGTCAGCCACACCGCCCCAAAGGTCGACAATGGTTTCGCCCACATGGCGAATATGCAGTGCCGCGCCCATTTCTGGCTTATCGTCAAAGCCGCGTGCAAACACATCGGCAATGGCTTCAAAGCCAGGTTTTACAGTGCCTTGAATTGGGTTTGCCATGATCAAGCTTTCACCGCGAGATAGCCGTCAGCGTCGATCTGCAACGGGATTGGGTCGCTGACGCCACCGATGAATGCGCCTTCGGTCGTCACATTGTTGAACGCCAGGAGGACTGCTTCCCCCTCGCGAGTCAGTGCTACCCGACCAGCGTAGAGCTGTTCACGAACGAGAAGACGGGCTTTGGCGAAATCGACCTGACCGGGCATATCGCCAACGGGCAGGGACCACACGCCACCCTTTTGACCTTCGCGCTGGCCACAAAGCTTTGGCGTGTCGCAGCAGAAGATCAGATGGTTTTGGCCATTGATTGCAACCACTTGGAATACTTCCAAATGGGCAAAACCTGCGCCAGTGGCGCTCAGGGCTGGCTGAACGGTCCAGTTGTTGAGGTCAGGGGAGGTTACATAGGCCATGACGCCACGGTCGGGTTCGGTCCCGGTTTTAGCGCGCCCGGTGACGAGCATATGCCAGGTCGGATCGCCCTCGTTGCGGAACACCCATGGGTCGCGCCACGCCTCTTCCGGCCAGCTCGATGTGCCCAATGTTTCGTAGAGTTCTGGGTCGGCAACACAAATTGGGCCGGGCTGCTTGGTCCAGTTGAACAGATCGGGCGAGGTTGCTAAGCCGACCGTTTCGATATTGGCGTTGCTGTCTTCCGACAGGAAACGCGAGCCGGTGTAATAGAGCCGCCAGAGGCCGGAATCATCGCGAATGACGCAACCGGTCCAGGTCGCGCTGCCATCAAAGCTGCCCGGAGGACCCGCGTCAAAGGCGAGGCCGTGGTCGGTCCAACTGTTCAAATCCTCCGAGGTCGCATGGCCAATTCGCGCGTTACGATGGCGCAGGTCCGGGTTACCCAAAGACTTTGGTGCGTGCAGGTAAAAGAGGTGAAATTGCTCGCCGTCATCGGCCAGCCAAAAGTCCCAAACCCAATGATCTTGACGGTTGAAAGCCATACGTCACCTCTGCTAAATCCATTTAGCAAGTGCAATGAACTTGAATGGTTGTCAAGCTGGCATGGGGTGGTTATCCCAGATGCCCAAGTCGGCCTCGCTAAATCGGAGAAAACTGTTTGCCTAAGAAGCGCGTCACCTTGGCCGATGTAGCCCTGAGAGCCGGCTTGTCGACAACTGCAGCCTCGATGATTCTGACGGGCAAGCAGGACACTCGGCTATCGGCTGATGCTCATGCCAAAGTCCATGAGGCGGCCAATGCTTTGGGCTATCGCCCCAACGTAGCAGCCCGTGCTTTGCGCACTGATAAAACGCGCTCCATCGCTTTGATCTCTGATTATGTAGCGACGACTCGTTTTGCGAGCGGCTTGATCCGAGGTGCCATCGCTGCCGCGGAGGAAGCCAGATATGTGGTGCTTGTGCTGGAAACGGGCGGCGATCCAAACCGCGAAATGAAAGCTGTACAAGCTGCGCTCGACAGACAAGTGGACGGGGTAATTTTCGCCGCCATGCGCGCTCGTGAAGTCACGGTGCCCGATGTCAGCATCAACGTTCCCGTTGTCATGCTCAACAGCAAGAACCAACGATATCCGCTCACCATATTGCCTGACGAATACCAAGGTGGGCGAGACGCGGTGCGGCTGCTGGTAGAAGCGGGTATTACCGAAGGCATTGTACTGATTGGACACAACGCTGAAGCTGAACAGGGAAGATTCCGCTCGGAGATGATTAGTAAGCGGCTCGCAGGCATTCGCGACGCAATGTCTGAGGCAGGCGCTAGTTTCGTTAAAGAGCTCAGCGCGTGGGACTGGGAGCCAGATCAGGGATATGTGCTGACCCAATCTTTGCTCATACACACCAAACCACGGGCACTTTTGTGCCTCAATGACCGTTTAGCGTTTGGCGCTTATCAAGCGTTGGGAGAGCGGGGGTTCTCTGTCCCAAAAGACGTGGCTGTGGTTTCATTCGATAATGACGAGATCGCTTCCTACTTACGCCCAGGTCTCACCACAATTGCCCTCCCACATGAAGAAATGGGGCAGGCTGCCGTAAAACTTGTTTTGGGGCGCAACCCCGTTTCCCTTGTCAAAATACCGATGCCAATAATGAGGCGGGGTTCAGTTTAGCGGCTAAGACACAGCCATTGGTTTTGAACAGATTTGCCAGGTCACGGCGGAGCTCCCTGCCTTTTAGAAACAATCTGGGTCTTTTTTGGGTCAGCAAGCGGCGCAGCATCGCCATTCGAATATACGAGGTAAAACTCGCTCCTCGGGTTCTTGCAGACCATAAATTCCGCGAACGTAGGCGATGCCGATACTCCAAGCGTCGAAAGAACGTGAAGCTGACGGATGTGTCGGCCTGCAGAACTGACCGAAAAATAGAGGAGCCCGTGCAAGTTCTCACTCTGCCAGCCCACAGATAAATAAACCTCGATAGGTGCCACAGGGGAAACAAATGTCGGCAGGGCCAAATATGGCTATTTCTGACCACGTCTTTGCCGCTTGTTCGGTCGAGCGACGCAAACGGCAGCTTTGGGGAAGTCAAACTGCGGATCGGAAGACTGGAGTAGGGCGCTCAGCTGCCTCGTGCGCCCGTGAGCTCTTTGTGTGAGGGGGCAGTCATAGGCGTCGTTGCTAACGGTCTGGTCGTTGTTTTTTCTGATGCAATCAGCGAAAAGGCGAGGGTTCCACTAGAGCGCCGAACGCGTCTTTTTCGAGATTATCAGTTTGGATCTCATTGAACGTCGATACGCCGGGATGCGGCCTGTTTGGCGTGCGAACAGTGCGTGCCGCTTCAACCTCGACGATCGCCATGCCACCCTTACGGCCTTGCTGCCGAGAGCCGTATCGTTTTTGCGTCGCCGTGCTTGCATGGCCGAGTACCATTGCGATGGCATCTTTCGCGTCGTTCCAGAGATGCTTCAGTTGAGAAGCCGAGAAGTGCCTTGCGACATATGCGCAAATAGGCGGCAACCCAGCCTTCTTTGATGCTGCGGCCATATTGGCGTGAAGCGTGCGTGGCTCACGTATAACATGAAGGACACCGCCTTCGCGCGAAGCTAGCCCCCAGAGCTGGCCTGCAAGGGGGGACAGCCCGACGTCGTATGTCAGCTTGCGCCAGGGTTGGCCATTTGTCTCGTTAGTTTTGGCGCCATTGATGACGATGCTCAGGTGCCGATCATCGACGACACTTACGGTAACGCCCATGGCCATCTCCTCTGGGCGACATCCTGACAGAAGCGACACCAACACTGCGGGAAGCGCGGACGTGATCGTATTGTCAGCGAGACGCTGCTGCCAATCTTCGGGGAGTTTCCCGATGTTGCCGCGTTTGGATCGCCCCCTTCCGGGTAAAAGCGTCCTTGGGCGGCTTCTTATCGCGTAGCATGTCGATAGCCATGCGCACGCCGACCACCTCGGTCAGCTCGTCAGCAGATGCCTGCTTCAGCCCTGCGGTCATCTTCCGCTGCGCACTGTGGAACTTCTGAATGATCAGCTTCCACAATCCGTGGACGGCTGCGGATCGCGTCAGCACGAACTGGCCGGGCTTAGTGGACGCGACGTGGTCAACATACTCCATTATGGTCAACCCTGACTGGTCGATCGATTTCCAGATCCTTCGGTAGCGCTCCAGGGTGTTGGCTTTTTTGGGCTTAGCCAGATGATCTTTCGCCTCGCTCAGAATGCGCTTCAGGTCGTATGCCACCGTGCCTCTCCAATGCGTCTCACCCGAAGTTAAGCGGAGTGCATGAAAATCGGAAAAGGCTGGCCTGGGGGTGATTGATGGCCTCGTTAATCAAGATGCTCTTGAGCGCTTTGACTGGCCATGGCCACCCTTCGCTGGCGTTCGCCAGCAGGGCGGCAAGGTCTGGCGACCCATGGCCAGTCAAAGCGACGGATGATCCTACCGGCCCCCCTTCGCCCCATTGAATGGGGCAGGGGGGCAAGCTCTCTTCGGTCGCCAGAAGGATCATCCGTGGCATGAGATCAAAGATGATCCCATGCCTTGCCTGCTGGTCAAAACCGACGCCCCCTCGATCCATGCTGGATCAGGGGCGCAAGCTCGCTTTGCTCGTCGATTTCGACCAACAGGCCCTATTTCCAGAACCGCCGGAGCGCCTCTGGAAATAGGGAAAAGAGCATCTTACCCGACTGGATCAAGGAACTCTCTGTCTACCGGCTGCTGCCGCATCGGACACATTTTGGCTATCTTATCTCAGGGTAAACCGATCGGGCCAAAACCGATCTTATCGCTGGCAAACCGACTTGACCCCGCTTTTGCCAATCCGCACTTCCAAACCCAGGTGCTCATGTTCGGGTGCCCTAAGGGTGTTCGAACGTGAGCCAAACCGACACGATGAGGTGAACGCCTGCCAGTGAGAGATGTGCTCTTTTCGGTCCTTCAGACCGGTGTGGCCGGTCACCGAAAGCGAACCCGATTGCTGAGCGTTGGCGTCGCCTTGCTCTCACCGCTGCGTGATCATGTGATCGGTTTCGGACAAGTTAAGCAACTCGCAGTGCCGTGTCCTCGACGAAACCGTATCGGGTAGAGAAACATTGGCTGTCCCGGTCCTGCGAACGAGTCATCTCCAACGTGATAAGGCTGTCTTCCGGAAATGCTGGACTAAGCTCTAGCCGCAAGTACTCGAACAGCTGTCTGTCGTGGACGGCAATGATGATTTGGCGCCCATGTTCCTTCGACAAGGTTCTTAGCAATGCCGCGAAATGAGCGATATGGATGTCGTCCATGGATTGGACTGGATCGTCCAATATCAACCATGGCAGCTGCACCGGAACCGAAAGGTGCAAGGCAACGAAAAGGGTCAATGCCGCAGTGTTCAGATTGCCGGCGCTCAACATGGCTCCTGGAGTGCCACCAGCGATCTCGTCGCCAAGATCTCTATGGGGGGTGTAGAGCTTCGGTTGCAGGCGTTGTGTCTCACCCTGCGGTATCTTGAATGCCGGGACAAATTCCTCCCCCGGTGCGAGCCGGACAAACAGGTCGCGCCAAAGACGGTTCAGGCGCTCGTTGAATTCGCGTCGAATGATGTTGGAACGCACGGTATCGACGGTGTTCCGTATCTGAACCGCCTGGCTTCGCAAGTTCTGTGCCCGATCAAGGGCACGCCCTTTCCGCTCCCAGTGACTTTTGTGGTCGTTGATGTCCCGCTCTACCTTGGAGGCATGTTCCACTGCAAGCTTGATGGCGCTGATCAAATCCTCGGCAGCCACGCGATTTCTGACTCGCACCTCCAACCTGTTTCGCTCCTGGTCGAACGCCGCATCGAGCCGCTCTGCGAATACCTCTACCGTTTCGTCGGCCAGCCGGTGAATGCCGACCGAAATAGCGAGTTCGTCGAGTGACTGACCAATTGCCAGTCGACGCGTGTTGCTTTGTTGTGCACCGCTTAGGTTTCTTTGAGCCGTAACCTCAGCATCCAGAAACTTCTGGCCGTCTATCAACGCGGTTGCTGTCGCCTCCAGCGCCAAGAGAGCGGAGCTGACCGCGGCGGCCCTGCGACCTATCTCGGCTAAGGCCGCGTCGCTTACCTGGCGAGATTCCAAATCGCGGATCTGCTCGTTGAGACGCTGGACCGACGCTCCGATTTCGCTTCTGGATCTTCCCAACGCCACAAGGCGGTCGGCCGAACCGGACAGGTTGCGAGAGCGGGCGTGAACGTGGTCGGCCAGCCTGCCATTGTCCTCGTCTGCATAGTCTCGTCCACATACCGGACAGATTTCGTCGGTGATGAAGCTGGAAATTTCGGCGAGCAGCGCTCCTAGGCGACCGGAATCCGCGGACAGCCCAGACAATTCCTGATCGACAGACGCCATTCGTCGATTAGCCACCTCCAACTGCTCGATCGCGGTGCTCGCGGCTTTAGCGTCATCGGCAGCGCGCTTCGTACGATCTTGCAGGTGAGACTGCTCCGCCCGCAGAAGACGCAGGCCTTCTGACGCGAACTCACTCAAATCTGCCGGCAAAACTTCCTGCGGAAACAACTGCGCAACTCGCGATTGAAGTTGGGTCACCACATCTGCGTTCGTTTGCCGCCAGGACGCGTATGCTGAAGAGGCGGTTACGAGCAGACCCGACAACCGAGCTTCCAGTTCTCTCCCGCCGTCGTCCTTGGACATATCGCGGCGCAGCGAACCGAGAAGTCGGTATTGGTCTGTGATGGTTTCCAGACGTGACTCGTCTAGCCGACGCTGGTCGTCGTCGAGGAAAGGACCTTGTTCAGGCACGAGGCGATCAATGATCGCCAACCCGAGATCCTCCAACAGAGAAAGCAGGGCCGCGCACTTTTCTCGAATGGTATTGTCAAGTTCGCTTTTCGCTTGCCGTCGATCGCTCAGCATGGCCTCGAGCCTACTGCGCTCGATCTCCACCGGGGACCATCGCTCCACGGCCTTTCGCACGTTTCTGACATCGCTGAACGGTTTCAGCCCCGCTTCGATTGCGTCGAGCCGATCAAGACCTAGCAGTTTGCTGACAAAGCGCGCCAAAGGCGACGATACGTCGGATCCCGAGTCCTGGTAAATCTGCAGCAGCTGCCCTAGCAAGGACTGCGGCAGATACGCCCTTTCTCCAAAAAACTCTGCCGCATCGGCTTCTAGAATCCGAGATGGTTGGATTTTCCCGCCGGCGAAATTCACCCGATACTTCTGAGGGACGTCTCCTGTGGCGATGGTCACCTCGGAAAAGCCAGCGCTGGCCTTCTTGTGAAGGATCTGCAGCTCGTAGTTCGGATCCGCCCGGCGCAGAGCATCCACCTGCCCGGTCAGCGCAAGCTCGATTGCGGACAACAGACTGGTCTTTCCGGCGCCATTCTCACCGTGGACCAGCACTACTTTTGCGTCCAAAGGAGCATATACCTTGCCGCGGATGCTTCTGAAGTTTGAGATATCGATCCCTTGCAGCTCGGAAAACGTCATGGGGTGTCCTCCAACGCGGCGTCGATCACTGTGGCGGTCGAGGCAGTGACAGCCTCGTCCCCAAGTCTTGAACCTTCCACCACCGCCAAGCGCAAGCCGGCGTCGGTGTCGGTGGGCAGTGCATTGACGAGTCGATCCATCGGGCTGAACTCCACCTCGCCTTCGGCGTCGCGCAGAGGAATCTCCAGCGGCAGCAGGAGCCTGATGCGATCGTCGAGCATCCTCTTGGCGATCTCGTCCCGAGGGGTGCCGTCCGGCTCCACGGGTATCGTTTCCACAGTCAATACCCTGCAAATCTCGGACAGTTCGTCGATATCCCCGGTCATTGCCGCCCCAGCGAGTATCACGGTCAGGACAAGGCGGGATTTCGTCACGTCCAGCGCGCGACTTAGGGCTTCCACACGACGTCGAACCTGCGTCGGCTCCTTGTCGCCGAACTCGCCCGTCGTCGTATCGACTATGATAATAAGGTCCGAGCTACGGCCGGCGCTTCCTCGCATAGCCAACGTGAAGTCGAAACTGACCGAAGCCACCCTGAACGGCGTCTGGACTGGCTTGAAATTAGCCTTGACCAGACGTTCCGAAATGGCGCGAACTAAAGGTGACGATGTCATATCGACGCCTCCGTGATAAATTCGCTCTTCAACAGGTCGGCAGTATCGCATCGATCGACCAGGCTTTCGATACTGATGTGATGTTTAGAATTCCGCCCACTTCTCCCAGGAGAGCTGCCGACTCTTCTGGCGCTCGCGTTGGAGGCCATAACCTGGGACCACGTCGTGTCGGCGTGCAGTACAATGGCATTGTCGTTGGCAAACGCCCCCGACTGCTGGAGGGCGAGGGCCTCACCGATACCCTTCACCAGAAAAACCGGACGGGCCGGTGCTCCGTCCCAGGTTCCCGTCGCGGTGAAAGCGCCGTGCTCGATGCCGGCGCCCACCGGTGCCGAAATCGACCAAAGAGCGGTTTCTCGGCCATGCTGGAGCATCGAAAGCGCCATAGCGAGAGTGCCTAGACCGGCGGCCAAGGCGTTGTCGTCGGTGGCGAGTTGGCGCAGTCCGGAAGAACTGACCGCCTGGTATTCGTCTGAACTTTTCGGAAGGGCGCCTGTTCGGAATACAGCCAAGACACGTGACCAAATCGAAATCGCGGCATAGACGAATTCCGTCCTGCTTTGATCCACGGGATCCCACGTGGCGAGATCGGCCACCGTATTGCGTATATTCGTCAGCAATTCACACATGTCCCCCCACCACGCGGATTTGGCCTTAGACGCCAAAGTGGATTCCAAGAGGAGTGTAAGCTTCTTCTGGAGGACGTGGAGAACTAGGGCGATTAATACCTGTTCCGGCCATGCCCTGAGGTGCGCGGACCCTACGATCGCGTTTGTGCTAGTATTGTATGTTTCCCCATAGACGAGCTTGAGAACATCCTTCTGCCCGATGGTCAGAGCATCCTGGCAGAATACGTGGCCTTGGGCATTCGGGTCGGGCGGCCAAGGCCAGGGATTGGTATGCTTCGCTTCGGAAACACGCCCTGCAGGTTCATGTCCTGGATCGACAAGCCCATCACCATGGACTTGTGATTGGCCGCCAGCGCGTTCACCGCAGCTCGCATAGCTGCGAATAAAGGCTTGTCCGCCCACTCCAGCACCTGTGTATGGCTCCCCGTCAGGTAGTCGCGGAACACTCCGGGCTCGGCAGTAGCGTGAACGATACAGCCGTGGAACTTCAAAAGCCGCGCCGCTCCCGCGGCGGTCCGAAGATGGTTGGGATCTACCACGGCTTGGAGAACGCCACCGCCTCCCCCGGCCAGCCGATCCACCGCAGCTTCAATGAAGCCGTCCCAGTTCCCGGATGCCATTTCCTTTATCGCCCCTTCCATCACCAGCACGGCAATACATAGGTGCTCGGCAGCTGGCCTGGGCGGATTTGCGAAAGCCGCCCTGATGTCTATGGCCTCCCACAGAATGAAATCGGATGTCTTGCCCTCAACCCGAACATCCAACAACCGAGAGTATTTGCCCCAGAGCTTCTCTTTGATGGCTTGGTGTTGCGTCCACTCGGAGAACGGCTTCTCAAAATCCTCCTCCAGTGTGGCGACGTCCAGCTCCGATATCTCTAATGCTTCGCGAAAGGTGGGCATGTAGGTTGCCTCGGTATCGGGGTGCAGGGCGCGAACCCGCAAGTGCTCTATGGCCAGATCAATAAGACCACCGAGACTCGGCGCTTTGCGCGAGATGCCGGATCCAATCCAGAGCGCGAATTCCCCATTGGCGATTGCCGTCGCAACGCGCGAAAAGTCGCCGTCAAATTTGTCGAGAACTTCATGGACAGTGATTTCGCTGGCGGTCGGCACTTTCCCTCACAATTTCTAGAATTCGTCGGAGTGATTTCGGATTAAACGAACTAATTATGCTACTGTCAGTTTCGGCCTAGGCTTTCATGACTAGTGGCTATTTTCTTTTGATTTTTGCACGCAACAATTGCTGCCAGTCTAGATGGGGTCCAAGGCGCTCGAGTATCTCATCGTCGATGAAACGGTCGCGCCGCAGCTCCGCCCGGCAGTCCTGGACGTATTCCCGAATAGCAGCAAAGATTTCTTCATTCGTCGCTGGCTGGCCCCAGATGGTGACTTCGGGCGCGAGCTTCCAAGTGCGATAGGTAAAGACTTTTCGGCGGCTGATCGGGTTGCGCTTCTTTTCAGCGGAAAAGTACTCGCCGCGCACCTGATTGCCCAGGAAATGAAGTCGGATGTAGCCGATGATCTCATTGAAAATCCAGGGCCCATAGGTCTGGTACTGGTGATCCTGGACGCGAAGCTTCGTCTGTTCGCTTGGCTCATAGCCGGCGACGGTCTGACGCATTCTATCGAGCTGGGCATTTAGGTCGGCTATGTTGTTGGCATGGTACCGGTCTGGAGAAATTCGATAGACCGGCAGGTCAAAAAAATACCTCTCCACCTTTTCTTATGTCTGCCTCGACCGGGCTGAGCTTTAATCACTTACCAGATGTCTTTTTGGCAGCGTACAAACAGCATGCAAAAGATGCCAGACTACATTCCTCTACACCCCATTGCCTTATGATGGTGGATCGTAACATTCTTCTTAGAGTTACAGTTTTCACGAAACTCGATTCGGCCCAGCTAGCCACTGGTGAAGCAACTTTTTGCCTACGCTAAGTGCTCGAATCGTCTTTGTTTGTGAAATTTCGCGGAACGATGAAGTCTTAACCTGGACACGATGGGGAATTTCATGGGCATCTTTACTCCTCACGGGGTGCCCGCGACGTCGCCACTGACCTTGGTCGCCATCGGTCAGGGTACGGCTGGCTTCGAAAGTTTCTGTGTCGGATAACGCGTTTCTAAGGCCCGTTTTTCGTTTAGGCTTGAGAAGGTAAAACCTACGCGACCGTAATCACTTAAGTCGTGCGCTGAATTCCCAACGGTCAATATCGACAGGTCCTTACCAGAAGCTGTCATTCCGCGCTCGGCCCCGAGCCAGACATAGCTTGCAAATGCGATAGGTTACAGACGGGGCAAGGCCTTAGCACGATAGATAGCCATTGGGCCGGCACAAATGATATTCGTGGCGTTCCCACTGTCGGGCATACAGCAGCCCTATTCACGTTGCGCGAAGTGGGAACATTCGTTGGCGGCATTGGGCCGATTGCTGGCCTGTCACGCCGGAGGCCGCGGGTTCGAGCCCCGTCTCTCGCGCCATTTTCTTTCATTAAAATCATTGAAGTGAATTGCGCACTGCCTTTCAGCGGAGCGTTGAGTTTCAACTTTTGAACTCGCCGTGCTGGCCAGTCTGATCCTGCTCAGTCTTTCCGTCGTCAGGTGTTTTAGCTCAGATTGGCGCTTCGCTTGGTGGAGAGCGCAACTCGTCGTTCGGTTGATGTTATGCCGCAAGCCTAGGTGACACGTGCCTCAACGAGCACCTGTTTGCAAACCTGCGCCAAGCCCGCGAGTTGATTGCTGCTTGGCGTGACGATTACAAACTCAACCGCCCCCATACGAGCCTCGACGCTTCACACCGCGGGAGTATCACTAACGGTCAACAGACGGCCAAAGCCTGAACAGCGCTAACCAATAAACGCGGACACTTATGGGAGCGGGTCAGCCTGTAAAGGTAATTTGGGGCGGGCTACATGAACCTGACAAAGGATCTAGGTTAGGATCGGTAATCCTCATACTCCCACCTAAAGTGCCTAGACAACTTTTCAGCAATTTCGCTCCAAGTCCCCCCGGTGATATTCGCCACTGTGTCGACCACGAGGTTTTGCACGGCCTTCTCATCATACGCAGATACAAAAACTACGTGCCTGGCAAACGCCGCTGAGTTCAGTCTATTCTTGTAGAACCACTTTGGGGTGCACACCTCAAAGCTAAAGATATCGGCTCCATCCTCACCATCAGGCCCAATCATAGCTTCGGCCGCGACGCAGAAATCCTCAACGTCATCTGGCCAATATGCCCAATTCTCATGGTCAATAAGGTCGATGGATTTCACGGTTGCAATCATGGTGTCACATTAACATGTCCGTTCGCGCCCCACGCACCTGACGGCAGCAGTCCACGCGCATTATTGCCTTGAGCCAACTTCAGCGCCCGAGCAATCATATCGACGCTTACATAAGGGACGAAACCAACCCCGTCGCCAGCCTTCATGCTGGCTAGATAAGCTTCTAAGCGCTCCGTCTCTCTCAGAACCGAAAGTGCCCCAAGGTGCCAGATCGGGAGCACACCCGGCACGCTGGTGGGGAACTTGGAGTAGTCGATAAGGCTTGCCCTAAGTCTTGCTAACCGGCCCATTACAGTGCCGCTGCGCTACGCGCCTCCACCTCAGCTTCGCCCAGCGCTTTCGCTCGTAGCTTGGGAGGACGCAACGCATGTACCAAGGGAGCTCCAAGCTTTCTCGGCGGGTCGTCGGCGGTTTCTGCGCACGCAGCGGAAAAGACCTTAGTTTTTACGCTGAGCGTACAATCCACCGGTTGTTTATCGGTCATTGTCCTAATTCCGAAGATCATTTGTCTGCTTGCGTCTCCCAAGTCTCGTGGGCGTAAAGTCACCGGCTTCGTTCCTGCTAACCCTCCACCCCATTTGTGCCATCCATCCCTGTGTGATGGCGGCCTTCGGAAATTCGCAGATGGCCATCTGACGGCTGAAATGGGCCTGGTTGGGGGGCTCCTCCGTGGGAAAGACCTGGGTTCAATATGAGCGGAGAGGCGAGAGGGCAGGGCGTCGGTCTGGGCGATACATGCTCCCCCCGAGCGTTGGACTTACAGTTCAACCGGATGAATAGGCTTGCTGAATGCAGTGGGAGAGGTCGGCGATCTCGGGGCGGGATTGAATGCGCATTGGGGCGAGAATGCCGAAGGCAAACTCGATGGCCGGGCGTAACGGTTTGATCTCATAGCCCAGTGGGCGAAGCTTTTCGGCAGTGAACGGGTCAATGATGCCGACACCGAGGCCTGCGGTGACAAACATGACAAGCGAAGCCGCAGTGGCCGTTTCGACTGCAATATTGTACCGCAGACCGGCACTGCTGAATGCTTGCTCGACCTTATACCGCGTCAAATTGTGCCGCTGCAGGGCGACCAGAGGTTCATTCTCGAGCATGGATAGCTCGATATACTCTTGGTCTCGCAGCTTATGACCCTTGGGCAGAATGCAGACACCGTCAGCCACCGGCAGAGTGGTGATTAACTCATTGGGGTACTCAACGGGCAGCATGGTGACCGCCAGATCAAACTCCTGATCGTTCAACCAACGACGGTTGTCGCGCCGCGCAACAACGTCCGTGGAGACAGTGATCCACGGATGCGATTGCCGAAATAAAACAAGTGCTTCCGGCAAGATAGAGTGCGCCATAGCCGAATTGGCGAACAACCGGATCGGGCGCTGTGGCACGCTTTCAATATCGCGCAGAATGGCATCGAGGTGATCGACGCGGGCCAGTGTTTCCTGCGAGGCATCGAACAGCCATTCTGCTTTTGGGGTGGGGATCAGACGACCACCCGTGCGCAAAAAGAGTGTTGTTCCGAGCTGGGCTTCCAACTCCGAAAGCGTTTTGCTGACAGCGGGTTGGCTGACATTGAGCGTTTTGCCGGCTTCGATCGTGCTGCCTGTGAGCATGAGGGCGCGGAAAACCTCCATATGCCGAAGCTTAAAGCGCCAGGCCATGACTCTATTCCTTTTGGTTATAGCTTTATGGATTCATCGCATTTGACCTAATTGGTTGCAAGGCGGGATATTTACCGAAAGCGACGTGTTCGGATTGTACCGGACCAAGTAGGGGGTATTCTGTGCAAGCTTTGCGGTTCAAATCTGCCATTGGCGATATGGTTCAAGTCCGTCCAATTCGTGAGAGATTGGCGCAGTCTGACCGGTTCGCTCTCGACCAAGTGGCTGTCGAGCCGTTCCACGTCGCCTTCCGGCGCATGGTGCGTGACCTCGAGTTTGACATCTCCGAAATGCCGATAGCGACTCTGGGGCAGGCGATGCATGCTGGCGTGCCGATCGTCGGTCTACCGCTACCGGCCTCGTGCCGCATGCACCACACGTCCATTCTGACCAGCGTCGACTCTGACATTCGCGGGCCAGACGATCTTAGGGGAAAGCGCGTATTGGCGCGCTCTTGGCCGCAAACGACGGGCATCTGGGTTCGCGGGATTTTGGCACACGAATATGGCCTCGATCTGCGCGACGTGAACTGGATTATTCAAGAAGGTCCGCACGTTCCGCAGTTCAAGGATCCGGACTTCGTGACGCTCGAAGAAAGCGAAGAGAGCCTGCTGAGCTTGCTTAAGCAAGGCAAGGTCGACGCGATCACCGGCTTACATGGGGTTCCAGAGGGTACGCGCCCGGTCATCGCCGACGCCAAACTTGCTGGTGCCGAGTGGCATGCGCGCACCGGTATCTTCCCGGTGAACCATGTTCTTTGCGTGCGTCGCGAAGTGTTAGATCAACATCCTTGGGTCGTCGAAGATTTGACCGAACTATTTGATAAATCTAAGGGAATCGCACAGGAAAGAGGCGATTTGGATAGTTCGAAACATGGCCTGCCAGCCGGGCTCGAACTCTACAAGGCTGGCTTGGAGGAAAACCGGAAGTCAATGCAGATGCTGGTCGATTTCTCCATCGAGCAACAAATTCTGCCGCCATCCATCACTCTCGATGGCCTTTTTGTCTAACGAACAGGTGGCCAACGCGCCACCACAACCAACCCGTGGGAGGGACACTATGAATTTGATTAAGACGTTACTGGCGAGCACTATTCTCGTTGCAGCGACCAGCGCTGGTGCACAGGCGCAGAGCTATCCGGACAAGCCGGTTACTCTGGTTGTTCCATTCGCGCCGGGTGGCGCGGTTGATTTGGTTGGCCGTTTCCTTGCCGATAAATTGGGTGCTGCTTGGGGGCAGACCGTCGTTGTCGAAAACATTCCAGGTGCAGGCACACTGTTGGCGACCGGTCAGGTCGCCAATGCCAATCCAGACGGCTACACCCTGCTGGTCAATTCGGCGACGGTGACCATGAGCGCGGCGATTCAAGAAACGCCATTGGTCAATCCGTCTGATGATTTGACTCACATCGGCCGCATTGGCGCGACCCCGCTGTTGCTGGCTGTTAGCCCGTCGCTCGGCGTTTCGAACTATGAAGAGTTCGCTGCCCTGGCGAAGTCGCAGGAGCTCAACTACGCCACCGTTGGCGTGGGTTCGCTCAACCAATTCGCGACGGAAATTCTGCGTAGCGCTGCGGAACTTCAGATGGTGCCAGTGCACTATAGCGGCGGTTCGCCTGCAATGACCGACGTTATCGGTGGCCATGCCGATCTGTTCTACGGCTCCATCACGCAGGTTATTCCCCATGTTCGTGAAGGCCTGATGACCGGTATTCTGGTGTCCAGTGCAGAACGCTCTGAAACCTTGCCAGATCTGCCAAGCGTTGGCGAACTGGGTATGAACGACGCCATTATCGAAAACTGGTGGGGTCTGTTTGGCCCAGCTGGTATGGACGCGGCTCTGGTTGAAAAGATCAACGCTGACCTGAACACTGTGCTGCAGACGCCTGAAATGGCGGAGTTTTTGCAGCGCGATGGCGGTCGCCCAATTTGGGGTACGCCAGCAGAATTCACCGCACAGGTGCAGGGTGAATATGCAACTTGGCGCAAGGTCGCCGAAGAGCAGGGCATCCGTCCCGAATAACGCCTAAGGCACCGAGCCGCCGCCTGAGGTGGCGGCTCAACTTCGCCAAAATTTTGGAGGTCATATGACCATCAGAAGCCAAAAGGACCTCGTCGCAGGTGGCCTGTTTGTCGCCATTGGCTTGTTCTTTGCCATAGCCTCACTTGAGTATCGCCTTGGTACACCGGGCCGTATGGGGCCAGGGTTCTTCCCACTCATGCTGGGGGCGTTGCTGACTGTTTTGGGGATCGGTGTGGTCATCACATCGTTGCGCGGTGAGCCTGAAGAAGACGGCAGGCTTGAGACGCTTAACCTGCGTGGATTGGCCATTGTGGTCGTGGCCACGGTGTCCTTTGCGCTGCTGATCCAGTCGTTTGGTTTGCTACTCACACTGGCGATCTGCGCCGGTCTGACCAGTCTTGCCAGTCCCGGCACCAAGCTCAAGACGATCCTGATCAACATGGGTGTTCAGCTCGTCATCGGCTTCGGCATTTTCCATCTGCTGCTGAAACTGCAGATCCCACTTTTGCCAGTATTTCTGGGCCAGTAGAGGCGCTGCACCATGGATTTTGTTGCTAATCTGACTTTGGGGCTGCAGACGGCCCTTACATTCGAAAATCTCATTTATGCAGCCGTTGGGTGTTTCCTGGGCACATTGATTGGTGTTTTGCCGGGTCTTGGCCCTCTCACCACTATTTCGATGCTCCTGCCGTTTACCTTTGGTCTGAGCCCGATCGGCGCACTGATCATGCTCGCCGGAATTTACTACGGCGCTGCTTATGGTGGTTCCACGACGGCTATTCTGGTGAACATGCCGGGTGAGGCCTCGTCCGTGGTCACGACAATCGACGGCCACAAGATGGCGCGTCAGGGCCGCGCTGGTTCGGCACTTGCTGCAGCAGCCATCGGTTCTTTTGTTGCAGGTAGCTTTGGTGTGCTCGTGCTGGCGGTCTTCTCTGGGCCGATTGCCCAGATCGCGTTTAGCTTCGGGCCTGCAGAATACTTCGCCTTGATGTTCCTCGGCTTGATTGCTGCGGTTTCGCTGACATCCGGCCCCTTGCTCAAATCTCTGGCTATGATCGTTATCGGTCTGCTCGTCGGCCTCGTTGGTATGGACGTGAACTCCGGTGTTGTCCGGTTTGCCTTCGGCAATATGGCGCTATGGGAAGGCGTCAGCTTTATCGTGATCTCGATTGGTATTTTCGCCTTTGCCGAGATCGTCAGCACCCTTGAGCGGCACAAGGCTGCCGATGCTCAGATCGCGCCAATCAAATCGATCATGCCCACCAAGGAAGACATCAAGCGTATGACGCCGTCGATCCTGCGCGGCTCTGCGCTAGGGTCTCTGCTCGGCGTACTGCCAGGTGCCGGCGTGTCACTCGCCTCCTTCTTTGCCTATAGCTTGGAAAAGAAGACGTCGAAGTACAAGCATGAGTTTGGCCATGGCGCGATCGAAGGCGTCGCCGGTCCGGAATCTGCGAACAATGCGGCCGCGCAAACCTCGTTCATTCCGACACTAACGCTTGGCATTCCCGGCTCTGCGACAATGGCGCTGATGCTGGGGGCAATGGTCATCCACAATATCCAGCCTGGTCCAAGTGTTGTGACCAAAAACCCAGACCTGTTCTGGGGGCTGATTGTGTCGATGTGGATTGGCAATCTGTTTTTGGTGATCCTGAACCTGCCTCTGATCGGCATGTGGGTGCGCCTGCTGCGTATTCCTTACACCATGCTGTTCCCGGCGATCCTGATGTTCTGCTGCATCGGCGTCTACGCCAGCTCCTATTCGCTGTTTGACGTGTTCATGGTCGCGGGGTTTGGGGCTGTTGGTTACATCCTCGCCAAACTCAATTGCGAGCCTGCGCCACTCCTGCTTGGCTTTGTGCTTGGGCCGATGGTGGAAGAGTATTTCCGCCGCGCATTGGTGCTCTCGAAGGGCGATTTCTCGGTCTTCATCTCGCGCCCAATTTCTGCGGTTCTGCTGACGCTGGCTATCGCCATGCTCGTGTTCGCGGCACTGCCAAAACTGCGAAAGACCCGCAAAACCGTTTTTGCGGACGAATGATCTGGCAGCCTCTCGCCCACTCGCAGGCGAGCGGCTCAATTCTCTGAAATTGTAATTTTAGGATCTATGAGATGGCTAAGAAAACAGCGCTCATCGTGAGTGCGCATTCGGCTGACTTTGTCTGGCGTTGTGGCGGGGCAATCGCTGCCCACGCAGCAAAAGGTTACGACGTGACGGTGGTCTGTCTTTCCTATGGCGAACGCGGTGAAAGCGCCAAGCTTTGGAAGCAGGCGGATATGACCTTGGAGAAGGTCAAGACTGAACGTCGTCGTGAAGCTGAGAATGCCGCTAAGGCATTGGATGTTCATGACATACAGTTCTTTGACTTGGGCGATTACCCTATCGAAATGGACCGTGCTTCCAAAGACCGTCTGGTCGATGTAATGCGCGCTGTACAGCCGAGCTTTATCATGACCCACTCCAAATACGATCCGTACAACACGGACCATATGTATGTGTCGCAGTGGACCCTTGAATGCCGCGCTATTGCGCAGGCGTGGGGCCATAATCCAGGCCAGAAGATTTTGGGCGCGCCACAGGTCTATTTGTTCGAGCCGCACCAGACTGAGCAGATGGATTGGAAGCCAGATACCTTCCTCGACATCACCGATGTTTGGGACAAGAAGTGGGCCGCTATCCAGTGCATGGAAGGTCAGGAACACCTTTGGCACTACTACCGCAATGTCGCTGAGAACCGCGCCAACCATTTCACCCGCAACTCGGGCGGTCAGTCCGGTGGACGTCCGGCGAAATATGCCGAAGGCTTCCAGTCGATTTATCCACGTACCGTGGACGAACTCTAATGGGTGTTGTTGTTCAAAACATCGAACGGGCAGACCAATCGGTCATTGATCGTCTCGCCGCCTGTGGCGTGGCCACTGTGCATGAAGCTCAGGGCCGCAAGGGCATGCTCGCGAGTTACATGCGCCCGATCTACAAAGGTGCCCGTTTGGCCGCCAGTGCGGTGACGATCTCCTCACCGCCCGGCGATAATTGGATGTTGCACGTTGCCCTCGAGCAAATCCGCGCCGGGGATATACTGGTGCTGGCGCCAACGAGCCCGTGTGACAACGGTTATTTCGGCGATTTGCTGGCAACGTCAGCGCAATCTCGTGGCTGCAAAGGCCTAATCATTGATGCTGGCGTGCGTGATATCGCCGACCTCACCGAGATGAAGTTCCCAGTGTGGTCTAAGGCTGTTTCGGGGCAGGGCACGGTCAAAGAAACGCTTGGCTCGGTCAATGTCCCGATTGTCTGCGCCGGAGCGGCGATCAATGCGGGTGACGTGATCATCGCCGATGATGACGGGGTTTGCGTCGTGCGTCGGGAAGATGCAGCTGCTGTGGCCGACCAGGCTGAGGCACGCGTTGCTGCCGAAGAGGCGAAGCGCCAACGTCTTGCTGCTGGCGAGTTGGGCCTCGACATCTACAAGATGCGTGAACGCTTGGCCGAAAAGGGCCTCAAGTACATCTGAGGCTGCGGTTACTGCTAGAAGCAGATCATGAGAGGCCGGGTATCCGGCCTCTCACCGTGGCCGAAGTGTGCGCCGAGCAAAGCACTCGTCTCGTTTTACGGTCGATGGACGAGATTGACCGCGGTCACGATGAGGCGCTCAACGGTTTTTCCTTCGTCGCTCTCTAAGGAGCGGCAGGTGCCGTGCATGTGGAACGACTTGGTTTCTAAGCCAATCGCGAGAACAGCGTTGCCGACCATGGCATGAGCGCTTGCCGTGCTGCCAGTTCCCTCGATTGGGTCCAGCAACCGCACATCGTCTTGTGTGAAGCCATTTGCTTCGGCCCATTCCCACGCTGCAATTTCAGCGGCTTGTTCAGCTTCGCTGAGTTCGGGGCGCCCCTTAAAGGCGGGCAGGTAATGTCGGCCTTGGGCGAGGGTTTCTAAAAAACTTGGAATTTGATCTGGCGTGAGGCGGCCATAGCGGGCGCGCTGTGGCATGACAATGACCGAAGGGGCAAAGTGACAGCCGCCAAAGTGGGTGGTCTGCATCACATCAATGCCAAACGCCCCGGCTTGTTCTCGAAGGGCTTTGTAGATGGGGAAGCCGTAGCGCGCGCAACACGCATTCACCTTGGCATCAGTGCAGCACAAAATGACCGGACGCGGCAAAGCGGGACCGGTCAGTGGCGTGCCGTCGGCCCAAGCGCGAATGAGCGCTGCGGCCTCGGTCTGATTTGCGGGTAGGGCGGTGCGGCTGTCGGGGAATGACACCAGTTCCAAGTCTGGGCCGCCGTCGCTCTCAAGCAGCCCGACATAGCGGTTCGGGCCATAGGACTCGTGGATGGCGCGTTGCAGAACCTCATCCAAACCAGCCGACTGGTATCGTGGCCGACGCCATTTCCCTTTCGGCCAGCGGATAAACATGTGGCGCAGTGCCATTGCCCCGGTGCCAGCGAGAGGCTGGGCAATGGCGTAATCAGTGCAAAAGTCCATGGTTGAGGTTCTGCAGCCAGGCTTTAGTTGGCCTTCGCTGGATCAACGCCGTAGATGGCGGCGATTTCGTCCAGCAACATGTTGGCGCAGAAAATGCCGCCACCCGTGTTCCACACCAGTTCGCTCACGCGCTGGGCTTTGCCCGACTTGACGGCCTCAAGGTTCTGCCACAACGGGTCATTGGTCCACTCGGACAAATTCGCCTTGGCGTCTTCTGGGTCGGCATCATCGGAGAAGTAGAAGATGCGGTCACCGGCCATGTCTGGGATACGTTCCTTCTGGATTTCTTCTGCAAACTCATCCTTGTTCTGAGCTGCAGGACGTTGGAAGCCCATCTGGCCGAGAATGCCACCGGCGAAGGTGTCCTTGTAGTAAAGGCGGACACGACCGGGAGCGAAGCGCACCAGCGAGATCTCTTCAGCGAGCCCGTCACCAATCGAATTGGCGATCGTGGTAGCGCGGGCGTCGAAATCGGCCAGCGCCTGCTTGCCTTCCTCTGCCTTGCCGACGGCTTCGCTATAAAGGGTCATATTGTCCTTCCAGCTGCCGCTCAGATCCTCGGCGAAAACCGTGGGGGCAATGGCGGATAGCTGGTCGTAAATCTTCTCCTGACGCACCTTGTTGCCAATGATCAAGTCTGGCTCAAGGCTGGCGATGACCTCCAGATTGACAGCATTTTCAGTGCCAAGGGCGACCGTGTCCTTGAGCGCTTCGCTCAAATGGGCATACCACGGATCGCCGTCCCAGCTCTGGACCGCGCCAACAGGGATCACGCCGATAAAGACCAGCGCCTCAGTGCCTTCATTGGTCAGAATGACCACGCGCTGTGGCGCGTCTGGAACTGTTGTAACGCCCATGGCGTGTGTCACTTCGCGGGCCACGCTCGATCCGGCGAAGCCAAAGAGCGCCGAGCTCAGCACAGCGGCTGTTAGGAGGGATTTGATCATGGTAATGTGGTTTCTCTTGCGGATAAGGAGCGGGCCCACACTCGGGCCCGCGTTGAGGCTTATTTGCGGGTCGCTGGAAGCCCATAAATGGCTTCAATATCGTCGAGCATGACATTGGCTGCGAGGATGCCGCCGGCCGTATTCCATGTCGCGTCCGATACGCCCTGGGCTTTGCCAGCGGCGACTACGGGCAGCGCGGCCCACAGAGGGTCGGCCATCCATTCAGCGGCGGCCGTGTCTGCAGCGCCATCGCCAGTCTCGTAGATGAAGTAGAACAGACGGTCGCCTTGGAACTCAGGGATACGTTCCTTGGTCACTTCGTCGGCAAATTCGTCTCGGTCCTGGTTCGCTGGACGGGCAAAGCCGATCTGGCTCAGAACATTGCCGGCAAACGTGTCATTCAGGTAGATTCTTGTGCGTCCAGCCATGAAGCGAACGAGCGAAATCTCTTCTGCTTTGGCATCGCCTAGGGCAGCGCTCGTGGCCGCAATACGCGCGTCATAGGCGGCAAACGCAGCTTCAGCTTCGGCGGACTTGCCGACAGCCTCTGCATAGAGCTCCATGTTGATCTTCCAGTCGCCGCGCAGGCGCTCGGAAATCACCGTTGGAGCGATTGCCGACAGCTGTTCGTAGATCTGCTCATGGCGGATTTTGGTGCCGATGATCAGGTCTGGCTCAAGGGCAGCCAGAAGCTCGAGGTTAATCGCCGACTCTTCTCCCAGAACGGTCACATCGGCCATTTGATCGGCAATATGGTCATACCATGGATCGCCAAGCCAGGAGCGGACTGCGCCGACTGGGGTAATGCCAACGGCGAGCAGTGCCTCCGTCCCTTCATTGGTCAGCACCACCACGCGCTGCGGCGCGTCTAGGACATCCGTCGTGCCCATGGAATGGGTGACTTCACGGGCACCGGCCGATGACGCGAAGGCCGCAACACAAGCCACCGAGGCGGCGATTACAACAATCTTCAGATTGCGCATTTTGCACCTAACTTGACATTGATAGTCATGAATGCGCATAGCTCACACCAGAGTTTAACATGACTGTCAACTTCAAGTTTGAGGGCTAAGCTGAGTACGTCATCCGCACATCGCCAGTTCGGACCAATGCCCTCGATATATGCGGGTCTGATCATTACCCTCATCGCCGCAGTGCTCATCAGCATCTGCGTCGGTTATCGCGTCTATGGCCTTGACCAAGTCTGGCAGGCCATTGTCGCCTATGACGGATTGGAAACTGCCGTCGTCATTGCCAATTTGCGCCTGCCGCGCGCCTTGATCGCGCCACTGGTTGGGGCAGGGCTGGGCATCGCTGGCGTCCTCGTCCAGACGCTGTCTCGAAATCGCATTGCCTCGCCCGACACCTTGGGGCTGAACGCCGGGGCGTCTTTGGGCGTCGTCATTGCAAGTTTCTGGTTCGGTGTTGGGTCGCTGACCGGGCTTTCAATCGCGGCCGCCACGGGCGCGCTGGCAACAAGCGTGCTGGTATTTGCGATTGCTTCTAGCGCGGGCGGTCTGTCGCCCATTCGGATTGTGCTGATCGGGGTGACCTTTGCGGGCCTCGGGCACTCGCTGGTCGAAGTGGTCCTCAGCACCAATGAAGCGCAGCTCTCCCAACTTCTGTTCTGGCTTTCTGGCGCGTTTGTTGATCGCCCAATAGCCTTGGTGCAGACCGGTGCTCCCATCATTGCGCTAGGCGCGGTTCTTGCCATTGTGTTGGCGCGCCCGCTCGATGCTTTGCAGGCTGACGACTCGACGGCCACGGGCCTCGGGGTCCCCTTGTTCGCCGTGCGCGGCTTGAGCTTTTTGGCGGTGTCGCTGTTGACGGGCGCGTCAGTATCGATGGCTGGCCCGGTGGGCTTTATCGGCCTTGTCGTTCCGCACATTGCGCGTTGGCTGGTCGGCCTGAGCCATCGTCGTCTCATTCCGGCAGCAGCGCTGATTGGTGCCATCTACGCCACCACAGCTGACGTGGTCGCCCGCTTTGTCGTCTACCCCACGGAAGCGCCGGTGGGGGCGATCACTGCTGTTGTTGGCGGAATTGCGCTGCTGATTTTGTTGAAGCGGAGAGCCGCATGACCCCTTCGTCTTCGGCTGTGACCCAGTATCGAAACGCGATGAGCCTTGTGGCCATCATCGCCGTCTTCGTCCTGCTTTCCCTCAGCGCTGTTGCCTTTGGTTCAACCTGGATCGCCTTTGATAAGATCATCGGCGTTATTCTCGGCCTTGGCGAGAAGACGCAAAACATCATCGTCCTGCAATTGCGCCTCCCGCGCGTGGTCATGGCCATTTTGGCTGGTGGCGGCATGGCGGTCGCCGGGTTTCTTCTGCAAAAGGTCACGCGCAATAGCCTTGCTTCACCCGGCGTGCTGGGCGTCATCGATGGCTCGGCCCTGGGCGTTGTGCTGTTTCTGGCGCTGCTCTCTAACGAGTCCAATGCGTTGGTTACCTCCATTGCCTATCAGCCTGTTGCCGCCGCAATCGGCGCGTTTTTGGCGATCACGCTCGTCTTCACCCTATCGGGACGCCAGGCCTCATCGGCGATCCGACTTCTGCTGTTCGGCATTGCCGTTGCGGCGGTTGCTAAGGCCCTCACCGTCATTTTCATGCTGATCGGGCCGATCTATCGCGCCACGCAGGCCCAGCGATGGCTGGCTGGGGCGGTCAACGAGGTGAACTGGGGGGAAATTCAGATCACCGCGATTGCGCTTCTGCCCATCATGATTTTGGTGCTGCTGGCCGCGCGGCGTCTGCCACCTGCTGATCTCGATGAAGTTTCGGCGCGGTCCGTCGGGCTCAACCTGCCGGTCTTTCGCATCGTGATTTTCGCGCTCGCCGCGAGCCTGACCGCTCTCTCGGTCTCCTTTGTTGGCGCTGTCGGCTTCATCGGCCTTATGGCGCCGCATCTGGCGCGCTTGCTGGTTGGGCGCAATGTCTATGCCGGTATTGTCGCCAGCTTCCTGCTCGGCGCTATTTTCCTCGTCGGTGCCGACATGATCGTGCGGGTTCTGTTCTCGCCGATTGAGGTGCCCGCGGGCACTGTGACCGCCATTATTGGCGCTCCCTATTTTCTATTCCTGCTGATGGGCAAGCAACGCAATGACGGATAAATCCTGCTCCCGCATCGATGTGCGCGATCTCAGCCTTTCCTATGGCAAGGTCAATGTGCTGCAGTCTTTGTCGCTGCCCATCGAGCGCGGTAAAATTACCGTTCTGGCCGGGCCTAATGGGTGTGGCAAGTCCACTCTGCTCCGCGCTATTCGCCGCCTGCATAAGCCCACCTCTGGTGGTATTTTCCTCGAAGAGCTCGACATTTCTCGGCTGGGCGAGAAGGCGCTGGCGCGACAGATCGGCCTTTTGGCCCAAAGCCCTTCCGCGCCGGAAGACATGACGGTTGAGGAACTGGTTCGGCTGGGCCGCTATCCGCACCAATCCATGCTGCAACCGTGGAGCCGGGATGATGCGTCAGCATTGGAAAGCGCCATGGCAGGGACGGGCGTCACAGCCTTGCGCGATCGTCGCATCGGGTCGCTCTCCGGCGGTCAGTTGCAGCGCGTCTGGATTGCGATGGTCTTGGCACAGCAGACCGACGTGGTGTGTCTCGATGAGCCGGTCAACCACTTGGACATGGCCCATCAGCTCGATTGCCTCGATCTCGTGCGGGAACTCAAGGAGGGGTTCGGGCGCACTGTTGTGCTGGTGCTGCATGACCTCAATCTGGCGGCGCGCTACGCCGATCATCTGGTGTTTTTGCGCGACGGTGCCATTGCGGCCAGCGGATCGCCGGAAGATCTGATGACCGAAGACACTATTGCGCGCGTGTTCGACGTGCGTGCCCGTGTCATCATCGATCCTGTGCACCAGCGTCCCTTGTGCATTCCGCTGAGCACCGTCAGGGCCGCAGAATAGCGCCTTCATGCGCTAGGTCCTGCGTGGTGCGCCCGCTTTTGTAGAGGGACCTAGTGCGGATTTAGGGAATTCTGACAAGTTGATCCCACCTGCAGTGGCGTGATGATCTCGCCATGTCAGGCTTTGTCTACATACTTGCCGATACGCGCCGTGGCCGCACCCATATCGGCGTGACCAGTGATCTCCAGCGCCTTGTGTATGAGCATCGCGAAGGGCTCGTGCCGGGATATGCCAAGAAAAACACTATCAAGCGCTTGGTGTATTTGGGGGAGCATGGAGAGATCACCGATGCGATCCAGCGGGAGACATCGCTCAAGCGATGGTATCGCGCGTGGAAGGAAGCGCTGATTGCGCAAGCAAATCCTGAGTGGCGCGATCTCTGGGATGAGATCGGGGACTAGGCCTGGTCATGCCTTTTTTCAGACCATCCTCGCACGTCATCCTCGGCTCGATCCGAGGAGACTGTACTTTGGGAAGGCCCGGCAAGTGTAGAGCCCTCGGGTCAAGCCCGAGGGTGACGGCTGGTGGGGTGGAGGTAAATCGGCCCAATAGCGTTTAAATTAGACGTCAACCAGTAACTTCTTTTGCAGTTTATCTACGATGAGGCGCTTTACGCTCCAGCCGTTCGCTGCGCAGGCTGAATCTGCTATGGTCACTACGGTTGGATCAGTCTGTTCGCAAGTGATAATGGCCAAAATTGCGTCTCTTGGTACTTCAAACAGGTGGTACCCGTTGTTCACGATGTCCACCTCTGTAAGCGGCCTCATGGCTCGCCATTCTTGTTCATATTTCCATTCGTCTGATTTTGTTGCGAGGAAGTCCGTGTTCTCTAATTCAAGCCAGTTGTTTACGGTCCGGGTTCCGTAGGTAATTGGCCGCAGGCCCATGAGGCCCTTCCGTTTAAAGAACGGATGGCTGCTGTCGAACTCTACGACATAACCGCGATAATTGTGAGCGTAGTGTGCCCACATTGGTGCGGACGTTGGCGTAGCAGAAAGACAGAAGACGCCATATTCCGCGTCGAGCGTTTGCTCCATTATTGCGCTGTTTACAGGAAAGTTAGCCGCATAAGTTGTGACGGCCTGAAATAGATGTTCTCGTAAGTCAGTAAGAAATTGGCTGTTCGAGGAAGCTGTTTTTGCCATTTCGGCGGCTGTTTCAGCACTTTCCCCGTGACGTATCGCTGCTTGGTAGATTTCAGTCTCCAAATCGACTTCGTCCACCTGCTGTCGAAGACTGAATGGGCCACTCTCTGGAAAGACTGATTTTGCGATGCTGACCCCCTCAAATGGATCGTTCAGCTGACTGATTTTCGAATAACATACCAGTCTGTTCTGCAGAAACTCGGCGCGATTTGGCGGGTAGTATTTGTAGAGATTTGTAGAGATTTCCGCTGGTGCGAGACGTGGCGACACGAGTTCACCTTCTGTGATTTCTTTCGAGAACGTGGATCGATTCATCTAAGAAACGGGATGGGCTGCCTACTCCTTTCTCAACTACACCCCGTAGTCGTCCCGCAAGTATCGCACTTTAGGCACGTCCCATTCCGCACCATCGTAAAGTTGTGGCATTCAGTGCATTGGTCGCCGGTGTAGCCCTTCATTTGGGCTTCGGCGCGGAGGAGCCCGGTGTCCTTTGAGGGCGGCGGGGCTGGGAGGGGGGAGAGTTCGGCGGCGTTGAGCGCTGTTGGGCTCGGCTCAATTTTGAGGGCTGTGCCGGAGCGGAGCGCCGTCACCGTGCTGGTGTTGGTGCCCAAGGGTGACAGTGGAGAAAGTTCGGCTGTCGGGACGAGCATGAGTGACGTGTTCGCCGTGCGGCCGCGGGTCATGCCGCGCGAGACAAATTGTGCCGCAGGAACGGGTGTTGGGGCCGTGCGGGCGTCGTGGTCTTCGGCGACGCCTTTGCCCAGCGCCGTGGGCGTGTCGGGGTTAACATGCGCGAGGTCGTCGCGGTCGAGGTAAGACACGGCCAGCTCGCGGAAGACGTAGTCGAGAATGGATGTGGCGTTCTTGATGCGGTCATTGCCTTGGACCATGCCGGCGGGCTCGAAGCGGGTGAAGGTGAAGGCCTCCACATATTCATCGAGCGGCACGCCATATTGCAGGCCCAGAGAAATGGCGATGGCAAAATTGTTCATCATGGCGCGGAAGGCGGCGCCTTCCTTGTGCATGTCGATAAAGATTTCGCCCAAGCGACCATCGTCATATTCGCCCGTGCGGACATAGACTTTGTGGCCGCCGACCACGGCCTTTTGGGTGTAGCCCTTGCGGCGGTCAGGCATTTTCTCGCGTTCGCGCAGGCGCTCGACAATTTTCTCGACAATGACTTCGGTGCGAGCAGCGGCGGGCATGGCGGCAAAGGTTTCCACCACGTCGTCTTCGTCATCATTGTCATTGGCGAGAAGCGAGGCATTGAGCGGCTGGCTCAGCTTGGAGCCGTCGCGATAGAGCGCGTTGGCTTTGAGACCCAAGCGCCAGGACTGCATATAGGCGTTTTTCGTGTCGTCGACCGTCGCGTCATTGGGCATGTTGATAGTCTTGGAAATCGCCCCGGTAATGAAGGGCTGAGCGGCGGCCATCATGAATATGTGGCTATCGACCGAAAGATAGCGCTTGCCGATCTTTCCGCAGGGGGTGGCGCAATCAAAGACGGGCAGGTGTTCGGCCTTGAGGTGCGGCGCGCCTTCGAGCGTCATAGCTCCGCAGACATGGGTGTTTGCGGATTCAATCTCGGCCTTGGAGAAGCCAAGGAAGGACAGAAGCTCAAAACTTGAATCGGCCAGCTGGGCGTCGGTAACCCCAAGGGTTTTGAGAAAATCGACCCCAAGCGTCCATCGGTTGAAGACGAACTTGATGTCGAATGCCGACTTGAGCGCGCCGTTGAGGGCCTCAATCTTGTCCTCAGTAAAACCCTTAGCGTTTAGGCTGGCCGGATTGATGGCCGGGGCTTGGTTGAGATTGCCGTGGCCTACGGCATAGCCTTCCATCTCCGCGATTTGGCTTTCGGAATAGCCTAGCGTCCTCAGGGCCGGGGGCACGGCGCGGTTGATGATTTTAAAATAGCCGCCACCCGCGAGTTTTTTGAATTTTACCAGCGCAAAATCGGGCTCAATGCCGGTGGTGTCGCAATCCATGACGAGGCCAATGGTGCCCGTGGGTGCGATCACGGAGACCTGCGCATTGCGGAAACCGTGCTCACTGCCCAAGGCGAGCGCGTCGTCCCAGGCTTGCTTGGCACGCGCGGCGAGCGTGGCGTCAGAGAGGTTGGCGTGGTCGAGGGCGACTGGCGCGATAGAAAGGCCTTCGTAGCCGGAGGTTTGACCGTGAGCGGCGCGGCGGTGATTGCGGATGACGCGCAGCATATGCGCGGCATTGCGGGGATAATCGGCGAAGGGGCCGAGCTCCTTGGCCATTTCGGCGGAGGTAGCGTAGCTGACCCCGGTCATGACGGCGGTGATGGCCCCGGTGATGGCGCGGCCGATGGCGCTGTCATAGGGAATGCCGGAGGTCATGAGATAGCCCCCGATATTGGCGTAGCCAATGCCGAGCGTGCGGTATTCGAAAGAGCGGGTGGCAATGGCGCGCGAGGGGAACTGCGCCATCATCACCGAGATTTCGAGCACAATGGTCCAGAGGCGGACGGTGTGTTCGAACGCCTCGGTGTCGAAACTCCCGTCGACCTGACGATAGGGCAGCAGATTAACCGAGCAGAGATTGCAGGCCGTGTCGTCGAGGAACATGTATTCCGAGCACGGATTGGAAGCTGTGATGGGGCCTGCGGCGGGGGACGTGTGCCACTCATTGATGGTCGTGTGGAATTGCAGCCCCGGATCAGCCGAAGCCCAGGCGGCGTGGCCGATCTGATCCCAGAGATCGCGCGCCTTTAGCGTCTTGAAGGTGCTGCCATCGCGGCGGCCGGTGAGGGCAAAATCCGCGTCGGCTTCGACCGCGTGCAAAAACGCGTCGGTGACACGAATAGAATTGTTCGAGTTTTGACCGGAAACCGTCAGATAGGCCTCGCTGTCCCAATCGGTGTCGTAGACCGGGAAGTCGATGTCGGTAAAACCTTGGCGGGCGAATTGGATGACGCGGAAAATGTAGTTTTCCGGGACGAGCGCCTTTTTGGCGGCGCGGACTTCACGCTTGAGGGCTGGGTTTTTGCTGACGTCAAAGCACTCGTCGCCCACCCCGCCTTCGCAATTGATGGCAGCCTTCATGACGGCCTTCAAATGCTTGGAAACGGTTTTGGAGCCGGTCACCAGAGCGGCGACCTTTTGCTCTTCTTTGACCTTCCAGTTGATGAATTCTTCGATGTCGGGGTGGTCGATATCGACAACCACCATTTTGGCGGCGCGTCGTGTTGTGCCGCCCGATTTGATCGCCCCCGCGGCGCGGTCGCCGATTTTGAGAAAGCTCATCAGCCCGGAGGACTTGCCGCCCCCCGAGAGTTTTTCGCCTGAGCCGCGCAGGGCGGAGAAATTGGTGCCGGTGCCGGAGCCGTATTTGAAAAGGCGCGCTTCGCGGACCCAAAGGTCCATGATGCCGTTCTCGTTGACGAGATCATCGTCCACTGACTGGATGAAGCAAGCGTGCGGCTGCGGGTGCTCATAGGCCGAGGTGGAGGCCGTCAGTTCATGGGTGAAGGGGTCGACGTAATAGTGGCCCTGACCGGGGCCGTCGATACCATAGGCCCAGTGCAGGCCCGTGTTGAACCATTGCGGAGAGTTCGGCGCAACGCGCTGGGTGGCGAGCATGTAGCACAGCTCGTCATAAAAAGCGCGGGCGTCGTCTTCGGTGTCGAAATAGCCGCCTTTAAAACCCCAATAGGTCCATGTCCCTGCAAGGCGATCAAAGACCTGACGGCTGTCGCGCTCGGAGCCATAGCGCAGGTCGGCGGGCATAAGGGCGAGGGCGGCTTCGTCCGGAACCGAACGCCAGAGCCATGAGGGGACCGCGTGCTCTTCGACACGTTTGAGCGCTGCAGGGACACCCGCTTTGCGAAAATATTTTTGGGCGATGATGTCGGTGGCGACCTGAGACCAGCTCGCTGGGATGGCGATGTCTTCGAGCTTGAAAACGGTCGAGCCATTGGGATTCCGAATTTCGCTAGTGGCGGAGCGGAAGTCGATGGTCGCGTAGCGATCAGAGGTGGCGGTCGTAAAACGGCGGGTGATACGCATTTCGGTCTCTGGGCTCTGGTGTTGGACGGCTCACACAGGAGTATTGAACGGTATGAAAAGCCCGAATGGAGTGAGAGTCGAGACGCTATTTTGCGAGTGCGATCACACCATCCATAGTGGTGAATTTTGATCAAACGTCAAAATCTAGTATTTTATATGGCTATAGGAAGCGCGCTTCACAAGCCTTCGCACTCCTTAATTGCGGGCGCGCGGATGCTCCGTAAAGGCTGAGGTTTTGCCCATAATGCGCGACGCCAGTTGCGGAATTCAGATTGGGCTTTCGGCCTTGAATCAGGCGCGGGGGTGTCAAGCGCAAGAATTTGGTCAATGGCCTTGCGGTAATAGGCCGGGGATAGAAAAAGCCCTTTGGTGGGTCCGATTGTCGCAAGAAAGAATTGGATCAGGGGGCAGGCCATGCTAAACCGCCCAGAGTATTGACGACCAATTCTTCTGGAATCGACAAGTGGCCAAGTCCGGTATCAAGCAATTCCTGAGTGAAATCTTTGCGTGGTGGGGTGGCAACACCTGGGGGACACGCCTTTGGATCAAGCGCTTTGGCGATTATGTGGGCTCCGATGAGTTCGGCAATCGCTATTATCAGGATCGCAAAGCGAACCGTCGCTATGTTACCTATGCGGGTGGCTTTGCTGACGCCTCGGCGATTCCGCCCGGTTGGCATGGTTGGATGCATCACCGCACGGATACTGTGCCGAGTGGAGCAAATTACCAGCCTCGCGCTTGGGAAAAGCCGCACGAGAAGAATCTCACTGGCACTGCCGCAGCCTACCGTCCTGAAGGTAGCTTGCTGAAGTCCGGTGAACGTCCGCAGGTTACCGGCGACTACCAAGCGTGGTCGCCCGAATAAGGATTTTGGGCTTGCCCTTTCTCCGTCGTCTCATTTCTCGGTCGCTGCTGGCAGCGACCGTTTTTGCTTTCTCGGCCCCCGCATTCGCGCAGCCGATTGCCAACCCCATCGCGACCTTTGCTGGGCTCGATAAAATTACGGGGCGCATCACCCGTTTTGACGTCTATATTGATGAGACGGTGTTGTTCGGCGCCCTCGAGATGACGCCGCGTGCCTGCTACAATCGGTCGAGCAAAGACACGGTGCAGCGCACCTCGGCCTTTTTGGAAGTCGATCAGCGCAGTCTCGACGGGAGTGCCGAGCGGATTTTTACCGGCTGGATGTTTGCCGATAGTCCGGCCCTAAATGCCGTAGATCACGCCGTTTATGACGTCTGGCTGATTGAGTGCAAAACCTCGACCGACGTTCCGCCACCAGCCAATAGATAGTCTGGATTTCGCCGCGCATTTGGAGGCATACTGACCCGATCAGCGTTTGATCGGGGAGTGAGATGCTGACTGAACCCAAAATTGTCGCGCGCGAAGCACAGACCTTCGCCTTTATGCGCGTGGTGGTGCCTCAGCCTGAGATTGGCCGTGTCGCGCCGCCGCTCGTCGATCAGCTTATTGCTTGGATTGAAGAGATGGGTGGGACCGTCGCCGGCCGATCCTTCTTCAATTACCCGCGCTGCTATTCAGATGGCGGCATGGAAGTGATCGTTGGCGTACCGACGACCACCATGATGACGCCATCAGGGGAGGTGAGCACGGCAATCTTGCCCGCCGGGCGCTACGCCTCCCTGCACGCCAATGTCGACTATCACAAGTTGCATGATGCCAATCGGGTCTTGGGCGAGTGGGTTGAACGGGAAGGCTTGGAGCTTGATGGACGGCGCGACGGGCAGGGCTCGTGGAGCGATAGCACGCGGCTCGAGATTTATCACCTCGACCCCGGCGAGCATCCCAGCGGAATGCCCGTCACCGAGATCGCTTTTCGGTTAATGCGTTGAGTCAGTAAAGCTCGTCTAGTGTGTTGTAAAAGCGAAACTTTTCTGCGTTCCACTCGACCCCGTAAAGGTCGAGAAAGGGCCGGACGTGCTCTTGGCCGACATTGTACGCGATGGAGCGGCAGGCAATTGAAAGGTCTTGCCACACATCGGCCGTTCCCAGGCGGGTGCAATCGACCATGCCAGAAAAGCGCTCATCGTCGCTCAGAATATTGGGGGCTGAAGGATCGCCGTGGGTGACGATCAGCTCACTCTCTGTGGGTCTATTGACGTTGAGCCAGGCGATCACGTCCTCCGCCGTGGAACCGATCCAGTCCTGGTCGAAATCGCTTTCGTCAACGAGCTTTGCCGCAGAGCGTTGGGTGCCGAGATCGATGCGAGCCGCGATGGAGTGATCGAAGGGGCATTGGCGCGGGTCGAGCGCATGCATGCGCTTGAGGCCCTGCGAATAGGCGCGGATGAACAATTCGGGTTTGTCGCGCAAGTGCGTCAGGTCTGAACCGGGCACGGCACTCATCAGCAGCCAGACGCGGTCGGCGCTCTGTTCGGCGTCGATGACGCGCGGGGATTTGAAGCCCATTTTGGTGAGCCAGTTCAGCCGCTCGATCTCGCCGGGGAGTTCGGCGAGAGGGTGGTTGGCTTCCGATTTCAGGAAAACAAAATTGCCGTCGCGAAGCGCAATTTGCCAGACCGAAGCGGCAGACTTGCCGATGGTAATCTTCTGCCACTCGAGGTCCTTGAGAGGCGCAAAGCTCTCAGGCAGGTCGGTCGGTTTGCTCATCTATCTCTTCCCATGCCCACCAATCTCCCATGTGTTCGAGAGATTTAGCCAAGCGTTCCTCATAGTCTTCGCGTGGTATCTCAATTCCGCCTAGCGAGGCTAGATGTGGCGTGAGGAATTGGGTGTCGAGGAGAACGAAATTTCCCGCGCGGAGGCGTTCCACAAGATGGGCCATAGCCGCTTTTGAAGCGTCAGTTTGACGATGGAACATGCTCTCGCCGAAGAAGGCGCCGCCAATGGCGAGACCATAAAGTCCACCAACCAATTGCTCGCCGTCCCAAACCTCAACCGTATGGGCAATGCCGCGCTCAAATAGCTCGCCATAGACGGAGCGAATGGTCGAGTTGATCCAAGTCGAATGTCGATCTTTGCCGACAGTGGAACAGCCATTGAGAATGCCGTCCCAATCACTATCGACGCGAATGGTCCAGCCCGATTTCCGCATGGTTCTGCGCAAGGATTTGGAGGCGTGGAATTTCTCGAGCGGGATGATGCCGCGCTCTTCGGGAGACACCCAAAAGACGTTCTCGTCGGTAGCATCTTCCGCCATCGGAAATATGCCCGAGCAATAGGCGCGGATGATCAGTTCTGGAGTGAGTTCGATGTCGAACGGGTCTTGAGGGTCGGTCATGGGAATATGATAAGGGGCGCTTGCGCGCCCCTCAAATGATTAGACCTTGTTCTCAGCCAAGAACTTTTCCAGCCAATGGATGTCGTAGTTGCCGTTTTGAATATCGGCTTCCTTGATCAGGCGCTGGAAGAGCGGGAGCGTGGTCTTGACGCCATCGATGACGAACTCATCAACCGCACGGCGCAGACGCTGCAGGCATTCTTCGCGGGTGCGACCGTAAACGATCAGCTTGCCGATCAGCGAGTCATAATAGGGCGGGATCTTGTAGCCCTGGTAGACGGCGCTATCGACGCGCACACCAACGCCACCAGCGGGGTGGTAGAAGGTGATCGTGCCGGGTGACGGCGCAAAGGTCTGCGGATCTTCGGCGTTGATACGCACTTCGATCGCATGGCCAGTGAACTTGACCTGATCCTGCGTCATCGAGAGCTTTTCGCCCGAAGCAACACGGATCTGTTCGTACACGAGGTCGATGCCGGTGATGCGTTCGGTGACCGGATGTTCCACCTGCAGGCGGGTGTTCATTTCAATGAAATAGAACTCGCCGTTTTCGTAGAGGAACTCGATCGTGCCAGCACCGGAGTATTTGAGCTTGCGCATAGCGGCAGCACAAATTTCACCGATCTCGTCACGTTCTTCCGGCTTGATGGTCGGGCCACCAGCTTCTTCCCAGACCTTCTGGTGACGACGCTGGAGCGAGCAATCGCGCACGCCGAGGTGCACGGCATTGCCCTGACCGTCGCCCAGGATCTGGACTTCGATGTGGCGTGGCTTGCCCAGGTACTTTTCCATGTACACAGAGTCATTGCCAAACGCGGCCTTGGCTTCCGAGCGGGCAGTGGACCAAGCGACCAGGAGGTCAGCTTCAGTCTGCGCCACCTTCATGCCACGACCACCACCACCAGCGGTTGCCTTGATCAGGACCGGATAGCCGATGCGACGTGCATCTTCGAGGGCCTGTTCTTCGGTTTCCACGGCACCGGCAGAACCGGGAACAACTGGAATGCCGAGTTCAACAGCGGTCTTCTTCGCGGTGATCTTGTCGCCCATGATTTCGATATGGTGCGACGAAGGACCGATGAAGGTGACGTTGTGCTCGGAGAGGATCTTGGCGAAGCGCGCGTTTTCGGAAAGGAAACCATAGCCCGGGTGCACAGCGTCGGCGCCAGTGATCTCACATGCAGCCATGATAGCTGGAATGTTGAGATAGCTGTCCTTGGCGGCGTTCGGGCCGATACAGACGCTTTCGTCCGCAAGGCGAACGTGCATGGCATTGGCGTCAGCCGTGGAGTGAACCGCCACGGTCTGAATACCCAATTCCTTACACGCGCGCAGAATGCGCAGCGCGATTTCACCGCGATTGGCGATCAGGACTTTCTGGAACATGGTCGCCCCCTTACTCGATGACGACGAGCGGCTCGCCATATTCAACGGGCTGAGCATCCTCGACCAGAATGCGGGTGATGGTGCCAGAGCGGTGTGCTGGGATCTGGTTCATGGTCTTCATCGCTTCGATGATGAGGACGGTCTGACCTTCAGAAACCTTGGTGCCGATAGCAGCGAATGCTGGCTTGCCTGGCTCTGGAGCCAAGTAAGCAGTGCCAACCATTGGCGAGGTCAGGGTACCTGGGTTCGATGCCAGATCTTCTGCCTTCGGTGCAGCGGCTGGGACGGAGCCAGCAGGTGCGGCTGGTGCAGCAGCGGCCGGAGCTGGCGCTGCGTACTGGATCGGCGCCTGAGCATAGACAGGAGCTTCGTTCGGATAGGAACGGGTTACGCGGATGCGCATTTCGTCCTGTTCGATTTCGATCTCAGCAAGGTTTTCCTTGTTGAGGAGTTCGGCGATGGCGCGGATCAGATCCTGATCCACTGACGATGACTTGGTCATTCTTGTCGGTCTCCCGCTTCTCGCGTTGAAGCGTTATTTGAGTTTGTCGGCCAAGGCCATGAGGGCCAGTTTATATCCAAGTGCGCCAAAGCCGCAAATAACGCCGAAAGCCACCGACGACACATAGGAATGATGTCGGAAACTTTCGCGCTGATGGATATTGCTCAAGTGAACTTCAGCCACCGGAAGGGTCACGGCGCGTAAGGCATCGTGGATGGCGACTGAGGTGTGGGAATAAGCGGCTGGGTTTATCAAAATGCCGTCGGCCGTTTTCCGGGCATCTTGAATCCAGGTGACCAGCTCACCTTCGTGGTTAGACTGACGAAAATCGATAGCTATGCCCGCGTCTTTTGCAGTCGCGAGACAAAGGTTCTCAATGTCTTTGAGAGTTTCCGAGCCATAGGTCCCCGGCTCGCGCGTGCCGAGCAGGTTGAGGTTCGGGCCATTGAGGACAAGAACGCGTTTCGTCATGATCTTAGTCTTGTGCATTGCCATTCATAGTCGCTGCAAGGGCGGTTATACGAAATGCACCGAAAACGCCAAGGAAAACGGCGTTGGCCGGTTTTAAACACACTGTGCCTTACCGCATTCGCGCATGTTTGCAATTCGTTCCCGCAATGCATCGACGCCTATGGCGCCAGGGATGATTTCATTGCCGATGATATAAGCAGGTGTTCCCGAAATACCCAATGCTTGGGCAACCTTATAGGAATCCTGCAGGACTGTGGCGACGCTCTCGTCCTTCATGCGAAGTTCGAGATCGACAGGCGACAGGCCAAGGCCACGTGCTGCGGCAATGGCGGTATCTTTGGTCACTTTACCGCGGGCTGTGTAGAGCGCCTCGTGGAAGGTCCAGTAGTCGGCATCCGACTCGGCAACCAGAACGCCAATACGGGCCGCATCGACGGAATCGTCCGAAAGGATTGGAAGCTCTTTGAGGATGACGCGCAAATTGGGGTCTTCGGCCATCAGCGTTACGAGGTCAGGCATGGCCTTGCGGCAGTAGCCGCAATTGTAGTCGAAGAACTCGACCAGCGTGACGTCGCCATCAGGATTGCCGAGCACCACTTGATTGGGGGCGTTGTAGATAAGGTCCGCATTGGCCGCGAGCCCTTCTTCGGCCTTGGCCATGGCCTCGGTACGCTCAGTGGCTTCCAAATTCGCCACCATGCGGCGCAGAACCGTGGGGTTTTGCATCAGATAATCTTCAATCATCGGATTGAAGAAACTGGCGTCGAGCGGCGGCGGCGAGAGAACTTGTGGCGCGGGCAGGGCGTCGGCCAGCTTTGCGGTGACAACACTCTCAACCACGGCGCGCAGCTCGGCCTCTGGAAGAGCTGCAGCGGGACGATCAATGACGGCCCAGCCCAAGGCTCCAGCCAAAACACCCGCGAGAGCGGTGAGAGTAATCGTCGTCCTAGCCATGGATGTTCCTCAGGGCGCTGATTCAGTTCACTGCTTCTAGCAGAGGACTATGGTGATGCGTACCCATGATGGCGAAGTGAAGGTCAAGTCGATCATTTCGGTTGAAGCGCTGTTCGGGGCGGGCTAGCACCAGTGTAATTTCTGGAGGCCTCATGACTTCGACTGCTGCTGACGGGCTAATGCCGTTCTTCGCCATGGATATTCTCAAGCAGGCCAAGCTGCTTGAAGGGCAGGGACGCACAGTCTGCCATTTGGAAGTTGGCGAGCCGGGATCGGCCCCCGCGCCAGCCGTGCGGGCGGCTGTGGCCAAGGCCGTCGAAAACCCGCAGGGCTATACCAATGCCAAGGGCCTGCTCGAGCTGCGCGAAGGCCTTGCCGCCTATTACCAGCGCAATCACGGCGTATCCGTTGATCCTGAGCTGATCCTGGCCACCATGGGCTCTTCGGCAGGCTTTATTCTGGCCTTCCACACGGCCTTCAAGCCCGGCGCGCGCATTGCGATCACCCGTCCGGGCTATCCGGCCTATATCAATACCTTGTTTGGCTTGGGCTTTGGCATTGCCGAAATCCCGCTCACAGCCGAGAACGGCTGGCGGTTGACTGGCGCCGATATTGAGGCCGCCTATGCGCGCGAAAAATTTGACGGTCTGCTGTTTGCCAGCCCGGCCAATCCGACCGGCGCATCTGTGTCGCGTGAGCAATTGGCCGAAATCATCGCCACCTGCGAAAAGCTTGGTGTCACCCTGATCTCAGACGAGATCTACCACGGGATCGACTACACCGGGCCAAGCGTTAGTGCCTTGGAACTCACGCAAAACGCCATTATTATCAATAGCTTCTCGAAATACTATTGCATGACGGGTTGGCGCATTGGCTGGATGGTCATGCCCGAAGCCTTGGTGCGTCGCGCTGAAATTTTGCAGCAGAACCTCTTCATTTCCGCGCCGACCCTTAGCCAGATTGCGGCAACCGTCGCCCTTGGCGAAGTCGACTATTCCGAAGAGCAGAAGGCGGGTTACGCGGCAACGCGCGATGTCCTGTTCAATGGGCTCCGCGAGATCGGCTTCTCGTTGCCGCATGACAGCGACGGCGCGTTTTACGCTTATGCGGGCATTGAGAAATTCTCCAATACCTCGCTGGAATTCTGCGAGAAAATGCTCGACGCCATTGGTGTTGCGGCAACGCCGGGGATCGATTTTGACCGTGTCGACGGCAATCGGTTCGTTCGGTTCAGCTTTGCTGGCACTCGCGCCAGTGTCGAGGAGGCACTGGAGCGGATGCGGACCTATTTGAAATGAGGAGGGGCGCGTGGCTATACCCACAATCGAAACAGAACGACTGATCCTGCGGGAGCCGCGGGCCGAGGATTTTGCGGCCTATGCCGAGTTGATGGCGTCTGAGCGAGCCGAGTTCATGGGTGGACCATTCGACAAGAAGGCTGCCTGGGGCATGTTCTGTCACGGCCTAGCGCTGTGGCAGATGTATGGGCATGGCTCGTTGATGATCGAGCTCAAATCCACCGGCCAATGCATCGGCGAGCTTGGGATCAATGCCGGTCCGTTTTATCCAGAAAAAGAACTCGGCTGGATGCTTTACGACGGGCACGAGGGGCAGGGCTATGCCTTTGAGGCGGCGCTGGCGTTCCGCTCTTGGGCCTTTGATGTCCTCAAGCTGCCGGACCTCGTGAGCTATATCGATGACCGCAATGCGGGCTCGAGTAAACTCGCCGAGCGCATGGGGGCGGTGCGTGACGATAACTGCGTAAGGCAACATCCTGAGGATGTTGTTTATCGCCATTATAATCAAAGCCTTACAGCCTAAAGTGAAACAGCTCGCTGAATGTTTCGACATTCTGGCGGGCTGAGCCTCATCACGTCGCTTTGGCGAGATTGGAACTTTTTTAGCGCAACAGTCTTTCTCTTTCGGATCTGCGACAGCCCATAGGATCTAGCCAAAGTGCTACAAGTGGTGCCGACGATGCTGGGAAACTGTAAGGCGATCATTGTGGCCAATGAGGCCCACGGTCGCGTTGAGCTTATGCAATTGGCGCGGAAGATGGGCTTCGGCCAAGTTGTTTCCCACGACACTGTCGATGGCGGCTCTGATGATGAGCCCTTGGTGGTCTTCTTCCTTGTTCACTACAACATTAGCGTCGCTGCGAAACAGCGCCTCTTGGCGCAATTGCGGGTATCAAGCTTGGACCAGGTCCGCTTTGCCCCTATCATTACCTTCCTTCCCGACGGCCCGAGCGAAGACGTCCTCGCCCATATCGAAATGGGCTTTGACGATGTCATTAGCCTGCCGGAAAATCAACACATTCTGCAGTCGCGTCTAACCTCGCAGATTGGCAATGATCAGCTCTATATCGAAACGGCCAACTATCTCGGCCCGGACCGGCGCCGTATGGAGCGCAGTGGGCACCAGTACTCCGGGAGGCGGCAGGGGAATTTCGACCATAGCCGGCTTACGATCCATCGCTCTGTGAAAGAGGGGATAGCGGTTGTCCGGCGCGAAGTCTTTTTATCCGCCGCGCCGATTGGGCAGAGGGCATAAAGAAAGGGCGGTCCGAAGACCGCCCGTTGTGTTTTTAGTTCAGGCCTAGGCGGCGCTGCCACCAACCGACCTTCTTCTTTTCGCCGGGCGCTTCGGCGTTCTCAACTTCTGGCGCTGCTGCCTCAGAAGGCGCGGACGAAGTGACAACCAGACCTTCTGGCGGCAGTTCCTTCTTCACGCGTGGCTTGCGCTTAGGCTTGTCAGAGTCCGCTGGGGCTTCTGCAGCTGGCGCGGCGGCAACTGGCGCGGCCTCGACGACGGCAGGCGCGGCTGCACTCGCATCGGCTGCTGGCGCAGCATCAGCGGCTTCGGCCTTTGGCTTGCGCGCACGAGACTTGCGCTTTGGCTTTTCAGCAGGTTCTGCTTCGGCGGCGGCCGGAGCGGCTGTCTCAGCTGGGGTTGCATCGACCGGAGTGGTTTCTGCTGGCGCAGACTCTTCGGTTTCCGTGACCTTCTTGCGGCGCGTGCGCTTTGGCTTTGCCTGAGCTTCGCTTGCAGCAGGTGTCGCTGTTTCAGCATTTGGTGCTGCGGCAGCGACTTCGAGGACTGGCGTCGGTTCAGAAGCGGTATCAGCTTCTGGTGCGATGTCAGCTTCAACCGTGCTCACTTCTGCAGCAACAGCTTCGCCGATGGTCTGTGCGGCTTCCGCTTCACCGTCACGACGGTTGCGGCGACCACCACGGCGGCCACGGCGACGGCGGCGGCGGGTTTCGCTATCCGCGTCATCGGCTGCGTCCGCTTCAGATGGGGTCGCTTCGGAGGCGCTGGCCTCGTCGCTTTCTTCACCATCGTCATTGGCCGCAACTTGTTGCGCCGCAGGATTGCTGTCGCCATTGCGTTCGCCACGTTCACCGCGACGGCGGCGACGACGACGGCGGCGATTACTGCCTTCGCCTTCTTCGGCGTCGGCAGACTTGGCCGGGGTTTCTTCTTCTTCGTCGTCGCTTTCAGCTTCGGCGACGTCTTCTTCCACTGCGTCTTCGATGACGGCGCTGTCGACACGCACGTGTGCTGCTGCGCGCTGATCAACATAGGACGCGACGCGGGTTTCGCCCTTTTCGATGGCGAACTGGTGGCCGGTCATCTTGCCATCAGCCGTAATGGTGATGGAGAGATTGTTGCGGGCTTCCAGCAGCGTGAGTGTGTCACGCTTGTAGTTCAGAATGTAGAGAGCGACTTCGACCGGAACGCGGACATTGATCGACTGGCCAGGCTTGCGCATGACGTGTTCTTCAATGTGACGCATGATCATCAGCGCCAGGCTTTCGGTCGAGCGAACCAGACCTGTGCCATCGCAAATTGGGCACTTGTGGGTCGAGCTTTCAACCACACCAAAGCGGATGCGCTGACGGCTCATTTCCATCAGGCCAAAGTGCGAAATGCGGCCAACCTGGATGCGCGCGCGATCGTCCTTGAGGGCGTCCTTAAGACGGCGCTCAACAGCACGGTTCGAGCGGTTTTCCATCATATCGATAAAGTCGATAACGATGAGACCGGCAAGGTCGCGCAGACGCAGCTGGCGCGCGACTTCATCGGAGGCTTCCAGATTGGTCTGGAGAGCGGTGTCTTCGATGTTGTGCTCTTTGGTCGAACGACCCGAGTTCACGTCGATGGAGACCAGCGCTTCGGTTGGGTTGATAACGATGTAGCCGCCGGAGGGCAGGGTGACGACCGGAGAGAACATCTGGTCGAGCTGGGCTTCAACGCCATACTTGGAGAACAGCGGCTGATCATCCTTGTAGAGCATCACGTTCTTAGCGTGGCTCGGCATGATCATTGCCATGAAGTCCTTGGCTTCGCGGAAGGCAGCGTCGCCGGCCACGAGAACTTCATCGATCTCCTTGTTATAGAGGTCACGAATGGTGCGCTTGATCAGCGAACCTTCTTCGTAAACGAGGCATGGCGCTTCGCTCTCAAGGGTCAGCGTGCGGACGCTTTCCCAAAGGCGCATCAAATATTCAAAGTCGCGCTTCACTTCAGCCTTGGTACGCGAAGCACCGGCTGTGCGAAGTATGACGCCCATGCCCTGTGGCACCTCGAGATCGGAGGTGATCTCCTTGAGGCGCTTGCGGTCAGCAGCGTTGGTAATCTTGCGCGAAATACCACCACCACGGGCGGTGTTTGGCATTAGCACTGAATAACGGCCAGCAAGCGAGAGGTAGGTGGTGAGAGCTGCGCCCTTATTGCCGCGCTCTTCCTTGACCACCTGAACCAGCATGACCTGGCGGCGCTTGATAACTTCTTGAATCTTATACTGATGACGGCGCTGATGGCTGGAGCGACGACGCTCTGGCACTTCTTCAAGCGCGTCTGCGCCGCCGATGGACTCGACTGGCTCAGTATTGGCTGGTGCCTGCTCAATGTGGCTGGCATCGCCTTCGGAGTCTGCGTCGGCTTCAGCCGAAATTTCTGTTTCGGAAACAGCTTCAGCCGCTGGCGCGGCTTCTTCGACGTGTTCGTCTTCGCTGGTCTCTTCATCGAGCAGCAGGGCTTCGCGATCGGCTACCGGGATCTGGTAGTAATCGGGGTGGATTTCGCTGAACGCGAGGAAGCCGTGGCGATTGCCACCATATTCAACAAAGGCTGCCTGCAGGCTGGGTTCAACCCGAGTAACCTTGGCTAGATAAATATTGCCGCGCAGCTGGCGGCGGGTTGCCGATTCGAAATCGAACTCTTCGAGACGGTTTCCTTCAGTGACTACAATCCGAGTTTCTTCGGGGTGGATGGCATCCACCAGCATTCTCTTGGTCGCCATAATAAGCTCCGCGCACCCGCGCGCCGACAGAGACACGCCGTGAGATAGGCTGTCTGCATGTAGCGCGTTGCGGGGCGAATGGGTTGAGTTTGGTAATGCGCGAACCTCTCACGTTCGGCGCAGTTGTATTGATGGCAAAGGCTGGCTCACTGGGCGAAAGGGGACGGCAATCGACTTCTTCGATCGCGTCGCGCTGTTCTCGCCTGAGGGCCATATGACCTCTTCCTGTTAGGCCGCTACGTCAGTGCAGCAGGCCGTCCGGCTATTGGTACAAGCCGAAATTCTTCAACTGAAAGCGCAACCGCAACGTCCGTCTCGGACCACAGAGAGTGCTAGGGCACTCAGAACTAGTCACGAAACACGCGCGCTTTCATCCTTAGCGTGTAAGAAAGTTGGGACCGATTAGCAACAAGAAAGTCGAAACGCCCTTCTGTCATGGCATTGTCATGGGCATCGGTTGGCGCAGCGCACAAATCATCGCATAAGGCTCGTTCTATGCCGAAGAATCGCCGCAAGCGCGGTGCATTTGGGTGTCAAATCAGTGCGAGGCAAGGTCCAGTTTTGACCAGAGCTATTTTTAAGCGTGTCATAGGTTTGATCGTCGTTTTGGGTGGGCTGTGCGGGCCTGCTTTGGCGCAAAGTGCTGCCTTACCAAACGTCATAGATGCACGAGTGACGATCACGCCCGAACGGGCGCGCCTTGTGATTGATCTGGCTGCAAAGACCGAATTCGCATTCGTTTCTCTCGATGAACCAAATCGCTTGGCCGTCGACGTACGGGCAGGGACCTTCACGGTTCAAGAGACTGAAGGGGAGCCTGCGGGCGAGGGTTTTGTCACCCGTTTCGCCATTGAACAGGCGGCAGGCGACCGTGTGCGCACAGTGCTGAGTCTCTCGGCTCCGGCACAGGTGCAGCAGGCCTATGTCCTTGAACCCTATGACGGACAACCCGCTCGCCTCGTCGTAGACATCATTCCTGCGACACCCGAAGAGTTCGCCGCCAATGTTGCGCGCGATAAGCAAATCTCCGCGGCCACCAGCGAATCGACCCCAGCAGGCGGCTCCGAGCTGCCCATCGCTACGCGGCCTCTCGTGGTCATTGACCCCGGTCATGGTGGTATTGATAGCGGCGCCGAAGCCCCGGGCGGCTTCCGCGAAAAGGACATTGTCCTGGCGTTTTCGCTCAAGCTGCAAGAATTGCTGGTGCAATCGGGACGCTTTGACGTGGCGCTTACGCGTCAGGACGACAGCTATTTGCGCCTCGAAGAGCGCGTTGCCCTAGCGCGCGCCAACAAGGCTGATCTCTTCGTTTCGATCCACGCCGATAGTTTCCAGCAGCCCGAAATTCGCGGCGCGAGCATCTACACGCGCGACGAGCGGGCGACTGACATTCTCGACAAAGTTCTCGCCGACAATGAAAACACTTCGGACGTGATCGCGGGCTTTGTCATGCCGCAGGTGATGGCGCCGGAGGTGGTGGACATTCTGGTCGACCTGATGCGCCGCGAAATGCGGGCGCAGTCCTTTGCGGCGGCACAGGCCATCGTGCATTCGCTGGAGCCAAGCGTGCAACTGCGACGTTTTCCTGTGCGACAGGCGGACTTCTTTGTGTTGCAAGCCCCGGATGTGCCTTCGGTATTGGTGGAATTGGGTTATATGTCCAACCCCGCAGACGTAACCAACCTAACGCAATCGAGCTGGCGCGATCGCACCGCAGAAGCCATAGCGCGCGGAATTTCGACCTATTTCGATAGTTTGGATGAATAGGCCCAGTGACGTCTTCCGACTCAGGGCGTGTGGGATAATGTTTTGCGGGTAATCCGCGTTTGGAGTGTCTGACGGGATGTTTCGTCTACTCGGCTGGCTGTTCGGTTTTGGAATGTTCCTCGCTCTCGGTGGCGTGGGCGCAGCGGCCGTGTATCTGTCCACTGTGACGGCCGAGCTGCCCGACTACACTGTCCTCAAGGACTATCAGCCGCCGGTGACGACGCGCGTTCATGCTGCCGACGGTACGCTCTTGGCTGAATATGCGCGCGAGCGCCGGTTGTTCCAGCCGATTGAAACTGTTCCGCCGCTGCTGATTGAAGCCTTCCTCTCCGCTGAAGACAAAGATTTTTACAGCCACAACGGCATCGCGCTCGACGGCATTATCCGCGCGCTGCGCGACAACGTTCTGGCTCGCATGGATGGCAATAGCTCCATTCAGGGTGGTGGCTCCTCGATCACCCAACAGGTGGCGAAGAATTTCCTTCTGACTTCGGAACAGACTTGGGACCGCAAGCTGCAGGAAGCCTTGCTGGCCATTCGTATCGAAAGCACATTCACTAAGGACAAAATCCTCGAGCTTTACTTGAACGAGATTTTCCTTGGTTTGAACTCCTATGGCGTGGCCGCTGCAGCGCTCAATTATTTCGATAAGGCGCTCTATCAGCTGACCCTGCCGGAAGCCGCATATATTGCTGCACTGCCCAAAGGCCCGAATAATTATCACCCCTTCCGTCGCCCGCAGGCCGCTTTTGAGCGCCGCAATTGGGTGATCGATCGCATGGTCGAAAACGGCTATGTCGCGCCCGCCGAGGCCGCTCAGGCCAAGGAAGAAGCGCTCAACGTTATTCCGCGCGCCTCCGGCAGCCAGCTCTATTCGGCTGAGTATTTTACCGAGGATGTGCGCCGTGAACTGGCCAAGCTTTACGGCGAAGACCAGCTCTATGGTGGTGGCCTCTCGGTGCGCACCACGCTCGAGCCCCGTCTGCAAGAATATGCGCGCCGCGCCTTGATGGATGGCCTCATCCAATTTGACCAGCAGCGCGGGTTCCGCGAGCCTGTGGCCTCGGTTGATCTCAGCGAGGACTGGGGCTTGGCGGTCTCGGCCATCAAGCCACTCAGTGACGTGCCGGAATGGCAGCTCGCAGTTGTGCTGGAAGCCAATGGCAATGAGCTGACAATTGGCCTACGTCCCGAAAGCGACGCGGACGGCAAGCCCGGTGTTGACCGTTTGACAGGGACACTATCGGGCGGCGACGTGCGCTGGGTCTCCAAGCGCCTCGACAGCATTTTGGCTGTCGGTGACGTGATCTATGTGTCCCCGGTCGCCGGTAAGTCTGGCTCCTATACCCTCCAGCAAGTGCCTGAAATTGAAGGCGCCTTGGTGGCGATGGACCCGCGCACTGGCCGTGTTCAGGCCATGGTGGGCGGCTTCTCCTTCTCCGAAAGCGAGTTCAACCGCGCGACCCAAGCCCTGCGTCAGCCGGGCTCCTCCTTCAAGCCGATTGTTTATGCAGCGGCGCTCGATAATGGCTATACGCCAGCCTCCATCGTCCTCGATGCGCCGATTGAAATGCGCATGGCAGACGGGTCCGTATGGCGGCCTGAAAACGCGTCTCAGCAGTTCTATGGCCCGCAGACCCTGCGTCGCGGTATCGAGCGCTCGCGAAACGTGATGACAGTACGTCTTGCGCGTGAAATTGGCATGCCGCTGGTCGCGGATTATGCCAAGCTGTTCGGTGTTTATGACACCATGCAGCCAGTGCTCTCAATGGCCTTGGGCGCAGGCGAAACCACGGCGATGCGCATGACCTCGGCCTATGCCACCATGGCCAATGGTGGTCGCAAAATTCAGCCGACACTCATCGACCGTATTCAGGATCGCTACGGCAAAACCGTCTACCGACACGATCAGCGCATTTGCGAAGGCTGCAATGCCGAAGCGTGGAACGGGCAGGGCGAACCTCGCATCATCGATACGCGTCAGCAGGTGCTTGATCCGATGACCGCCTATCAGATCACGTCCATGATGGAAGGCGTGGTCCTGCGCGGCACTGGTACGGCCGCCGCGCGGCTCAATCGTCCAGTGGCTGGCAAAACCGGTACCACCAATGATTACAAGGACGCCTGGTTCGTCGGCTTCACGCCGGAATTGGCCGTGGGCGTCTACATTGGCTATGACACGCCGCGCTCCATGGGTTCGGCTGGTTCGGGCGCGGGCATGGCCGTTCCTGTCTTCGCTGGCTTTATGGCCAATGCTTTGGAAGGCAAGCCTGCAACGCCGTTTAACGTGCCGACCGGCATGGATCGCGTACGCATCAATCCCGATACCGGGACGGCCGCCTATGAAGGCGAAAGTGGCATTGCCGAAGCCTTTAAGCCCGGGACGGGCCCGAACCTGATGACGTCGGTGATCGGTGTTGGACACGCCGCTAACGACGCGCTGGTGCGCGATCAGATGCTGCAGCAGCAATATAACGGGGGCATCGTCCCCCCACAGCCCGAGCCTGAGCCGCAACCGCGCCGCACCTTGTTCGGCTGGTAAGGCGTGGGTGCAAAATCTGTGCGTAGGTGTTGAACCGCAGGAAAAACGCACAGAATCTGTTGCGTAGCAAAATGGCTTACGGTAACACCCTAAGCGTGCCCCTCTGGCGGAATGGTAGACGCGCTTGACTCAAAATCAAGTATCGAGAGGTGTGCCGGTTCGAGTCCGGCGGGGGGCACCAATCAGTTATCGCTAGAACTGAAATCAAAAGAAAGCCGATCCGGAAACGGGTCGGCTTCTTTGCTTTTTGGGGGCCAATGCCGCGGCCCTAAGTGCGGGCGGCTTTGACCCGCAGCTAGCCGCTCCTCGTATGCAAGCGTGCTATGGCGCGAAAAGCGTTACGCCCCAATCCACATCCGCACCAAATACACCGTGCCCACCCCTGCAACCATGGCGGCAAACAGGTTTTTCGTACCGATAAAAACCAGCGCTGTGGCCGCAGCCGCCACCAGTTCCGCTGGGCTGCCGGTGACGAGGGCAGGCGCGACCAGTGCGGCGAGAACGGCACCGGGAATATGTTTCAGCCAGGCGGCGGCAAAACCGTCGCGGGGGAGCCGGTCCGCTAGGAGCAGGCCCGAGACTTTCACCGCAATGGTGACAAAGGCCATGCCGAGGATGGCGAGGAAAGCTTCAGGGGAGATGTGCATGCTTGCGCACCTCAAAAAATGCGCCCGCGAGCGAACCGGCGATGCCGCCAATGAGAATGTGCCAGCTGCCATCGATCAGTTTTGACGCGATGATGGCGACGAGTGCCCCGACGATCCATGGAATGAGGTCGGCCTTGCCCTTCCACATGCCAAGGAGCAGGGCGAGGAAGGTCGCTGTGAAGGCGAAGTCGAGGCCCCATTGCGCTGGGTCATCAATGGCTGAGCCGAGGCCATAGCCAATGAGATTGGTCAGCATCCACGAGAGCCAAGCCAAAGTGCCGCCGCCCAAAAGGAAGGCAACCGAGCCCTTGCCATGGGCCATGGCCGAGACTGTCATCGCCCAGTTCTCGTCGGTGACGAGATACATCTGCAGGGCTTTAAAGCCGAGAGGGCCGGGCGGGTAGAGCGGGCGCAGGGTGGCAGTGAGCAGCAGATAGCGCAGGTTGACGATCAGCGCTGCCAACATCATTGCCCCTATGGGCAGGGTTGAGGCCGGTGTGCTCCACAATTCCAAAGCGACAAACTGTGAGGCACCGGCAAAGACCATGGTGCTCATCAAAACCACTTCGAGGGCGCTGAGACCGGTTGAGCGGGCGAGCACGCCCCACACCAGGCCATAGGCCGCAACAGAAATGGCGACGGGCACGCAGGCGCGGGCGCCGGCTAGGAACTGATTGCTGAGGGAATCGGGGGCTTGGGCAAGGTGTGACATCGTTCATGTGTCTAGCATGGTAGTTGAGAACGGAAAGATGCCCCGCTCGCAAAGTGATGCACGCCTTAGGTGTGGATGGCCTTGGCTGAATTGACGCTTTGTTAATCCGGGCGTAGAGACGCGACGTAGTCATTGGGCGCGATTGTTTCGACTCAATGACTGTTTCTACGGTTTGCTGAGCCGGGCCAGTCGCACTTTGGCCCTTCGGAGCGTTTCATGAATCCCTTTTCTGCGCGCCCTCTCTGGCAGAGGTTCGCCATTTTTCTCGTCCCGCTTATGGCGTCGAATATCCTGCAGGCGCTGTCAGGAACCGTGAACTCGATCTACGTTGGGCAAATGATTGGGGTGGAGGCGCTGGCGGCTATTGCGACCTACTTCCCGCTGATCTTCTTGCTGATGAGCTTCATGATCGGTCTCTCCGCTGGCGCGACCACGCTTATCGGTCAGGCTTGGGGCGCGAGGGATATTGCCAAGGTCAAGGTGATCGCGGGCTCTGCCTTTGCGGCGACGATTGTCTTCGGTCTTATTGTTGGTGTGTTGGGCGGAACCTTCGCTGAGCAGATCATGATGGCTCTGGGTGCGCCCGAGAATATCCGGGATATGGCGATTAGCTACGCGCGCATTTCGCTGTTTGGCATGCCGGCATTCTTCCTCTTTCTTGTGGCAACCTCGATCCTGCGGGGTGTGGGTGACACCATTACGCCGCTGCTCTCGCTGATCATGTCGATGGTGGTGAGCTTGCTGGTGACCCCAGCGCTGATCCTCGGTTGGGGCGGTTTACCCCAATTGGGTGTCACCGCTGCAGCGTGGGCAACCATTGCGGGCTTTGTGACCGTCCTGATTTTCCTCTTCGTCTATATGCGCGCGCGCAATATGCCGCTCGCGCCAGACCGTGACTTGCTGGCCTCCATCCTGCGTCCTGATTGGAAGCTCTTGCGCCTGACCTTGAAGCTGGGCATTCCGGCAGGTCTGCAGATGATCATCTCTTCCATTGCCGGGATTGTGGTCGTAGGGCTGGTCAACCGTTTCGGCTCTGACGCAACGGCCGCTTATGGCGCACTGGGGCAGGTGATGAGCTATGTGCAGTTCCCGGCCATGTCGATTGGTATCGCGGCCTCGATCTTTGCGGCACAGGCCATTGGTGCCCGCAAACAGGATCAGCTTGGCCCTATCACCCGTACTGCGCTGATCATGAATTTGATCGTTACCGGTACGCTGGTTGTGCTGGCCTATCTCTTCAGTGAAGCTGTTGTGGCGCTGTTCCTGACCGACCCTGAAGTCGTTCAGCTGACGGAAGACCTGCTCCGGGTCGTCCTGTGGAGTATTATCTGCTTTGGTGGCAGCGTTGTGTTCTCGGGCGTGATGCGCGCCAGCGGCACGGTCTATATGCCCATGGTGATTTCGCTGTTCTGTATCATCGGGATCGAGATCCCCGGAGCGATCTGGCTCAGCGGCACCGAACTGGGTCTGCGTGGGATTTGGATTGCTTACGCTGCGAGCTTTACGGCCATGCTGATCTTGCAGGCGGCCTGGTATCAGTTCGTCTGGAAGCGCAAAAAGATTGTAGCGCTCGTTTAGAGCGCCACATCAAAAATTTCTGCTTAGGATTTGTTGCCCAGCGTGAGGCGGATGGCCCGCTTCCCGCCTGGGGCAAACACGTCGAGTTCGACGAAGGCCGGCTCCTGCGCCATGCGGCGGGTTCGAGCCGAGAGCGTCATCACCACACCAAGCAGGTCGCTCACAGAGCGCTTCTTGGGCAGCATGCGTTCCGTCATGCCCGAAAGTGCCTTATTGCGCACTTTCATATCAGGGGAGGCGAGCGGCGAGCGACCAATGAAACTGGCCAGTTCGACGAGAGCTTTACGGTCACTCATTGGGCTACTCCGTACACAAGCACCAATTTTGTTTCCTATAGGATGGGGCTCAAATGAGCTGATCATCCCGGTGGTATGGTTTGGCGGGAAGCCGCCACGTCGTTCGTTCATTAGCCTTGCATGGCCAGGCACTGCATATCCTGGCCCTTTAGGCGCTCGCACATGGCGTTGGCGGCACTGCGGTCACCAAAGCCGACGAAGCGGGCGCGGTAGAAGGTCTTGCCGTTCCGATCAAACGGTTCGACGAAGGAGCGGAAGTCGCCCAGAGAGCCAACCTTGCGGGCGGCATCAGAGAGCATGGTGCGTGCACCGTCTTCCGATGGACCTGCGCCGATCTGCACGATCCAGCCAGCGACTTGGGCAGAGCCCGTCTGTGCCGAAGCTGTATTGATTGGGTCGACGTTTGGCGTCTGGGTGTTCGAGCTGGTTGGGCCGATGCCGAGCGGTGCCGATGGCGTAGTCTGGCCAAGGGCCGATGGCGGCGCACCCAGCTTATAGGTGTCGCTCAGCCAAGCGCCGATCACGTCCGAATTGTAGTCCGGCACGCTTGGCGCTGCCAAAGCATTGGCTGCCTGTGCGGCTGGCACGAGGCCGAGGTCTGCAGGGGCAGGCGCTGGCATCGCAACTGAGACCGCGGGAGCTGGTGCCGATGCGACCGCAACTGCTGCCTGTGGCTGTGCACCATTGGCGGCAACAAGTGCAGCGAGGCGGAACTCAGGCATTGGCGTTGGCATGGCGAAGGTTGCCTTATGCTGCTGATTAGGCTGCGCCAGTGCGAACTGGGTGCTGCCCTGACGGCCAGGCACTGGAACCATAGCGGTCTGCAAGTAGCCGCCGGAACGGCCCTTGTTGAAATAGGTGTTGACCAGCTGGCGGACCTTCTCGTCGCGCGATGCGGCAGAGTTGAAGCCGAAAGCAATAACGACAACGTGGCGATCATCCTTGCGGGCTGCGGTCATCAGGTTCGAGCCAGCCGCATTGATGAAGCCGGTCTTGATGCCGTCCACAGCGCCCATGTAACCGAGAACGCGGTTGTGGTTGCCGTAGGTGCGCTTGCCGTAGGAGAACGAGCGGGTCTGGAAGAATTCGTAATAGTTCGGGAAGTGCTGGTAGACAGCAATCGCCAGAATAGCCTGATCGCGTACAGTGGTGACCTGACCGCCATCGGGAAGGCCCGAAGCGTTGCGATAGGTGGTGCTGCCCATGCCCAGAGCACGCGCAGTGGCGGTCATACGCTCAGCGAACTTGGCTTCAGTTCCCGAGATATGTTCCGCGATAACGCGCGACATGTCATTGGCCGAAAGGGTGACGAGAGACTTGATGGCGTCTTCCACCGAAATAGTGGCGCCAGCGCGCAGGCCGAGCTTAGTCGGAACGGCCGCAGCAGCATGACGGGACACGGTCATCTTGGAATTGAGCGAGAGATTGCCCGCCTGCAATTCTTGGAACAGGACGTAGAGCGTCATCACCTTCGCGACTGATGCCGGATAGCGACGAGAGTCAGCCTGATCTTCATATAGGATTTTGCCCGATTTCGCGTCGACCACGATACCGGCATATTTGCGTAGGTTTTCAATTGCATAGGTCGGCGCTGCAGCAGAAATGCTGACAGTTAGCGCAACGACAAAGGCAGCGGCTGCGCGGGCAATAATGCCGCGCCAAGGGGATTTTGCCAGGGAAGCCACCCGGTACTCCGTTTACTCACTCGGGCGAAAAATGCCCGTACGCAACACAACTAACGCGGCCGTCCAATCGGGGTTTGTCCCCCAAACCTGACTGAGCAGCCTTTTGTAAGCTACGGTGGGGCGGTTACGATTTCGTAAAATGCAAAGCTTTTTCACCGGCACTGTTGAATCAATGTCACGAGAGTTTTTCGGCAATGTGATGGGTGACGTGCCGCTTTGCTGTTTTGTCGCTTCAATGTGCGGCGAATTGAGCTATTCTATGGGCAAGTTTGAGCTGGGTTCTGCACTCTCGCCTGTTCGGGGTGGCCGAGCCCTTAACATGGGTCCATTCTTACCTACATAATGGGTCCAACCCGCTGCTTCGTTTTGTCTGGCGACAGTCTACTTTATGAAAACACTCTCTACGCAGATCCCTGTTTCCTTTTATTCCCAACGCTCTGCTGGGCCCGATGGGCCTTGGCTCGGGCCGAAGGATGATGGGGATGACCGATCGGGCGGAAACGACGCAGATTTCGAAACCGGGACGGTGACCAAAACGCGTCCCAAAACCAAGCGTCCGAACCTCTATCGGGTGCTGCTTCTCAACGACGACTACACGCCGATGGAATTCGTCGTTTCGGTGCTTCAGGACGTCTTCAACAAGTCACGAGAAGACGCCATGACCATCATGCTGCATGTTCACCAAAAGGGGGTCGGTGAGTGCGGCGTATATCCATACGAAGTGGCTGAAACCAAGGTCACTCGCGTCATGGATACGGCACGCAAAAACCAGCATCCGCTGCAATGCGTGATGGAAAAACAGTAGGAACATCATATGCCCTCATTCTCGCGCGGACTCGAAAAGGCCCTGCACCAGGCGATGAACCTTGCCCGTGAGCGCAACCATGAGTTCGCAACGCTTGAGCATCTGCTGCTGGCGTTGACCGACGATCGGGAAACCATCGCCGTTTTAACCGGCTGCGACGTCGATATTGATGCGCTCAAAAGCGACCTCGAAGATTTTATCAATGAAGAACTCGATAGCCTTGTCGTCCATAACGGCCAGGAAGCGCGCCCAACCGCTGCTTTTCAGCGCGTTATTCAGCGCGCGGTGATCCATGTTCAATCCTCCGGCCGCGAAGAGGTGACCGGTGCCAACGTGCTCGTGGCGATCTTCGCCGAGCGTGAAAGCCATGCTGCCTATTTCCTTGAGCAGCAGGACATGAGCCGCCTCGACGCCGTCAATTTCATCTCGCACGGCATCACCAAATCCGGCCCAAATGAAGATCGTCGCGTAAACGGCGCTGAAGATGGGGAAGGTGGCATCAACAACGCGCAGGAAGGCAAGAAGACTTCGGCGCTCCTCGAGTTCTGCGTTAACCTCAATGACAAGGCCAAGAAGGGCAAGATTGACCCGCTGATCGGCCGTGACGCTGAGCTGCGCCGCACCATTCAGGTTCTCTGCCGCCGCTCCAAGAACAACCCGCTCTATGTGGGCGATGCCGGGGTTGGTAAAACCGCCATCGCCGAAGGTCTCGCGCGCAAAATCGTCGAAGGCGATGTGCCTGACGTTCTCAAGGACGCCATCGTTTATTCGCTCGACATGGGCGCGCTGCTCGCTGGCACGCGCTATCGCGGTGACTTTGAAGAACGCCTCAAGCAGGTGATGAAGGAACTCGAAAAGCAGCCGGAAGCCGTGCTGTTTATCGACGAAATTCACACCATGATCGGCGCTGGCGCCACTTCGGGCGGCGCGCTCGATGCGTCCAATCTCCTCAAGCCAGCTCTGGCTTCCGGGGCGATCCGCTGCATCGGCTCGACCACCTATAAGGAATATCGCCAGTTCTTCGAAAAGGACCGCGCACTTGTCCGTCGTTTCCAAAAGATCGACGTCAACGAGCCAACCGTTCCTGATGCGATTGAGATCGTGAAGGGCCTGCGCCCTTACTTTGAAGAGTTCCACAAGCTCAAGTACACCGACGATGCCCTCAAGGCCGCCGTCGAGCTGAGCGCACGCTATATCAATGATCGCAAGCTGCCCGATAAGGCCATCGACGTGATCGACGAAACCGGCGCCAGCCAAAAGCTGCTGCCGGAAGGCGAGCGCAAGGAAATCATCGACGTCGAAGACATCGAAGCAACCATCGCGACCATCGCCCGCATTCCGCCTAAGACCGTTTCCAAGTCTGACGCGGAACTGCTTTCCGGTCTCGAAAAGAGCCTCAAGACCGTGGTCTTTGGCCAAGACAATGCCATCACCGCGCTCTCATCCGCCATTAAGCTGGCGCGTGCGGGCCTGCGCGAACCTGAAAAGCCAATCGGCTCTTATCTCTTCACCGGCCCGACCGGCGTGGGCAAGACCGAAGTGGCAAAGCAGCTCGCCGATACGCTTGGCGTTGAACTCCTGCGTTTCGACATGTCGGAATATATGGAGCGCCACACGGTCTCGCGCCTGATTGGTGCCCCTCCGGGCTATGTCGGCTTTGATCAGGGCGGCTTGCTCACCGATGGCGTTGATCAGCATCCGCATTGCGTCGTGCTGCTCGACGAAATCGAAAAGGCCCATCAGGACCTCTACAACATTCTGTTGCAGGTGATGGACCACGGCAAGCTCACGGACCACAACGGGAAGTCGGTCGACTTCCGCAACGTGATCCTGATCATGACCTCCAACGTGGGTGCGGCGGAACTCGCTCGTGCGCCCATCGGCTTTGGCCGCAAGCGCGAAGTGGGTGACGACGAGGAAGCGGTCAACCGCCAGTTCTCGCCAGAATTCCGCAACCGTCTGGACGCGATCATCTCGTTCGCGCCACTGCCGCGCGAAACTGTGCGTCGTGTGGTCGAAAAGTTCGTGCTCCAGCTCGAAGGCCAGCTGGCCGAACGCGGCGTGACCATCGACCTGACCCCAGAGGCCGCCGATTGGCTGGCGGAACACGGCTATGACGAACGCATGGGCGCGCGCCCCCTCGGACGCGTGATCCAAGAGCACGTCAAGAAGCCACTGGCCGATCAACTGCTGTTCGGCGAGCTGGTGAACGGTGGTTCTGTCACCGTGGCTGTGGTGGGTGAAGGCCGCGAAGCGAAGCTGGAACTGGTGGCCGTGCCCCCACGCCCCGCCAAGCCCAAAGCCCTGCCCAAGCCAAAGAAGCCAAAGGCAACGGCGAGCAAGGACAGCTAATATCCGCTGGATTTTAGTTGGTTGAACAAACAGAAGGCCCGGGGAAACCCGGGCCTTTTTGTCTAGTGCAAACCCTAGCTCAGTTTTCGTGCCAAGGGTCTATGACAGTGAGCCCTGCCGCTAGAAACGCGGCCTTATCGCGAGTGGCGACAGAGCAGTTTTGGGCGCTTGCGATAGCTGCGATATAGCCGTCAGGCGTTGGAAAACCCAAGCCTGCCTGTCGGGCAGAAACGGCTAAAGTGGCATAGTGCTGGGCTGCAATCGTATCGAAAGCCAACGTCCACCCAGCGAACAATTCGGATATCCCGTTGACTGCCTCAGTCAGCGCCGCCTTGCGCCGACCATCAGGCATCACCGCAACGCCGAACAAGAGTTCAGCTAAGGTGACGCTGGTGATGAAGGTTGATTGTGGGTCTTGCCTGTCGAGCCAGTTGACGACTTGTGATGATGGCGTTGGACGCAGTGCTTCGGAAACGACATTCGTATCCAGTACGATCATCGCAAGCTTATTGGCTCAGCGGCAGTTTTGGCCTTTTGCTCTAACGCGTCGACGTCGCCGTCCTCAAGCTCGGCATCACGGCCCAGCTTATAGAGTGCAGAACCCAATGGCACGGTTTTGGGCGCGTCGACGGCAGCGTCAAGGATGGAGCGGATCTCTGCTTCGGTGCTCCGGCCATTCTGCGCCGCACGCAAACGCAGTGCTTTATGCGTGTTTTCCGAAAGGTTTTGTATCGTCACTGCTGGCATCACGCGCTCCATCGGAAGGTGATAACGGCGTTAAATATAGTCGATCTGGCAGGGGTAGGGAAGGTCGGTGGTCTTTCGCGGCCCGGGCACGCTCCGCGTTGGATCATACTCTGCCATCACAACCTCGCATACCACTTCACCTCTCCCTCAGGGGGCTTCGAGCTGGCCGGAGGTAAAATCATCCCTGTGGGATGATTTTAGGTGAGAAGGCCATGAGAGCTATGCTCGAATGGCTTGGTCGGCTAAAGGCCGAGTGAGGGGGCCTTTGTGGGACTAGTGTAGTAGAGAGCCCCGCCGAATTGTCCCTGTTTCGGGTCCGCAACGGCGGCCCAGAGCGCTGTGACTTTTGGGACATTGCTGCGGCCCGCAACGGCAGAGGCGACGAGGCCGCCTTGGCTCCAACCGATGATGCCGATGTTGTCGGCGTCTACGGTGTCGAGCGTCTTGACGAAATCCAGCGCGGCAAGGCCATCGGCGATCTGGCCGGAATAGGTCGTGTCAGGGAATTCGCCATCGCTTTCGCCCGAATTCCGGAAGTCGATGCGCAGGCTCGCGATCCCCTCGGCGGCGAGCTTGTCGGCGGTATAGGTGAAAATGCCCTTGCCCACAGATGGGATTTCCAGCTCATCGCGGGAGCCGCCAAAGCCGTGGAACAGCAGAACCACAGGGGCAGGGTCGCCCTCGGGGGTGACGAGCGTGCCGACGACTTTCATGCCGTCGACCTCATATGAAACAATTTAGTTTCCGGCGCGGCGAAAGCGGTGCTGGTGAGCAGCAGGGCTAGGCCAAAGCCGAGTGCAATGCGTGATGCCATTTGCGTTCCCTCCGGGCCGGACTTTCCGGCCCTACAAGGAGGATAGTCACCAAATTCGCGGACGCGCAATGGCTCGATTACCCCCGCAGCGCAGACACTGCTTGGTGCTGACTGAGAAAAACCTCGCCGGACAAATCACGCAGAAAATCGGTGGATTTGAGCTTGTCCATAACCGGACCTTTCACCTCAGAGAGGTGCAAGTGAACACCCTGAGTGTCGAGGCGATGTTGGATCGCTTCGAGGCTTTCGAGGGCCGATAGGTCGATGAAATTCACCGCCGAACACATCAGCACCACATGCTTCACCCGGTCATTGCCCGCGACTTGATCGGTGATCAAATCCTCCAAAAAGCGCGCATTGGCGAAATAGAGGCTTTCGTCGACGCGGATAGAGAGGATTTCTGGATGCGTTTCCACCGTGTGGCGCTTGATATTGCGAAAATGTTCGGTGCCGGGCACTTGGCCGACCACAGCGGCGTGGGGCTTTGACGAACGGTAGAGAAAAATTAGGATTGAGGTGCCGACGCCAAGCGCGATGCCGGTTTCAACGCCGAGCAGAAGCGTTCCGATCAGCGTAATGGCGACAGCCGCAAAATCGGCCTTGGAATAGGCCCAGGCGCGTTTGAATACGGAGAAATCGACCAGTGTCAGCACCGCGATCACAATGGTCGCCGCCAGTGTTGCCTTGGGCAAAACGGCGAGGAAGGGCGTCAGCAGGAGTGTTGCGAGAGCAATGCCGATGGCCGTGAATGCACCCGCAGCCGGGGTGGCCGCGCCCGCATCAAAATTGACAACGGATCGCGCAAAGCCGCCGGTCACCGGATAGCCGCCACCAATACCTGCCGCCACATTGGCCATGCCGAGGCCAATTAATTCTTGATTGGGCGAGATGCGCTCGCGGCGCTTGGCAGCCAGCGTTTGGGCGACGGAGATGGTTTCTACAAATCCAACGATGGAAATGATCAGCGCCGGAACCAGCAGCTGTTGCACTGTGTCGAGCGAGAAGCTTGGAAGTGACAGCATGGGTAGGCCCTGCGGCACATCACCGACTAGGGCGACGCCCTTAGCGCCGAGATCGAAAATCACCGATAGCGCCATAGTCAGAAAGACCACAAACACCGGACCGGCGCGGACGATGACGTTTGCCACTCCTTTCGGTACATGGAGCCGCTTCAGCCAGTTTTTGAGATCGAAGCGGATCCAGAGCAAGAGCCCGAGCGAAAGCGCGCCGATGCCAAAGGTATAGAGATTGATCGCGCCAATGCTGCTCGCGATGGCGCTGAACAGGCGGGGCAGGGCGTGTCCACTGGTTGAAATGCCCAAGAGCCCGCCAAATTGGCTGGTCGCGATAATCAGGCCCGACGCGGTAATGAAACCTGAAATCACCGGATGGGACAGGAAATTCGCCAGAAAGCCGAGGCGGAATAGGCCCATCAACGTCAGCATCGCGCCTGACATCAGCGCTAGAATGATGGCGGCGCTGGCATAATCCGCCGTGCCTTCGGTCGCCACGCGACCGACCGCTGTCGCCGTCATCAGCGAGATCACGGCCACAGGCCCAACGGCCAGCGCCGAGGCGGTGCCGAAAATCGCATAGGCGATCAGCGGCAGGATCGAGGCATAAAGACCAACCTCCGGCGGCAGGCCCGCCAGTAGGGCATAGGCTAGCGACTGCGGAATGAGCATGATCGTGACGATCACCGCCGCGAGCACATCGCTGGTCAGGGTCTGGCGATTATATTTTCTACCCCAGTCAAGAATGGGGAGGTAGGATTGGAGGCGCACGCTGGGCTCCTGGCGGTTCAATCTGGCCCAGAGGCCGCAGAAATATTCGCGCGCTGGCGGGCCGAATGGAAGCCGACGTCTGGTGACAGAGCGTGTGGCGCGGTTTTCCGGCTCTCTCGCGCAGTATTTTCATTCGTATATACGCAATATCTAATATATAGCAAGCCTATTGTTGCGCCTTTGGGGCGCGATATGCCTTTGCCGGGCCACGCGTGGCGCCCAAAAGTGCCAGCCAAGTGCCAATGATAGGCCCATCGGTGCCACAGATGTTGAAAAGCTTTGAGAATTTTCTTGGGGCCGCTTTACAGGGGCAAATCACGCCCCTATACAGAGCGCACGTTGCGCCGAACGAGAGTTCGCAAGCGCTGCGGGAGTAGCTCAGTTGGTTAGAGCGCCGGCCTGTCACGCCGGAGGTCGCGGGTTCGAGCCCCGTCTCTCGCGCCATTTTCTCTCATGAAATTGTCGCATTTTGACACTCTCAGACGCAGTCTGTAGTGTTCTTGTCTTTCGCAATTCCAGCTCAATAGTGCCGCCGGGTAAGGGTGTTTGGCATGAGTTATGGACTTTCGGAGACCGGATGCTGAGCGTCAGTGCTGCCGATTTTGATTCAGTTTCCGCTTCGGACCTATATGCCGTTGTTCTGTGACGAGCTTGCTCATCCCTGTTGCGGCTGGATGAGGTAGCTTGGAATGCGGGATGTGGGTGTGGTCACGGATGCCTCGAGCACTTTTACGGTGCTGACGAGCGCTGCTTGGAGGTGGTGGAGCATTTCTTTCGCAGCGGTCGCGTCGTCTCCTTTGTAGAGTGCCTCTAGGATTTTGAGGTGCTGTTCGGCCGAGGGCAGTATTTCTTCGTCGTTGAGATAGCGCTCGAAGGTGAGATGCGTCGCGATCAGGGGCAGTTGGCTGCGCTCAATGATCTGGCGGAATTGGGCGTTTGAGCACGCTAGGACGATGTCGCGGTGTAGGTCGTTTTCGAGCAGGACGATTTCCGCCTCACTTGATGCCGTGCCACGCGCGACGAGTGACCGAGCTCTGTCCAAGCGGACCTTTATGTCCTCTTTTTCCAGTGACCTAGCGCCCTGAACCAAGGCGAGCGGCTCAAGCACCGAGCGCACTTCATAGTGTTCTTCAACATCGCGGACCGTGAGCCGCGGCACGTACCAGCGGCCATTGTTGCCCTGCTGCACGAGGCCGACGCGCTCAAGGCGTGTCAGCACTTCGTGGGCCACGGTGCGGCTGACGCCAAAAGTTTCCGCTAAGCTGGTGCCAACGATTTGGAAGGGGCCATAGGCCATGGAGGCGGCCACATCGCGCTCAACAAGCGGATAGAGACGGTCACGCCAGCCGCGTTGCTGCATTTCGTCGAGCTTGTCGGCCTCAAGCGATAATCCCGCTTCGAAGAGATCGAGCCGTAAAGGGATATTGGTCGTTGAGCCGACCAGAAATCCGCGACCATCAAAGCTGCAGATCAAGCCGTCTTGGGCCAGCTTTTCCAGAGCCGCTGCAGCAGGCGAGCGGCTGACACCGAAGGCTCGGGCAATCGCGGATTCTGTTAGCACCAGACCTTGGCTAAAAATGCCGCGCGTCAGGTGATCGTGCAGAACAGCGTAAATGGCATCGGAGCGTTTGCCGGGGGCCGTTGGGCGGCTATCGACCTGTGACGAGATTTCTATGGTCCTCAGCTTAGAGTGGGGCGATTTGGATTGCTTCTTCGAGGATGAGGTTTAGTCGACGTGAAAAACTTCTTCTGTCGATGCCCACCATTCGCCCGGCGCGCGCGTGGTCAGTGGTTCCTGCTTTGGTCCGCAGACCGCCCACCAGCGTTGCGTCTCTGGATCCTCCGCCATTTTGGCCATGTCTGCTTCATAGTCTGAGCCAACATACTCAAAATACGAGAACATCAAATTCTCCGGCTCGCGCAGGAAAATCGAATAATTGGTGATGTTGCAGGCTTCAATTTTGGCCAGCACGCCGGGCCAAACCGCGGCATGGAGCGCCTTATACTCTGCAATCTCTTCTGGCTTGACGCCAATGACCGAGCCAACGCGTTTCATAGCGCAGCCTCCAGACGATAAATCCGCTTGGCATTGCCGTTGAACAGTTTTGCGCGATCGCTTTCCGTTGCGCTGGCGGTGATGGCGAGCGATGCCTCCAGCCAGCGTTCCAAACTGCCGTTGAGCAGCAGCACCGGATGGTCCGAGCCCCAGACAACGCGATCCCAGCCGAAAACCTCGATGAGGTGTTCGACATAGGGTTTGAGGGTTTCAGTGCTCCATCCCGGCGCTGCGTTAACAGCAATGCCGGAAACTTTCGCTGCAACATTGGGCAGGCTGGCGATCTTCTTTAGCCCCACGCTCCAGCTCTTAAAGCCCTCATTGGCGATATCGGGATTGCCACAATGGTCGAGCACAAACTGCACTTTTGGAGCCGAGGCCGCGAGCTCATAGGCGAGATGCAATTGGTTGGCCCGCACGCAGAGATCAAAGCTCAACTCCGCCTCTGCCAAGAGCCGCACATTCTCCACGAACTGCGAACTCTCGCTCAGCTCATCGGGCATGGTGTGCAAAATTCGGCGCACGCCTTTGACGTGGGGCAGGGCTTGTAGTGCCTGAACATGTTTGGCGAAATCCGCATGTTCCGGCCGTCCTGCGGCAATCGCCCCGATCACGCGCGGATGTGTGGTCGCCATAAACTCGGCTTCGGCGAGCATTTGCCCTTCGGCAACATCTGCCTCCATATGCAGCGCCGCGACGATGCCCAGCTTTTCCGCCGTCGCAAAATACTCATCGGCCGTCCACGCACGATCTATCGCCGGATAATTGGCCAGCCAGGGCACATCAAATTGCGGGCGGTAGACCAGATGCAAATGGGTATCGATGATCTGCATGGTTCCTCCTAACCGAGCAAATGGCGTGCTGGATTAGACAGCGGCTTGGCCAGCAAGTCGAGATTCTTCTTGAGATTTGAAAGCTCTGCACCGCCTAGCAGCACACTCGCGACGACGTCCTTGGGTCTTGTTAGCGCAAATTGCAGCGCTGCATGGGCCAGCTCGGTCTCCTCCGCTGCAAAACGGCGTTCGAGCTCTGCGTCCTGCTGCAATACATCCGGCGGCGCCGGCGCATAGTCAAACCAAGCACCCGGTTTCGGCCCAACGGCCAAAATGCCCGAATTGAACACGCCGCCCAGCACCAGCTTTGTCCCTTTTTCCCGACACAGCGGCACCAGTTCCGCCTCTGCTTTGCGGTCGAGCAAAGTCCAGCGCCCCGCCAGCAGGATCACGTCCAGCGCATGATCTTTTAGCAGTTCAAGGCACACTGCCGTTTCATTGACGCCCAGCCCATAGGCGCCGATGAGGCCCTTGGCTTTCAGCTCCGCCAGATAGGGTAGCCCGCTTTCTAGAAGGTCCCGCATATGGGCCGGATTGTGCTCCGCCCCGAGCATGTAAGTGCCAATATCATGCACGAGCACAATATCGATCTTCTCAAGCCCCAATCGCTCTCGACTGCCTCGAAGGCTCTTTTCTATTCCGGCGGCCGTATAGTCGTAGTGCACATCATTGGGCAGTGGATCGATAAATCCATAGGCCTCGGCGCGCTGTGGGCCGGGCGTCAATACCCGTCCCACCTTGGTCGAAACCGCAAACTGATCGCGCGGCTTGCCCGCCAAAAACTGTCCCAAGCGCGCCTCGGATCGCCCACTGCCATAGCGCGGTGCGGTGTCGAAATAACGAATGCCTCGATCCCACGCGAGCTGCAAAACCTGTTGTGCCTGCTCATCGCTAATCGCAACTTCTAGGTTGCCGATTGACGCGCAGCCCATTGATATTTCGCTCACTTCGACCCCGGTCGAGCCAATGCTGCGCCTGTTCATTCCCGCCCCCTAACGCACAATGATATGCGTGCCTTCGCTGGTCTGCTTCTTGATGGCATCCCAATCCCAATCAATCCCCAGCCCCGGCTCCTCCGAGGGCACGGCGCGCCCATTGCGGATCATCATGCCGGTATGGGTCAGGCCATCGAGCTGCGGAATATATTCGACCCACCGACCATTCGGCACAGCCGAGCACAGCGACACATGGAGCTCCATCAGAAAGTGCGGGCTGACCGCGACGTTAAACGTCTCCGCCAGATGCGCCACCTTCAGCCAGGGCGTGATCCCGCCGACACGCGCCACATCGACCTGCACGATGGAGCACGCACGACGCTGCAAATATTCCCGGAAATGGGAGGGGTGATAAATCGACTCTCCCACGGCAATGGGCAGTGTGGTCGATGCGGAAAGCCGCTGGTGCCCATCCAGATCTTCGGCGGGCAGGGGCTCTTCATACCAGCCAAGATCAAGCGGCTCATAGAGCCGCGCGCGACGTATGGCTTCGTCAACGCTCGCGCCCTGATTGCCATCGACCATGATCTCGAAATCGGCTCCTAGCGCATCCCGTACCGCCGTCAACCGCTTGACGTCTTCTTGCGGCGGACGCCCGACCTTGATTTTAGAGCCGCCAAAGCCGGCCTCTTTAGCGCGCAGCGCGTCTTCGATGAGTTCAGAAGGCTCGATGTGCAGCCAGCCGCCCTCGGTGGTGTAAAGCGGCACGGAGCGCTGCGCGCCCCCGGCCTCTTTATAGAGCGGTCGGTTTGCCCTGCGACAGCGCATATCCCACAGCGCGGTATCGATTGCCGCCAAAGCCAAGGCAGTAATCGCGCCCACGGCAGTCGCGTGGGTATGGAAGAAGAGCTTTTTCCAAATCTCTTCGATCATCTCCGGGTCATGCCCAATGATCTGTGGCGCTAGGTGCCGGGCAATCAGATCAACGATGGCATGGCCGCCGTTGCCGATGGTGTAGCTGTATCCGGTGCCAACCAAGCCGTCGTCGGAATAAATCCGGACAATGGGCGTCTCTTGGCTCACAAAACTCTGAATGGCATCGGTCCGTTTCACCTTCGGCACCAGATCGACCATCAGCACCTCAATGCGATCGATTTTGCTCATGCGAGCACCTCCTCCGGCGATGTTTCGGAATTGTGGATGGCAGCAATGATTTGGCTGCTCATATTTTTGTAGATGTGGTCGTTCTTGTACTGACCGGCGATGGCAAAATCCTTCATCACTACGATGTGGTCAGCCAGCGCGATCATTTCCGGCATATCGCTCGATATGACGATTGTGGTCATGCCGCTATCGGCCAGTTCCACGATCAGCTCGTGAATATAGGCCTTGGTTTTGATGTCGATCCCGACGGTGGGCTCATCAATAATCAGGATGTCGACTTCAGCCGCCAGCCATTTGGCCAGCTGCACTTTCTGCTGATTTCCGCCGGATAAATTGCCCACCAATTGCTCTAAGCTTGGTGTACGAATTTCTAGCCGCGCGGCTAGAGGTTTGGCCGCCGCCGTTTCTGCACCTGCATGAAGGAAACCCAAGGCATTGGCCAGGCGTCGCCAGATGGTTACAGCGATATTGGAGCGGATCGGGTGCGAGAGGATCAGTCCTTCGCTTTTTCTGTCTTCGCTGAGATAGCCAATACGATGCCGGGTGAGAGCGTCTTCGACGGATGAAATCTGGACCGGCTTGCCATCAATTTTGACGACGCCTTTGGTAATCTTAGCGTCAACAATCAAGGCCCGAGCCAGCTCCGATCTACCTGCACCAACAAGGCCGTAAAGGCCAACGATCTCGCCTTTCTTGACGTAAAGCGTAATGTCCTTATGGCCTAGGCTCGTTGAGAGGCTTTGCAGTAAGAGCTTGGTTGGAGTGTTCTCGGGTAGGTTACGGTTTTTATAGTCCGTCTCCTTCTCTTCGCGCCCAATCATCAGGGACACCAGCTTGCCGCGTGTCATCTCCGACATAGGCTCGCTACTGGCCGCAATTTTGCCGTCACGTAGAACAGTCACACGATCGCAAATGGCAAAAACTTCTTCCAGTTTGTGGCTGACAAAGACAATAGCGACGCCCCGATCTCGCAATTGCCGCAATAGGGCGAACAGGGCGTCGGCCTCCGTTTCGCTGATCGAGGCGGTTGGCTCGTCTAGCAGCAAGACCTGCGCTTCGTGGCGCAGCGCCTTCGCTATTTCGACAATCTGCATCTGCGCTACGGAAAGGTTCCGCACCTGCGTATGGGTGTCGATTGGTAACCCAATGCGATCGAGATATTTGCGCGCTTCTGCATGCGCCGCCGCATAATCGACGAGCCCGTTTTTGCGCGGCAAATGCTCGAGCACAATGTTTTCGGCCACACTAAACCGAGGGATCAGATTGCGCTCTTGGTGCACCGCCGAGATACCGTGGGCAATGGCGTCGCGCGGTGAGTGTAGCTCAATCGGCTTGCCGTTGAGCAGCACACGTCCACTGTCAGGTCGGTGAACGCCCGTGATGATTTTGATCAGCGTTGACTTGCCGGCGCCATTCTCGCCCATAAGGGCGTGAATTTCGCCCGGACGAAGGTCGAGTGAGACGGTGTCGAGCGCTTTAACACCCGGAAAGGCTTTGGTTGCGCCTTCAATTGACAGCACCATTTCAGTCGCCCCCTGTCCGAATGGCTCGGAGCCGATTGATCCCAACCGCTCCGAGAATGAGCGCACCGAGAATAAACTGGACCCAATATGGGTCGACCTTGACCAGCACCATGCCGTTCTCGATCAGCGCAATCAGCACTACGGCGAGCAAGGTGCCGATGATGGAGATATGCCCGCCCGACAGCGACGCACCGCCGATGATCGGCGCGGCAAAGGAGATGATCAGCCAGTTGGAGCCAATAGTTGGTTGCGCTGATCCAAGCTGTGCAACCGCCAGGACGGCCGCCACCGCTGCTAGGAGGCCCGACAGTGTATGAGCCTTGATGATCGTGCGCGGCAGCGAAATGCCCGAGAGCTGGGCGGCATTGGCATTGCCACCAACCGCCAACATGTGTCGCCCCGTTGGTACACGCGAAAAGAACAGCGCCAGTAATCCGGTGACGATCAGCGGCACAATCAGCAGCAGAGGCAAAATGCCGATACGGCCAGTACCAAAAGACACGAATTCAGCAGGCAAATTGTAGAACGGAATTGAGCGGGTAATGCCAAGATTGATGCCCGCGAAAGCCGAGCCGGTGGCCAGAGTGACGATAAAGCCGTTGATGCCGGTCCGCACGGTCAGCCAACCATTGATAAATCCGGCGAGGCCGCCAACGGCAATCGCCGCCGGCACTGCCAGAACGACTGGCACACCCAGCGCATCCATAAGCCCGCCTACCGTGATGGCGACGAGGCCGCCGAGCGACCCGATAGCCAAGTTCATCTGGCCCACACCCAGCGTCACCATCTGCGCATAGGCAACGAGTAGCGCCACGCAAAAACTGCGCATGAGAACGAAAAGATTGAATTCCGTCAGAAATGACGGTGCGGCGATAGCGAGCCCGACCATGCCCACCAGAATGGCGAGCAGAATGCCCGACCACTCCACCTGCAAAACGCGATTGAAAGAAGTCATGCGCGGCGCACCTGTCGTTTGAGCGCTTGGCTGGCGCGATAGCGTTCGAGCAGCACCGCCGAAAGCAGGATCACACCGAGGAAAAGTTGCAGCCAGAAATTGCCCACCTGCAGCACTAACAGCCCACTGCGAATAGTGCTGACCAGAGCCGCGCCGAGCATGGTGCCGATAACCGAGACCATGCCGCCAGCCAGTGCTGTTCCGCCAAGTACAGGCGCGAGGAACGACGGCAGCAGCCAATCATCGCCGCCAACTGAAGGCATGGCTGCGCCAAGGCGCGAGGTCAGCATGATCCCCGCCGCTGCCGCCAGCACGCCAGAGAGTGCGTGTGAGATGATAAAGGTCCGGCCGGTATTGATCCCCGACATTTGCGCCGCCCGCGTATTGGCCCCCGTCGCCAGGATTTCCCGGCCAAGTCGGGTGAAGCGATAAAGGACGAAAAGCAACGCGCCGATGGCCATTGCGACCCATAAGAGCGAGGGCAGGGTGAGAAAGCTCGACTTGCCAAACTCGCCGACGCTGACGGGCAGGGCATTGTACGGCACCGCCTTGGTCAGGATCAGCATGCCGCCCGAAAAGAGGCTGGCGCTGGCAAGGGTGACGATGAAACTGTTCACCCCGGTTTTGACAATCGTAAAACCGTTGACCCACCCCAGCGCCGCTCCGCCGAGCAGGGCGCCTGCCAAAGCAATCGGTATCGGCAGGCCGAGGGTTTGTAGGAGAAAGCCGGTGAGCATCACCGCGCAGACACCAATGGCTCCCACCGAGAGGTTCATTCCACCTGTGGCCAGCACCGCCATTTGCGCAAAGCCAATGACGATATCGACCGCAAGGGAGCGCCCCAGCGAATTGAGATTGAAACGCGAGAGAAATCCCGGCGCGAGACTTGAAAAGATGATCCAAAACGCAGCGACGATGACAAACAGGCCCAGTTGTGTTGAGCCTTTGCCCAAAAAGTCCAGCAGCGAGCGGCGCGGGGTCAGCGCGCTATCAGTGGCGGTCATGGCAATAATCCGGAAAGGCGATGCCGCACCGACAACGGAGCGGCATCGCGTCAAGGCCTAGTTGCAGGTCAGATACTTGTCCTTGAAGCCCGACTGGATTTCCGTGGTCAGTGCCTTGAGGTCGTTCTGGTAGGCGTCAATATTGGCCGCCGAAATCACCAGGGTTCCGGAGTCTATGAACTTGGCTGTCTGTGGGGTTGTCACAAACGGCGCATCGGCCTTCACCGTGCAGCTGCCCGAGGCCAACAGGTCGAGCACATAGGCGCTGATATAGGCCTGACCATAGGGGTTCTGGGCCATGGTTCCGGCAACAAAGCCGTCACGGATCGCATCGAGAACAATTGGGTCATCGTCAATACCGACGAACTTGATCCGCTTGTCACCCAGATTGCGCAGCGCTGTCGAGGATACGACCGAGGGGATATAAGCGGTTGCAATCATGCCACCGATTTCATCCTTTTGCGCGGCCAGTAGGGCGTTGATTTTTTGGTCCGCAGCTTCCTGCGCATCGGTATCCGCAACGGTCTGCAGGAGCGTCACCGCGCCATTGGTTTCATCAACCGCCTTTTGCACAGCATCGCTGCGCAGTGTGGTGTTTGGGTCGACCAGCAGGCCAGCAAGATGCACGATCGCGCCCTTGCCACCCATGGCCTCAATCAATGCCTTGGTGCCAAGGTAAGCCGATTGATACACGTCCGTCCCGAAGCAGAACTCGACCTGTGTTGGGTCCTGAGCGCAACCCGCGACGGCGAGCGAGGGGATGCCATTGTCCTTGAGTTCGGCAACGGTCGAATTGATCCCAACCGCATCACCGGGGAAAATACCGAACCCGGTGTAACCCTGCGCGGCGAGGCTTTCGAGCAGCTCGGTCTGCAGCTCCAGCTTCCAATCCGATGGAACTTTGAATTCCACAGTGGCAATGCCAAAATCTTTGGCTGCATCGGCCGCTGCCTGTTCCCATGGCGTGAAGTATGGGTGCGGGCCGCCCGAAATGATAGCGATCTTATTATCGGACGCCGAACCAGCCACTGGCGTCAGAGCCGTGGCGACAACCAGCGATGCAGCAACAAGGCTGCTCAAACGAAATGTCATGTGATCCTCCCAGATCGCGACGTCAGAGCTCCTCCTCCTCGCCGCTTGTCACAATAGCTAACATTAAGTGTATTTGGTATGCAATATGCGTTTAGGAGCGAGGCATCTGGTTTGGCTATGCACCATGCAGCTTAGTTCCGAGAGAGTTGCACACGAGCCAGAGCAAACAGCGGGCCGCCGCCAAATCACATTCGGCAACATGAGTCGCTTCTGTTTGCGATGAACTATTGGTGTGTGTCGATCAGAATGTATTTGTCAAGGAATTGTGCAATTACTCAATTCCTTGTCTCTGTGATATTATTTCAGAGATTGAATGCTTGCCTTAAGGGGGTCGTCATTAAGCAAAAATAATTAGTATTCGCGCGGTACTTCTGTAAATGATATTTTATGGCGATGCCTGTAGTTAACTTTGTATTTGCGTTATTGGTTCTTCCTCCTTCATTACCGTTAATTCCTCCTTGCTTTACCAAGTTGGCGCAGGAGGGTTGGGAGATGACCAATGCACGTCGCTAGCCGAACGCTCATTCGCATTTGTAGGCTTGCATCCACCGGCATCCTTTCAATGCTGACCTGTTGTGTCTCGACCAGTCAGGGATACGCGCAATCCGCCTGCCAACCCCAAACTGGATCGCTCAGTATTACCATTGGTTCGTGTTCTGATCGGGATGTCACGCGGGAGAAAACATCCGGCTCAGGTGCCGTCGTCGACGTGACAGGTGGTCATTATACTGGGCAGGGTGTGGTCCTGCGCAGTCTGGGTACCCACTCCATCGGATTAAAGCTGGACGGAGCGACGAGTTCAGCAGTGCTGAGTGACAGTACCATCAGCACGGCCGGGAGCCATAGCTATGGAATTGCAGCTACCTCGGGCGCACAGTTCGTCGCCGAAAAAGTGGGAATTACCACAAGTGATGACGGAGCTGACGGCGTTCTCGCTCAGAACACAGGTACTGAAATAACGCTCCGCAACTTAGATATTGTAACGCAAGGTCCTTCGGCGCGCGGCATTCGGGTGTTGGACGGTGCGTTCGTCAGTGCTGAACAGATTGCTATTGTTACCGAGGGAAGCGGAGCTTCCGAAGCTATCCGTGTCGAAAACGGTTCCGAGATGACCTTGGTTGACGCAGATATCTCCGTTCTGGGCAGTGACTCTTGGGGGATTTTGGTCGACACGAGCGTCTTCGACGCAAGCGGTATCCAGATTGCGACTGATGGCGCTAATGCTACTGGTGTCGATGTATATGGTGCGGGCGCGTGGGGGGGGCTAGGTTCTGGCACTATCGAGACCAAGGGCAGCAATTCCTACGGTGCGGGCGCAGGCGCTGGTGCCGAACTTTCCCTGGAACATTTTACAATCACCACGTCTGGTGGTGGAGCAGTCGGTGTCTATGCTTGGGGCGCAGGGTCACTCGTGGACCTCAGTGGACCTCAGAGCAGTGACGGTTGAGACGCAAGGGTCGGCGTCATATTCGCTTGAAGCGCAGCTCGCCGGGAAAATCCAAGCTTTCGGCGGCACCTTCACGACGTCGGGTGCTTCTGCCCATGGTATTGCGGCATTTGATGGTGGTGTGGTCGAGGCGTCAAATGTCGATATCGCGGTAACAGGAACTGATGCCTCCGCCATTGCCATTTGGAATGTATCAGCGGCGGATACCAATAGTGTGACCATCAATGGAGGCAGTCTTTCTGCCTCCGCGGCACCAGTGATGTTGGTAGATGGGGGCATAGGAACAATCGCTCTAAACGGCGCCATTGATATTGTCGCGCCTACCTCAACTCCTCGTTCCGTCCTACTTGCCGTAAAAGAGTCATCGGTTGGGTCCAGTGATGTCGACGTGACGCTTACCGACGTTACTCGCGTTCATGGCGATATCGATGTCACTGGGGCTGGAAATGTGCGGAACGCTACCATTGATGGCTCGGAGTGGATCGGCGATCTCTTCGCTGACAGCAACAACACAGCCAATATTGCCCTCAAGGGCGCACGCTGGACCGGTATGGCAACTAACGCCAGCACAGTTTCTCTCAACCCCTCCGTCTGGACAATTACGGGGGACTCCAATGCGGCCTATGTCGACAACGCGGGTGAGCTAAGATTTGACCCAGCAGCCGCTGGTTTTCCGATCCTCGTTGCCAGGGACTATTTCGGTCGAGATGGGCGCTTGCGCCTGAACACGCAGCTGGATGGGGACGGTTCTCCGTCAAACCTACTCGTTATTGACGGCGGTACAGCGACGGGCAAAACCACAGTCTCCATAAACAATGCAGGTGGTTCCGGTCAGCAGACTATCGGTGACGGCATTCTGGTGATCGACACACGGGCAGGCGGAATGACTGCCCGAGACGCTTTCGCGCTTGGCGGTCGGGTCGCCGCTGGCGCTTATGAATATGTTCTGCAGCGCGGCAGTTTGACCGGTGGTGACGACGACGATTGGTTCTTGAGATCGCATGTGCCCATTGCCGCTCAAGCGGACATCCCACTTTATAGGCCGGAAGTTCCTCTATACGCGCCTATAACGGATCTTTCCCGCCGCATGGGCATGACGTTGGTCGGAACATTGCATGAGCGCGTTGGTGAGCAGGCAGGCATGGGACCTAGCTCAGATGCAAGGCTCATGAATGCTGTGTGGACTCGTGCCATCGTCGAAGGGGGCCGCGCACAGTGGGGTGGCGAACTCAATGTTAACGCAGAAGATGTTCATCTGCTGGGCCTACAAACGGGCGTTGATATCTATCGCGGCGAACACGAAGATGGTCGTCGCGATCATATCGGTGTTTATGGCGCGCTCGCTGCTTCTAAGGCGCAAGTTAGCGGATACGCGCTTGGAGCATCGCAACTCCCTGTGGGCGTAGTGGAATTGGGTGCCACGGCCGTCGGCGCCTATTGGACACATTACGAGCCCAACGGTGGTTACATCGATGGTGTCGCGCAGGCGCATTGGACACAGGTCGCCGCGATCTCAGACTATGGCATGCGTCTCGATACAGAAGGGCTGGGTCTAACGGCTTCGGTCGAAGCGGGGCAGCCCATTGCGCTGGATCAAAACTGGACGATCGAGCCGCAAGCGCAACTGATTTATCAGACTATGCGATTAGGTTCTACGGAGGACGATATTTCTCCGGTCTCGTTTGGCAGCACAGATGCGCTCACAGGTCGAGTGGGGTTCCGCCTCCGGCAAGGCTCCTCAGCGAGCGATAAAAAGCTTCAACCCTATGTGAAGGCAAACCTTTGGCACGGTTTCCGGGGCATCGACACAACCTCATTTGCCAGTCACGCCATGGAGACGCCCTTCGGCAGCACCTCAGCCGATGTTGGCGTCGGGTTCACCGCAAAAATCAGCCGTACAGCGAGCGTATACGGGCACGTCGATCACCGTTGGTCCCTCGGTGAAGGGCAAACGTCAGCCTCAACACAAGGCGTTTTGGGCGTTCGGGTTAATTGGTAGGCAGATAGTTACGGTCCTCTGGGACGGGCTGGCAGTATATTTTAAGCGTCATATCAATTGAACTGTCCGCCTCGGCCAGGACTCATACTGAGCGATCGGCAAAGGCGGACAGTTTGGACACTTACGCCGAGACAATGCCGCTTACGGCTTTGAACATGCTTTCAGCTGTGTCGCCGGTGACGATGGCGCCGAGGAGGGGGGCGGCGATGCCGATTTCGCGGAGGCGACGGGCGTCAGCGGGTGTGAGCGCGAGTTGGCTCGGCAGAATGACCGGCACATCGACCGCATCAACAATTGCTTTGTATCGCGCCAAATCGTCTTCCGTCATCGCGGTGCGGTAGCGGTCAAAGGTCATGATTGACGCTTCGATGATGCAGCCGGGAATAGCGGCGATGCGCTGAAGATCTTCGGGCGTGCTGGTTGAGGCCAAAGCAGGCATCGGGCGCAGTTTGGATTTCAGCAGATGCGGCTGGAGGTGGTCGACATAAACGTTGAACCCCTGAAAGCCGAGGTCGTACAGCGCGTCCATCTCCGCTTCGCTTGGCACGATTTCTTGCCCGGCCATTACCAATAGTGGGCAACCAAGTTTGGCCAGTTCCTCAAAGAACGGTCTTTCTTGCGCAAAAGTGCCGAAGGTGCGGTCGGTTGCGCGGTGATAGGCGTTCAAATGGGTCTTGATCGCCGTCGCACCGGCATCCAGCGCTGCTTTTGCGAGATCGATGTCATGGCGCGCCAAAGACACGATCACTGGGAAATCGCCGTTGGTGAGCGAGGCATAAAAGGGGGTAGTCGCGTACATTAGTTAATCCGGTTGCCGAGTGCGGCGTCGAATAGGTGGACCGCAGAGAGTTCAGGGGCAATATGGATGGTTTCGCCGGGCTTGGCGCTGACCCGCTCGCGGAACACGCCGACGATTGTTTGGCCACCCATTGTCATTGTGACCTGCGTTTCAGAGCCCATTGGCTCGACGAGACCGACCACTGCGGCAATGCCGGACGACGCCAGCGAGAGGTGTTCCGGGCGGATACCGTATTTGACCGGACCAGTTGGTGAGACGCCTGTAGGAATTGGCAGGGTGACGCCATTGCCGACGAAATTGCCGCCCTCGATGGTCCCCGAAATGATGTTCATTGCGGGCGAGCCGATGAAGCCCGCGACAAAGACATTTTCCGGACGATCATAGAGATCGAGCGGCGCGCCGATCTGCTCAACCTTGCCGCCATTCATGACGACAATCCGATCGGCCATGGTCATGGCTTCGATCTGGTCGTGGGTCACATAGACCGTGGTCACGCCGAGACGCTGGTGCAGGCCCTTGATTTCGCCGCGCATAACGACGCGCAGCTTGGCGTCGAGATTGGACAGCGGCTCGTCAAACAAAAACACCTGCGGGTTGCGCACGATAGCGCGGCCCATGGCAACACGCTGGCGCTGGCCGCCCGAGAGCTGACGGGGATAGCGCTCAAGGAGCGGGGTGAGCCCGAGAATGTCGGCCGCCCAATTCACACGTTCGGCGATTTCAGCCTTGGACGCGCCACGGTGCTCAAGCGAAAAGCCCATGTTGGTGGCAACCGTCATATGCGGATAGAGCGCATAATTTTGGAACACCATGGCAATGTCGCGGTCCTTGGGTTCAAGTTCATTGACGACACGGTCGCCGATGGAAATGTCGCCACCACTGATGGTTTCAAGGCCCGCGATCATGCGCAGCAGGGTCGACTTACCGCAACCAGAAGGGCCGACGAGCACGATGAACTCACCATCGGTGATGTCGACATTGATCCCGTGCAGGATGTGAGTGTCCCCGTAAGACTTGCGGACATCGTTGAGAGAAACTTTGGCCATGGATCAGCCTTTCAGACCGGTATGGGCAAGACCTTCGACAAATTGCTTTTGCGCCACGATGAAGACGATGAGCACCGGAATAGCGGTCATGGTCGCGGCAGCGAGCTGAATGTTCCACATGGCTCCACCATAGGCGTCCGTGAACTGGGTCAGCGCCTGGGGCAGGGTGAACATGTGCGTCGAGGAAATGAAGACAATAGGCTCGAGGTAGAGGTTCCACGAGTGGAGGAAGGTGAAGATGGCGACCGCGCCGAGCGCTGGCTTGGCCAGGGGCAGGGCGATCTTCCAGAAGATTTTAAACCGGCCCAGACCATCAACACGCGCGGCTTCTTCAAGTTCGCCCGGCAGGGAGATGAAGAACTGACGCATGACAAAGGTCGCGAAAACCGATGGCGCACCAAAAATCGGCACGAGAATGAGGGGCCAATGAGTGTTGACCATGCCCCAGCTCAGGAACAGCTGGAACAGCGGAACGATGGTGACTTCGGACGGAATAAGCAGGCCCAGCAGCACGATCATGAAGATCGCGTTTGAGAAGGGAAACTTGATCCGAGCAAAGGCGTAGCCCGCCATGGACGAGATGACCATGGTGCCTGCCGTGACGATGGCTGCAATATAAGCCGAGTTCCAATATTGGCGTGCGAAGGGCTGGAGCTCAAACACCTTCTGATAGGTGGTCCAGTCAAAACGACGGGGCCAGATATCGGGCGGGAAAGCGAAGATGTCGCTGATCGGTTTGACCGATGAGGTAATCATCCACCAGGTCGGGAATACGAACGGCACCAGCAGCACGCAGAGCAAGCCGTAGAGCGCCACCTTCATGCGGGGAGAAAGATCAGTTTTCATAGAACACGATCCGCTTGCGCATCTGCCACTGAACGACGGTGAGGACCGCAACGATGACAAAGAGTAGGATTGAGAGAGTGGAGCCGTAGCCGAAGAAATTGAACTGGAACGCCTGCTGGTAGAGGTAATAGACCAGCACCGTGGTCGACACGCCCGGCCCGCCCTTGGTCAGGATTGCGATCTGCGCAAAGACCTGCAGCGAACCGACAATCGTGATGATCGAGGTGAGCAGCATGGTTGGCGAGATCATCGGCAAGGTGATGCGGCGGAATTGCTTGAACTGGCCTGCGCCATCGACGCGTGCTGCCTCATAGAGTTCCTTCGGCACGCCCTGTAGGGCCGCGAGGAACAGGATCATATTGAGGCCAACGTTCTTGAAAACCTGAACGACGACGACCGAGATCATGGCCGTGTTGGGGTGGCGCAGCCAGTTCGGACCCTCGATGCCAATCATGGCAAGCAGGCCGTTGATGCCGCCGTTCACCTGCAGCAAGAAGCTCCAGACGATCGTCCATGCGACGAGAGAAACCACAACTGGCGAGAAGAACAGCGTGCGGAAAACGACAATGCCTTTGAGCTTCTGATCCATCAAAATGGCCAAGACCAGCGCAAGGCTCATATTGAGAACGACGAGGCCCAAGCTAAAGACGGCCGACGCCCACAAAACCGGGGGGAGGTTTGGGTCGCGCAGCAGCATCTGATAGTTGGCGTCACCCACAAAGGTGAAGGTATTCGCCAGCACGTTCCACTCGTGCAGCGAATAATAGAACACCAGCGCAAGTGGCATGAGAACGAAGACGATCGTACCCACAAGCTGCGGTGCGATGAAGAGATAGCCGGCGGCCGCATCGCGACGAGCGATGGTCCAGAAGGGCGGCTTATGCGGCGCTTGTACTGGCTGAGACATTGAGGTTCCTGCGTCTCCCTCCCGCTTGCGGGGAGGGATCAAGGGTGGGGGTTAGCCACGGGCACAGTGTGTGCGGGGGCATACCCCCACCCTGGTTCACGACGGACTTGGCGTGCCAGGTCCTGTTCAGCTTCCCTCCCTGCGAGAGGGAGGGAAGAAGGAGCCGAAGCTCAAGTGGTGCTTAGCGCATCAACAGTGGGCTAACGCTCGAGCAGACGTTGTCGAGAACTGCGCCAACGTCAGCTTCTGCAACCCAGAGAGCGTCAAGCGATGCGCGGATGGTCTGCTGAATCTGAGCATAGTTGGTGTGGCCAGCCACAACATTGCCGGTGGAGATGCCGTTGATCACAACGGTTTCGATCTGTTCAGCCGAGAGCAGCGGATTGGTCGCGGTGAAGGTTTCGGTGTTCAGGAGAGCCGCACGCGCTGGTGGGAAGAACTGCGCCAGCTTTGCGCTGTTGGCTTCGTTGGTCCAGAAAGCGAGGAAGTCGACAGCAGCGTCAACATTCTTGCCCGAAGCAAGGGCACCAACACCGGCCTGACCGACAACCGAATAGGTGCCAACCTTACCAGCTGGAAGCGGAACGAGGTCCCAACCGAAGGCGTCTTCCTTTGGCAGCAGCGAAGCACGCGAGATCTGCGTGACGGTCATTGCTGCGTCGCCGGTGAAGAAGTCTACGTTTTCACCTGGGCCTGGGAAGGAGCCATCCTTGAAGATGCCGGTGTGGAAGGCCGTCATGGCTTCGACCATTTCTGGCGTGTTGAAGCCGCAAGTCTTGCCATCTGCAGACCATGCATCGGCGCCCCAACCACGGAAGAAGGCGGTCAGGTTCTGCCAGTTCTGATAGTTGAAGTCGCGGATGATGATGCCATCCTTACCTGCGTCAGCAACAGCTTTGGCCGATGCCATGGCATTGTCCCAAGTCCATTCGCCAGCCGCGATCATTTCGGCTGGAGTCTTAGCGCCAGCTGCGGTGATCAGATCGGTGTTGACGAACATCGCGAATGGCGAGGTCGAGAATGGGTAAGCATAGAGCTGACCATCGCGCTGCCAAAGTGCACGTGCGCCTTCTGTCACGTCGGCCAGATTGTAGCCTTCGATGGCGTTGAAGCGATCGGTGAGCGGAGCCAGTGCGCCAGAGGCAACAAAGTCCTGCGCGCTGGTTTCGAAGATCCAAGCCAGATCCGGTGCGTTGCCGCCTGCGATCTGAGTGGTCAAGGTCGTGGTGTAGTTGTCGAACGGTAGAGGTTCGAAGGTTACGGTCACGCCTGGATTTTCAGCGGTGTAAGCTGCCGCGATTTCGTTGAACAGCGCCATGTGCGCTTCGTTCGCGCTCCATGTGGTCATGCGCAGGTTCACTGCGTCGTGAGCCCATGCGACGCCGCTGAATGCGAGCGGCAGCATGATGCCGGCGAGGGCCGCAGTGGCCTTGAGCTGAGCAATACGGTTCATAATTCTCTCCCTTGAAAGTTTCTTAGTACCCACGGACGTCCGGCCAGCGGATCTCGATCCCCTCGCGATACAGCTGAGCTTGGAAGTCCTGGAGTTTTCCGTCGTCGGCCTGCACCTGGTGCGGGGTGAGGCCATTATTGAGGCAATGAGCGGCAAGCATGCCCGCCACTTCTCCAACGTTCCATTCCACCGGATGCAAGCGATAGCAGCCGTTGGTGATGTGCGTGGTGCCCATGTTCTTGCCACCCGCGAGGAGGTTCTTCACGCGACGTGGCAGCAGAGAGCCGAGCGGGATTTCGAACGGTGCGGATTCAACGTCCACATAGTTATCGCCGCCGGTAGAGGGGTGAAGGTCGATGCGGTACATGCCGATACCGACGCTATCACGATAGTTTTTCGAGAGATTATTGCCGTGGACGAGCATGGAAACGTCCTGCTCGACAATACGGGTCACCGGCAGAATGCGGCGGCTCTCGCGAATGTAAGGGGCCATGGCCAAGCCATGTTCGGTGCCGGTGATGTCACCGCGCAGGCGCAGGCCCGGGAAGCCATAGCCACCATCGGTGCGTGGCGCTTCGGTCTGCAGCCAGTAGAAGACCGAATAGGAAAGATCGGCAGCTTCCTTGAGCATGCGCGCTTTTTCGTCTTCCGACTTATCGATGATATTGCCATCGAGATAGTCGATCATCGGCCAGTTCACGAGGCAGATGTCGGAATTGTAAGCGCCCGGCACGAAGTTGCGACGCGCTGCAATACGGCGGAAGGTCCAGAGGTTGCCGTCGCCAGCATTGCGGCGCTGATCGGCATCCACTAGCAGCGGATTGTCATCCACATTCGGGGTGAATGTACGCGTGGTCTGCTCGAGCGTACGCGGATGCGGCGCGGTAAAGCCCAGCATAGGCCCGCCCCAGAAGTGCGGCTCGTAGGTGCGCCAGTAGTCGTAATTGTCCGGCTTATCGATGACGTGATTGCCGTCGACATGGTCCATGGCAAAGCAAACCGAGACGGCCTGAACATTGTCTGGCTGCGCTTCAGCAGGCGCGCTGGGTTCGCCAGTGTCTGACTGCGCTTCAAAGCCCGAAGCATATTCAGTGCCGGTCAGTGGCAGCAGATCGCCCAGTTCGGTGGCGTCGACAAAATACGGAGCCGAGCAGGTGATGACACGGTCGCTGTCGCGATGGCGCAGCGTTACGGACTTCACTTCGTCGCCGATAACTTCAGCCGAAATAGGCAGGTAGGGCTTTAAAATGGTCAGCTTGCCGCCGCCAATAGAGGGCGCGAGCATGCTTTCGAGAACGGCAAGGCCAACGCGTGGCTCTGCGCACAGGCGGCTGACATAGCCCGCACCGGGGTTAAGGTCATCCCAAGCGCGGCTGGCTTCGGTCAGCGGGTAGTGATCGCGATAGTACTGGCGGATACCCGAACGCAGTTTGCGATAGGAACGGGTAATCCCGAACTGTTCAACCCAGGAGTGCTCGTCGGGCGGAACGGCCTGACTGGTCAGCTGACCACCAATCCAGTCGTATTCCTCTGTCATGATAACAGAGCGGCCCGCGCGCAGAGCGCCGAGCGCTGCTGCAACACCGCCGAGGCCGCCGCCAACAATAAGAATATCTGCGTGAAGCTCTTTGGTCATAATTTCCGGTCGAGTTAGCGAGAAACGGGGCCGAGGGTGTCACCCTCAAGCATTTGGCAAGTGAGAAGCTGTTGCTGAACGTCTTCGTTCTGCTCCAAGCGTCGCACCAACATCTGAGTAGCGCCGCGCCCCATGGCTTCACGGGGGATGGCGAAAGAGGTGAATTTGCGGCCCGGCTCTTCGGTCCGAATGTGGTTGCCGAGCACCACGATAGAGAGCGCGTTGGGCACCAAGACGCCGCGCGCACGGGCGGCCGCTTCCAACCCGATGGCGTCGACCAGTTCGGTGCAGAACACACAGGTCACGCCAGCGGCCAGCAGGCCATCAAGCAGGGCATTGGCGTCTGAGCCGACATGGTGATGGGTAAAGGCGAGTTCCGCCCCAGCCATTTCCTGCTGGAAGCCTGTCCAACGGTCGGCACTCGATTCAGCGCCTTCTTTGAAGCCGATAAACCCAAGTTTTTGGTGGCCCATGCGCTTGGTGCGCGCCACGAGCTCCGCCGTGGCTTCCGCATAATCACTCCCGACATAGGGCACCGGCCCACCCGCATCATCACGTCGGCCAACAGCCACGAAGGGGAAGTCGCCACCGACGAGGCGCGGCAGTTCATCGCGATCAAATTGGCGTCCGAGAACAATGCAGCCATCGGCCAAGCGCAGGCGGACATTGTCGCCAAAAATTTTGCGCTTCTTGCCAGCGCCGGTCAGCAGCAGCAGGTCATAACCCAGCTCCTGCGCGGCATCTTCAATGCCCAGCAAGAAGGGGAGAAAGAAGTCGGCCTGATCGGACGGGAAGGCAGGTTCGTAGGTGAACACACCCAGAATGCGATTGAGCCCATTGACCATGCGCCGCGCGACAGGATCTGCCACATAGCCTGTGTCGCGAATGACTTTGAGAACCCGTTCACGCGTATCATCAGGAATGCGACGCGCATCAGAAGGCGAACCATTCAGAACGAGAGACACAGTCGCCTGGCTGACGCCAGCGAGCTGAGCAATATCCTTTTGCGTGAGTCTCTTGTGGGCTGCCATACGAGTTCTCCAATGTGCTGATACGTATCAGCGCTTATACGCATTAGCAATAGGGACGTGGCGTTGGGATACCAGGATTAGGGGTGTCGGTAGCCCGTAGAACAGGCTCTCGAATGTGAATTGATAAGCTCAACCAAACGGTTGGCGATGTGCGGTGAGTTAATCGACCAGCCGCAAAACTGTGTGCAGAAGTGTGTCGTTTTCGCGGTAATCGAGGTCTGGACGAACGGGCCAGGACCGATGAATCGGCCTTGGCGCCGGGCCAAATAATGTCGTCACGAAGCGGCTTTGGTGTGTCGTTTAAGCAGGCAGAAAAGACCCCTGCTCGACGTATCGAGCAGGAAAAAATGATTGCTAATTTCTAGGAGTTTAGCTGGGCCAAGCAGCAAGCGTTATGGGTGCCGATGAATAGGGTACGACCGTCTTGCACCACAGCCCGAGCTGCCTAACTGTTTAGCTTGCGCCAGGCTTAGTATTCTTCCTCAGCGTCGGGATGGAGCGGGTAGTAGCGCTGCAGGGACTCGCCCGCCATCAGCTTCATGCGTGAGAATTCTTCCCATTCGGCGTGCTTCTGGCCGTCTTCGATCACAGCTTGAGCCATGGAAAGGGGGACCACGACCACGCCGTCATCATCAGCAACGATAATGTCGCCGGGCACGACGGTAACCCCGCCACAGGCGATAGTGACATTGACCGCATTGGGGTAAATATCTGTCTGGACGTGGAAATTGGGCGACCAGCCTTTTAGCCACAGCGGCAAGTCCAGCTTTTCGACATTGGGCCTATCGCGCATTACGCCATCGATCACGATACCGGCGCCGCCACGACCTTTGAAATAGGTGGACATCATATCGCCGAAAATGCCGGAGCGCATGTCGCCGCGGGCGTCGACGACGACAACGTCGCCTTCTTCAACCTGATAGAGGACATGGCGATGCAATTGCGTCTCCGGGTCCGCATACTCGCCATGGTTGTAGAGGTCGGGGCGCTGCGGCAGACACTGCAGGGTCAAGGCTGGCCCACAGATCACGTTACCCTTGGTCTGCGGTAGAATGCCGGTCATATGCGGATTGCGGAAACCCATGTGTCCCAGCGTTCCTGCAATTGTTGCTGTACCGAGGCTGCGCAGTGCTTCAATAATGTGGCGTGGTGGCCGGGTGATTTTTGCAATCTCGATCATGTCAAATCCCTCCTATGCAATCCGTTTTGCGAAATATCAGGCGAACCAAGTCGTGCCGGGATATTGATGCGCTCGTGCGACCTCTTCATTGAGCTCAAGCCCAATACCGGGGCGGTCGGAGAGGGTGATTTTGCCGTTCTTGATGATCTCGCCACCGTCGGTGATCGTCGACCAATAGTCCCGGTGGAACCAGTGATACTCGAGCACGAGGAAGTTCGGCACGGTCGCGCACACATGGGCCGAGGCCATGGTGCCGATCGGCGACGAGACATTGTGGGGCGCGAAGGGGATGGAATAGAGGTCCGCCATTTCCGCGATTTTGCGACACTCCGAGAGCCCGCCGCATTTGGGAATATCGGGCATGATGATGTCGACCGCTTGCTGTTCGAGCAGTTTTCGGAAGCCGTGCCGGAGATAGAGGTTTTCGCCAGCGCAGATTGGGGTTGAGGTGCTGCGCGTGATTTCGGCCATGACGTCGATATTCTCGGGCGGCACTGGTTCTTCAAGCCACATGAGCTTGAGCGGTTCGAGATCGCGGGCGAGGCGAATGGCGCTGTGCTTGTCGAGGCGCGTGTGCAGATCGCACGCTACATCTACCGATGGGCCCGCTGCGGCGACGACCATATGGGCGAGCTCGACCATGCGCTCGTGCTCCCACTTATTGGGAGTCATGTTGAAGGCGTCTTTCTGGTACCAGCCGGTTTCGCTGCCCGTGTGCCCATAGGCGCGAATGTCGAGATCGACTTTGAGGGCAGAAAACCCTGCTTCGAGCACTTCATCGACCACGGCCTGCACTTCAGCCATATTCATGCCCGGAGAAACTTCACAATCGCAGTAAAGGCGGATGTCGTCGCGGAACTTGCCTCCCAGCAGTTCATAAATTGGGACGTTGAGCGCTTTGCCTTTGAGATCCCATAGCGCGATTTCAATGCCCGTCAGGGCGGTGATGAGGGCGCCTGCGAACCCGCCCTCGAAAACGCGGCGGCGACGCAGGTCTTCAAACAATGCGTCGATGGCAAAGGGATCGCGCCCGATCAGCATTTCGGTGAGTTCATGCTGGATAATGGCGATGGCCTGATGCCCGCCATGAACGCATTCGCCGATACCGGTAATACCGGCGTCCGTTTCAATCTTCACCCATAGGTGCATGCAGTGGCCGGTGGTGGCCGCTGTTTTGACCGACGTGATTTTCATTGTTCCCCCTCTGCCGAAGGTGGGCTCCCTCGGCCACTCCTCGTCTTGTTATGGTGTGGATGTGCCCTTGCGACTGTTGGCAGACAGCGTGTTCTCCGCTTCTTCGCGGTCGTTGAACGCCTTCTTGCCCATCTGCAAATGCGATTGCAGGGCATATTGAAAATGGATGCGATCGCGCAGGGCGAGGCCGTCAATGACGCTGTCGTGCTGCTCAAAAGTGACGCCGGTGAAATCGCGGAGTTCCTTGGCGCGTTCCATAATCCGCAGCATCACCGGCTTCATGATGCGATAGACGTCGAGAACGGCGCGATTGTTGAGAATGGCGACCAGACGGAGGTGAAACTGAAAGTCCATCTCCGACGCCTGAACAATCGTGGCTGCATCACGCAGCTTGCCATTAATGTCGCGCAACTCGACAATATCGGTGGCGGTAATCCGGTCAAAGATGATGTCGACCGAGCTGATTTCGATCAATTGCCGTAGGCCCTGCACGTCAGAGAATGTCTGACGCGAAATATCGAGCGTGTTGAACGAAAACAGGTCCAGTGCGCGTTCCATGCGGTCATCGATGATGATCGCCCCGATCTTGGGTCGAACGGACACCATGCCGTAGGCCTTCATGATACGCATGGCCTCGCGCACAGTATTGCGGCTGGCTTGAAAGCGTTCGCACAGCTCGCGCTCCGTAGGCAGGCTATCGCCCACGGTCAGCCTGCCGTCTGTGATCAGTCCCCTGATGTTCTGAACCATCGCATCCACAGCGGACGGGATTGAGTTGCGAACAATAGTGTCGTTGAGCGACTGCCCATCAGACGACCGTGTTGTAGCGTCGCTCATCCTTTAACAGCCCCGACGGTGAGGCCTTCGGACAAGAAGCGTTGCGCATAGACGTAGAGAATTGCGACCGGCACGGCGGTCAATAAGGATGCTGCCATCAGCTTACCCCAAGGGAGAATATCGCCCACCACAAGCGACTGCAGGCCGATGGGAAGCGTGCGCAGAGATTCACTGGTGATGAAGACGAAGGCAAAGAGAAACTCGTTCCAAGCGTTGGTGAACGCAAACAAGGTGACGGAAAGGATCGCCGGAGCTGCCAGAGGAAGCGTAATGCGCCAGAAGATATAGAGACGACTTGCACCATCAATACGGGCCGCTTCTTCCAGTTCGACCGGGATGGACCGAAAGTAACCCATTAATACCCAAGTCGCGAAGGGCAAAAGGAAGGTAGGGTAAGTAATAATGAGCGCGATGTGTGAATTGATCACGCCAATGGTGGTGAGTGTCTGATACAGCGGGATGAACAGAAGCGTGCCGGGCAAAAGGTAGGTGATCAGCAGCAGCGTTGTCAGAAGCCCTGCGCCGCGGAAGCGCAGCCGTGAGAGGGCATAGGCGGCAAGGGACGCTAGCGCGACCGAAATCACCGTGCTGACAGCGGCAACGAAGACCGAGTTCAGCAGCCAGGTCAGGAAGGGCGTGTCGCCGACGAGTGAGCGATATTGCTCCAAGGTCGCTGGCTCTGGCCAAAAGATCGACCGACGCTCGCTGATTTGCGCCGTGGATTTGAGCGAGGTGGTGATGATCCAATAAAAGGGAAAGAGCACAAAGGCGAGGAGCGGCAAGAGGACGATCACCCGCGCTATGGGCCCCGCATTGGAGCGCGCCGATTTCCGGAAAATCGGCTGGACGGGTGAGCGGCCCGTCGCGACGCGCACCCGGCGGATCAACCATTCGATACCGGCAAAGGCCAGATTGATCGGCAGGAAGATCAGATCGATGAAGCCGGTGAACACCCGCGCTGCAATTTTCATGACACTGTGACCGGTGCCGCTGCGCTTTGCCGAGGCGCCATCGCGCTTATCGTCGTGGCGCATGAACCGCGCCAAGAGCCAAATCAGGATCGCCATCAAGGGCGCAACACTGAAGGCTATGGCGATGCCGGGGCCATATTGGAGCGAGCCCAAAGCTTTCTCATAGGCGAGGATCGAATAGAGCTTTGTCGCGCCGCCCGGTCCCCCCTGGGTCATCAGGAAGGGCAGGCCAAACTGATTGAAGGTCGAGATAAAGGACAAGAGCAGCGTTACGACGACGACATAGCGAAGGCTGGGCAGGGTGACGCTACGGAACCTTTGGACAGCATTGGCACCATCGACCTGGGCGGCCTCAATCTGCTCGCGGTCGACCGCCTTCAGCCCGGCTAAGAGCAAGAGGACAAAGAAGGGAATACCCTTCCACACATTGACCGAAATAATGCTGCCCATGGCCATGGTCGGATCCGACAGCCAACCCAGTGGCCGGTCGATTACGCCAACCCCTTGCAGGATCGGATTAAGCCCGCCGAACATCGGATCATAAATGCTTTTCCAGGCGAGTGCGGTGACGATCTCTGGAACAATCCACGGCAGCAGCATGATGCCGCTGAGCAGTGCGCGGAAGGGCAGGCGGCTATTGAGGATAAGCGCCACGGTCATGCCGATGACGAATTTCAGGCTGAGCGACCAGAAGGTGAATTGGATGGTGTTCTGCATCGCCTGCAGAAAATCGCTGCTGCTCCACAGGCGCTGGTAATTGCGCAAGCCAACCTGGGTTGTCTCACCGGTTAGAAAGTTAAGCGAAGTGGTGCTGATGAAGATGGCGCTGACAAATGGCCAGAATATGAGCAAGGCCATGATGATCACGAGTGGAAGGATGAAGGCGTAACCAACCTTCCAGTCACGCCCCAAGAGCCCTTCGAGCTGCTTCTTGCTGGTCAGCTTTGGTCGGGGCAATTGTGTGGTCAGGCTCATACGGTCGTCCATAAAGGCGCTCCATCAGATCGCTATGGCGCAACGAGACCCTGGGTGGCAGGGCCTCGCCGCTCCGGGAAGAAAGGGAGACAGCGGCGACCCGATAGGACCGCCACTGATCGCTTGTGCTGGCTTAAAGGATGCCGCCTTCTTCGAAGATCTGGACGATCTTGTTGTGTCCGTCAGTCACAGCTTCTTGCGAGGTCATACGGCCGGAGATGACATTGCTCATGGCTTGTTCGAGCACGCCCTGAGCACGGATCGCGTCGATCTGTGCGGCAGGTTGGGCTGGCCAAGATGCGCCGATGTATGGATCCTTGACGCTGACCTGGCTCTTGATGATCTCAAAGTTCGGGTCAGAGGCAATAAGTTCTGGTGTCCAAAGGTTTTCATAGGCTGGCATGAAGAGGCCGCCTGCGACGGAAGACATTTGCGTGAAATTGGCCGGGTCGAGCAGGTCCAATGCAAGCTGCTTGGCCAAATCGACATTGGGCGCGCCCTTGAAGATGGTGAGCCACCCGCCCACTGCGCCGCCATCACGGCTACCGCCATCGTTGCCATTGGGCTGACGGAGAAGAACCGTGTTGGGGAACACCGGATTGTTGTCGCGCTTGGCGGCCGCATAGAGCGAGAAGGCGTTTGCGGTATAGCCAACACTGCCCGCCAGATAGGCTTCGTTGTTGGAAATATCGCCCCAGCTTTCTACGCCCGGCGGCAACATGGCCGCATATTTGCCGTTGCGATCATAGGTTTCGCGGACGAACTCGAACGCAGCCACGGTGTTCGGGTTGTCGAATTCAACCTTAGTGCCAGTGGCGTCGGTGAAGTGGCCGTTGAAGGCATTGAGAATTGCCGAGGCAACGCCCCAGCCGTCGCCGGACTGGTTGACGGTCAGGCCCCAACCATAAAAGCCATTGGCCGGATCGGAGATGGCCAGAGCCGCGTCGCGGCGCTTCCCCCACGTGTCCAGCGTGCGCCAATCAATGCCCTTTTCGAGCAATTTATCGTTGCGGAAGAAGGTGCCCGTTGAATTGGCGATGAACGGGACCGCAGCCCAGCGGCCGTCGACCTTGCCGTTCTGCTCTGCGTTGATCCCCGGCATAACATTGCCGTAGCGTTTTGTGGCTTCTTCCACCACGTCGGTGACGTCTTCGAGCAGCCCCAGAAGCTGCATTTGAGGCACCGAGATCGTGCTGGTGTAAGCCAGATCTGGCGGGTTTCCAGCACGTACGGCGGCCGACATTTTGCCTAAGAAGTCGCCGAAAGACTCCGGATTTGTGGTTGAAATGTCGAGTTGGGCACCGTTGGTGGTGGCAAATTTTGTCACGGTGTCGCGGAAAAGGTTTTGGGCCGCTTCGAAGTATTCTGTGCGGTGAATAACGGTGAGCTTGCCTGCTGCGCCTTCCGGCAGAGCTTGCTCAGCTTCCTGCGCCAGCAGCGGCATACCATTGCTTGCTGCCCATAGGCCTAGGCCTGCAGCACCACCATTTTTTAGCACGTCACGGCGATTGATCTTCTTAAAAGTCATTCGTCCTATTCCTCCTTTTGGACATGACTGCGCGCTCGCTGAGCCAGTAAAGGCGGCGATGAATACTGCGATGCGCTTTAACCTCCCGTGTGAAGACTCTCCTTGCCTTCACCTATCCGCGCCAAAAGCAGGCTTTTGTCCCATCAATAGGCCCGAATATGCACTATGACTGACGCAGGATGGGGTTTGAGTCAACATTTGTCCCACAAAAGACTTGATGCTTGGAAGTTCGCGCTTTAACAAATTGGCATTAGCTATGTTGTTCTTGCCGGTTTGAGGAGGCGGGCGTGAACAACTTGTCAGTTCTATTTAAAGAACAATTTGCCGTTCTTGGGCTGACAAAACCGCAAATCATCGTTCTGGGAGGACTAGATGGGTGCCGTAACGATCCGCAATGTTCGCAAGGCCTATGGCGCAGTCGAGGTGCTGCACGGCGTTTCCATCGATATTGAGGATGGCGAATTCGTCATTCTCGTCGGCCCGTCGGGGTGCGGAAAGTCGACACTGCTGCGCATGATTGCCGGGCTGGAAGACATCACTGGCGGCGACATTGAGATCGGCGGACAGCTGGTCAACGATCTGGAGCCCAAAGATCGCGATATCGCCATGGTGTTTCAGTCCTACGCGCTTTACCCGCATATGACGGTCGAGGAGAACATGGCGTTCTCGCTCAAACTGGGCCGTGTCCCCAAAGATGAAATCCGCCGTCGCGTGCTCAATGCCGCGCAGATTTTAGGGCTCCAAGATTATCTCGAGCGCTATCCGCGACACTTGTCAGGTGGGCAGCGCCAGCGCGTTGCGATGGGCCGGGCGATTGTCCGAAACCCCAAGGTTTTTCTATTCGACGAGCCTTTAAGCAATCTCGATGCAAAGCTGCGCGTGCAGATGCGCAGCGAGATCAAGCTGAACCATCAGCGCCTTAAGACCACTACCATCTATGTGACGCATGATCAGATTGAAGCCATGACCATGGCCAATCGGATTGTGGTCATGCATTCGGGCAATATCGAGCAGATCGGCACGCCACTGGAGCTCTATGATCGTCCGGCAAACCTGTTCGTCGCCAGCTTCATTGGCTCACCCGCCATGAACATAATTTCGGGCGCGTTGGATGGCACCAGTTTCATCTTCCCGGACGGCAAAAGAGTTGACCTCGGTGCCTTGCCGAGTGGCGTGGTAAATGGACCAATCAGCCTTGGTGTTCGACCCGAGCATTTTACCCTCGATCCCCAAGGGGTTCAGGCCGAGGTCGTGCTCATTGAGCCGACTGGATCGGAAACGCAGGTGACGCTGCGCCTCGGGGGCAAGGATATTGTCGGGGTGTTCCGCGAGCGCATCGAGGCGCAACCCGGCCAGTCCATTGGTATCAGTTTCCAGCGTGAGCTGGCGCATCTGTTTGCGGCTGAAGACGGCCGCCGTATTGAACGCTAGAAAACTCAGCGTTCGCGCCTCGGCGCGAAAAAGGTATCCCGGCTCAATGGGGCAGAGCCGGGATGACTGGTTTACAGCCAGATATTCTGGATCACGTCCCAGCCCATACGGAGGGCCGTGAGGGTCAGAAAGGCTGCAAAAGAGTAGGACAGCGTTTTGCGGGGAATGCTGTGCGCCAGCTTTGCACCATAGGGAGCCACCAGCATGGTGAGCGGGATCAAAGCCACCAGTGCGATCAGGTTCAGATAGCCGATAGATCCTGCTGGCAGGCCTTCAGCGCCAAAACCGGTGATGATGTAACCAATGGTGCCAGGGATGGCGATGACGAAGCCCAGAGCGGATGCCGTGCCGACAGCCTTGCGGATATCGTAACCGAAGGTTGTAAGGATCGGAACGCTCAGCGTGCCGCCACCAATGCCCATCAGCGACGAAATCAGACCGACAACGGTGCCGAATGCGGCTTTGAGAGCCGGATGCGGGAAGTCGGTTGCGACAGCCGGGCTGTTGGCGCGCAGCGTCATATTGATCGCCACGAGCAGTGCCACAACGGCGAAGATCGCCGTGAGCACAATGCCCGAAACATAGGCGGAGAAGATCGCGCCAGCGATCACGCCAATCACAATCGGCAGGGACCAAGACTTGATCAGATCGAAGTCAACGGCACCCTTTTTGTAGTGAGAGCGCGCTGAGGAGAGCGAGGTGAAAATGATCGTGGTGAGCGAAGTCGCAACCGCAATCTTCATACGCAGGCCCTCATCGATCCCGAGGCCGCCCAGAACGAAATAGAGCACTGGGACAATGATGATACCACCACCGACGCCCAAAAGGCCGGCAACGAGCCCGCCCATGAGCCCGGCAAAGATCATCGCGACGACAAAGAGCCCGTAATCTGCGAAAAATTCCATGGTGGTGCTTAGCCTTCCAGAGCTTCGAGCAGGGCGATGCCGAGTTCGGCGTCACCCGCTTCCACTGCCTTGACTGCATTGCGCAGCGCTCGCAGCCAAGGGGTTGGGACGCCAAGCTGTTCGCCAATCTCGATAACTGGCAGAACTTGGAAATCAACTTCCGTCGGACGCTTGAAGGTCGCTAGATCGCGCCACACGCCAGTGCGGCGATTGTCATGGGAGTTCCAATAGCGCGTCTGGGCGTCCCAGGAGGCCTGCATCTCGGCTTCAGTGCCGCCAGCGCGGAACGCCTTTGGATCAAACCCATCGCTGTTTTCGATGCGAATGCCCTTGGCGTCAGCAACGGCCGTGACTTCCGCGCAGATCTTGGCCAGAACCGCGCGCGCCTTTGGACGTTGGTAAACGTCAACGACGTCCATATCGGCGATTGCAGTGCCGAAGTAGACCGCGCCAAGTGCCATTTTGGCCCAGAGATAGCCAAAAATATTGTCGGTGATATCGACCTTATGAACCGGCGCGAGCAATTCGCCCAGTTCCTTGATCCGGTCAGTGATCTGGCCGTCAACTTCGCCAATCTTGAAGCTGCCGCTGCCACCGTTCTTGATGTGACCCGGTTCGACAAAGAAGCCACCAAAGGTCAGGTACCCACCGATGGTGCGGTCCGCGCCAACAGCGTCGGCGATGCGGTATTCTTCAAGCCCGTTCTGCAGCGAGACAACGCAGCCGTCCGCCGCGAGAACGCGCTTGACCATGTCGAGCGTGCTTGCCGTGTGCGGAGCCTTAACGGCCAGCAGAATGATATCGTAGGTGCCAGAGACGTCCTCCGGCAGTATGATGTTTGCGGGCACACTCACGTCGCGCACGCCGCTCAGACGCAGCCCATTGGCACGCACCGCCGCCACATGGGCCGCGTTCGCGTCAACGAGATCAACAGTGTGACCTTGTTCGATCAGATGCACGCCAGCGATGGCGCCGATAGCGCCAGCGCCGACAACGAGAATAGACTGACCCATTTAGCGCAACTGACGCGAGAAGGGCATGTGGGTGCGGCCGGTGTGCGTGCCCCCGGTGACTTCGAGGATCGCACCTGTGGTCCAGGACGAGCGGTCCGAGGTCAGGAAAGCTGCCGCTTCCGCAACGTCGATTGCCGCGCCGGTCCGGCCGATTGGCGTGCCTTCGAGGGTCAGGTTGACATATGGGTGCAGGCTATCGTCGGTTTCGGTGACGATATTGTCGAGGATCAGGCCCGGAGCAACGGCATTGACGCGGATGCCATATTGGCCCAGCTCGATGGCGAAGATGTGGGTGAGCAGTTCAACCGCAGCCTTCGAGCCGCTGTAATGCGCGCCACCGGCACGACCCGAGCGCGCCGCGCCCGAGGAGATGTTGATGATGGAACCCTTGACGCCGGCGTCGATCCACTTGCGGGACAGCGCCTGACAGGTGAGCATGGTGCCACGCGTGTTGACGTTGAACACGCTGTCCCATTCTTCAACGGTCACATCGAGCATGGAGCAGTTTGGGAAAATACCATGCGCATTGGCCAAGAGGTCTGGCAGGCCGGCGAAAGCTTCTGCTTCCGCCACCATGCGCTGAACTTCGTCAAACTGCGACTGGTCGCCCTGTACGGCGAACACTTTGCCGGGGTAGGTTTCAGCGATTTCTGCGGCAACAGCCTTCACGCGACCAACATCGAGGTCGGCCATGACCACAATGGCGCCTTCGCGAAGGTAAACTTCGGTAATCGCACGGCCCAAGCGACCTGCAGCGCCGGTAACCAGCGCGATTTTGTTTTCAAGAAGCATTTTTGAGATCAGTTCTGCTTGCAGTCGAGTTCGGCCGAAGCCTGTTCGAGAATTTCGATGGCCTGTTTCAGGCCCCACGCCACGCGATTGCGGGCACGCGATGCGCCAACGGTTAGGAACTTGAACGCGTCGGTACCGGCCTCAACCTGCGCCATGTCGCGAAGCGGACGGAGCGACGGATAGATCGGCGTCATGATCGCCGCATCTTGCTCAAAGCGGTCCGCCTCGCTGTAGTCGAGGATGACCAATTGGCGAGAAACACCGATCAGCGCCGCGTTTGCTCTGGCGTAGCCGGCTTCGTCCGAGAGAGTGGCAAGGCGTGCATTGAATGCCGTCGCGATTTCGGTCAGGCGGTTAGCGCGCTCTATCAGCACCGACATGTCGAACTTGCCAACAATGCCTGCCTGGATAGCGTTCAGCTCTTCAGAGAAATAACGACCGTGTTCGGCCCAATCGAGCGGCAGAACCTTGTCGGCGAGGAGGCGCCAGACCGTGTGGAAGTAAATCTTGGTGTCGCGCACCAAAATCTCTTCGTCCATCTTGTCGAGCAAATCATCGGGCGTGTGCCACCACCAACCGGTGCCAGCACCCTTGCGGTTGCCGCCGCCGAAAACGGCTGCCGATGCGTTCGCATCCGCGCCAGCTGGCTGTTCGCTCATATTGCCGTAAATGGCCGAAACGCCGATGCCCCAGAAGGACTGGTCGCCAGCGCGGGCCATGCGGCGATTGGAGAACTCTTGCTGAGCCTGGTCCCAGATCGATTCAACGGCCAATGCACGCAGTTCTGCCGCAGCAGTCGTGTCGGTCACGATGATGTTGCCCTTACCGCCAGTCGAGTCGACGTTGACGTGCACAAGCGCGCGCTTTTCCAACTCTTCCCAATGCTCTTCAGCGTACCAGGTGGAGCCGGAGTAGCGACCCTGCGAGTGGCCAGACCAGAAGACGATGCGCAGGCCACGCTGCCACAGATCGCGGCGCTCAGCGGCAACACGACCAACTTCCATCATGGTGGCATTGGCGCCGCCATTGTCCATCACGCCATAGTACCAAGTGTCGTGGTGGCCGGTGAAGAAGACGAATGGCTCTTCGTCATCGCCCGTCGCGCTTGGCAGGTCGGCCACCAGAATGGGGGTCTTGCGCCAGCGGGTATCGACGTCCGCGTGCAATGTGACCTGGTAGTCTGGGTTTTCAGCCAGCTTCGCCCGGATCGCCGTGCCGTTTTCGAGCGGCGTGCTGACGACAACGGTCTGTGGCAGATTGCCGACAGTTTGCTCGGTCGGGCTGCCCCAAACCGGTGAAATGCACATTTCGTGCGTGTGCTCGTGTGGGCTGACATGGAGCTGGCCAAGTGCGCCAGCTTCAGTCGCGCGCTGTGAAACGACAGCGCCTGCAACGCCATCAACGATGACGATCTTGCCGCGAACGTCCTTGCCAGCGAATTCAGCCGCAGAGCCCGAACCCACATCGACGAGACCCGCCGTAATCCCTTCAGCAGGCGAGGACTGCGAGAAGGAGTGGGTGATGCAACGGTGTTCACCGTCTGGGGTGACGATGCGCGCCTTTTGAGGAAGGCTGATATAGGCGTCGTGCAGGATGAGATCGGTCTTAAAACCGTAAGAGTTCATCTGCGCTTGGATATAGGCCAAGCTCTTGAGCTCTTCATCGATGCCGGATTCTTTCCGCCACTTTGAGAACTCGACGAGGTGTTCCCACATCAATGGGCCGTTGATGGAATTGAGCAGATCTTGGGGGACGATCGCCTTCATTCTGATGCCTCCTTCGCCTGCAGCGACGCAAGCGGAATAGTTTTATTGCGCATGATCAGGCTCAGGATCGCGACGATGATAATCGCGAACAAAATCAAGAGACTGGACAGCGCAGCAATGGTTGGGTCCTGCCATTTCTGCAGGTAGAGGAACATTTCAATCGGCAGGGTGTTGGCGCCCGCGCGAACGAGGAACAGCGTTGTTTCCACCTGGTCGAACGAGGTCATGAAAGCAAACAGCGCCGAGACCACCATGCTCACCGAAATCTGCGGCATCACCACCTTTGTGAAAGCGCGGACTGGCTTGGCGCCCAGATCCATTGCCGCTTCCTGCAGCGACCAATCGAAATTGGCGAGCGAGGCGGTGATGACGGTCACGATGAAGGGCAGAACCACAACGACGTGCACGAACAGCAGGCTGGCGTAATTGCCAAACATGCCGATGCGAACAACGAACATGAACGCAGCAACGCCCAAAACGATGTTCGGCAGAACGATCGGCGAGAGCAGGAAGGCACGGATCAGGTTTGCCAGCTTGGGCTGGTAGCGGACGATGGCATAGGACGCCATGGTGCCAATGACCATCGCAATCGCTGTCGCCAACAGCGCGAGCATCACACTGCGACCTGTAGCGAGATAGAACGTGTCCTGTGCGAACAGGTTTTCATACCAGCGGGTCGAATAGCCCTCAGGCGGGAAGACGTTGTGCGCCACGCTCGAAAACGAGTTGAGGATCACAATCGCCAGCGGCGCGAGCACGTAGAACACGCCCATCACCGCGAACAGGCCCAGCAGCAAATAACGATAATGGGGGATAGTTTTATCAGACATCACTATACCTCACTAAAGCGCAGCAAGCGGTTGGAGATCATCACGGTGATCATAGCCAAGCCGAGCAGTGCGATGCCGCCAACAGCCGCAAGTGGCCAGTTGATTTCGGTGGTCGCGGTGTAGACCTGCAGCGGCAGGATCAGGATGCGGCCGCCACCCAAAATCTGTGGCGTCACGAAAGCGCCAAGCGCCAGGGTAAAGGCGATTTGCGCACCAGAAACCAGGCCGGGCAGGGTGAGGGGGAAGGTCACGCGACGGAATGTGGTCCACCAACCGGCACCAAGGTCCATTGCGGCTTCGCGCAGGTTGGGGTCGATACGCTGCATCACCGAGAAGATCGGGAAGACAACGAACGGCAGGAACACATGCGTCAAGCTGATGACGACGCCGGTCAGATTGAAGACGAGGCGGACCGGCTCAGGGAACTGCAGGATCTGCTGCAAGAACCAGTTAATCGGGCCCTGATCGGCCAGCAACACGGTCCAGCCATAGGTGCGCACGACGACCGAAACGAGGATCGGCGAGAAGATGATCACAGCGAACCACTTCTGCATCCACGGCTTTTGCATGCGCCAGAGCGCATAGGCCAGCGGATAGCCAATCACGATCGACACAAAGGTCGTCACTGAGGCCATCTTGAGCGTGTCGAGAATGACCATGTGGTAATAGGAGTCCGTGAAGAACTCGATATAGGTGTCGAAGCTGAAATCCTCAATCAGGCGACCCCGCTCAAAGCGGTAGAAGCTGTACTGAAAGAAGGTCAGCAGCGGCATTACGAAGGCGCCGAGCATCACGGTCATAACCGGTGACAGCAGGAGCCAAGGCATGATGCGACGGGTGAACGGCGGCTTTGCTGGTGTTATCGCCAGCTTGCCCGAGGTGTTGGAGACGGCATCAGTCATCGCCGAAAAGCGTCGTTGCCGCCCCCTCCCAGCCAAGGGCCACGATGGTCCCAACCGCAGGGGCAGCGCTGGTACCATCGTGGTGGAGTTCGACCGTTAGGTCGATTGGGGTGTTCTGAATTTGAACCGTGACGAGGATCGAAGAGCCTGAGAACACGGTCTGTTTGACGAGGCCCGAGAGGCGCACCTGCGCGTTGGCAGCAGCATCGCCAACGCGGACGCGCTCGTGACGGACGGACACGACACCGGTCTTGCCATTGCCGATCTGGCCGATTGGCGTGGCAAAGCTGGCTTCGCCGACACGGACCATCGCGGTTTGGCCGGAGACTTCGAGGATTTCGACCGGCAGCAAATTGGTGTTGCCAATGAAGCTGGCGACGAACCGGGTCGAAGGGCGGTCGTAGATTTCTTGGGGCGAAGCAAGCTGGTCGATTTTGCCCTTGTTCATCACGGCGATCTGGTCGGACATGGTCAATGCCTCGCCCTGATCATGGGTTACGTAGATGAAGGTGGTACCGACTTCTTGCTGGATGCGCTTGAGCTCCATCTGCATTTGCAGACGCAGCTTCAGATCGAGCGCGCCGAGCGGCTCGTCGAGCAGCAGAACCTCAGGCTTGTTGACCAGTGCGCGGGCAAGGGCCACACGCTGCATCTGGCCACCCGAAAGCTGGCGTGGCTTGCGTTCTGCCATCGGCAAAAGGCTAACCATTTCAAGTGCATCGGCGACGCGCTTACGAATTTCGTTGCGCTCGAGCTTTGCCACTTCCAAGCCGAAGGCGACGTTCTGAGCGACGGTCATATGGGGGAACAGCGCCCAGCGCTGGAACACCATATTGGTGGGGCGCGAGTAAGCTGCAACATTGTGCATGTCTTTGCCCGCAATACGGATCTGGCCGCTATCTGGCCATTCGAACCCGCTCATCATGCGCAAAGTTGTTGTCTTCCCGCAGCCGGAGGGGCCGAGAAGGGAGAAGAAGCTACCCTTGGGCACAGAAAACGAGATGTCGTCTACCGCAAGATAGTCAGCGAAAACTTTGCTGACATTTTGGAACTCGACGTCAAAATTCATTTGTAACTCGCTTGGAATGCACGGCAAACATGCGGAGGGGCGCAGAGCGCCCCTCTCATGATCAACGCATGTTAACCTTGACTTCACGATCCCAGCGCTGACGCCAATCAGGCGTCACTTCGCCGATGTGGCCGTAGTCAAACACAATGGATTCCTCAGCCAGGCTGAGCTGCAGCATCGGGTTGGTCTTCTGCTTTTCGGTAAGAACAGCATTGGACACAACCGGGATGGACGAGGTCAGATCGCCGTAGCGGCCAGCGTTTTCAGCTTCGAGCAGCGAGTTGATCAGCGACGCGCAGACGGCCTTTTCAGCTTCGTCCGAACCGTCAACGATAGCGAGGTAGCTCGGGAACGCGATCGCGCCTTCCTTTGGAACTGCGAAGGCAAATGGGCCACCTTCTTCGATCCATACGTTGGAGATCGAGGAGAACCATGGCGCAGCCCAGGCGTCGCCGCTCACCAGCAGGTTCTTCACAGCGTCGTTGGAATCAACCAGCGCGCGGAAGTTCTTGGCGTTTTCGGCCCAGACCTTGAAGCCCGGATCGATATTGAATTCGTCACCGCCGTTGAGCTTTGCAGCAACAGCCATCATGCGGGTGTCGTAGTCGAACATGGTCACGCGGCCTTCATAGGCCTCGCTCCAAAGGTCGGCCCACGAGGTCGGTGGGGTTGGAACCGCATCCTTGTTGTAGAGGATGCCGACAGCGTTCATCTGGTAGCCAACACCGCGATCTTCAGCGCGACGGAAGTTTTCCATGACGTTGGTGAGGTTTGGAACAGAGGCAACGTCGAGAACATCCCACATGCCCTCTGCGTCGCCCTTAGTGATGGCGTCAGCATTGAAGAAGCCGCAGTGAACCAGCGGATTGTCCGGGGTGGTGCGGCGTGCCGCGACCATCTGCGGGTAGGTGATCGCGTTGTTCGATTCCAGAATGTTGATGGTCACATTCGGGTTCGCGGCGCGATAGGCCTCGATAATTTCAGTAGGGACAACGCCCTGGTTCGAACCAGCCCAGATGAAGAAGGTAATTTCAGTCTTGTCTTGGGCAAATACGGCGGGAGCGACGGCTACGCCGCCAAGGAGTGCTGCCGTCAGCGCTGCAATACGTATCATACTTAGTCTCCGTATGGGGACGTGTACTCACGTCTCCCGACCCTTTTGAATGCGCGGCGCGTGGGGCATGCACTGCGCATCTCGTATAAATACGATACGAAAATTGCGCATAGTCAAGAATGAGTTTGCAGAATGATGCGAAATGCGTAATTTTATTGCAGGGAGGATGCGGGATGCAAAAAGTGGTTTTGGATCAGCTTGATCAAGACATCATCGCCTTGCTGGCGAAAGATGGTCGGGTTTCATTTCGTGAAATCGCGCGACAGTTAAACGTCTCGGAGGGGACGGTGCGGTTGCGATTCACGCGCCTGCAAGACGAAAACCTTATTCGCGTGACCCTGGTGGGTAGTCCTATTGCTTTGGGCGTTGGGGTGTCAGCGATGACATTGCTGCGGGTAAAGCCCGGACACACGCGCGAGACAGCCGAAATTCTGGGTCAGCAAAGCAATGTTCGCTTTGTTGGTCTCTCCTTTGGCCCAGCCGATGTGATGATACAATCCCTCCATAAGGATGTGGCAGATCTCCATCGGTTCGTGTCGGAAGTGGTGCCCAAGGTTGCCCCTGCAGTGACCAGCACCGACACCTTCCAAATTGCTGAGGTCACCAAGAGCTCCTGGACCTGGGGCGATTGGTTTGAATACCTCGAGTCCGATCAGGACTAGTTCTGAACTTCAACTTCTCAAGGCTTTGTCTGTTGTCTCCAACCCAACCGAGTTTCGTTTCGCGTCCTGAAATTGTTGGTAGCTTCGGGGTGGTCTCGTCCACGCACTGGATCGCCAGCGCCGTGGCAATGTCCATTCTTGAGCGTGGCGGCAACGCGTTTGATGCTGCGGTTGCCGGTGGTCTTACCCTGCAAGCTGTTGAGCCGCATTTGAATGGCCCGGCGGGTGAAGTTCCGATTGTCTTTTACAATGCGCGCACCGAGCAGACTGAAGTTTTGTGCGGGCAGGGGGTAGCACCCGGCGCAGCGACGCCAGAGCGTTTTACCGATCTTGGTCTTGACCTTATTCCCGGCTCCGGCCTTCTTGCTGCCGTTGTTCCCGGCGCATTCGACGCTTGGCTGGTGATGCTGCGCGATCATGGCACCATGCGTCTGCGCGATGTGTTCGAGCCGCTTATTCACTATGCCCGCAATGGCATTCCTGTTTTGCCGCGCATCAATTCAGCTGTGGCCGGGATGCGGACCGTCTTTGAGAACCATTGGCATGGTTCGCGCGATGTCTACCTCAAGAATGGTGATCTGCCGCCAGTGGGCACTATGCACCGCAATCCGGTCATGGCCGACACGTATGAGCGCATTCTGTCTGAGGCCGAGGCTGTCGGCGGCGATCGTGATCGCCAGATCGAGGCCGCGCGTCGCGCTTGGTACAAGGGCTTTGTCGCTGAGGCGATGGATCGCTTCAGCCAATCCGGCGATGTCCTCGATGTCGACGGCGTCCCGCACAAGGGTCTTCTCACCGCCGACGATATGGGGCGTTGGGAAGCCAGCTACGAAAAGCCACTGTCGCTAAAGTTCCGGGACTTTGAAGTCTTTAAGCCTGGCCCATGGAGCCAGGGGCCGGTCATGCTGCAGCAATTGTCGCTGCTCGATGGTTTTGCCCTCGAAGACATGGACCCATCAGGGGATGAATACATCCACCTGATCCTCGAGGCCGGCAAGCTCGCCTTCGCCGACCGCGAGGCCGCTTATGGCGACCCGAAATTCAGCGATGTTCCGATGGAACACCTGCTCTCCAAATCATACTCCGAAGAGCGCCGCCGCCTGATGGGCGAGACAGCTTCGCAGGATTTGCAGCCCGGTATTGAAACCGACGCTGCTTGGGAGGCGCATCTCGCCGCCATTCACACACGCGAGACCAAGGCCGCGGCGGGCGCAGGCGAACCCACTGTTGCTCCGGTCCTCGGCGTTGGTGAGCCAACAGTCGCTCCGCCACCAGCCGAGCGTGGCGACACCTGCCACATCTGTGTCGTGGATCGTCATGGCAATATGGTTTCTGCGACCCCAAGCGGCGGTTGGCTGCAGAGCTCGCCGGTCATTCCGGAGCTGGGCTTCCCGCTCAACTCGCGCGCTCAAATGTTCTGGCTCCAGCCCGGTCTGCCGAGCACGATTGCGCCCTATAAGCGCCCGCGCACAACACTGTCGGCTTCGCTCGCCCATCGTGATGGCAAGCCGTATATGGCTTGGGGCACGCCGGGCGGTGATCAGCAAGATCAGTGGTCGTTGCAACTCTTCCTCCGCCACGCGGTCTCGGGGCTCAACCTGCAGCAGTCCATCGAAGCGCCTAACTGGCACACGGATCACTTCCCAAGCTCGTTCTGGCCACGCGCCGCTAAGCCCAACACCGTCGTTGTCGATGGTCAGATGCCGGAAGCCACTGTCACCAAATTGCGTGAACGCGGTCACGACGTGGTTGTTGGTCCTGTCTGGTCCGAAGGTCGCCTCTGTGCGGTCTCGCAAAAGGACGGCATCCTCAAGGGCGGTGCAGACCCACGCACCTCCCAGGGCTATGCCATCGGCCGCTGATGAAAGATTTTTCCGACATGAGCACCTCAATTGTCGCCAGCTATTCCAGCTTCGGTTCTGCCGCTGAGGTGCTTTCTTTCTCCGAGCAAGTCCGCCCAACGCCTCAAAAGGGTGAGGTGGTCGTCCGCATCCACGCCTCCGGCATCAATCCGTCAGACGTCAAAAAGCGGTCTGGTTGGGGCAGCACAATGCCTCCTGCTCAGCCCATTGTCCCACACAGCGATGGCGCGGGTGTGGTCGAATGCGTCGGTGCCGGTGTCCCAGAGCATTGGGTCGGTCGCCGCGTCTGGGTGTTTAACGCACAGGGCGCCGCCTCCTATGGTGGTTCGGGCCCGGAAGCAGGCACTGCTGCCACCTACAGCTGCCTGCCGCTGTCCCATGTCGTGCCTCTGCCCGATAATGTCTCGTTTGAGGTTGGAGCTTGCCTCGGCATTCCCGCCCGTACCGCGCATTACGTCACCTTCTGCGATGGTCCGGTCGCCGGCAAAACACTCCTCGTGCAAGGCGGGGCTGGGGCCGTTGGTGAGCTGGCCGTTCAGTTCGCCGTAGCCGCTGGCGCGACCGTCATCACGACAGTCTCTTCGCCAGAAAAAGCCGAGGTCGCACGTGCGGCTGGAGCCCACCACATCATCAACCGCAAGACCGAAGATGTGGTGAAGTGCGTTCGCAGCATCGCCCCGCAAGGCGTTGATCGCATTATTGAAGTTGATTTCGGCGCGAACGCTGCCATTGACGCTGCCGTGCTGAAACTCGGCGGTCAGATTGCCAGCTATTCCTCGCCATCCGACCGTACCCCGGCCATCCCTTACTATCCGCTACAGTTCACCAATGCCCATATTCGGCTCGCGCCGATCTTTATGATTTCGGAGGGCGACAGTCTGCGTGGGCTTGCGGACATCAACTTTGCGCTCTCGATGGGGCAGCTTCGTCCAACCATCGCTGCGACCTTCGCCCTCCGCGAAATTGCCGATGCGCATGAAGCCGTAGAAGCCCCAAAGCAGCCGGGCAATGTGGTGTGCCTCGTCTGAGACACACCGGGGGTGTGGACTAGACCCGCGTGAATTTTTGCGCTGACACCGGCGTCTGCGGATATTCGGTTGGCTCAGCGGTCGCGAAAATCTTCATCACAATGTCTTCGCCCTCGACCACCTTGCCAAAGGCAGCGAAGCCCTGACCATCCGGGTTGCGTCGGCCACCAAAGTCCAGCTCTGGCTGATCGCCAATGCAGATAAAGAACTCCGATGTCGCCGTGCCCGGGTCAAGGCGCGCCATCGACACCGTCATGTGCTGATGCTTTATTCCTGTCACAGAGGTCGGCTCATGGGCGATGGGTGGGAAGATTTGCGGCTGGTCATCCTTGGGATCGATGCCCATCTGGACGACTTCGATTTTCGGGTCACGCTCCGGCGCTTGGTTGCCCAGCGTTACAACCCGATAGGCGCGCGCCGTGTCGAGGTGCCCGCCGTCGACATAGGCGAGGAAATTCTCTGTCGTGATCGGAGCCCGTTCCGGCTCTAGGCCTAGGGTGAAATTGCCCAGCTCGGTTTCGACGCGGACCATAATCATATGCGATGACTTTCAAGAGAATGGGTGCCCCCGCCGAAAGAGCGGCGAGGGCATTGAGCACTTATTCAGCGATGGTGGCGTCGCGGAAGTACGGCACGTTCAGCGACGAACGCCAGAAGCCGGACACCTGCGGGCTCATCATCATGTAATTGTAACGATGATATTGCGGCAGGATGGCGTGGTCGTTCATCAGGATCGCCTCAGCCGCACGCATATGGTCGCGTGACGTGGCTTCATCGGTTGCCTGCTTTGCCGCTTCGATCTCAGCGTCATATTCGGCATTCGACCAGTTGTTGAGGTTGTTGGCCGAACCGGTGACAAAATTGTCGAGGAAGGTCATTGGGTGCGGATAGTCAGCGCCCCAGCCCATCTGTGCGATCTGGTATTCGACCTTCTGCACTTCTGGATAGAACACCTGCCATTCGGTGGCCTGGATCTCGACGTCGATGTTGAGATTTTCCTTCCACATCTGCTGAATAGCTTCGAGCAGCTTTTCGATTGGTGGGGAGGTGTAGGTCACAAAGACGGTCGAAGGGAAGCCTTCGCCATTCGGATAGCCAGCCTCAGCAAGGGCGGCCTTCGCGCCTTCAACGTCTGCCGTTTCCGAAAGACCAAAATTGTCGCGGCCTTCGGTATAGTCTTCGCCGCCAAGGCTCATGCCGGGTGGTACGAGGCCTAGCGCTGGCGTGTCAGCCGACTGCAGCACGAATTCGATGATTTCCGAGCGGTCGATGGCCATGGAGAGGGCCTTACGCACGTTCAGATTGTCGAGTGGTGCTTGGTTCGGGTTGAAGAACGCATAGGTGGTGCCCAGCGCCGGAACGACCATGAAGGCGTCCGATTCAACCGACAGGCGTGGAATTTCTGGCGATGGCACAGCTTCGATGCCGTCAACGTCGCCAGCTTCCATAGCGGCAAGCGCGGTTGCTGGGTCTGGGATCAGGCGGAATGTGAGCTTATCGAGGCTGACAGCGTCGGCGTCGTAATAGTTCGGGTTCTTCTCAAAGACGACGGACTCGCCCTGATTGAACGCGGTCACGCGGAATGGGCCGGTGCCGATAAAGGTCGCCGGGTTGCGGGTCCAGCCTTCAGGGTCAGCCGAAACAACGTCCTCACGCACCGGGTAGAATGCCGGGTAGTTCAGGAGCTGCATCATATAGGGGACGCGCTGCTTGAGCGTGAAGGTGAGGGTCTTGTCGTCTGGAGCCGAGACTGCAATTGCGCCAGCGTCGCCACCGTTATAAGCCTCTTCAGCGCCAACGATGTGGTAGAGCATCTGCGAGTTCATCGCGCCGGAGGCTGGGTCGAGCACGCGCTTCCACGCATAGACGAAGTCCGAAGCCTTTACCGCCTCGCCGTCCGACCACTTGGCGTCGCGCAGCTTGAAGGTATAGGTGAGGCCGTCCTCAGAAATTTCCCAGGTTTCGGCCAGTGCCGGAATGACTTCGCCTTCTGGGCTGTAGCGGATCAGGCCTTCAAAGGTGTTGCCGATGATCGGTGCTGCGAAGGTTTCCGCAGTGGTACCGGGATCGTATTTGGCGCTTTCGTTGTTGACCACATAGGTCAATTCCCCAGCAGCGAAGACTCCCCCAGTCGTCGCCAGCAGCGCTGCCGTTATCATCGGCAGAAGCATCTTGTTCATGACGTTCTCTCCTGTTGTGAGGTCGCAAAGACCTCGTTTGGCCTGTCCGCCAATTCCTTGGCGAAATGGCAGGCGGAGACATGGCCTCCGCCAATATCAACCAATGGCGGCTCGATCCTCGCGCACAGCTCGGTGGCGAGCGGGCAGCGGGTGCGGAAGCGGCAGCCAGTGGGAATGTCGAGTGGGCTCGGAATTTCGCCCTGCATCGGCTCAACCTTGCGGGTCACTGATTGGTCCGGCACGGGAATGGCCGAGAGCAGCGCCCGCGTATAAGGGTGCGACGGGCGATGATAGAGATCAGCGCTCGGCGCTAATTCAACAATCTTGCCCAGATACATAACCCCGATGCGGTCCGAGATGTGGCGCACCATCGAGAGGTCATGGGTGATGAAAAGATAGGTCAGCCCGAGTTCGTCTTGCAGGTCCTCAAGCATGTTGACCACCTGCGCCTGAACGGAAACGTCCAGCGCCGAGATCGGCTCGTCGCAAATGACGAGATCCGGCTCAAGCGCGATAGCGCGGGCAATGCCGATACGCTGGCGCTGACCGCCCGAGAATTCATGGGCAAAGCGCGCAGCGGCGTCGGTAGGCAGGCCAACACGGTCCAACAGTTTGCTGACCTTAGCCCTTCGTTCAGCCGGCGTGCCGACCCCCGCGATTTCCAGCGGTTCGGCAATCAGCTCGCCAACGCTCATCCTCGGATTAAGGCTGGCATAGGGGTCTTGGAAAATCATCTGCACGCGACGCCGGAACTTTGCCAACCGACGCTCTGGCAATGCGCCCACGTCCTGGCCGTCAAAGATCAGACTGCCAGAGGTCGGCTCATGCAGACGGATCACCGTCCGAGCCAATGTGGATTTTCCGCAACCGGATTCGCCGACTAGGCCGAGGGTTTCGCCCTTCATCAAATCCAAGTCTACGCCGTCTACCGCGCGCAGGATTGGGGCCTGTGTGAATGGTGGAGCCGGGAGATGAAAATGCTTCTTGAGATTGCGCAGCGAGAGGAGAGGCTGGGTCATGCGACCACCTCATGCAGTCCTGCGACCTTGGGTGCCTCGGGGTGCTGGATCCAGCACCGGGATTGATGGCTGTCGCCAAACAGCGGGGGCAGGGCCGCGACGCATTGGGTCATGGCGTGGGGGCAGCGTGGTGCGAAGGGGCAGCCGGGCGGCGGAGCGAGCATATTGGGTGGGCTGCCTGGAATTGGCGTCAAACGCTGGTGGCTATCATCGCGCAGGTCCGGAACCGCGCCGATTAGGCCGAGGGTGTAAGGGTGTGCTGGAGCCGCAAACAGGTCCCGAACATTGGCGGTTTCCATCACCATGCCGCCGTAGAGGACCAGCACCCGGTCGCACACTTCTGCAATGACACCGAGATCATGCGTGATCAGAATAACGGACATGCCCAAACGCGTTTGCAGGTCTTTCAACAGCGACAAAATCTGCCGCTGGATAGTCACGTCCAAAGCCGTTGTTGGCTCATCGGCGATCAGCAGTTTCGGGTCGCAGGCCAGCGCCATAGCGATCATCACGCGCTGACGCATTCCGCCTGAAAACTCATGCGGATAAGACTTGAGCCGAGTGGCCGCCGAAGGGATGCGCACCAATTCAAAGAGTTCGATTGCGCGTGCCCGGGCCTCGGCGCGGGTCGCCTTTCGATGGCGCAGAATGGTTTCCATCACCTGCTCACCCACGCTCAGTGTGGGGTTGAGCGAGGTCATAGGGTCTTGGAAAATAACGCTGACCCGGTCGCCGCGAATATCGGCCAGCTCTGCTTCGTCGAGTTTGAGCAGGTCTTGGCCCTCAAAATGGGCCGAGCCCGATTTGATCCGGCCACCGGCCTTGAGCAGTTTTAACACCGACATGCACGTAATCGACTTGCCCGAGCCGCTCTCGCCGACAAAGCCGAGCATTTCTCCCGGGCGCACGTCAAAGCTGACGCCACGCACTGCTTGCACCTCGCCACGGCGGGTAAAGAACGATGTGGTCAGGTCTTTGACTGATAAAATGGGCTGGGTCATGCGCTCAACCTCGGGTCGAGTGCATCGCGCAATCCATCGCCAAGGAAGTTGAAGGCGAACATCGTCAGCGAAATGGCAGCTGCTGGGAAGAACAATTGGTGCGGATAGGCGCGCAAGGTTTCGACAGCTTCCGATGTCAGCGAACCCCAAGAAGCCAATGGCGGCGTCACGCCAAGGCCAATAAAACTCATGAAGCTTTCAATGAAAATGGCCGACGGGATCAGCATGGTCAGCGTGACAATGATTGGCCCCAGCGCATTGGGGAGCAGGTGGCGCGTCAAAATCCGCGCCGGAGACGCGCCCATGGTGCGGGCCGCCGCCACATAGTCGAGGCTTTTGAGCGAGAGGATTTGGCCCCGCACAATGCGCGCCATGTCCACCCAGAACACTGAACCAATCGCGATAATGATCGACAGCAGACCGGAGTTGAACACCACCATCAGCAGGACAACATAGAGCGTCAGCGGGATGGTCGAGATGATTTCGACAATACGCATCATCACGGCGTCGACCTTGCCACCGACATAACCGGCTATGCCGCCGTAAAAGACGCCGATGAAGAAATTCACCAGCGTCGCCACAAAGGCCACGGTCAGCGAGATCTGCGCGCCATAAAGCTGGCGCACGAGAATATCGCGACCAAGCTGATCCGTGCCAAAGAGATAGGTGCGGTTCCAGCTCCAGCCGGATGGTCTTAGCTCCGCGCCATCTTCAAGCAGAATGCGGGCAGGGAGCTTGCTATAATCAAGCGTAATGGGCTGGCCGCCGATTTCGAAGGCCTGCTGCTTCTTGATCATGTCGCGCCGTTCGCCCCGCACAAGGCCCAGCACAAACCCACTCTCATCGACCTCATAGATGTTGAAGTTCGATGCGTTGAGGAACACGCGCGCAGTTTCGCCTTCGGCATTGGTCAGCGCATAGGTTTCAAAAGCGGGCGGAATATTCGCGAGCTTGAGGTCCTGCTTGTAATAGGTGTGTGGCGACAGCATCGGGCCAAAAAATGCGGCCAAGACCAAAGCGATGATGAAGACGATACTGGCGACGGCGAGCTTGTTGGAGAGCAGGCGGCGGCGCACTTCCTGACCATAGGTCGGCGCGGGTGGTTGAACCGGCGCGGCCAGCGCTTCCGGCGGAAGCTTGGCCCACATATCGGGAGAAATCTCGGTCATGCTTTGGCCTTGCTCAACTTGATGCGTGGGTCGAGCCAAACGTAGAGCAGGTCGACAATGAGGATCATGACCATCAGAATGGCAGCGTAGAAAATGGTAATGCCCATGATCGCCGTGTAATCGCGATTGGTAATCGAGAGCACGAACTGGCGACCGATGCCGGGCAGGGCAAAAATCTGCTCGATGACGAAAGAGCCGGTGATCAGATTGGCGACAACTGGCCCGAGCACAGTGACGACAGGCAGCAACGAATTGCGCAAACCGTGCTTGATCAGGATTTGACCTGGTCGCAGGCCTTTGGCGCGCGCCGTGGTCATATAGTCCTGTTCAAGCGTCTCCAGCAGCGACGAGCGCGTCAGCCGCGAGACAAAAGAAATCCAAAAGCCCGATAGCGCGAAGACCGGCAGGATGTAGCCGCGCCAGTCATCCAGACCAAAGGTCGGGACCCAGCCTAGGCGCAGCGCAAAGACATAAAGCGATACCGTGGCAATCACATAAGAGGGAATGGCAACGCCGAGCGTGGCGATGAACATTACCGTCGTGTCCGGCCAGCGATTGCGGTTCAGCGCCGCAACAATCCCCAGTGGCACACCCAATGCTACAACACAGATAACGGCCAAGAGGCCCGTCTGCAGCGTGACCGGCAGGCCCGATGCAATCATCGTGTTCACGGAAACGCCGGGGTATTTAAACGAGGGTCCGAAATCGAGCCGCAGCATTCCCCCGAGGTAGTTGAAATATTGCTGCCAGCTCGGCTGGTCGAGGCCATATTTGGCATTCAGCGCAGCGGCAATTTCCGGCGCAAGCATCTTCTCAGAAACGAACGGACCACCTGGAACGGAATGCATGAGGAAGAAAGTCAAAGTTATAATGGCCCAAAGCGTGAGCGCCATCATGCCCAGACGTTGCAATATATACGACTGCATTGGTCGTCTGTTCCAATTCAGAAATTTCGAGGGCCGATCTACCCTACTAGATCAGCAGTAGCTTGCTGGAAAATCAATCTAATTTTTCAGGGCAACGTAGGAAATTGATGTTGCTGCTGAGCCGCCTTTATTGGCAGTCGCGCTGCACAACAGTGCGGTGTCTGCGCCACTCCAGATGCCAACACAGCGCCCATCGTGCGGCCCTTAAAGGCCAGCAAGACGCCCATATGAGGCCAATTGGTGCCACTGTGGTCGCGTAGCCCCAAGCACGCGAAAAGGGCCGCTATTCCAAAGCATTGCTATTGATTCAGCCTAAAAGGGAAGCCCCGGCAGCGCATAAGAGCATTGACGGCTCTCGGGGTGTCTCGCTCTGTTGGACGGTGTATAACGGCCCTCTGCCGATATTGAGGTCGCCGGTTGGGTATCCCGGCGCTGCTTTTGCAGTACTCGTCGCACTGCGTCCCAACGGCTCCATTAGATTTTTAGTTTGCACGGCAAGGGCCTAGGTCCGGGCTGGTGCATTTTGTATTGGAGAGGCGCATGCTTCCGAAAAAGACAACTCTGGTTCTGCAGCTGAGCATGACCTTCATGATGGCCTTTGTGATGTCGGGTTCGCTCGGCTTTATTACTGCCGGAACAGACTTCCTAAGCCATTGGCCAAAAATGTTTTTCATCGCTTGGCCGCTGGCATTCATCTGGACCCGCATTATCAACCCGATCGCGTTCAAAATTGCATTCAAGTTCGCCCCGCCGCACAAGCAGGGTGGCGCTGCTCCGCAGCACTAATTTTGCTAGGAAAGCCGGGGCTCTGCTCCGGCTTTTTTGTTTGTGAGGGCGCTGGCTCGACCGTATAAGCGGGGCAAATTCTCGTCTTCTGCCCTCGGGCCAATCCGGTTTTTGCATGTTTAATTTTGCCAACTACCGCGCCGAATGGGTGCGGGATGTGCGGGCGGACCTCTTGTCTGGTCTGGTCGTTGCGCTCGCGCTAGTCCCTGAAGCCATTGCGTTTTCGATGATTGCTGGCGTTGATCCGAAGGTCGGACTATACGCGTCGGTGGTGATTTCCATCGTCATCGCGTTTTTAGGCGGGCGTCCGGCGATGATCTCGGCAGCGACGGCGGCGACAGCGGTCCTGATGGGGTCGCTGGTGCGCGATCACGGGCTCAATTATCTGCTGGCGGCCACTATTTTGGCAGGGGTTTTGCAGTTGGTCGCCGGGTGGTTGAACCTGCAAAACGTCATGAGGTTCGTTTCGAAGTCGGTCATGTCCGGCTTTGTAAATGCCCTCGCCATCATGATTTTTATGGCGCAAATCCCCCATCTCGTGGGTGTGCCGTGGCTCACCTATCCGCTGATCGCGGTATCGCTGGTCATCATCTATCTGTTCCCGCGCCTGACCACGGCGATCCCATCGCCGCTGGCAACAATTCTCATCATTGGGGTGGTGGCCTATTTCGCGGGCTTCGACATTCGCTATGTCGGAGACATTGGTGAGTTGCCTAATGCCTTGCCAAATATACTCATTCCCGATGTCCCGCTAAGCCTCGAAACCCTCCTGATCATCCTGCCTTATTCGGTGGGCGTGGCGGCTGTTGGCTTGCTCGAAAGCCTGATGACGGCACAGATTATCGATGAGGAAACCGATACGAATTCCTCAAAACGGCAGGAAACTTTCGGACAGGGCATTGCCAACATTGTGTCGGCATTTTTCGGCGGCATGGCCGGATGTGCCATGATTGGTCAGTCCGGGATTAACGTTCGCTCCGGTGGCCGTGGCCGCCTATCGACATTCCTTGCAGGGTTCTACCTGCTGGTTTTGTTGGTCGCTGCGGGGGACTTGCTCAAAGTTATCCCCATGCCTGCGCTTGTGGCTATCATGATCATGGTGTCGATTGAGACGTTTGATTGGCGGTCAGTGCGTAATTTGAAGGATCATCCGCGGTCCTCCTCGATTGTCATGCTCGCGACGGTTGCTGTGGTGCTTTACACCCATAACCTCGCCATTGGCGTCGTGGTTGGGGTCTTGTTATCGGGAGTGTTTTTCGCCTGGAAAATCGCGCAGATTTTTGGAGTGCGTTCGGAATTGAGTGCCGACCAGACCACGCGGGTCTATCACGTCGAAGGCCAGCTCTTCTTTGCCTCAGCGGAGCGTTTTGTCGGGGCGTTTGATTTCACCGAAAAACTGGAACGCGTGGTGATCGATCTCACCCATGCTCATATCTGGGATATTTCCAGCGTCGCCAGCATCGATAAGGTCGTGGCCAAATTCCGTTCCCTTGGCACGCAGGTTCAAATCTCGGGGATGAATAAAGCCAGCGCGACCATCGTCGATGAGTTGGGCGCGAAGCACACCAAAAATCCAGACATTTTGCTCGAAAACTAATGTCGGGACCGGGTGGCGCGGATTGTTTGGGCAAGGAAGAAGGCGCTATAGACCGCTAGGGCGATGAACAGGGTTCGGATGCCCATGTGGCTATAGAACCAAGCCCCCAATGCTGCGCCGCCAAATAAGGCGAACCAAATGGCGATGTGTTGCAGCCAGCGCCATTTGGGGCTTTTTCCGCGAAGTGCAAGAGCCAAATCCTGGCCCGCCACATAGAGCGTTCCAGTGACGAAGGTGGCACCGAGGCGCACCGTGCCACGTGCGGGGAGAATGGCGTTTTGCGCGCCAGCGGCCAGCGATAACAGCAAAAGAGATTGTTCGGGTGGAATGCCTGCCACCATGAGGCCGAGCGCCGCTGCGACGGCTAAAGCGGTGAAGCCGGTAACCAAAGCTGAGGACCATCGGGTCTGTGCTGTGGCCAGAAACGTCGCAATGGTGCTGCCCAAGAAGAAAAGCGCGATGAGCGTCAAGGTCAGGGCGAGGACCGAATATTCGCCGTTAAAGAGAGCGGCAGCCCCTTGCGTGGTGTTGCCGCTCATGAAGCTCGTAAAATAGCCGCCCAGTTCGATAAAGCCGACAATGTCGACTAATCCTGCGGCTCCGGTCAGCACCATTCCGAGGATGAGGTGTTTCGCCGGAGTCATTGGTGTTTACGCAGAGAGCCTTGCGCCGATGGTTTTTGCCAATTCGGCCAGTTCTACATCATCGCCGCGTCCCGAGGCATGGGCACCTAGGGCTTGGCCTTCATAGGCTGGAATAACGTGGAAATGCAGGTGGAAGACGGTTTGCCCAGCCGGTGCCTCATTGAACTGCGCAAGGCGAATACCGTCGGCATTGGTCACGGTTTTCACCGCATTGGCGACGCGCTGAACCAGTGGTATCACGGCCGAGAGCGCAGCAGGATCGGCGTCGAGTAGGTTACGGCTTGGAGCCTTCGGGATGACCAGCGTGTGACCCTTGGCTTGCGGAAAAATATCCATCATCACCAGCGCGGTCTCATCCTCATAGACCTTGTGGCACGGCATCTCGCCCTTGAGGATCTTGGCGAAAATATTGGTTGGATCGTAGGTCATGACGAAGACTCTGTGCAGTGAAGCGTTTGGTTCTATGTAGGCGGGCGTTGCGGCTTGAGGGAAGGGGCTTTAGCAAAGGGGACTGGCAAGGATCAGTTCGCACGCCCTTACCCATCCTCCCTCTGTCCTCCACCTCCGTCATTGCCCGACATGATCGGGCAATCCAGCGCGATGCGGGGCGATCTGGATCGCTCGGAGGAGCGGGATACTACTGCCGCTCGCCTTTGCGAAACGGGGTGTATTCTTCTAACTCGATCTGAGATCGCAGCACCGCTTTTCGCTCATGAATGAGGAAGTCATCCACGGCCGCGCGGAGGCCGGGGTGAGCGATGTGGTGTACCGAGTGCGTCAGAACCGGCTCATACCCGCGGGCCAGTTTATGCTCGCCTTGTGCGCCTGCCTCCACCACCGCGAGGCGGTGTTGTATCGCGAAATCAATGGCTTGGTAGTAGCAGATCTCGAAGTGCAGGAAGGGCACGTCACGCGTGGCGCCCCAGTTGCGGCCGTAAAGCGTGTCCTTGCCGATGAAGTTGATCGCGCCGGCAATTGATTCATCGCCGTCATAGGCGAAGATGAGCAGGATGCGGTCGGCCATGGTCTCGCCCAGACGCGAGAAGAACTCGCGATTGAGATAAGGCCGCCCCCATTTGCGCGCACCAGTGTCTTCATAGAAATCGTAGAAGGCGTCCCAATGGTGCTCTTTAATGTCCGAGCCGGTTAGCCAACGGGCAGTCAGGCCATCGGCTAGGGCATCGTTGCGTTCGCGGCGGATGGTTTTGCGCTTACGGGACGCCAATGTTTCCAAGAAGTGGTCGAAACTCTCGTAACCGCGATTGAACCAATGAAATTGCGTGTCAGTGCGCCGGAGCCAGCCCAAATTGCCCGCCAATTCGGCTTCGCTCTCGGGTACGAAGGTGAGGTGGGTGGAGGAGGCGTTGAGGCGTTGCGTCAACTGCTGTGCGGTTTGCAGTAGGGCGGCCTGCGCATCCAAATCACCATTCGGAACCAATAGCTTAGGCGCTGTTGCTGGCGTGAAAGGTACAGAACCCTGAAGCTTGGGATAATATTTCCCGCCAGCACGTTCCAAGGCGTCAGCCCAGCCGTGGTCGAAGACATATTCGCCCATGGAATGGGATTTTAAAAACAACGGCATAAGCCCGATTGGCGCGCTGTTCTGGTCCTGCAACACAATGTGCTGCGGTAACCAGCCGGTTTCCGCTGTGGCGCAGTTGGATTGCTCCAGCGCCAGAAAGAAAGCGTGGTCGAGAAAGGGATTGTCCACAACGCCATTGGTTGAGGGCACAAGGCTGTTCCAGACATCGGCTGGAATGCTGGCTGTCGTGGGGTGAATGTGCGCCGAGAATTCGTTCAAGCTCACGCCGCACTCCACGTCTCAAATTGCTTATGTTTGAATATGCTATCTGCAGGCCGGAGCTTCAAGGGAAAGCAAAGGACCAGGTGCGTCTCGCGCTACCCAGCCCCTTGAAACTTAAATGAAATGCAAATTTAGACTTCGATTACGGCGTCGATTTCGACAGCTGCGCCGAGCGGCAGCGAGGTTACGCCGAAGGCGGCACGAGCATGGGTGCTGACTTTCTCGCCAAACACGCCGACGAAGAGGTTGGACGCGCCATTGGCGACGAGGTGCTGTTCGGTGAAGTCAGGTGTCGAAGCGACCAGAACGGTCAGCTTGACGACGCGCTTGACGTCTTCCAGCGCAATGCCGGCCGAGTGGACGATGTGGGCCAGAATATTGACGGCGCAGAGCTCCGCAGCATTGCCGCCCTGAACCACATTCATCGTGTCGCCAAGCAGGCCCTGGACGATGCCATTGGCGTCGCTGGAAATTTGGCCGGAGATGAACAGCAAATTGCCAGTGCGAACGACAGGGGCATAGCTGGCCACTGGTGCCTTTGGGGCAGGAAGTTCGTAGCCATATTCGCGGAGCTTCTCGATGGGGGTGGTCATCTGATCTTGCCTTCCAAGTCGTCTGCTTCTTGTTCCGAACTCGCCTCCGGCGGCGTGCCGGTGCGAGCATTATAGAGTTTTCCGCGCATAACCGCGGTTCGGCCAAATTTGGATCGAACACGATCCATGGCCCTTTCAGCTGCCGCCTTGCGCGCCACTTGGGGCTCAAGGAGGTCAATCGGGTCGATGCCAGTGGCCTCGTCGAGCCCTGAAATGCCAATGCCAATGAGGCGGAATGCGGTTCCATCCACCTCCTTCTGCATCAGGCTCAGGCCGGTCTCGTAGAGGACATTGGCCAGCTGTGTGGGCATCATCAGGTGTCGCGCGCGGCTTCGCAACTTAAATCCAGCTGTTTTGAGCTTTAGGGTAACGGTATCACCCACCAGGTTTTTGGTTTTGAGCCGTTCCGAAAGTCGCTCACAGCACTGCAAAAGCTCTGTTGAGAGTGCCTCTATATCGGAGAGGTCGTGGTGGAAGGTGGATTCTGATGACACCGACTTCATCGAGCGGTCCGTCGAGACTTTTCGGGCATCCTGACCTTGGGCAAGGCGCGACAGGCGCGCGCCCGATTCTCCGTAAAGCCGCATGAGCCGGTGCGGGTCTTCTGCCTGCAGCTGGCCGATGGTGTAATAGCCATCGCGTTGAAGCGTTTCCGCGAAAACCTTGCCGACGCCAAAGATAATGCTGATCGGCTTGTCATGCAGAAAGCTTAGCGTCTCCTCCGCCCCAATAACAGCGAAGCCCCGCGGTTTATCGAGGTCGGATGCGATTTTAGCCAAGAATTTGTTATGGCTTAGGCCGACCGAGATGGTGACGCCCATTTGATCCGAAACAGCTTTGGCGAACTTGGCCAGCATGACAGCTGGAGGCGCTTTGTGTAGCGCCGTAGTTCCGGTGAGGTCGAGAAACGCTTCGTCAATCGACAAGGGCTCCACCACTGGCGTCATTGTATCCATCAGCGTGCGAATTTCTCGGCTGACGGCAACATATTTGGCCATGTTGGGTTTTATGACAACGGCGTCGGGGCAGAGCTGCAGGGCCTTGAACATCGGCATAGCCGAGCGCACCCCCGACTGGCGGGCAATGTAGCAGCATGTGGAGACGACGCCGCGCGTGCCCCCGCCGATGATCAGCGGCTTGTCTCGCAGCGAGGGGTCGTCGCGTTTCTCCACTGACGCATAAAATGCGTCGCAGTCGACGTGGGCCATGGAAAGGTCAAACAGCTCGGCGTGGCTACGAATGCGCGGCGAGCCGCAGCGAGGGCAGCGATTGGGGGCTGCTGCTGCCGCTCCGGTGCTCAGGCAATCGCGACAAAGCCAAGCGCTCATCTATGCCTCGGGATTAAGCTTGTGCCAAATGCGCATGAAGTTCTCCGGCGTCATCCCGGTGTTCGCGCATAGGGCGAGCAGAATCGCTTCGTTTGATGCAAAATAGTCGATAAGCCCATGTTGCAGCATTTTCGTGCCGACGGCATTGCGTAAAGCCTGTGGGTCGATGCCTGCATGCTGCATAAATGCCAAAAGCTCTTCGGGATGCTCGGCCAGATAGGCTAGGCAGGCGTCGGCTGTGCTCGACAAATCTGGGGTAACGCGCTCAGAAATCGGCACCGTCCGGCCTCATTTGGTTTTTTGTAACGGTTTCAATGCTAGCTGATGTGCGTGGCGAAGCGAAGAACCGAGCAGCGTTCAGCCACCGTTTTTGGGGTGCGTAGTTTGTACCCAAGTGAGGGAATATGCCTAAGTCTGTGATGATCGTCGAAGACAATGAGCTGAATATGAAGCTCTTCAACGATCTTCTGGAGTCGCGTGGATACACGGTCATCCAGACTCGCAATGGCGTCGAAGCGCTCGATTTGGCGCGTGCGCATATGCCTGATCTGATCTTGATGGATATCCAACTGCCAGAGGTTTCGGGCCTTGTTGTCACTAAGTGGCTTAAGGACGATGAAGAACTGGCGCATATCCCAGTTGTCGCGGTCACTGCTTTCGCCATGAAGGGCGATGAAGAGCGAATTCTTCAGGGCGGCTGCGAGGGATACATTTCTAAGCCAATCTCCGTGTCTCACTTTCTGGAAACCATTGCCGGTTATATTGGGCCAGCCTGATTTTCCTTGCAGGGAAATCTAGCGAGGTTTTAGTGGCTCGACACGAACGGGGGGAGCTTGTTCGTGGGTCGCATTTATCTGGGGTAGTGGTTTGACCGCGCGCGTACTTATCGTCGATGACATTCCAACGAATGTGAAGCTGCTCGAAGCGCGGCTGCTGGCTGAATATTACGACGTGGTTACGGCCAATTCGGGCGCGAAAGCGCTCGCCATCTGCCAAGAGCAAGATATCGACATCGTCCTTTTGGACGTGATGATGCCTGAGATGGATGGCTTTGAGGTCTGCCGTCGGCTGAAAGCTGACCCTAAGACGCAGCACGTGCCTGTGCTGATGATCACAGCACTCGATCAGACCTCGGATCGGGTGCAGGGGCTCGACGCCGGAGCTGATGATTTCCTGTCAAAGCCTGTGGATGACACGCAGCTTCTGGCGCGCGTAAAGAGCCTGGTGCGGCTCAAATCGCTGACCGATGAGCTGCGGGCTCGGGCGCAAACCAGCCAGCAGATTGCAGCCGAAGATGCGCTGCAGGCGATGAACTCTATTTCCGCTAAAGATGGCTCGGTCTTGATCGTTGATACCGATCGCCGTCATGCGGAGCGCATTGCAGGCTATCTGCAAGCTGAGCATCGTGTCGAAATTCTCACCGAGCCTATGGACGCGGTGTTCCAAGTCGCTGGTGGCAGTTATGAGCTGGCCTTGGTCAGCATGAGCCTCAAGGACTTCGATCCGCTCCGTGTGTGCTCGCAAATTCGTACGGTTGATCAAGCCCGTGGCCTGCCCATTATTTTGATGGCCGATGAGGCGGACAAGCCCAAGGTCGTGCGTGGGCTGGATCTGGGGATCAACGACTATATATCGCGCCCTGTTGAACGCAGCGAACTGATGGCGCGGGTGCGCACCCAGATCCGCCGCCAACGCTACGCGGACGTTCTTCGAGACAGTGTCAATTCCACCATCGCTCTTGCGATAACCGATGAGCTGACGGGCCTCTACAATCGTCGCTATTTTGATCGGCACATGAGCCTCGTGATGGCGAAGTCGCTTGAGCAAGAGCGCGATGTTGCGGTGATGATCCTCGACATCGATCACTTCAAGTCGGTCAACGACAACTATGGTCATGACGTTGGCGATGCGGTGATCCGTGAATTCGCAGCGCGGTTGCGCCGCAATCTTCGTGGCGTCGATATGGCGTGCCGTTTTGGCGGTGAAGAGTTCTTGGTGCTGATGCCGGACACAGACGTTCGCGTAGCGGAATTGGTGGCAGAGCGCGTGCGTGAGGCGGTTGCTGACCGTCCATTTGAGGTTGGCCTGAGCCGTCCTATCTCGATCACCATATCCATCGGCATGGCGCTCTATGAGAACATGGATGATACGCCGGAGGTCATCATCAAGCGGGCTGACGTGGCGCTCTATAGGGCCAAGCACGCAGGTCGCAACCGCGTCATGGTCGACGCGGCGTAAGTCCCGTTAGGGTTAGCTGTTATAATTAACGGTAAGAACTCATTGGCCCTCAGCCAGTGAGGCGCTAGGGTCTTCATGACGGTTAGGGCGTGATTTAGCGCATCTATACCCGTGAAGTTCCCTAGGCATATCTCAGGTCCGCCGCAACTCCTGAGTCGCCCTGGGACGGCTGGTTCGGTGACGCACAGAGTGGCCTTGTTGTCGTTGTATCCCGAACCAGCCACCTCTTCTTTTTAATCCAACAGCGCAAAACAAAAGCCCCGCAGAAACTGCGGGGCTTTGTTTATTCCGATAAGGAATAGCCAGATTACTTTATCTTGGCTTCCTTGAATTCCACGTGCTTGCGGACAACTGGATCGTACTTCTTGAAAGCGAGCTTTTCAGTCTGGGTACGTGCGTTCTTCTTGGTCACGTAGAAGAAGCCGGTGTCGGCCGTCGAGACGAGCTTGATCTTGATAGTGGCGGCCTTAGCCATGATTGTGGTCCTTCACAAAGCGAAACGCGCTGCAGCAGGGCAGCGCCGAATTTGGCCGCAAACTACTAATTTGCGGTCGAAAGTCAAGTGTTGGCGTCAGTCCTTCTGACCTGTTCCAAAGCCATACATGCGCAAAGACCACTGTAGGCCTACAATTGCACCCTTAATGGAGGGAAGCATAATCAGGGGAAGAACGATTGCGAGCGGAATCATCGTCAGCACATAGGTGATGGGCTGGATCTGATGGGTCATGTCGAGGTGCAACATCAGGAAGACGATAATGTGGCCCACGATGGTGATCGCGACGTAGGGAGGCAGGTCGTCAGCACGGTGATGTCTGAGTTCCTCGCCGCAAACATTGCATTCGTTTGCAACTTTGAGATAGCCGGCGAACATCTTGCCCTTGCCACAGTGCGGGCAACGACATAACGCGCCACGCCACATGGCCTGACCAACGGTACGTTCGGGAAGAACTGCGCTGTTTTCAGTCATGACTACCTCTTTCTGCGTCCCTTGGGGCCGAAGCTATTAGATGCGCCCTTACGCAGGGGGCGTGTAGGCGGCTTATTGCCGCGCTTGCCCTCAGAAAGCAACTCAAAGCGCAATGAGCCGGCCACGGGGGAGGCTTCGACGAGGCGAACTTCGACTCGGTCGCCAAGCGTGAAGCTTTCGCCTGTGCGCTCGCCAACCATCGCCTGGCGTTCTTCGACGTAGCGATAGTAGTCCTTGCCAAGTGTCGAGGCAGGAATAAAGCCATCGGCACCGGTCTCGATCAATTTTACGAAGAGGCCTGAGCGGGTGATGCCGGAGACACGACCCTCAAAGCGTGCGCCGATCCGCTCCGAAAGAAATTGCGCAAGCAGACGATCGGAAGTTTCGCGTTCCGCCAACATGGCGCGGCGCTCAGTCGTCGAAATGTGCTGAGCAATGCCACTGAGCTTGGTCTGCTCCTGATCCGTCATCCCATCGTCACCAAGGCCCAAAGCGCGGATAAGCGCTCGGTGCACGATCAAATCGGCATAGCGGCGGATGGGCGAGGTGAAGTGGGCGTAGCGGTCGAGATTGAGCCCAAAGTGGCCGTAGTTCTCCTTGGAGTACTCAGCCTGAGCCTGGGAGCGCAACACCATTTCCGACACTTGCTCGATATTGCCCATGTCGCGGGCCTTGCCGAGGATGCGGTTGAAATCGACAGCGCGGACGTTGTCGGCCTTCTTGACGCTGATATCGAGGCTGCCCAAGAACTCGCGCAGCGCGTGGAGTTTTTCGGACGATGGTTCATCGTGAACGCGATAGAGCAGCTCAGTGCGCTTCTGCTCCAGCGTTTCGGCAGCAGCGACGTTGGCCGCAATCATCATCTCTTCGATGAGACGATGCGCATCGAGACGCTCAGGGATGAAAATGTCCGCGACCATGCCGGTCTTGTCGAGCTTGATTTTGCGTTCGGGCAGGTCAAGGTCGAGGGGGCCACGGGCATCGCGTGCTTCTGACATGGCGCCGTAGGCCATCCACAGAGGCTTGAGGATCGGCTCCAGCAAAGGCCCCGTCTGATCGTCCGGATTGCCGTCAATGGCCGCCTGTGCCCGCTGGTAGCTGAGTTTAGCTGCTGAGCGCATAAGAATGCGATGGAAGCTGTGGCTCGTCTTCCGACCGCCAGCGTCGAGGACCATACGAACGGCCATGGCCGCGCGCGACTCGCCTTGCTTGAGCGAGCAGAGCTCATTGGAGATGCGCTCGGGCAGCATGGGCACGACCCGATCCGGGAAATAGACCGAATTGCCGCGCAGATAGGCTTCGCGATCGAGCGAGGTCCCTGGGCGGACATAAGCTGCAACGTCGGCAATCGCGACAGTGACGACATAGCCGCCAGGATTGGCTGGATCGGTATCGAGCACAGCGTGAACCGCGTCGTCATGGTCCTTGGCGTCTGGTGGGTCGATGGTAACCAGCGGCAAGTCGCGCCAGTCTTCACGGCCCTTGAGCGTTGCTTCCTCGGCCTCTTCTGCTTCGCGGGTGACAGAGGCGGGCCACTTGTTGGGAATATCGAGATTGTGGATTGCAATCAGCGACACCGCGCCTTCGGACTTTGGATTGCCGATGACGGTGGTGACGCGAGCACGCGGGATCATCAGGCGCCCGGAGAGCTTAACGTCGACCTCTACGAGATCGCCGTCTGAGGCATCGCCAAGGTCGCCAAGCGGGATACGCATTTCTTTCTGCTTGCGATCAACCGGAATGAGACGAGCGCCTTCCTCATCCATGCGGACAATACCGATGTGGCCGCGACGGGGCTTGTCGAGCACCTTCATCGGCTTAGCGGTGTAATCGGGCACAATGTCTTCGCCAGCGTCAATGCGGGCCAAGATGCGGTCGCCTGGAGCGGGTGCAACGCGAGAATGCGAATCCACCAACACGCGAACGCGTGGGATTTCACCTTCTTCCGGGTTCCACTGCGCTGGGAAGGCGTGGAGGCTGTCTGGGTCTGCGTCCGTCGGAATGTCGAGGACGGTTACATGGGGCAGGGCGGCGGTACGGCGCAGCGCCTTGCGGGTGCGCGTGATGACGCCTTCACCCTCAAGGTCAGAGAGCAGTCTTTTAAATGGCCGACGCATGTCGCCGCGAATGCCAAAAACTTTGGCCAGATCGCGCTTGCCCTTAATATCGTCTTCCTGCGCCAATGCTTCTAGGATCTGTTCCTTGGTCGGCAAGGCATCGGCGGCGGGCTGACGGGAGCGCTTTGGGCCGGATGTGTTTTTTGCTTTTGGTGTCTTGGCCATGGTCTATTCTTTGGGAGTTGCTCCCTATGTAGGCGAATAAGGGTGGTTTTCCAACGCATACGGGTGATTTGCTGGGCAATAAGTGCCGAGTGCGACCCCGGCAGCGCTTATCAGTCCCGGTAAAACGGGCCTCTACCCCTTGTGAACCGCGACTTTCAAAGGTTAGGTGTTGGTTAACGAAACTGCGAGAGCGCGTGTATGTCCGCTGAAATTCTCACCCTCTTTTATGCCGTCGGCTTGGGATATTTGTTTGGCTCGATTCCATTTGGGCTGATCCTGACCCGTGCGGCGGGGCTTGGCGATATTCGTCAGATCGGCTCTGGCAATATCGGCGCGACGAATGTGTTGCGCACCGGGAATAAGAAGATTGCCGCGCTGACCCTCATTCTGGACGCATTGAAGGCAGTTGTTCCTATTCTGCTTGCGCGCCACTTTTGGGGTGAAGACGCTGCACGCATTGCCGCTGTTGGTGCTTTCTTCGGGCACTGTTTCCCTGTTTGGCTCGGTTTTAAGGGTGGCAAGGGCGTTGCGGTCATGATTGGCTCGCTTCTGGCTCTCGCGTGGCCGGTGGGGCTGATTTTCTGCGCTGTTTGGTTGCTGCTGGCCTATGTTCGCAAAATCTCGTCGCTGGCGGCGCTAACCGCCGCTGCAACAGCCCCGATCTTTGCCTATCTGTTCGTGGGCGCAGGGCTGGCGATTGTGGTGCTGATTTTGGCGCTGCTCTTGTTCTTCCAGCATCGTGAAAACATCGCACGTCTGATTAACGGCACGGAGCCCAAGATCGGCGGAAGCAAAAAGCCTGCTTGATGACTTGGCGCCGGGAAGGGGATAGAAACCCCTCTCCGGCGCAAAGACTGGCCATACTCAGACTTATCCGTACGGATAATATTGGCCCGATCACGTTTCGCCAGCTTCTTAGCCGATTTGGCTCAGCGGAAGCGGCCCTCGAAGCACTCCCTCAAATTGCGAAGCGCGCCGGCCGGCCCATGGTCGCGTGTACGCTGGCGCGCGCCGAAGACGAGTTTGCCGATATAGAGCGGCTCAGGGCGCGTTTGGTGATTGAGGGGGATAGCGACTATCCCAATCTCCTCAGCCACATTGGCGGTGCGCCGCCGGTTCTCACTGTTCACGGTGGGGAGAAACTTAATTGGCAACGCACAGCGGGCATTGTTGGGGCGCGCAACGCTTCGTCGGCAGGCATAAAAATGACGCGACTGCTTACGGAAGGTTTAGGACAGGCAGGTTTCACCGTCGTTTCTGGACTGGCCCGAGGCATTGATGCGGCGGCACATTGGGCGGCTCTTGAAACCGGCACAGTCGGCGTGTTGGCGGGCGGCTTGGATCGGATCTATCCGCGCGAGCACCTTCAGTTGGCTGAAAAGATAGTCGATGGTGGCGGGGCGCTGGTCAGCGAAATGCCAATGGGTTGGGAGCCTAGGGCGCAGGATTTTCCGAGACGTAATCGTTTGGTTTCTGGGCTGTCGTTGGGCGTCGTCGTTGTCGAAGCCGCCAAGCGGTCAGGTTCGCTGATCACCGCGCGCCTAGCCTTGGAGCAAAACCGTGACGTCTTTGCAGTGCCGGGGTCTCCGCTTGATCCGCGCGCTGAGGGCGGAAATTTGCTCATCCAACAGGGTGCGCGGCTGGTCACTTGCGCGCAAGACATTGTCGAGGTTCTGCAAGACTTTGATCCGGTCCGGACAGCCCTCTTCGAGCCGGAATGGCACCCTGACTTTACGGGGGTAGACGATGTTGAACCGGGCGAGGATGTGCGTGCACGGCTGAGGCAGGCACTATCCGTCGTGCCCACCCCAGTTGATGATATTCTGGCCCAGATCGAGGTGTCGCCCGCCGCGCTACAAATGCTGCTGCTCGAACTCGACATTGCTGGCGAAATCGAATGGTCGAGCGGCCAGTTGGTCGCTCTTCGTTTTATGTGAAAATCGGCTCTTCGTGGAGCTGGATACCAAAGCGGTTTTTAACTTCGGTTTTGACGTGTTCAGCCAATTTGGCCACATCGGCCTGTTCGCCATGGGCGTGGTTGACCACAACCAATGCGTGGCGCTCGGAAATACCAACCGGCCCGAGCTTGTAGCCCTTAAGCCCCGTTTTTTCGATCAACCAGCCCGCTGATAGCTTTGTGCGACCATCGGACTGCGGAAAGTTCGGTGCTGTTGGAAACTCGGCCAAAACCGGAGCCGCGGCATCGCGTCCAACGATGGGGTTTTGGAAAAAGGAGCCTGCATTGGGTTCGGTGCGGTAGTCGGGCAGCTTTGAGTTGCGTAGGGCAACGACCCGTTCCATGACGATTGCAGGCGTCACCAGCGGAGTTTCGGACAAATCCGAGAGCCCAGCGAAGCCGAGGTTGGCGCGCCAAGCCTTGGCTAGTCCCAAGCGAATTGCGAGCACAACATAACGATTGGGCTCTTCTTTAAAGACGGAATGGCGATAGGCGAACTTGCACTCTTCTTTTGAGAAGGTGCGCGTGGTGCCGGTTTGCCGATCCCAAGCCGACAATTCGAGGAAACTATCAGCCAGTTCGGCGCCATAAGCACCAATGTTCTGGACCGGAGCCGCGCCTGCGGTGCCTGGAATGCCCGCTAGATTCTCAAGCCCGCCGAAACCGAGGCCTACGGTGAATGCGACGAAGTCATGCCAATTTTCACCGGCGGCCGCCTCAACCACGATGTGTGTTTCTGTTTCTTCAACAAGCTGGCGCCCCTTAAGGGCAATGACGGCGGTGATGCCCTCAAAGCGCGGAGCGAGTACCACATTGGACCCGCCGCCAAGCACTTGGACAGCGATGCCCGATGTGTTGGCGTGCGCAAAAAGCGCAGGCAAGTCGTCGATATCGGTGATTTCGATGCCGAAACTCGAGCTGGAGCGCAGCGCTAAAGTGTTGCGATGGGTCAGGTCGAAATTGGGAATCAAGCGGTCATGAATTTCAGTCATTGCGGGCCTAAAAATCATTGTTCGGGCCCCGAGGGCAAGACCATGTCTATAAGGATACGTTGACTTCTAATTGCGGCTTGACCATGTTGCGGCCTCTTCCCTTAGGCATTTGCGGAACGCTTACCCATGAAGGTCGTCGTCGTTGAAAGTCCGGCTAAAGCCAAGACAATCAACAAATATTTAGGCAAGGACTATGAAGTTCTAGCCTCCTTCGGGCACGTTCGTGACCTGCCAGCGAAGGATGGTTCGGTACGTCCGGACGAAGATTTTGCCATGTCTTGGGAGGTCGACACTGCTTCAAAAAAGCGGTTGAGCGATATTTCTTCCGCGCTGAAGGGGGCCGATGGCCTTATTCTGGCGACTGACCCTGATCGCGAAGGCGAAGCCATCTCTTGGCACGTTCTCGATGTTCTGCGTCAGAAGAAGGCGCTGAAAAAAGATATGACGGTGCAGCGCGTTGTGTTCAACGCGATCACCAAGGACGCGGTGACGGCGGCTATGGCGAAGCCGCGTGATATCGATATGCCACTGGTCGACGCCTATCTGGCGCGACGCGCACTCGACTATCTTGTCGGCTTCACGCTTTCCCCGATTCTCTGGCGCAAGCTGCCCGGTTCGCGTTCGGCGGGCCGTGTGCAGTCTGTGGCCTTGCGCCTCGTGTCGGACCGCGAAGCCGAAATCGAAAAATTTAAGGCCGAAGAATATTGGTCGCTGGAAGCCAAGCTTTCCCAATCGGGTAAGAGCTTCTTGGCGCGCCTTTTGTCGGTTGACGGCAAGAAAACCGATAAGCTCGATATCAAGACCGGCGAGAATGCTGCGGAGCTCAAAAAGCTCGTCGAGGCTGGCCAGTTCAACGTCTCCAACGTTGAAAAGAAGCCAACCAAGCGCAATCCGTACGCGCCGTTCACGACGTCCTCTCTGCAGCAGGATGCGTCATCGCGTTTGGGGCTGTCGCCCTCGCGGACGATGCAGATTGCCCAGCGCCTCTACGAAGACGGTCTAATCACTTATATGCGTACCGACGCCGTGCAGATGGCCCCTGAAGGGATCGCCATGGCGCGCTCGGTCATTGGCAAATATTTCGGCGACGAATTCCTGCCGGAAAAGGCCCGCATTTATCAGACCAAGGCCAAGAACGCACAGGAAGCGCACGAAGCGATCCGCCCAACGGATATGTTCAAGCGCCCAGAACAGCTGCATCTCGATGCGGATCAAGCCAAGCTTTATGGTTTGATCTGGCGTCGTACACTGGCCTCGCAGATGAAATCGGCTGAAATTGACCGCACCACGGTCGATATTTCGGTGAACGTGCCGGGCCGTGTCGTTGGCCTTCGTGCGACTGGCTCTGTTGTCACTTTCCCGGGCTTCCTAAAGCTCTGGGGCGTTGAAGCGAAGTCTGACGAAGACAACGAAGACGAAGACGATCGCGAGCTGCCGCCACTCGCAGTTGGTGATAAGCCAAGCCTGCAGTCCGTTGATATTGAACAACATTTCACTCAGCCGCCGAGCCGTTACACCGAGGCGAGCCTGATCAAGAAGATGGAAGAACTCGGCATTGGCCGTCCTTCCACCTATGCTGCAACGCTGTCGACACTCAGGGACCGCGATTATGTGCGGCTCGAAGGCAAAGCACTGCATCCGGAAGATCGCGGGCGCATTGTTACCGCTTTCCTCGAAAGCTTCTTCAACCGCTATGTCGAATATGGCTTCACCGCCGGATTGGAAGAGCAGCTCGACCAAGTTTCGGCGGGTGAGCTGGAATACAAGGTGCTGCTGCGTGATTTCTGGAAGGATTTCACAGCGGCCACTGAAGAGATCAAGGATCTGCGCGTTTCAGAGGTGCTTGACGCACTCAACGACATGCTCGCGAGCCGCATTTTCCCGCCAAAGGAAGACGGATCAGATCCGCGCGTTTGCCCAACTTGTGGTGAAGGCCAGCTTTCGCTGAAGCTCGGTAAATTCGGTGCCTTTATTGGTTGCTCGAATTATCCTGAGTGCAAGCACACTATGCAGCTCTCGGACGCGGCCAATGGCCAGAGCTCGGAAGCCATGGCAGGCGACGGCGTGTTGGGAACGGACCCAGAATCGGGCGAGGACGTCTTCCTCAAAACCGGTCGTTTCGGTCCTTATGTGCAGCTCGGCGATGGCAAAGAGCCAAAGCGCTCATCGCTGCCGAAGGGGTGGGATGCGCCATCTCTGACGCTTGAAAAGGCTCTGCAATTGCTGAGTCTGCCACGTGAAGTTGGTCTGCACCCGGAAAGCGGCTTGCCAATCCAAGCTGGTCTTGGTCGCTATGGACCGTTCATTCTGCATGACGGCAAATACGCCAATTTGCCGGACGTAGAAGAAGTGTTCACTGTTGGCATCAACCGTGCGGTTGATCTGATCGCGCAGAAGGCCGCTGGCGGCTTTAAGCGTGGTGGCGGCACGGCTGTGGCAGCCATTCAAACATTTGAGCACGACGGTGGGCCGATTACGGTTCGCGCGGGTCGCTATGGCCCCTATGTGAACCAGGGCAAGATCAACGCGACCATTCCGAAGGATGTTGCGCCAGAGGCCGTAACGCTTGATCAGGCGATTGCCTGGATTGCGGCGCGCGCTGAAGTGGCAGGTACCAAGAAGAAGGCCGCGCCGAAGAAGGCGGCTGCTAAGAAGCCTGCCGCTAAGAAGGCGACCACCAAGAAAGCCGCTGCGGCTGAAGATGGTGCCGAAAAGGCTGCGCCTAAGAAGCGTGTAACCAAGAAGGCTGCCGCTGCTGCCGAAGACGGGGTGGAACCTCCGGTCAAGAAAACTGCTGCGAAAAAGGCCCCGGCAAAGAAGGCCGCGCCAAAGGCAATCGATCCAGAAGACGTACCGTTCTGAGGTTTGGTCGAACGAAATTGAAAAAGCCGCCGGGGTTCTCGGCGGCTTTTTTGTTTTGGGCCTGGTGTTAGCTCTAGCCCATGGTGCGTTCGATGACCGAGAGCCAGTTGTCTTGGGCGATCTTTCTGACCAGGGTCTGGCCGTACCCTTTGTCGAGGAGGGCTTTGAGAAGTTTTGGGACGCCGGTAACGTCTTTCAACTCCTTAGGCATTTGCGCGCCGTCAAAGTCACTCCCGAGCGCCACGCCGTCTTCACCCAAAGCGTCAACGAGGGCGTCGATATGGCGGACCATAATCTCAAGCGGTGTGTTGGTGTCCCATTTGCCGTCAGGACGGAGGAAGCCAGTGGCGTAGTTGAGGCCAACAACGCCCGCAGACTCCTTGATCGCGGCTAGCTGCCAAGCGGTCAGATTGCGGGCGCTGGGGGAAATGGCGTGGACGTTGGAATGGGTGGCGACCAAAGGCTTGGTGGAAAGGCGCGCTACATCGCGGAAACCAGCAGCGTTAAGATGGGAGAGATCGATCATTACCCCGCGCTTGTCGCAGAGTTTTATGAGGTCCTTGCCCGCGTCCGTAAGGCCCGGGCCGATGTCAGGATCGACATTGTGTAGGAAGGGGACGCCGGTGCCAAAAACATTGGCGCGGCTCCAGGTAATGCCAATGGAGCGTAGGCCTGCGGCGTAGAGCACCTCAAAGCTATCGAATTTCACATCGATCGCCTCCGCGCCTTCGATATGAAAAATTGCCGCTAATTTTTTGTTTTTAATGGCATTTTGCACGTCACCTGCGGTGCGGCAGACGGCTAGGGCGCCAGCGCGTTCGAGTTTGTAAAGCAGCGAAACCATTTCGATGGTCGAGGCAAGCGCATCGCGCACAAAGAGATTGGGAGGGAGTTGACCAGCGGAACTCGTGGGGCTGGAGACAACTGAAGCCACGTCGGCCTTGAGCGGCGGCGGGAAAATGGCGAAGAAGCCACCCGTCATACCGGCCTGATTGGCGCGGGGAAAATCGAGCTGGCCATCTATTGTGCCGTCGACAAACATTGCGATTTTGTCGGGCCGCGAGCTGTCTACCAGGCGAAGCAGGGTATCGTTGTGGCCGTCGAAAAAGGGAATGGTCATCGAATCGTCTCCGTCAGACCAAGACGGTAGCCGCTTCTTGTGGTGAAGTTGAGTAACGGACGCTCAATAATGAAACGCCGCCTCCCGAAGGAAGCGGCGGTGTTCATGTAAAGCTTGAACTCAGTCTTGGTGGGTGAAGACGGTTTTACCGCCCACCAAAGTGCGCATCACCTTGCCGGTCATGCGCGCGCCTTCAAAGGCGGTGTTGCGCGACTTGGAAACCAGAGCGCTCTCTTGCACCTGCCAGGGGTAGTCGAGATCTATGAGGACCAGGTCTGCCGGCGCGCCTTTAGCAATGCGACCGCTTTCAAGGCCGAGAATCTGGGCTGGGCGGATTGTCATAGCTTTCAAAACGGTATGCAGGTCCAGATCGTCCGAGTGAACGAAGCGCAGCGCCGCGGCCAAGAGTGTCTCCAAACCAATCGCGCCATTCGAGGCTTCAGCGAATGGACGGCGTTTCACTTCACTATCCTGCGGATCGTGATCGGAATGGATGGTGTCAATGACGCCAGACCGCAGGCCTTCGATGAGCGCACGGCGGTCGTCTTCGCTGCGCAACGGAGGGTTTACCTTGAAATAGGTGCGATAGCGACCGATGTCGTTTTCGTTCAGGCAGAGGTTGTTGATCGAAACGCCAGCGGTTGCCTTGGAATTGCGCGACTTCGCAAACTTCAGCAGCGTAAGCGAGTTCTCGGTCGAGATTTGCGCTGCGTGGTAGCGAACGCCGGTCGCGAGTGCGAGCTGAAGATCGCGCGCCAATGGCACGGTCTCCACTTCGCGCGATAGGCCCTTCAAGCCCAGAACGGTGGCAAAGAGTCCTGAGTTCATTACGCCTTCACCAGCCAGATCGGCGTCGAAAACGTGGTGAACGAAAGGCATGTCGTAGTTGGCAGCGTAACTCAGGGCGCTGCGGAGGAGCGAATTCGACTGGATCGAATTTGCGCCATCGGTGAGGCACACAGCCCCAGCTTCCTTAAGAAGGCCGAACTCGGTGATTTCCTTGCCCTGAAGGCCCCGGGTGATGGCTGCAGAGGGCAGCACGCGAGCGAGAGACTGTGCTTCTGCGCGACGGATGAGGAAGTCGACAATTGCACTGTCGTCCACCACAGGCGTGGTGTCGGGCATCATGACGAAGCTGGTGACGCCACCGGCGACGGCGGCCTTACCGGCCGAAGCCAAAGTCTCGCGATACTCTTTGCCGGGTTCTCCGACGAAGACGCGCATGTCGATAAGGCCGGGCGCAAGCACCTGACCATTTGCGTTGATGACTTCGGCGCCGTCTGGCACGCCAACGGGACCGTTGAGCGCGATGTCTGTGATGACGCCGTTTTCAATCAGAACCGCGCCGGGATGATCGGTGCCGGAGGCTGGATCAACAATGCGGGCATTTTCGATGAGGACGGGCCGGGTCATGCGTCGTTCCTATTGAGCAGAGCATCGAGCACGGCCATGCGTGCGGCAACGCCCATTTCCACTTGATCGGTGATGACTGAGCGCGCGCTATCGGCGATCGCTGGGTCGATTTCGACGCCGCGGTTCATTGGACCGGGGTGCATGACGATCGCGTCGGACTTCGCGAAGCCGAGCTTGCGTTCATCGAGGCCGTAAAAGTGGAAGTATTCACGCACCGAGGGGATCATCTTGCCGCTAGCGCGTTCATGCTGCAGGCGCAGCATCATCACCACGTCCGCGCCCTTTAGGCCCTGTTCCATATCGGTATAAACCTCAGTCGCGAGGTGTTCTATGCCGGAGGGCAGGAGGGTTTTTGGTGCGATGACCCGGGTGCGAACATGGAGCGCTCCGAGGAGCAGTAAGTTCGAGCGGGCAACACGCGAATTGGCGATGTCGCCGCAGATTGCAACGGTCAGGCCCGCAAGTGTGCCCTTGTGGTTGCGAATGGTGAGGGCGTCGAGGAGAGCCTGGGTCGGGTGCTCGTGCGCGCCGTCGCCCGCGTTGACCACCGAGCAGCCAACCTTCTGGCTGAGCAGTTCGACCGCGCCGGAAGAACCGTGACGCACTACCAGCACATCGGGGCGCATGGCGTTGAGCGTGGCAGCGGTGTCGATCAGCGTTTCGCCTTTAGTGACGGAGCTGGTCTTCACCGACATGTTCACGACCGTAGCGCCGAGGCGCTTGCCCGCGATTTCGAACGAGGACTGGGTCCGCGTCGACGGCTCGAAGAAGAGGTTGATTTGTGTCTTCCCCGCCAAAGTGTTGAGCGACTTACGCTCTTGGCGGCTGACAGCAATCATCCGTTCGGCACGATCAAGCAGTTCGATAATCTCGTGCTGCTTGAGGTCGGCAATAGAAATCAGATGGCGCTGGCGGAAGGGCGGGAAGTCACCGGATTGCCCGGCGACGGATGGAGAAGTGTCCTGCGGCATGTCGCATCCCTAGCGATTTGGTGCGGTCTATCGGCTGGGGGCGCGATGAGCAAGCCCCTCACGAATTTATCCCCGCCGGAGCCGGTCCAGCGCCCCCTGCAGAATATAGCTGGCGGCCAGTTTGTCGACCACTTCGGCGCGACGGTCACGGCGCATATCTGCGTCGATCATCATGCGCGTGACGGCAGATGTGGAGAGGCGCTCATCCCAATAAGCAATGGGCAAGTTGACCTTGGGGGCGAGGTTGCGGGCGAAGGCGCGTGTCGATTGCACGCGGGGGCCTTCCGAGCCGTCCATATTGAGGGGGAGACCCAAAATGATCGCAACGATTTGATTCTGTGCGATCAATTCGATGATGCGCTCAGCGTCCTGAGTGAACTTGGTTCGTTTGATGGTTTCAATCGGGGTCGCGGAGTAGCGCATGCCATCACTGATCGCGACACCAATGGTTTTCGTGCCGAGGTCCAACCCCAAAATCTTGCCGGAAGGCGGAATGTCGGAGAGCGGATTATTGTCGTCGGTCACTGAATGGGTACTCATTGGATTGATTGGGTCTGTCCTATAGGGTGCGGGGCAAAATGGCGATGAAAAAGACTTCCCTATGAAACTCACTTGGTTCGGCAATACGGCATTTCGCATACATGCAGGTGGGAAGATCCTCGTCATTGATGCTCAAGGCGCAGTTGGGGTTGACCATAAGGAACTGTGTTCCGGAGCGGATGTGCTGCTGCAGACGAGCGCGCCGGTCGACGTGATCTCTGGCAGCAGCTGGAAGCCGATGCCGCGGCAGCGCTTGCTCGATGCGGATGGGGCGCTCCGTGAGGTTGTGGTCGCAAAGCTCGGGCTGGGGGCGTTTGTCTTTGATTCAGAGGATGAGCCGCCCTTGTTGCTTCTCTCCGAGTCTGTGCCCGAGCTCGGGAAATGGGCCGATAAGGCTGTGGTTCTTATTGCCGGGGGCGATTTGGCAGGGCTTGCCGACACGCTGACGGATGCCGCCGCGCCGCGACTGATCGCCCTAGCTGGAGGCGATGAAGAGATTGGCGCCGCCTTTGAAATTCTAAGATCTAAACTGGATGGCACCGGCGTTGTGGCGCTGGAACATGGGCTTGCTGTGGAAGCGTAATCGCGCCACGGTGCCATTTCGATTGTCTTTTGATACCGGGCATTGCTAATAACGCCCCAATACGCCGTTCTCGCTGGAGTTTGCCATGTCTGTCGACGCCAATACCGTCAAGCGCATCGGGCGCCTTGCCCGCATCCGCATCGAAGAAGACGAAGTCGCTGGCTACCAGACCGAAATCAATTCGATCCTCGGCTTTGTCGAGCAGTTGTCTGAAATTAACGTCGATGGTGTTGAGCCAATGACATCGGTCATGCCGATGACCCTGCGCCGCCGTGACGACGCGGTCACCGACGGCAACATCGCCGAAAAGATCGTCAAGAACGCCCCATTGACCGAAGATAACTTCTTCATGGTCCCCAAGGTCGTTGAATAATATGGCGGTTTCCATCGCCATTGAGACCCCTTTGCAGGACGGCGTGCGCGAGCTCGTCGCTCAGCTCAACGCTTTCCTGCTGCCCACCTCGCCAGTTGAATTCCAGTTCAAGATGACTGTGGAACAAATGGCGGGTGAGGACACGACGGTTTTTGTCGCTCGCGACGAAAACGGCGTGGCTGTCGGCATGGGGGCACTCAAGGTGCATGGTCCCGAGCTTGGCGAAGTCAAACGCATGTTCACCCTGCCGTCCGTTCGCGGGCAGCGTGTTGGCACTCTATTGCTCGACCGAATCGTCGGCTTGGCGCGGGAGAAGGATCTTCCCATCGTCATGCTCGAAACTGGACCAGAAGACGGCATGGCGGACGCCCATCGTCTTTATGGGCGTTACGGGTTCTCCCGTCGCGGTCCGTTTCTCGACTATCCAGAAAGCCCCTGGTCCAACTTTTTTGAATTGAAGCTGACGGCACCCGCCTTCGCTGGTTGAGCGCAGCCGACGCTGAAGAGAAAGAAACTCCATTGACCGATCTTACCCGTCTGAGCATCGCCGAAGCCCGCAAGGGCCTCACCGAAAAGACGTTTACTGCGACCGAGCTGACTGAGGCCTATGTCTCGGCTATCGACGCAGGCAATGCGGCGCTGAATGCCTATGTCGTTACGACGCCGGATAAGGCGCGCGAAATGGCGGCAGCATCGGATGCCAAGATTGCTGCCGGTACGGCTGGCACGCTTGAAGGCATTCCACTGGGCGTGAAGGATCTGTTTGCGACCAAGGGCGTCCACACCCAGGCCGCTTCGCACATCCTTGATGGCTTCAAGCCGGAATACGAATCGACCGTCACCGCAAACCTGTGGCGCGATGGTGCCGTGATGCTGGGCAAGCTCAACATGGACGAGTTCGCCATGGGTTCGTCCAACGAAACCTCGTACTACGGTCCTGCGATCAATCCTTTCCGCGCTGAAGGTTCGGAAGAAAAATTGGTTGCCGGTGGGTCATCGGGCGGTTCGGCAGCGGCTGTTGCTGGCTGGCTCTGCGCTGGCGCGACCGCAACCGACACTGGTGGCTCGATCCGTCAGCCAGCTGCCTTCACCGGCACTGTTGGCATTAAGCCGACCTATGGTCGTGCATCGCGTTGGGGCACTGTTGCTTACGCGTCTTCGCTCGATCAGGCTGGCCCAATTGCCCGCACTGTTGAAGACGCAGCGCTGCTGCTGACCTCGATGTCCGGCTTTGATGCCAAGGATTCGACTTCGGTCAACATCCCGGTTCCAGATTTCGCGGCTGCGGTTGAGCGTGGCGTAAAGGGCATCACCATTGGTGTTCCGCGCGAATACCGCATGGACGGCATGCCAGAGAAAATTGAAAACCTCTGGAAGCAGGGCCTCGAATGGCTCAAGGCTGAAGGCGCAACCGTCAAGGACATCTCGCTGCCACACACCAAGTATGCCCTCCCGGCCTACTACGTTGTTTCGCCAGCAGAAGCTTCCTCGAACCTCGCGCGTTATGACGGCGTGAAGTATGGTCTCCGTGTGTCCGGTAAGGACATCACCGACATGTACGAACTCACCCGCGCTGCCGGTTTCGGTCGCGAAGTGAAGCGTCGTATCATGATCGGCACCTATGTGCTGTCGGCAGGCTACTATGATGCCTACTACGTCAAGGCGCAGAAGGTTCGCACGCTGATCAAGAAGGACTTCGAGGATGCGTTCAACGCAGGCGTTGACGCGATCCTGACCCCAGCGACCCCATCTTCTGCCTTCGCTATTGGCGATGCAAAGCTGGCCGCTGATCCGGTTGCGATGTATCTCAACGACATCTTCACCGTGACTGTGAACATGGCAGGTCTGCCGGGTATTGCTGTGCCAGCCGGTAAGGATGGCAAGGGTCTGCCGCTCGGTCTGCAGCTGATCGGTAAGCCATTTGACGAAGAGACTCTCTTCGCCGCAGCGCGCGTCATCGAGAAGAGCGCCGGTGGTGATTTTGCACCCAAGCAGTGGTGGTAAGACCCCACTAAACCCCTAGATCAGGTGGCGGCGCTTGATTGTGCCGCCTTTCCGCATTATTTCCGGGTCATGCACAAGTTGAAACTGGTAATGACGCCTCCAGCCGAGGCGCCCGGGCCAACAGGAACATCACCGATGGCCGCAGATATTTTTACGACGCTCGACTGGTCTGAGCCGCCGAAGGATATGAGTAAGCCGTTGCAGGCGCTCTGGTGGCTCAAGAAAGGCGAGTTCCGTATTGGCATGGAATGGGAGCGCGCGCACGCGATCGTCCAGTCGATGGAAGGTGTGCAGGCGTTCGATTGGGTCCATGCCTTGATGCATTGGATTGAAGCCGATCTCGCCAATGCCGACTATTGGTATCGCCGCGCCGGTAAGCGCCGCGCGACGGCGAGCGTTTCCACAGAATGGGAACACATGGCCGCTGCGTTAAGCGAAGTGACCAAGCACTAAGTGCACGCGTAACCCGTGATTGAATTGCCGCTCTCTGGGAACAGGGGGCGGCAATTTCTTTTGACGAAGGCACAGGGGCCTGAAAGTGGCATTAGGCTGGCATTTATGGGCCTGTGGAGGGGCACCGTTGTCGTTCTATTTGGCGTTTTGCGCGCACGAGCCAAGCCCATAGGACGCGAAAGCGTAATGGGAATAAGTGCTTGAAGAGGGGAGCTTGGGCAGGCAGCCGAGAGGGGCCTCGGGGGCTTATTTTACCTCAGAAGTAAACGCTGAGGAGAGATGAAGGGATGCTTTGTGCGGATGGGGGCCGCAAGCTAGGCTTTTTCTGTTCCCTGCCGGACCGAGCGTACCGAAACCGCCATTGGTGGCATTGAAAAGCGGGTGGAATACATGTCACAATTTTCCGAGCTTTTTTGACTGGATACGCTTGTGACTGCCGCTAAACTTCCCGCGCAATGCGAGACAAAAGAAGACGTTCGTTTCGAGATCGACCGCATTGATCGGGCGCTGTTGAATTTGTTTGCGGAACGCCACGCTTATGTCACGCGCATGGCTGAGATTAAAACCGATCCGCATGAAGCGTTTGACCCGGTGCGTATCGAAGCAATTATTTCCAAGGTTCGCGCGCTCAGCGTTGAGCAGGACTTGGATGAAGATCAGGCCGAGCTGATTTGGCGGACGCTGATCGATTGGAACATCAATTTCGAAAAGGGCATTATTGCCGCCCGTCGCCGGGCAAAATAGGAAATTTCCATGCGTGTCTCTCAGCCGGATCGTGATCTTGACTGGGAAGCACTGGGCTCATTGGCTTTTGCCTCCTGGCAGCAAAGCGAATTTGGAGCGCAGGATGCTGGGCGCTGTGATCGCGAAAAGCTGTTTGCAGAGTTTTGCACCTTTTGTCGCGACAAGTCGGAAACCATGCATGTTGCGACAATCGGCGATGTGCCAGTGGGCTGGGGCGCAAGGGAATTTTCCGATAATGTGATTTCTGACCTGTGGGTCGCACCATTTGCGCAAAGCCAAGGCATCGGTGCGGCCTTGCTTGCAGCGCTGGAAGAGGTTATCGCCAACGCAGGCTACACTTTCGTGGAGCTTGAAACCTCGGCCGGCAACACCGGGGCGGTACGCTTCTACGAGCGCAACGGATATATTCCGGTGTGGCGCGGTATGAAGTTTTCCGCCAGCCTGAACTACGAACTCGACAAGATTCGCTTCCGCAAGGCATTGCCGGAAGCGGCATAGGACTGCCGAAACATGACACTCGTTGACACCCGTACTCCCGACAAAAAGCGTCTGATCTCCGGTTCGACCGGCGATTGGGAAGTGATCATTGGTATGGAAGTGCACGCGCAAGTGACCAGCGAAAGCAAGCTGTTCTCTGGCTCGTCGACCGCTTTCGGTAATCCTCCTAATGCGAACGTCAGCTTTGTTGATGCCGCCATGCCCGGCATGCTGCCGACCATCAACGAAGAATGCGTGCGTCAGGCTGTGCGCACAGGTCTGGGTCTGAAGGCTCAGATCAACAAGCGCTCGGTCTTTGACCGCAAAAACTATTTCTACCCTGACTTGCCGCAGGGTTATCAGATTTCGCAGTTCAAGGACCCAATCGTTGGCGAAGGTGTGATCACCATCGACGTCGATGGGGAAACCATTGAGATCGGTGTCGAACGTCTGCACCTTGAGCAGGACGCGGGTAAGTCGATCCACGATCAGCACCCAAACATGAGCTTTGTTGACCTGAACCGTTCGGGCGTCGCCCTGATGGAAATCGTCTCCAAGCCCGACCTGCGTTCGTCCGAAGAAGCCAAGGAGTATCTCTCCAAGCTTCGTGCTATCCTGCGTTATCTCGGTACTTGCGACGGCAATATGGAGCAGGGCTCCATGCGTGCTGACGTGAACGTATCGGTACGTCGTCCGGGTGGCGAATTCGGTACGCGTTGCGAAATCAAGAACGTCAATTCGATCCGTTTCGCGGGTCAGGCGATTGAATATGAAGCCCGTCGCCAGATCGACATTCTGGAAGATGGTGGCTCGATCGATCAGGAAACGCGCCTGTTTGACCCGAAGAACGGTGAAACGCGCGCTATGCGTTCGAAGGAAGAAGCGCACGATTATCGCTACTTCCCAGATCCAGACTTGCTGCCACTTGAATTCGACGATGCTTTCGTCGCGGCTTTGGCTGAAAATCTGCCAGAACTGCCAGACGAAAAGCAGGCACGTTTTGTGCGCGATTTTGGTGTCACCAAGTATGACGCGCATGTGCTGACGCTCGAACGCGAAACCGCTGACTTCTTCGAAAGCATCGTGGCGCACGGCGGCAGCAAGCGCGACGGCAAGGCTGTTGCGAATATCCTCAATGGTGACGTGGCTGCTTTCGCAAACAGCGAAGGCAAGGCAGTTTACGAAACCCACATCACCCCAGCGCAGATTGCTGGTGTGGTTGACCTGATTGCTGCGGGCACGATCTCGTCGAAGGGCGGCAAGGACGTGCTGCAGATCATCATCTCGGAAGAGAAAGACGGTGATCCGGCAGCTATCGTTGAAGCCCGTGGCCTAAAGCAAGTGACCGATCTTGGCGCGATTGAAAAGATCGTGGACGACATCATCGCCGCCAACCCGGAACAGGTTGAGAAGGTTAAGGCGAAGCCAAGCATGATGGGCTGGTTTGTCGGTCAGGCGATGAAGGCTTCCGGTGGCAAGGCCAATCCGCAGGCTCTCAACGATCTCATGAAGCAGAAGCTCGGGATCGAGTAAGAACGCGGGTCTGGATGCAGATCCAGTCAGAACGTTGAATGAATGGAAAACCCGGCCACTGAGCCGGGTTTTTGTTTTTACATCGTCGGCACAGTGCCTGGAGAGGGCGGCGGCGGCACGTCGGGCCCCGGCGTGGGCGGAATGGGGTCTTCCACCGGCGGCTGGTGTGGCGGCACCTCCTGGGGCTCTGGAGGCACAGGATCTACGGGCTGGGGTTGGGGCGGTTCAGGTTGCGGCGGTACACCCGGGATTGGCTCTGGCACTGGAATTGGGTCTGGCATGGCGCGCTCCTTTGCTGGGAAGCGAACGGGTCCAAACCCGAAGGGTTCCTAGCGTTTTCGCAGGAGTTTCTGGATGCGGCCGTCAATGAAAAGCAGGCCGAAGAAGATCACCAACATGCCTAGGATTTGGATGGGCAAGATCGCCTCGCCCAAAAGGAAGGTGCCCAAAATCAGCGTGGAGATTGGCGCAATAAAGGTTGTGGTGGCGAAATTGGTCGCGCCAACGCGCGGAAGAATTCGATACATGATCAGAAAGGTGAGGGCCGTCGATAAGAGGCCCAGGCCGAGTAAGGAGCCGAGTGTTTCAATCTGCGTAATCTGTGGCAGGCCGTTGAGGCTTAACGCTACCGGCAGGCTCAATATGGCCGAGCCCGTAAGCGCGATGGCGGCGAAGGCGGTCGGCTCGACATGCTTGTAGGAGCGAGTGATGTTGAGTGAGAGCGCATAGCACAGCGTTGCCGCGAGACAGGCGCCGACGGCCCATAGTGCCGTGTTGCCGCCGCTTTGCAGGGCGGGTGACACCAGAATGGCAGCGCCAACGAAGCCAATGCCTACACCGATGAATTTACGGGGGCCGGATTTTTCACCGCCGGGCCAGAAGTGGGACATGATCGCAGTCATCATTGGGGTGAGCGCATTGATGATGGCGGCAACACCACTGGCGAGGTGGGCTTGTGCCGTTGGAAACAGCGCAAAAGGAATGGCATAGGCGATGACGCCGAGAAGGGCCAACTGCCCCCAGAGCTTAGGATCGCGCGGAACGGGTTTTTTCAGCAGGAAAAGGATTGCCCAACAGCCGATGGCCCCAATGCCGACCCGCAAGGTTGTGATCCAGAGCGGGCTGAGTTCGCGAATGAGAACGGCATTGAAAATAAATGAGCAGCCCCAGATAGATCCTAAGAGAACAATCCAACACCAATCACGCAGACTCATTATCGCCACTCCAATAGATGCGTTGGTCTACGCCTGCGCTGGAGTGGCGTCGAACCGATTTTGACAATGGGGGCGATCGATTTTGGTGATGGATAAAGAAAAGGCCGGATCGCTCCGGCCTATTTTACATTTTGCCAAGGGCGAGTTGTTTCAACGCCTCGGGGTAGATGCGGTGTTCTTCCACCAGAACGCGAGCCGCGAGGGTGTCTTCTGTGTCGTCGGGCAGAACGGGGACGCGGGCTTGCAGGATCGCGTCGCCTTCGTCGAGACCGGGCGTCACAAAGTGGACGGTGCAGCCGTGTTCCATTTCACCCGCCGCGAGAACGCGGGCATGGGTGTCGAGGCCTTTGTAGGCTGGGAGCAGGGAGGGGTGGATGTTGATCATCCGACCTTCCCAGCGGTTGACGAAGTCCTCACCCAGAACGCGCATGAAACCGGCGAGGCAGACAATATCGACCTCCCAGCTTTCGAGCATGAGGGTCATGGTGTCTTCGAACATTTCCCGACTGGGGAACTTGCTCTGCGCCAGCGAGGCTGTGGCAATGCCGTGGCTCGCCGCGATCTCAAGACCGGGCGCGGCTGCCTTGTTGGACAGCACGCCGACGATCTCGGCTGGAAAATCGGGAGCCTTTGCGGCCTCGATGAGCGCGCTCATGTTTGAGCCGCGCCCCGAGATCAGAATGGCGACCTTTTTCTTGCTCATAGAGCGAGCTTGCCGCGGAAGGTCACAGGTTCGCCCGTGCGCTCGGTCAACTGACCGACGACAGCTGCGATTTCACCATTAGCGGTGAGCGAGGCGACCAGCTTCTCAGCATCTGCCGGCGCGACAGCAACCAGCATGCCGACGCCGCAATTGAAGGTGCGGAGCATTTCGCGCTCTTCCATGCCGCCAACCTTGCTCATCCAGCTAAAGACGGCAGGAACGGTGACCGCATCGAGATCGACGTCAGCGGCGAGGTGGTCAGGCAGTACGCGCGGGATATTGTCGATGAAGCCGCCGCCGGTGATGTGCGCGAGGGCTTTAATACCCAGACCTTCCTTGAGCGCAGCCAGCAGTGGCTTCACATAGATGCGGGTCGGCTCGAGCAGGGCTTCTGCGAGGGTTTTGCCTTCAGCAAATGGTGCTGGTGCGTCCCAGGCGAGGCCGGAGAGGTCAACGATCTTGCGAACGAGCGAGTAACCGTTGGAGTGGACGCCAGACGAGGCGATGGCAACCAGCGTATCACCAGCGGCGATATCGGCGCGTGGAAGGAGGGTGCCACGTTCGGCGGCGCCAACGGCAAAGCCTGCGAGGTCATAATCATTGCCATGATACATGCCGGGCATTTCAGCGGTTTCGCCGCCGATCAGTGCGCAACCGGCCAGGCGGCAACCGTGGGCAATGCCTTCGACAATCGCCGTGCCCTGAGCCACGTCAAGTTTGCCGGTGGCGAAATAGTCGAGGAAGAAAAGGGGCTCGGCACCCTGAACGACAAGGTCGTTGACGCACATGGCGACCAGATCTTGGCCGATGGTGTTGTGCTTGCCCGTGTCGATAGCGATCTTGAGCTTGGTCCCGACACCATCATTGGCGGCAACCAGAACTGGATCTTTGAAACCTGCGGCCCTTAAATCAAAAAGACCACCAAATCCGCCGATCTCGCCGTCGGCGCCGGGGCGTCGGGTGGACTTCACTGCGGGCTTGATGGCCTCTACCAGAGCATTGCCGGCGTCGATATCGACCCCTGCCTGCTTGTAAGAAAGCCCATTAGGTGGCAGGTGTGGTGTGTCGGACATGAGCCTGGTGCCAAATGCTGAGGATAGCGGGCAGAGTGAACCGCGCGCCACCGGGGTTGGTTGAAACTTTCGGTGTTGGCCGTTAGACGGCTGATAGCTTCTCGATTTCCTATAAGCAAGGGCTACACGCAGCAATGACGCTCCGAAATCAAGTGACCATCTGGATCGGCCTCTTGGCTGCCCTGCTTTTATCGCTCTGGATTTTCCGGGGCATCCTGCTTCCATTCGTGGTTGGGGCGGCCTTGGCCTATCTGCTCAATCCGGTGGTAAACCAGCTTGAGCGCTGGCGATTTAAGCGCGTTTGGGCGACGGCATTGGTGTTGACGGCGATTATCGTCGTGATCATCGGCTTGTTCTTCATGCTGGTTCCGATGATCGGACAGCAGATTGTTGGCCTTATTCAGCGCGCGCCGAGTCTGTATCGCGACCTTCAGGGGCTCATAAATCAGTATTCGCCTGAGGTCAGCGCATGGCTCGGGCCTGAACGTGCCGCCGAAGTTGAGCGTGGTATCAACGAGATTGCGCGCAATTTGCTCGGTTGGATTACGCGACTGCCTGCCGAATTGGTCAATATCGGCATGTCTGGCGCGTCCGTCGTGGCGTTTCTGGTCGTGGCGCCGGTGGTGGCGTTCTATCTGCTGCTCGATTGGCAGGGGATGGTTGATGGGGTCGAAGGGCTTTTGCCACGCCAGCATAAAGGCGAGATCAAAGGCATCATGCGCGAGATTGACGATTCCATGGCCGGCGTTATCCGCGGGCAGGGCTCGGTTCTCCTGCTCGATGCTGCGTTCTATGCGACCGCGCTATCGCTGATTGGGCTGAACTTTGGTTTGGCCGTGGGTATTATCGGCGGCCTGCTGAGCTTTATTCCATTCGTCGGTGCGGCCGTCGGATTCGGGCTATCAGTGGGCATTGCGCTCGTGCAGTTCTGGCCAAACATGTGGATGGTAGGCCTCGTGTGCGCGGCCTTCCTGTTCTGGCAGTTCATCGAAGGCAATATTCTCTATCCAAAGCTCGTGGGCTCATCGATCAACATCAACCCTGTATGGATGATGTTTGCGCTCCTCGCTCTGGGTGCGCTGTTCGGATTCACCGGGCTCCTGCTGGCTGTTCCAATGGCGGCCATTGCCTCGGTACTCGTGCGGTATGGCGTGCGAAAATATAAGGAAAGTGCGCTCTATCTTGGGACAGATGCGCCAGCTCCAATCGACCACAAGGACCAGAATTAAATGGCTTTGCCTGAGAACGGACCCCGGCAACTTCCGCTGGAGTTCGTTCACGAACCCTCGCACGCTGAAGATGACTATCTCGTTGGTGCAGGAAACGCCTTAGCCTATGCCCGTATCGAAGCGTGGCCACATTGGCCTGACGGGGTGACCATGTTGATTGGTCCCACCTCGTCGGGAAAATCTCATGTCGCGCGCATTTTTGCTGAGCGCAGCGGAGCTGTGCTGGTAACGCCCCAAACGATAGCGGCGGTTGCTTCCGCACATGGCAATGAACCTCTGGTGCTAGAGGACGTTGATCGGCTTGATTATAATGAGGATGATCTTTTCCATCTGCTGAACCAAGCCATGCGCGGCGACAGAACTCTGTTGCTGACGGCGCGCGAAGACGTTGCCAAATGGGATTTGCGGACCGATGATGTCCGCTCTCGCATTCGGCGTGCGCCTGTGTTCACATTAGAAATCAGTGATGACATCGCGTTGTCACAGATTTTTGTGAAGTTGTTCGGTGATCGACAGATCACAGTCGACCCAAAGATAATCGGCTATGTGGTGCCGCGCATGGAGCGGAGCCCGGAAGAGGCCGAACGTCTGGTTGATTTGATGGACAAGCTGGCTCTTGCGAAAGGGTCGGCCATTACGCGTGCGATAGCGGGTGAAGCTCTTGCCGTACGGCAAGACGCAGATTCGGCGCTGAAATTGGACTGGGACGCAGACGACGATGAATGAGATGAGCGAAATCGCCGAACTGGATGGTGCCAACCCAGATGTGGAGGCGCTGCGCAAAAGCCCGGCGCGTTTCGTTAATCGAGAAGTCAGCTGGCTTCAATTCAACATGCGGGTTCTGGAGGAGGCCGGGAACGAAGCTCATCCTCTGTTAGAGCGCCTCCGTTTCGTGTCTATTTCGGCGAACAATCTCGACGAATTCTACATGGTCCGTGTTGCGGGGCTGAAGGGCCAAATTCGGGCCGGTTTGGCCAAGCAATCGGCCGACGGACTATCGCCGAGCGAGCAGCTGGAAGAAATTGCGACGCTCGCTCAGCACTTGCAGTTGGAACAGCAGGACCACTGGCAAGATTTGCGCGAATTGCTGGTCGAGCAGAATGTCGTCATCCATGAGCAGGACGACCTCTCGCCGGAACAAATTGCTTATCTGCAAAAGCTGTTCCGTGAAGAAATTTTCCCCGTCCTGACCCCAATCGCGGTCGATCCAGCCCATCCATTCCCGTTCATCCCGAACCTCGGGCTAGCCCTCGCATTTGAACTCAAGCGTCCAACCGGGGATCAAAACCTGACGGCGCTCGTGCGTATCCCGGGTAATCTCGATCGTTTTATCACGCTGCCATCGGCTCTGGTTTCTGAGGGCCGGACTGAGGTCGTGTCGATCGACACGCTGGTGAAGCTGTTCTTTCTCAAAATGTTCCCTGGCCATGAGATTGTTGGTTCGGGTGCATTCCGCATCATCCGTGACAGCGAAATTGAAATTGACGACGAAGCTGCCGATCTCGTTGTCGAGTTCGAATCTGCACTTCGGCAACGTCGCCGAGGTCAGGTCATCCGCCTAGAAATCGAGCGGTCGATGCCCCGTGCGTTGAAGCGGCAGATTGGCGAACAGCTCAGCGTCAAAGAGGCGGATGTCTTTGAGGTACAGGGGTTCCTCGGCCTCGCCGATGCCCGTAAAATCTGCGACGTTGATCGTGCGGACCTAAAATTCCCGCCGTATCACGCGCGTTTCCCAGAACGTATCCGCGACTATAACGGGGATAGCTTTGCTGCTATCCGCGCTAAGGACATCCTCGTTCACCATCCATTTGAGAGTTTTGACGTCGTCGCTCAGTTCCTGATGCAGGCAGCGCGGGACCCGGACGTGGTGGCGATTAAGCAGACGCTGTACCGGACGTCTTCAGACAGCCCGATCGTCAAAGCGCTGGTTATGGCGGCAGAGGCGGGCAAGTCCGTTACGTGCCTCGTGGAGCTGAAAGCGCGTTTTGACGAAGAGGCGAATATTCGCTGGGCCCGCGACCTTGAACGTGCAGGGGCGCAGGTTGTGTTCGGTTTCATTGAGCTAAAAACCCACGCCAAGCTGAGCCAGGTCGTTCGTCGTGAGAAGGGCAAGCTGGTTAGCTACTGCCATATTGGCACCGGCAACTATCACCCGATTACAGCCAAGATTTATACAGACCTCAGCTATTTCACGATTGATCCCTCGATCACCCGTGACGTTGCGCGCGTGTTCAATTTTATAACGGGTTATGCGCGGCCGACCGAACTCGAAACCATCGCTGTTTCGCCGGTCAATTTGCGCCAGACATTGGTCGAGAGCATCGCACGCGAGATCGAGTTCGCGCGCGAGAGTAAGCCGGCCCATATTCTGCTGAAGATGAACTCGCTGGTTGATCCGCAGGTCATCGACGCGCTCTATGACGCGAGTCGGGCAGGGGTGAAAGTTGACTTGATTGTTCGTGGGATTTGCTGTCTGCGCCCCGGTATTCCCGGGTTCTCAGAAAATATCCGTGTAAAATCTGTGGTCGGCCGGTTCCTCGAACACAGCCGAATTTACTGTTTTGGCAACGGGGAGATGATGCCGTCCCCTCGGGCAAAAGTGTATATTTCCTCGGCAGATTTGATGGGCCGGAACTTGGATGGACGGGTGGAAGTTATGGTCCCGATCCTGAACAAGACCGTGCACAAGCAGATACTGGATCAGATCCTTGGTGCCTATCTCAAGGACAACGAACAAAGCTGGGAAGTCTTGCCGGATGGCAGTTCACACCGCATAAAGCGCTCTGAGGGTGAAGAAGCCTTCAGCGCTCATAAGTATTTTATGACTAATCCCTCCCTGTCTGGGCGCGGTAGTGCCGGGATGGTTGATAACGACGAGGCTTAAGTTTGACCCAATTCTGGGGCGTCGACGCCGATCCTACTGCCCAAGGTCGTTTGAAGGGGGCGCGCCCTGTCGCAGTCCTTGATATCGGATCAAACTCAGTTCGTTTGGTCGTTTATGAGCGGCACGCCCGCTCACTAACACCGCTCTACAACGAAAAGGCCTCCTGCGCCCTCGGACGTGGGGTCGGCCAGACTGGGCGTTTGGCCGAAGCCAATATGGCGACGGCGCTTGAGGCGATGAAGCGTTTCGCCCTTGTTGCGCGCATGATGCGCGTTGGCACTGTGGTTGTGCTGGCGACCTCTGCCGTACGCGACGCCGCAAACCGCGATGAGTTCGTCGCGGCAGTCGAAGAGATTATGAACACCGAGGTTCGTGTTCTCTCAGGCGAGGATGAGGCGCACTTTGCGGCATTGGGGGTCGTTGCCGGTATCCCCGGGTTTGTCGGCGTTGTCGGCGACCTTGGTGGCGGTAGCCTCGAGTTTTCAGCACTCCAGAACGGTTCAGACAGCAATAATCAGTCCTTCGAGCTTGGTGTCATTCGCCTGCAGGACGATTCGAACGGTTCTCCCGCGACTGCTGCGGAAATCGTGCGCAAACAGCTTAGTAGCTCCATGTTGAAAAACACTGGCGAGGAACAGCGTTTCGCGGCCATTGGCGGCACTTGGCGCTCATTGGCGAAGCTTCATCAAGCGCGCAGCAATTATCCGCTGCATATGGTGCAAGACTATGTGGTGTCGGCAGATGAGATGATCGCTTTCTGTAGCGACATCGTGAAAGCAGATTCCCTCAAAAACTATCCAGGCTCGAACTCGGTGTCGAACTCGCGGCGAGAACTCGTGCCTTTTGGCGCGGCCGTTTTGATGGAAGTTCTTAAAGCCGGTCGGTTTGCATCGGTGGTCTTCTCGGCGCTCGGCGTGCGCGAAGGCTATCTCTACGGCATGTTGGACGATACCGAACGTGTGGTCGATCCGTTGATCCAAGGGGCCGAGGAGCTTTCAATTCTGCGCTCGCGCTCCCCTGAACACGCTACGGATCTAATAGATTTCACCACGCACTATTTCCGCTCGGCAGCCGTTGAAGAAACTGGCCAGCAGCGTCGCTTGCGCCTCGTCGCATGTCTATTGGCCGATATAGGCTGGCGCTCACATCCCGACTATCGCGGCGAGCAAAGCGTCAATGCGCTTGCCTATGGCTCATTGACGGGGATTGATCACGTCGGTCGTAGCTTTTTAGCCCAGACCATGGCGGTTCGGTATGATGGGCTCAAGAGCAAGTCGGCTCTGGCGATTGCCGGCCTCACGTCATCTGAGATGACGGCGCGCGCGCGTTTGATCGGCGCTTTGTTCCGCGTTGCCTATCCAATGACAGCGGCTATGCCGGGCGTGTTAGGGCGCACGTCACTATCAGTCGTTGATGAGGCTTTGGTGCTGAGTTTGCCGACCGACTACGCGTTCCTCAACGGCGACCATTTACGCAATCGCTTGCGTCAGCTCGCCGATGAGGCCGGGTTCGAAACGTGGAGAGTGAAGGTCGGCTGATTACTCAGCCGATTCTTCTTCTGGTACATCAAACTCGATAACGCCCTTGCGGGTGGCCACGAGGCCAACGCGGCCGTGCTTGATGGCAAGCGCTTTTTCGCCAAACAACTTGCGACGCCAGCCTTTGAGAGCAGGGACGTCTGCATCGTCGTCGAGCACGAGGGCGTCGATTTCGTCCGATGTGGCGATGATTCTTGCCGCAACGCCGTGCTGTTCCGCGACAGACTTGAGCAGAACACGGATGAGATCGCCAACAGCACCTTTAGGGGATGGTCCGCGATAGCGCTCAGGCATGGCCGGAAGAGCCGACTTTGGAATAGCCTCCACGTCTTTCATCAGCGCGATGATTTCAGCGGCGGCACTGGAGCGGCCATAGCCGCGCGGTACCGCACGCAGTTTGTCAAAGGCTTCAGGGGTCAGCGGACGTTGAGTCGCCAACTCGCTCAACACGTCATCCTTGAGAATGCGGCTTCGCGGCTGGTCTGATTCCTGTGCGCGTCGTTCGCGCCATTGAGCAAGCGCCTTCATAGCAGCCAAATCGCGCGGGCGATTGAGCTTCATCTTGAGGCGTTCCCAAGCATTTTCAGGCTGGACGACATAAGTGTCTATAGAACGCAGAACACCCAGTTCGTCTTCGACCCAATCCCACCGGCGGGTCTGTTCGACCTGCTTTTTGAGCTCGCGATAGATGTCACGCAGATAGGTGACGTCAGCGAGCGCGTAGGTGAGTTGTTTATCGCTGAGCGGGCGAGCCGACCAATCGGTAAAGCGGGATGATTTGTCGAGTTCGACCTTGCAGATGGCGCGCACAAGACTGTCGTAGGAGGCGCTATCGCCAAACCCGCAGACGCTGGCCGCTATCTGAGTGTCGAAAATGTTATTGGGTACCGCGCCCGTCAACTTCACAAAAATTTCCACATCCTGCCGAGCGGCGTGGAAAACCTTGGTCACGTCTGGATTCGCGAGAAGCGTGAAAAAGGGCGCGAGTTTGATATCGGGAGCAAGCGGGTCGATGAGAACCGCTTCGTCATTTGTGGCAACTTGGATCAGGCAAAGGCGCGGCCAATAGGTGGTTTCGCGCAGGAATTCCGTATCCACGGTGACAAATTCATACTGGGCAGCGCGCTCGCAAAACGCGGCGAGCGCCTCTGTGGAGACTATAATGTCCATGCGTCTACCGTCTTACTATGGTCGATATTCTTCCTATCAGGGTCTACTCAATAGCTCCACCGTCGATTTTCCTTGCTTGTAGCGGGGGAAAGCCGCTAATCCCCCGAGCTTGACAGATGGGAGTGGCCATGCGCTTTTCCCGACTGCCTTTCCGGCCTTCCCGTAAGCTATTTCCGAGCATTGACATGACACTTCATCGCTATCGTTCCCACACCTGTGGTGCCCTCACAGCGAATGATGCTGGCAATAATGTGCGCCTATCAGGCTGGGTGCACCGTGTTCGCGATCACGGCGGTCTGCTGTTTATCGACCTTCGCGACAACTATGGCATCACCCAATGCGTGATCGACCCCGATTCTGCTGCATTCAGCACCGCTGAAAAAGTACGCTCTGAATGGGTTCTGCGTATCGATGGCGAAGTGAAGCCACGTGATCCATCGGCAGTGAACACCAATATTTCGACTGGCGCGATTGAGATTTTCATCCGCGACATCGAAGTTTTGTCCGTTGCCAAGGAATTGCCGCTGCCCGTTTTCGGCGACGCGGAATACCCAGAAGACATTCGCCTGCGTTACCGCTTCCTCGACCTGCGTCGCGAGAAGCTGCACAACAACATCCTGAAGCGCACCCGCGTTATCTCGGCGATGCGTTCGGGCATGGGTGACGCTGGCTTTACCGAATTCTCGACCCCGATTCTGACCGCGTCGTCCCCAGAAGGCGCGCGCGACTTCCTCGTGCCAAGCCGTATCCACCCCGGTAAGTTCTTCGCGCTGCCGCAGGCTCCGCAGCAGTACAAACAGCTGCTGATGGTTGCTGGCTTTGACCGCTACTTCCAGGTGGCACCATGCTTCCGCGATGAAGATCCACGTGCAGACCGTCTGCCGGGCGAGTTCTACCAGCTCGACCTAGAAATGAGCTTTGTCACTCAGGAAGACGTCTGGAACACTGTTGAGCCCGTCATCACCGACGTGTTCGAAAAGTTCGCCGAGGGCAAGCGCGTCACCAAGAACTGGCCGCGTATTCCTTACGATACCGCGATCCGTAAGTATGGCTCGGACAAGCCAGACCTGCGTAACCCGATCGAATTGCAGAACGTTACCGAGCACTTCGTTGGTTCAGGCTTCAAGGTTTTTGCAAACCAGATCGAAGCTGATCCAAAGGTTGAAGTTTGGGCTGTTCCGGCCAAGAACAAGGCGGGTGCTGAGCCAATCGGCCGTGCTTTCTGCGATCGTATGAACGCATGGGCGCAGGGCGAAGGTCAGCCAGGCCTTGGCTATATCTTCTTCAAAGAAGGTGCTGGTTCTGGTCCGATCGCCAAGAACATTGGTGAAGAACGCACAGCAGCTATCGCGGCTCAGCTCGGCCTCACCGATGGGGATGCTGTGTTCTTCGTCGCTGGTCGTCCAGAGAAGTTCTACAAGTTCGCAGGTGAAGCCCGCACCAAGGTCGGTACCGATCTCGGCGTCGTCGACACCGAACAGTATGCACTGTGCTGGATCGTCGACTTCCCATTCTACGAGTGGAGCGAAGAAGAAAAGCGCGTCGACTTTGCGCACAATCCGTTCTCCATGCCGCAGGGTGGCATTGATGCCCTGAACTCGGCGGATCCGCTTTCGCTCAAGGCTTACCAGTACGACGCTGTCTGCAACGGCTTTGAAATTGCTTCTGGCTCGATCCGTAATCAGGAGCCGGAAACCATGGTCAAGGCCTTCGAAATCACCGGCAAGAGCCGTGAGGAAGTCGAAGAGCAGTTCGGTGGTCTCTATCGTGCGTTCCAGTACGGCGCGCCTCCGCATGGCGGTGCAGCCTTTGGTATCGACCGTATCGTGATGCTGCTGTGTGGCGCGCAAAACCTGCGTGAAATCACGGCCTTCCCGATGAACCAGCAGGCGGAAGACCTTCTCATGGGCGCACCAAGCCCCGCGGACAACAAGCAATTGCGCGAGCTCAGCATCCGCTTGAACGTACAAAGCTAAGCTTCACGCGAAGTGTTTTTTGAAAGACGCCCTCCGGGGCGTCTTTTGTTTTGTGCATACGTTGGCCCCCCGACCATGTGTTAATTGCTCGGAAAGCCAACACGGCATAAAAAGCTAACGTTCTCCTCTGAAACGGATTCTCGGTCGTGAAGTTCAACATCTCGCACCTGCTGATGTTACTCGGCGCGGCCGTAGCGCTGGTGCCAATCGTCGCCGTCGATTTTGTCATCGACGCCTATGTAGAGCATCGGGAAAAGTCGGTGGCCGAGCGGCACGTCAGCGTGGACAGTTCCACTGTTGCGTCCTCGGCTTCAGAGGGTGTAGCCGCGCTTCGTAAAGTATGGTCCGACAGCCCGTCCTTGTGCGCACAGACCTTTGTCCAGAACGCTCAGGCGGCGGTTCAGAACAATGTCAGCGTGCTTCAATTCGTCGTCGAGAATAGTGATGGCACCCAGTATTGCGACGCGTTCGGTACAGGCGTCACCTATGCTCCGCTTTCGACAGCGCTGCCAATTCCAGGCCAGTCAGAGACACTGACTGTCGTGCGCTATGGCGCGATGGACGCGCCAGTTTTGAAGATCACACAGGAGATCGGGGAAACTCGCAAGCTCTCTGTGTTTGTGCCGCTTCTGCCACAGAGCATTGAATCGCATCTGCGGACCATGGCGCCTTCAACGATGAAGCGGTTCTCGCTGACCAATAACCAACCTGTTTTGGTGCTGGGGACTAGCGGTGAGTTTGAGGCCGACAAGGCGCCGGACGACTTTATTCTCGCTGCAGGTTACGCCTCTCAGTTCCCGATTAAGGTTGAGCTTGCGATCCCGTTTGACGTTGCCCGTTCGCATTACCGCGATTTGGACCTCGTCTTTACCGTTCTTGCGGCACTGCTCAGCGGCGCGTTCTTGCTCGGGGTCCTGAGTTATTTCCGTCGCTCCCGCGTTCCAGCTTTCAATCTGGAACGTGCAATCGAGCGGAATGAAATCAAGCCGTATTATCAGCCCGTCATCAATCTTCGCACGGGCGATCTGGTTGGTTGTGAGGTGTTGTGCCGTTGGGAAAAGCCTAATGGCCGCGTTGTACCGCCGAACAGTTTTATCGAATACGCTGAGAATACCGGTCTCGCTATTCCGATGACGGTTTCGCTGATGCAGCAGGTTCGAGGCGATCTCTCGGAACTCTGCAAGACGATTCCGAACTTCAAGATCTCCATAAATCTGTTTGAGGGTCATTTCCGCGATGGCGGGATTGTGGAGGACGTTCAGGCTATTTTTGGCAATTCGCCGATTAGCTACCGTCAGCTGGTTTTTGAAATCACTGAGCGCCGTCCGCTGCGCAATACACTAGCCGCGACGAGCGTGATTTCAGGTCTCCACGCGCTGGGTTGCCGTCTGGCGATGGATGACGTCGGTACGGGGCATTCAAACCTTGCGTACCTCGCGACGCTTGGCGTTGACGTGATTAAGATCGATCGCATCTTTGTCGATATGATCAAGAAAGACACCACCCAGGTGCCAGTGCTCGATGGCCTGATTGCCATGGGCAAAGACCTTGATTGCGAGATTGTTGCTGAAGGCGTCGAAACGGAAGAGCAAGCGCTCTACCTTCGCGCGCATGGCGTCGTTCATGCTCAGGGCTATATTTTTGCACCCGCACTCAAGGCTAAAATCTTCATCGAATTGGCCACGGCCCTCCATCGCTCGGGTGGAAATGCGCGTGACGTTCTCGCACGGGTTGCGACAGCCAATTAACCCGATTGCATTGGTGCGACACAAAATGCCGCACTTGGTCTTTTCATTGCCGTGAATCGGTGGCACGTACGCTCCCAGACGAGAGTTTGGGAGATAAGTCGTGTCCTCGGATGTGAATGAACAGCGCAAAGCGCTGCGTGATGCAGCGTTGCATTTTCATGAGTTTCCCAAACCCGGCAAGCTCGAGATTCAGCCGCTAAAACCTTTGGGCAATCAGCGCGACCTGGCGCTCGCCTATTCCCCGGGCGTTGCTGCGCCTTGCGAGGAGATCGCTGCCAATCCCGATAGCGTGGCCCGCTACACCTCGCGGCAAAACCTTGTTGCAGTGATTTCCAACGGAACTGCTGTGCTCGGCCTAGGCAATATTGGTGCGCTGGCATCTAAGCCTGTGATGGAAGGCAAAGCGGTTCTGTTCAAGAAGTTCGCAGGCATCGACGTCTTCGATCTCGAAATCGACGAGCTAAACCCACAGAAGTTCATTGACGCGGTAGCGCCGCTCTGGCCGACATTTGGCGGCATCAATCTCGAAGATATTCGCGCGCCCGATTGCTTCGAAATTGAAGAGCAGCTGCGCGAGCGCATGCCAATCCCGGTGTTCCATGACGATCAGCACGGGACGGCAATTATTGTCGGTGCCGCAGTGCTCAACGGCCTGGAGCTGGCGGGCAAGCGTATTGAAGACGTCAAAATCTGCACATCAGGGGCAGGGGCAGCGGCCATTGCATGCCTCAATGTTCTGGTTGGTCTTGGCGCCAAAATCGAAAATATCTGGGTGGCCGACAAAGACGGCCTCGTCACCCACAAGCGCAACGACGTGAATGACAAATGGCGGTCGCGATTCCGCCGGACCTCTGAGGCGACAACGCTGGCGGAAGTAATCGACGGCGCAGACGTTTTTCTGGGGCTCTCCGCTCCCGGCGTGCTCTCGCCAGAGATGATTGCCAAGATGGCGTCTAATCCACTCATTCTGGCTCTGGCTAATCCGACGCCGGAAGTTATGCCGGAAGTTGCAAAGCAAATTCGTCCAGACGCCATGGTGTGTACTGGGCGCTCGGACTATCCCAATCAGGTCAATAACGTCCTCTGCTTCCCCTTCATTTTCCGTGGCGCGCTGGATGTGCACGCCACGACGATCAACGAAGAAATGAAGCTGGCTGCAGTGCGGGCGATTGCCAAGTTAGCGCACGAACCGGGATTAGAGGTTTCGCCTTCCGGTGCGCCTGCCGTCTATGGGCCGGAGCACATTATCCCAAATCCCTTCGATCAGCGCCTGATCTTGCGCATCGCGCCGGCTGTGGCGCGCGCCGCGATGGAAACCGGCGTGGCCAAGAAGCCGATTGAAGATTGGGCTGCCTATCTCGACGGTCTCAACCGCTTTGTGTTCCGCTCTGGCCTCGTGATGAAGCCGATCATTGATCGGGCGCGGGGGCAGGAAAAGCGCGTGGCCTTCGCCGATGGTGAAGATGAGCGCGTGCTGCGGGCCACTCAAGTGCTGCTCGAAGAGCGGATTGCGCGGCCAATTCTGATCGGACGTCCGGCGGTTCTTGAAGCGCGTATCGAGCGCTTCGGTCTGTCGATTAAGCCGGGCAGGGATTTTGAAGTCATCAATCCCGAAGACGATCCGCGTTACCGCGATTACGTCAGTCTCTTCCATTCACTGGTTGGCCGGGATGGCGTGACGCCCGACACAGCGCGCCATATTGTGCGCACCAATACGACGGTGATTGGCGCGCTGGCCGTAAAGCGCGGCGAGGCTGATGCGATGCTCTGTGGCTTGCAAGGGCGGTTTATCAAACATGCCCGCGACATTGGCTCTGTCATTGGTTTGCAGGACGGGCTGAACACGGTTTCAGCGCTTTCGATGCTGATCATGCCGCGCGGTGCCTTCTTCCTTACGGACACCTACGTTAATCAGAACCCAAGTGCTGATGAAATCGTCGCAATTGCTTTGCAGGCACGTCAGCACCTCAAGCGCTTCAACATTGAGGCGCGAGCTGCCTTGCTCAGCTATTCGAACTTTGGGTCGCGCGATGGCGAAAGCGCTTACAAAATGCGCGAGGTCTACAAAAAGCTCAAACGCGTCGCGCCGGACTTCATTGTCGATGGCGAAATGCAGGGCGATTTGGCGCTGAACGAAGAGTTGCGCGAGCGCTACATTCCGGATTCGGTACTAAAGGGCGAAGCCAATCTGCTGGTCTTCCCAGATCTCGACGCTGCAAACCTGTCGGCGACCTTGCTCAAGGAGATGACCAATGCTCTGGCTGTTGGGCCGATCCTGATGGGGACCAAAGCGCCAGCCCATATTCTGGCACCCTCAGTGACCAGTCGTGGTATCGTCAACATGGCTGCTATCGCGGCCAATGAAGCTGTACAGGGGTAAGGCTTTGATCCGTCATACGGTTGTATTCACTCTGCGTCATGAGTCGGGCTCTGCTGAAGAGGCCGACTTCCTGACTGCAGCGAAAATTCTTGCGGACATTCCGGGTGTTGAAGCTTTCGAGCAGCTCCGTCAGGTCAGCCCCAAGGCGGACTTCGCCTTTGGGTTCTCAATGGAATTTGCAAATTCTGAGGCCTATCAATTCTATAACGACCACCCGCATCACGTCGCTTTCGTGCGGGATCGGTGGGTGCCCGAAGTGTTGGGGTTCCAAGAGATCGACTACACAGCGCTATAAGCTGTGTGGTCCCTAACCGGACATTAAGGCTCGTCGCGGATAATGGCGTATCTATAAGGTTTCGCCATGCCAACACGTCTTAAACGCCCGCCGTTCTGGCGCCATCTTGCTTTTACAGCGGCTCTGCTCGGCGTGCAGGGGTATCTTGGTTATTCGGCTATTTCCGGGCAGTTCGGGATCGAAAATCGTGCTCAGATAATTGAGGACATTCAGGTGCTTGAGGATAAATCCTCGGCACTGCAAGCCGAGATCGACGCCTTTAAGCATCGCGTTCAGTTGATGAACCCAAAACATCTCGATCCAGACCTTATCACGGAGCGGGCGCGGGCATTGCTCAACATGGCGCATACCGACGATATTTTGGTCATGGTGAACCCAGATAACGGTAAACCAGTTTCCGGTAAATTCCAAGAATTAATCGATTCTGAGTTAAGGTCTATTATTGAAGCGGATTCAACGCTCTAATAGAGTTTTTTAAATTCGCATTGCGGAATGTTATTATAGAGACGCTTGCGGTAAGGTGCGTGAAATGGCCTGATGGGCCAATCGCATACGACCCCGACCCAAGCGGAGTGCAGCATGGCGCGCAAGGCAACGGCCTCACAGCCCAACGTCCCTCAGTTTTCTAGCGAGCAGGACCTCGAAGCGTTCCGCGAAATGCTGCTTATTCGGCGTTTCGAAGAAAAGGCCGGCCAGATGTATGGCATGGGCCTGATCGGCGGTTTCTGCCACCTCTATATCGGTCAGGAAGCTGTTGTGACCGGCATCACCATGGCCTCGGAAAAGGGCCTTGATGCGCAGATTACCGGCTATCGTGATCACGGGCACATGCTGGTTATGGGTCTCGACCCTAAGAGCGTCATGGCTGAACTGACCGGTCGGCAGGGCGGCCTGTCGCGCGGCAAGGGCGGCTCGATGCACATGTTCTCGAACGAGCACAAGTTCTACGGCGGCAACGGTATCGTGGGTGCGCAGGTTGCGCTCGGCACCGGTCTGGGCTTTGCCAATAAGTACAAGGGTGATGGCGGTGTTTCGATTGCCTATTTTGGTGACGGCGCGGCCAACCAAGGTCAGGTCTATGAGAGCTTCAATATGGCCAAGCTCTGGAACCTGCCGGTCGTTTATGTGATCGAAAATAACAAGTACGCCATGGGGACCTCCATCGAGCGTGCTGCTGCAACAACCGATTTCTCCATGCGCGGCGCTTCCTTCGGCATCGACGGCGAGCAGGTCGATGGCATGGACGTCCGCATGGTCTATGATGCCGCCAAGCGCGCCATCGAGCATGCTCGTTCGGGCAAGGGCCCGTTCATTCTTGAAATGCTGACCTATCGTTACCGTGGTCACTCCATGTCCGATCCGGCGAAATATCGCTCCAAGGACGAAGTGACGAAGTATCGCCAGGAACGTGACCCGATCGAACAGGTCCGCGCGCGTCTTCTGGAAGCCGGTATTGTGACGGAAGATGATCTCAAGAAGATCGAAACCGATATCCGCGCTGTCGTCACTGAAGCGGCGGACTTCGCGACCAATGATGCAGAGCCCGATCCTAAGGAGCTCTGGACCGATATCACTATCGAGGCATGAGCCGGCTCGGCCGCGCGCCGAGCCCCCAAACAAGTTGAGTTTCGCCGTGCGGCTTCAAAAAGCCCGGCGTTAGAAATTCTGGAGAGCAAATATGCCCCAAATCCTCATGCCCGCCCTGTCTCCCACTATGGAAGAAGGCAAGCTGGCCAAGTGGCTGGTAAAAGTTGGTGATGTCGTAAAGTCTGGCGATGTGCTGGCGGAAATCGAAACCGATAAGGCGACGATGGAAGTTGAAGCGGTCGACGAAGGCACTGTTTCGGAAATCTTGATCGCCGACGGCACTGAAGGCGTAAAGGTCAACACCCCGATCGCCGTCATTCTGGCTGAAGGCGAAGTGGCCGGCGAAAAGGCGGCTCCGGCTGCCGTTGAAGCGACCACTACGGACACTGCGGCTCCTGCCGCTGATGCGCCCGTTGCGGCGGCACCAGCCACGGAAGCGCCAAAGTTTGTCGCGCAGAACGATCCGGACCTGCCGGAAGGCGTCGAAATGGTGGAGCTCACCGTTCGTCAGGCGCTGAACGAAGCCATGGCAGAAGAAATGCGCGCTGATGGCAACGTCTTCATCATGGGTGAAGAAGTCGCTGAATATCAGGGCGCCTATAAGGTCACTCAGGGCCTGCTGCAGGAATTTGGGCCGCAGCGCGTTATCGATACCCCGATTACCGAGCACGGTTTTGCCGGTCTCGCGGTTGGTGCGGCCTTTGCTGGCCTGAAACCAATCGTTGAATTCATGACCTGGAATTTTGGCATGCAGGCCATCGACCAGATCATCAACTCGGCTGCAAAGCAGCTCTATATGTCCGGCGGTCAGGTGACGGCACCTATGGTGTTCCGTGGCCCGAACGGCGCGGCAGCACGCGTGGGCGCGCAGCACAGCCAAGACTACTCGGCATGGTACAGCCATGTTCCGGGTCTGACCGTTATCGCGCCTTACAGCGCCGCTGACGCCAAGGGCCTGTTGAAGGCTGCGATCAAGTCGCCAAACCCGATCATCTTCCTCGAAAACGAAATCCTTTATAACTCCACTGGCCTCGTGCCGAAGATGGATGATTTCGTTCTGCCAATCGGTAAGGCTCGTGTTGCCCGTCAGGGTAAGGACGTCACCATCGTGTCGTTCTCCATGGGCATGCGCTACGCTACTCTGGCAACCGAAAAGCTGGTCGCGGCTGGCGTTGACGTTGAACTGATTGACCTGCGTACCCTCCGCCCAATGGACACCGATACCATTATTGCATCGGTCAAGAAGACCGGGCGCTTGGTGACGGTTGAAGAGGGTTGGCCGCAGGGTGGTATCGGCGCGGAAATCGCTGCCGTCGTCATGGAACAGGCGTTCGATTATCTCGACGCGCCGGTGACCCGCGTGACTGGCAAGGACGTGCCAATGCCTTACGCTGCGAACCTTGAAAAGCTGGCGCTGCCAAGCGTTGACGATGTGATCGCAGCGGTCAATGCTGTGACCTATCGCTCTTAAGGAGAAGCCGGATGCCAATTAACATCACCATGCCGGCGCTCTCTCCGACGATGGAAGAGGGCAAGCTCGCCAAGTGGCACGTTAAGGAAGGGGACAGCGTCTCCTCCGGCGACGTTATCGCGGAAATTGAAACCGACAAGGCGACCATGGAAGTGGAAGCTGTCGATGAAGGCAAGATCGGTAAGATCTTGGTTGCCGAAGGCACTGACAACGTCAAGGTGAACGCGGTTATCGCGGTTCTCCTGCAGGACGGTGAAGAGGCTTCGGCGGCAGATGCGGCTCCGGCCGCAGCGCCAGCGCCAAAGGCTGAACAGCCAAAAGCCGCTGCACCTGTGCCAGCGCCTGCTGCGATGGCAGAAGCACCAAAGGCGGCAGCTCCGGCTCCGGCCAAGGCCGAAGGTAGTCGCGTCTTCGCTTCGCCATTGGCAAAGCGCCTTGCCAAGGAAGCTGGCATCGAAATCGGTTCGGTTTCGGGCACGGGTCCAAAGGGCCGCGTGATCAAGGCTGACGTTGAAGCGGCAAAGTCGGGCAAGACCCCGCTCAAGGCTGCGGCTTCTGCTCCAGCTTCGACCCCATCTTCTGCTGGCACGATTTCGGCAGGCATGACCAAGGCTCAGGTCTTGGCGCTTTACGAAGAAGGCACCTACGAGCTGGTTCCTGCCGATGGCATGCGCAAGGTCGTGGCGGCGCGCCTCACCGAAAGCAAGCAGTCGGTTCCGCACTTCTACCTGACGCTCGATTGCAAGATCGATGCGCTCATGGCCGCGCGCGAGCAGATCAATGCCTCGGCTCCGAAGAACAAGGACGGCAAGCCAGCCTTCAAGCTCTCGGTCAATGACTTCGTCATGAAGGCTTGGGCTGTGGCGCTGCAGCGCGTGCCAATGGCCAATGCGACTTGGGCAGGTGACGCGATCCTCTATCACAAGCGTTCGGACGTGGCGGTTGCCGTGTCGGTGCCAGGTGGTCTCTTCACCCCAGTGGTGCGTTCGGCAGATACCAAGACGCTGCGCGAAATCTCTGATGCGGTGAAGGATCTGGCGACCCGCGCGAAGAACAAGAAGCTCGCGCCACAGGAATATCAAGGCGGTTCGTCTTCTGTGTCGAACCTCGGGATGTTCGGCATCAAAACCTTCTCGGCTGTGATCAACCCGCCGCATGGCACGATCCTGGCTGTGGGTGCGGGCGCAGAGCGCGTTTACCCAGAAAACGGTCAGATCAAGATCGGTCAGTTCATGACCGTCACGCTCTCCTGTGACCACCGTGCCGTTGACGGCGCGCTGGGTGCGGAACTCTTGGGCGTGTTCAAGAGCCTGATTGAAAACCCGGTGATGATGCTGGCGTAAAGGGGTTTGGCGATGAAGACCATTCTCGCCTTTGGCGACAGCCTGACGTACGGGGCCAATCCGGTAACGGGTGGCCCGCGTCACGCCTATGAACACCGCTGGCCGACTGCGCTTGAACAGGGGCTTGGCGGGGCTGCACGGGTGATTGCCGAGGGCATGGGTGGTCGCACCACCGTTTGCGACGACTGGTTTGCTCCGGGCGATCGCAATGGTGGGCGCATTCTGCCGACCTTGCTGGAAAGCCATTCCCCGCTCGATCTCGTCATCATCATGCTCGGCACCAATGACCTCAAGCCAGCCATCAATGGCTCGGCCTTGCAGGCATCCTTTGGTATCCGGCGGCTGGTTCAGATCATTCGCGAGCATGCAGCAGGCAAGGCGATTGCTGCGCCTGCGATCATCATCGCCGCGCCACCTCATATTTGTGACACCGACCATGCCGATATGATCGGCCATTTCGGTGGCTTTGCGCATGCGTCGAGCCAGTCACAGCTGTTCGCCGAGCATTATGCGCGTCGCGCGGCTGAGCTGAACACGGGCTTTTTCGACGCTTCGACAGTTGCGCAGGCAGACCCGCGTGATGGTGTTCACCTCGATGAAGCGAATACACGCGCGATTGGTCTCGGTCTTGTGCCGCTTGTTAAACAGACACTGGGTCTTTGACTCAAAAATTCGTGGAGGCCCTCATGGCTGACCAATACGACCTTCTCGTTATCGGCGCCGGTCCCGGCGGTTACATCGCAGCCATTCGTGGCGCGCAGCTCGGGATGAAGGTGGGGATCATTGAGCGCGAGCATATGGCTGGCATCTGCTCCAACTGGGGCTGTATCCCGACCAAGGCGCTGCTGCGCTCTGCCGAAATCTACGGTCACATGACCCACGCCAAAGACTATGGCCTTACGGCTGAAAAGTTCGGCTTTGACCTCGACGGTATTGTGGCCCGTTCGCGCGCGATTGCTGCGCAGATGAACAATGGCGTGCAGTTCCTGATGAAGAAGAACAAGGTCGACATCATCTGGGGCGAAGCGACCATCACCAAGGCCGGTGAAGTCAAGGTTTCCCCGACCAAGAAGGCGATTGTTCAGCCGCAGGGCCCTGTGCCGAAGAATGCGCTGGGCGAGGGCACCTACAAGGCCAAGAACATCATTATCGCCACTGGTGCACGTCCGCGTCAGCTGCCGGGCATTGAAGCCGATGGCGATAAGATTTGGACCTATTTTGAAGCGCTGAAGCCTGCCGCCATGCCGAAGTCGTTGGTGGTTATGGGCTCGGGCGCGATTGGTATCGAGTTCGCATCCTTCTACCGTTCGCTTGGCGCGGAAGTGACCGTTATCGAACTGCTTTCGCAGATCATGCCGGTGGAAGACGCTGAAATTTCCGGTCTCGTGCGCAAGCGTTTGGAAAAACGCGGCATCAAGATCATCACTGAAGCCAAGGTGGCCAAGGTCGAAAAGACCGCGACGGGCGTTATCGCTCACGTTAAAACCAAGGACGGCAAGACCCAGCAGATCGCTGGCGACAAGCTGATCTCGGCGGTTGGCGTGCAGTGCAACACCGAGGGCCTCGGCCTCGAGACCGTTGGTGTGCAGCTCGATCGCGGTGCCATTGTCACCGACGGTTATGGCAAGACCAATATCGAGGGCATCTGGGCCATCGGCGACGTTGCTGGCCCACCAATGCTGGCGCACAAGGCCGAGCATGAAGCGGTTATCACGGTCGAAAAGATCGCGGGCCTACCAGTGCATGGCCTCGACAAGAGCAAAATCCCGGGCTGCACCTATTGCGAGCCACAGGTGGCTAGTGTCGGTCTGACCGAAGCTAAGGCCAAGGAAGCTGGTCGCGAGATCCGTGTTGGTCGTTTCCCCTTCGTGGGCAATGGCAAGGCGATTGCTCTGGGCGAGCCTGATGGCCTTGTGAAGACCATTTTTGACGCCAAGACTGGCGAGCTTTTGGGCGCGCACATGGTCGGCGCGGAAGTGACCGAGCTGATCCAGGGCTTTGTGGTGGCGATGAACCTCGAAACCACTGAAGAAGACCTGATGCACACGATCTTCCCGCATCCGACCCTGTCGGAGTCGATGAAGGAATCCGTGCTCGATGCCTATGGTAAGGCTCTGAACATCTAAGTTCGATACAAGCTTTGCTGCTCCCGCTTTTGGCGGGGGTAGCCCAATAGCTGAGTGAGTTGGGGTTGAACCCGCCGCTCAAGGGAGCGATATAACGGGAAGTTTCCCAGTCAGGACTGATATGGTCACGCTCATCGACAATTCGGCCAAGCCGCGTCACCCGGAAAAGGCCAATCGCCCCGATAGTATCGTCTTGCGCAAGCCGGACTGGATCCGCGTGAAAGCGCCGGGCTCGCCAATCTATAAGGAAACCCAGCAGATCGTGCGCGAGAACAATCTCGTTACGGTTTGCGAAGAAGCGGGTTGCCCTAATATCGGTGAGTGCTGGAGCAAGAAGCACGCGACCATGATGATCATGGGGGAAATCTGCACCCGTGCTTGTGCATTCTGTAACGTCCGCACCGGCATGCCTGGGCCACTCGATCCGCTCGAGCCTGAAAACGTCGCTAAGGCCGTCAACAAACTTGGTCTTGAGCATGTGGTGATCACCTCGGTAGACCGTGACGATCTCGCTGATGGCGGTGCGCAGCACTTTGCCGATGTGATTTTGGCGATCCGTGCGCTCAATCCGAAGACCACCATCGAAATTCTGACCCCGGACTTCCTCCGCAAGGAAGGGGCTTTGGAAATCGTCGTGGCGGCAAAGCCAGACGTCTTCAACCACAATCTTGAAACCGTGCCGTCAAAATATTTGAAGGTACGTCCGGGTGCGCGTTACTTCCATTCGATCCGTCTGCTGGATCGGGTGAAGGAACTCGACCCAACCATTTTCACCAAGTCTGGCATCATGGTTGGCTTGGGCGAAGAGCGGAACGAAGTTTTGCAGCTGATGGACGATCTGCGTTCGGCCGACGTCGACTTCTTGACTATCGGGCAATACCTGCAGCCGACCAAGAAGCACTATCCGCTGCAGCGCTTTGTAACGCCGGAAGAATTCAAGTCGTTTGCCACAGTTGCGACGGCCAAGGGGTTCTTGTTGGTATCGTCCAGCCCGCTGACCCGCTCGTCTCACCACGCCGGCGAAGACTTTGCGCGCCTCAAGGCCAACCGCATGCAGAAGCTCGGTCACTGAATGAAACGCTTTTATGACCGCCACGTCCCTCATTTGCCCCAGCGCATGTATGAGATCGTGGCGGACCTTAACGACTATCCGCGCTTTATCCCGAATTGCGCAGCCATGCAGGTTCGCCCCGATCCGACAGCACAGTCGGATACCGTCGTTCTCGCCAAAATGACCATTGCTTTCGGTCCCATCACGCAAGGCTACACCAGCCGAGTGACCATGGACCCTGAGGCATTGACCATTCGCGCCAAAGCGGTTGATGGGCCGTTTTCCTATCTCGATAGCGTGTGGAGCTTTGAGCCTGAAGGGCAGGGCACGCGCGTCAAATTTGAGATCGATTTTAAGATCTCCAACCCATTTATTGCTGCCGTTGCAGAGCCAGCTTTTGCTGCCAAGCAGGAAGAGATCATGCGGGCATTTTCTGACGAAGCTGATCGACGGTTTGGTGCGTGATGATCGAGCTGTCCGGTAGCCTCATTTGCGCAAATGAAACCGAAGCGGCCCTCGTTCGCTCACTGCTGCCCCTGCACATAGAACTGACCCTGGCCGAGCCGGGTTGTTTGGTGTTTGAAGTGAAGGAAACTGACGTTCCCCTGGTGTGGAGCGTTTTCGAGCAGTTTTCGGACCGAGCATCTTTCGACGCTCATCAGGCTCGTGTGCGGGCGTCCAAGTGGGGCCAAGAGGGCGCTCATATCAAACGCGATTACAAAATCGTCGAAATGCGCTAGCGTCGCTCCACTGATCCGTGGCGGGCGACATGATTAGAAAACTCGAATGCGTCTGCATTCCGACAGACGATATCGTTGCCTCGGAGGCGTTCTATCTCAAACTTGGTCTGACTCGCGCTTGGAGCATCGAGCGTCCGCTCGCAGTTGGCGAAATGTGGACCTTGGTTGGCCTCAAATTTCCTGAAGCTCAGAGTTCAGAAATGGTCTTGAGCAATAATTCTGATGTTCGGCTCGTCGAGGTGGAGCTGTTGTGCGATGACGTGCGCCAGACCTTCGCCGAGCTTCATGGTGCCGCGGGTGTCGAATGGATTCGGGAGCCTTTTGCGACCGAGAGCGGCCATGTTGCGGTGATGAAAGCGCCAGACGGAAACGTCTTCGTGCTCGTCGGGCCATAAAAACTCTAGGCTCCCCGAAGGGAGCCCATTTCGTTCACTGGAAAGCGGTTTCGGCAAAACTACGCAGCTTGCGCGAGTGCAGGCGCTCGGCGGGTTGGTCGCGCAGAATTTCCATCGCCCGCAATCCAACCTGCAAATGACGATTGACCTGTGTGCGGTAAAAGTCGGAGGCCATGCCAGGGAGCTTTAGCTCGCCATGCAAAGGCTTGTCGGAGACGCAGAGCAAGGTGCCGTAGGGAACGCGGAACCTAAAACCGTTGGCGGCGATGGTGGCGCTTTCCATATCAAGGGCCACAGCACGTGATTGGCTGAGCTGGCGCGTGATCTGGGCCTGATCCCAGAGTTCCCAATTGCGGTTGTCAAACGTCGCGACCGTGCCGGTGCGCATGATCTTCTTGGTTTCGACGCCTTCTGTGTCGGTGATCTCGTGCACGGCCTGCTCGAGCGCGACCTGAATTTCGGCCAAGGCTGGGATTGGCACGGAGAGCGGCAAGTCAGCGTCGAGCACGTGGTCCTCACGCACATAGGCGTGGGCGAGGACATAGTCGCCCAGTTCCTGGCTGTTGCGGAGCCCCGCGCAGTGGCCCAGCATGATCCAGGCATGTGGGCGCAGCACCGCAATGTGGTCGGTGATGGTTTTGGCGTTCGACGGACCAACCCCGATATTGACCATGGTGATGCCGCGACCGCGCTCACCCACCAAGTGATAGGCCGGCATTTGCGGTGTGCGGATCGGTGGCGAGCCAGTGACCGCGCCGCCGGTCAGCATGTTATCGGTCGAGACGTTTCCTGGCTCGATAAACCGCAGATAATCCGGGTGATTTTTCGCCATATGGCTTTTGGCGATGGCGCAGAACTCGTCGATGTAGAACTGGTAATTCGTGAAGATCACAAAGTTCTGGAAATGCTCAGGGCTGGTGCCTGTGTAGTGCGACAGGCGTTGCAGCGAATAGTCGACGCGCGGGCCTGTGAAGGCTGACAGCGGGTATGGGCCACCGCGTGGCGGGACATAGGTTCCGTTGGCGATCTCATCGTCAGTATTGGCCAGGTCGGGCACGTCAAACACATCGCGCAGCGGTACGTTCAGCGCGTTGATCGCCTGACCATCGAGATGGTCATTGGGGTTGAGCGCGAAGTGCAAGGGCAGCGGCGTGTCGCTTTCAACGATGTCGATGGTGCCGCCGTGATTGGTGAGGATCACCGAGAACTGGTCAATGAGATAGCCCTTGAACAGGTCAGGCGCCGTAACGGTGGTGCGATAGATGCCCGGCGTATGCAGATAGCCGTAGGGAAGGGTACTTTCGTGCTTGGAATAGCTGGTCGAACGCACTTCCACCTGCGGGTAGTAGGCGCGGACGCGGCCAGCAGGCACCGTGCCCTTGGTGAGAGCCTCGAGATGGCTGCGGATGAAGGCGCAGTTGCGGTGATAGAGTTGGGCTAGGCATGCCCAAGCGGCCTCCGGATCTGTGAAAGATTGCTTTTCGAGACGCGGCGGAGACAGCGTGGTCATGGATACCTCATTGGACTCATCAGAGTGTTTCTCTGAACTGCGCCACAACTATAGTCGCCGTATGACATTGGCTCAACGGTAGGCGGAGATAAGTCCGGCCTTCACGCTTGCGTGAGCACTACTTTTCTTGCCGTAATTCTTAGCCATCTACTGGTGCATCTCATCGCAGTGGCAAACGACCCATGCAAGCGATGAGTGGGATGAAGTCAGCCGCTTGTCCCCCAAGCCCTCAACAGTGCGGCAGGCAAGATCCCAGAGGCCGTCCGGCAGTAATGCGGGACGGCCTTTTCTTGGATTTAGTTTTCGCCTGAGTAGTCAACGATCGTAACGGGGTTCATTTCGCCGTCATAGCTCGCGTCGACGTCGTATTTCTTTAGCGAAAATGTGCCGTCGCTGAACACCCAGGTACCGGCAGAGCTGGCATCGCCAAGGCCGCGCCACTTCGAATATTCGGTGATGGTCAAAGTCTCTTCGTCGAAGTGAGAATTGACCAAACCTAGGGTCGTGCCCATGCCCTTGACGGAGATGTCTTCGACTTCGCCCTCATAGTCATCATTGACATAGCGAACATCGATATCCGGCTGGGCGAAAGCGATGGGGCGCAGGCCTTCGGTGTCGGTGTAGAGGTAGTAGCTGTCCGTTATATTATAGGCTCCGGCCATGCAGAACATGCTGATGAGCGTGACTTTTTGCTTTTGCTCCTCGTCGTCTGTCCAGCTGGGCTGATAGGAAATCTCCCAGGCCCCATAAGCGTCGTCCTGAAAATACTCGTCTGGTTCTGAACAGACTTCGCCGCCCGCGGCTTGGTGCAATTTGGTTGCAGCTTCTCTGAGGTCGATATCGTTTGCGGCAGCAGCGCTGACCGAAAGCGCTATCAAAGGCAGCCAAAGCAATGGACGGATCATTTCTCTTCCCTTATGTCGTGCGCATCGCGCAGGACTCGCGATGTACTTCCGTTATTGAACCAGAATGAGGCCAAAATGACCGCAAAAATCATCGATGGCAAAGCCTTCGCCGAAAACTTGCGCAAGCGGGTCGCAGGTCACGTCGAACGCCTCAAGACGGAACACGGTATTACGCCGGGCCTCGCTGTGGTGATTGTCGGCGAAGATCCGGCAAGCCAAGTCTATGTCACCAACAAAGCCAAGCAGACGGCTGAAGTGGGCATGGCTTCGTTCAAGCACGAATTGCCAGCCGACGCTTCGGAAGCCGAACTCATCGCGCTGGTTCATAAGCTGAACAATGATCCGGCCGTGCATGGCATTCTGGTGCAAATGCCGGTGCCAAAGCACATCGACGGCAATAAGGTCATTGAGGCGATTTCACCGGCTAAAGACGTCGACAGCTTTACCGCTGAAAACGTTGGTAAGGTGCAGATTGGCCTGCCGGGCCCCGTGTCCTGCACGCCCCTTGGCTGCCTGATGCTGCTGCGCGATGAACTCGGCTCGCTCGAAGGCAAGAACGCTGTCATCATTGGTCGGTCCAACCTTGTTGGTAAGCCGATGATGCAGCTGTTGCTGCGCGACAATTGCACTGTCACCGTGGCGCACTCGCGCACCCAAAACCTTGCCGACGTTGTCCGCGCCGCTGACATTGTGGTCGCCGCTGTTGGCCGTCCGCACATGGTCAAGGGCGATTGGATCAAGCCAGGCGCTGTAGTCATCGACGTTGGCATCAATCGCATTCCGGCGCCGGAAAAGGGCGAAGGCAAAACCCGCCTCGTTGGCGACGTGGATACCGCCGCTGCGGCGGAAGTCGCGGGTGCGATTACCCCGGTTCCCGGTGGCGTTGGTCCGATGACCATCGCGTGCCTTCTGGCGAACACGATCACGACGGCATCGCTGATTAACGGCCTTGTGCCACCGAGCGATCTCACGGCATGAGTGATCTCTTCGGATATGAGCCGGACGCGCATGATCCGGGCGGTAAGGTGCGGTTGCGCCTTGGTGCCGGGGTCAATGGCGATGCGGTGATCTCCGAGGATGGCCGCTATAGACAAGTCATGCGCCGTTGGCTCGGGGAGCAATTTCCCGAGCGCTATATTCTGTTTATTGGCATGAACCCATCAACCGCCGACGCGAGTGTGGATGATCCAACTTGCGCGCGCGAGTGGGGCTTCTCCCGCCGCGAAGGCTTTGAGGGCATGGTGAAGTGCAACGTCGGCGATTATCGCGCGACACACCCCAAAATGCTGCTCGAAGACGGCGTGGAAGCAGTGTCGCCAGTCAATCTGCCGACCATATTAGGTCTGGCAACGAAGGCGGGGCGGGTCGTGCTCTGCCACGGCAAGCTCAACAAGGCGCTCGCGCCTGCCGGGCAGCAGCTGGTGAGTGCGCTGGAAGCCGCCAAAGTGCCGCTTTATTGCTTCGGCAAGAACGGCGATGGCTCCCCAAAACACCCGCTCTATCTTCGTGGCGATACGCAGCTGGTGCGCTTCTAAGACTATTATGATCAGTGTGGGGGCAGGCCGGATCACCCGGTCGCGCCGGGTGATGTCGATGGGAGGGGCGGGGGATTGGTCTGGACCATCGTCCTCACAACCGCGCTGCCGTCTTCGCCGACGTGACAGACGAAGCCCTTGATCAATCGTCGTCGCTGCTTACAACCTGCAGGACGAGTTCCAGCGCGGCCTCTACGGTTGCTTTGCGGATCTCGTCGCGGCCGATGTCGCCGAATTGGTGTTCAATGACGACCGTGGCGAGCTCTGTCGACACCGCGACATAGACCAAGCCAACGGGCTTTTTGTCTGAACCGCCATCCGGCCCGGCAATGCCCGTGCTCGACACGGCAATATCGGCATTGGCCGTGTTCCGCGCGCCGTCCGCCATAGCGCGGGCAACTTGATTGCTGACCGCGCCATAGTCCTGAATGAGGCGAGGCTGAACATGGATCATGCTCGCCTTAGCCTCGTTGGAATAGGTGATGAAACCACCGAAGAGAGCGGCTGAAGAGCCGGGAACATCAGTCAGCGCGGCGGCGATCATGCCGCCTGTGCAGCTTTCAGCGGTTACAATCGAAAGCTTCCGGTCCGAAAGGGCGGAAATAACCCGTTTTGCAGTGCTGAGTGGTGCAGATTTAGAAGCCAACTAGTCCTCCCTGGGTACCTCAATGCTCGCGCTGGCCATGGCAACCATGCCTTCCTCTCGCCCAATGAAACCGAGCTTTTCATTGGTTGTCGCCTTAACGTTGACACGCGAAGGCGAGATCCCGAGAGTTTCAGCAATAACTGCACACATGGCTGGTGCGTGTTTTGCAATCCTCGGCGCTTCTGCAACAATTGTCACGTCCAGATTTACGATACGTGCCTTGCGTTCAGCGACAAGCTTGCCCGCATGTTTGAGGAATATTGTAGAAGCAGCACCACGCCACTGCTCATCACTTGGTGGGAAGTGGATGCCGATGTCTCCCGCGCCAATTGCCCCGAGAATAGCGTCAGTCAAAGCATGGAGCGCAACGTCGGCATCGGAATGGCCATTGAGCTTCGAATGGTGCGGAATTTTGACGCCACAAAGCCATACGGCATCACCGGGCTCGAAATAATGCACGTCATAGCCGGTGCCAACACGCGTTTCGAACATGGTTTCTCCTGCCAGCAATCGCTCTGCACGAGCGAAGTCTTCCGGGTGTGTAATTTTGAAATTGTCGCGGTCGCCAGGGACCATTTTGACCCGCATACCCGCCCATTCGGCGATTTCGGCATCATCGGTAAATTCTCGACGGACAGTGCCGGTGCGCATGTGGGCAGAAAAGATTGGACCGAACCGGAAACCCTGAGGTGTTTGGGCGGCGAACAGCAGATTTCTGTCTTCAGTTTTGGAAATCAGACCGTCACCAAGGCTGCGCTTGATCGTGTCTGTTGTTGGAAGTGTCGGCAATGCGCCATCGTGCTCTTTAAGGGCTTCAATGACATCATCTATGATGCGATGCGAAACGAATGGACGTGCGGCATCTTGGATCAGCACGCGGTCAATGCGGAGTTTGGCAAGCGCTTTTAGGCCTTCCAGCACAGAGGCTTGACGAGTCGCTCCACCAGGCACTGCGTCGTGTAGCCGTTCATGGTGCAAGCCCAAATCGGCATAGCGTTGCGCATGATCTGGGTGGATTACGGGCAATACGAGGGTCACAGATTCGTGGCCTAGAAACGCTTCTATGGTTCTGGACAATACCGATTTTCCGGCGATTTCTCGGTATTGCTTGGGATCGGCGATCCCATTGGCATTGGCACGTTCGCCTTTTCCGGCCGCAACGACGATAACGGCTATGGATTTTGAAGACATGTCGATGTAGGCACTCACAAGAACCGCTATTGGTTAAAGGTCTAGCCCTCCGCCCGACATGCGGCAAGAGCAGGGCTGATTTGCTCAAGTTTTACAGCCAGTACGTGTTGCGCCCTGACTGAAAATGATTATTGTGCAGGCACTTCCTTACTTCTGACCAAAACTGGTGCAATTCTTGTCTTCAAATGCACGCCCGTTGAGCATCGGGGGCCACACATTGCGCAATCGTGCAATATTGGCGCCGATGGCCGGTATCACGGACCGACCCTTCCGCGAGATTGCGGAGCGGTTTGGCGCGGGCTTGGTTGTGTCAGAAATGGTCGCCAGCGCGGCCTTGACCACCGGCCACAGCGGCATGGTTCAAAAGCTCGGGCGAGCGGGCTCCTTGCCTCATATGGTCCAGTTGGCGGGCTGCGACCCGCATTGGATGTCTGAGGGTGCGCGCATTGCCGAAGATGCGGGTGCCGATATTATCGATATCAATTTCGGCTGTCCTGCCAAGCGCGTCACCACGGGTTACGCCGGCTCTGCGTTGATGCGCGTTCCAGACCAGGCTTTGGCTATTGTCGAGGCGGTTTCGGCCGCGACATCCAAGCCGGTGACCGTCAAGATGCGCCTCGGTTGGGATGATGACAGCCTCAATGCACCCCAGATTGCGAACCTTGCTGTGAGTGCAGGGGCGCAAATGATCACCGTTCACGGCCGTACTCGCCAGCAATTCTACAAGGGCACGGCCCGCTGGGCGCTGGTGCGCGAAGTTGTCGAAAGTGTTTCGGTTCCTGTCGTCGTTAACGGCGATATCGTCGATGAAGCCAGCGCACGAACAGCACTTGAGCAATCTGGTGCAGCCGCAGTGATGCTTGGGCGTGGCGCGCAGGGGCAACCGTGGAAGGTTGCGCAAATCGGGGCGGCCTTGGCGGGGCAGGTGGGGCCAGAAGCGCCAACCGGCGACGCCCTTATTGCGCTCATCAGAGAGCATTACGAGAATATGCTGAGCGATTATGGCATCGAAGTTGGTCTGCGCGCTGCGCGCAAGCATCTCGATTGGTATGCTGACGCAGCCAATCTTCAACTTGATAAGCCGACCCGTAAGGCTTTGCTAGACAACGACAATCCGAGTGCAGTTATAGCACTGATTGGTGACGTATTTTCCGGCCATTGGAGTGCCGCTGCATGACAAATGCGACTATCTCTGATGTTGACTCGATCGCAGCCCGATCTGTCCTTCAGGCTCTGCCACAGCCGATCATGGTTCTCACCGCAGAGCGGCACATCAGCTTTGCCAATTATGCCGCTGAGGCCTTCTTCGGCGCATCAATGAGCGTGCTGTCGCGCCAGACGCTAGACGATCTTATTGCGTTTGGGTCGCCCATCATCTCGCTGGTCGAAAGTGTGATCCAGCGTCGCGCACCAATGACTGAGTACCGCGTCTTGGTTGGTTCGTCCCGTTTTGGCGACGAACGCGTTGCTGACGTTTTCGCTAGTCCGCTAACCGACAGTGACGACCGCATCGCCATTCTTATCCAAGAGCGCACCATGGCCGATAAGATCGACCGCCAGATGGTGTCTCGCGGCGCGGCAAAATCGGTGACGGGCCTCGCGGCGATGTTGGCACACGAAATTAAGAACCCACTCTCTGGTATTCGCGGCGCAGCACAGTTGCTGGAATCCTCTATCCCGCCAGAGGAAATGCCGCTGGCGCGTCTCATTCGGGATGAGACCGATCGTATTGTTCATCTGATTGATCGCGTTGAAGTGTTCGGCGATGAACGCCCGCTGGAGCGTGAGCCGATCAATATTCACGTCGTTCTTGACCGGGTCAAACTGCTCGCTCGAAATGGCGTCTCTCGCGGCATTACCTTCTACGAAGAGTACGATCCTTCGCTGCCGCCTGTTCTGGGAAACCGCGATCGGCTGATCCAAGTCTTCTTGAATTTAATCAAGAACGCCTCGGAAGCCCTTGAAAAAACACATAATCCTGAAATCCGAATTTCGACAGCCTTCCGGCCCGGCATCCGCATAGCGGTGTCTGGTGTGGCGCAGCGCATTTCGCTGCCGCTTGAAATTTTGATTGAGGATAACGGCCCCGGCGTACCGCCAGATATTATGCCATTCCTATTCGACCCCTTCGTCACGACGAAGATGAACGGCTCAGGCTTAGGTCTGCCTTTGGTGGCAAAGATCATCGGCGATCATGGCGGTGTCATTGATTGCGAAAGCCGGCCGGGTCGTACCCGTTTCCGAATTCTTCTGCCGGTCGCTAAAGGCGATTTGCAGGACTCTGTTGAAGCTGAAGAGGGCGCGAATTCATGAGCCATGTCGTTCTGCTTGCCGATGACGATGCGGCGATCCGTATGGTGCTGAACCAAGCGTTGACCCGTGCAGGGTATGAAGTGCGCCCCACAGGCAATATCTCGACCATGTGGAATTGGGTGAGCCGTGGCGAAGGGGATATTCTGATCACCGACGTTGCCATGCCCGACGGCAGTGCTTTCGACGTCATGCCGAAAATCAAAAAGCTCCGTCCCGAGCTTCCGATGATCGTGATGAGCGCCCAGAATACTTTCATGACTGCGATCCGCGCGTCTGAAGTTGGTGCTTACGAATATCTTCCTAAGCCCTTTGATATTACTGAGGTTTTGTCTGTCGTATCGCGCGCTTTGGCCGATGCTAAGAAGCCAACCAAAGCTGAGCGCGAAGCGGAAGAGCCATCAGAATCCATGCCCTTGGTTGGTCGCTCCACGGCCATGCAGGACATTTATCGCGCGCTCGCACGCCTGATGCAGACCGACCTCACGGTCATGGTGACGGGCGAAAGCGGGACGGGTAAGGAGCTGGTCGCTCGTGCGCTTCATGACTTTGGTAAGCGGCGCAATGGCCCCTTCGTTGCCATTAACATGGCCGCCATTCCGCGCGACTTGATCGAAGCCGAATTGTTCGGCCACGAGAAGGGTGCCTTTACGGGCGCAAATGCCCGGTCATCGGGGCGCTTTGAACAAGCCGAAGGCGGCACGCTGTTCCTCGACGAAATTGGCGATATGCCGATGGATGCGCAAACCCGTTTGCTGCGCGTCTTGCAAGAGGGCGAATACACCATGGTCGGCGGGCGCACCCCGATCAAGACCAACGTCCGTATCGTCGCTGCGACGCACCGTGATCTTAGCCAGATGATCCGCCAGGGTCTCTTCCGTGAGGATCTGTACTACCGCCTCAACGTCGTGCCCATCCGCTTGCCACCACTGCGCGAGCGCACCGATGACATTGCGGATTTGGTCGCACATTTCCTCCGTGCAGCGCAGCGTGAAGGCGAGCCCTTAAAGACCGTCTCGCCTGAAGCCATCCGCCTCATGCAGAACTACTCTTGGCCGGGTAATATCCGCGAGCTTGAAAACCTCGTGCGTCGGCTTGCAGCGCTTTATGCCGACGAGCAGATTTCGGCTGAAATCGTCCAAAATGAGCTCAATATTGCTGACCGCATCTCGGCACCGACGATGGTTGCTGGCCCCGTCGATCTCTCGATGGCGGTTGAGACTCACGTTGGCGAAGTCTTGCGTGAGTATGAGCCGAACCTGCCGCCAGCAGGATTGTATCAGCGCGTAATTGATCGTGTCGAAGCACCGTTGATCGCAATGGCCCTCAATGCCTGTGGTGGCAATCAGATTAAGGCCGCGGACCTTTTAGGGCTCAACCGCAACACTTTACGCAAGAAGATCCGCACCCATTCCATCGAGATTGTTAAGCACAGCCGTCGGGGGCTTTAGGCCTCCGATCGGATCGCCCACAGGCACTGTCACATTTTGGCAACATTTATCTTGAAGGGTTGCTCGAATTGGGTCAGGCTTTGCCATCTCCCATAAGAAGTCACTGATTGACTGCGGGAGACAACTGGCGGCGCAGCCCTCTTGCGCCGACGATAGGGGTGTTAGGCGCTTAATGACCGAATGGATTTCGGCCACAGAGAAACGCGAATTGACCTCGGACGCTTTGCGTCCGGAGCGCCGCACTCTTTTGCTCACGCAGCAGAACAACGGCCTGCGCGTGCTGGGCTTTGTGGTCGTCACCGCATCGGTCATCCTCGCCTCTATTTCCTTCCTCATTCTATCCGGTGCTACCAATATTGAGCCATCACCGATGGTGTGGACGATCATTTGGATCGTCACTGCCGTTTTGGTGTTGCTCGTCATTGCCCTTGTGGTCACCGAGGCCGTTCTGCTGGTGCAAGCACATCGCCGCCGCACGCCAGGGGCGGGGCTCCAGGTCAGCATGGTCACCATGTTCGCCTTCGTAGCGGCAGCGCCTGCGGTGCTAGTCGCTGTTGTGGCGTCGATCTCGCTGAACCAAGGTCTCGACCAATGGTTCTCCGAACGCACGCGCGCGATGGTGGAAAGCTCGCGCCTCGTGGCGCGGTCCTACATGCTCGAGCATGCTCAGGTGCTGCGCGATGACATTATCTGGGTTGCCACGGAGCTTGAGCAAGCCGTCCAGACCTATGATGCCGACCCGCAGCGATTTGAACGCATTTTGACTGCGCTCGCGGTTACACGCTCGCTCCCATTCACCTCGCTCATCGACAAAGATGGCAACACGTTAGCTCGCGCCCAGATCAATGTCTCTGGGTCGTATCCGCAGCCGCCTCCGGGGGTTACGGATGGCGTGATTGAAGGTGTGCCGACGGCAATTGCACCGGGCTCAACGCAGTTTGTTGGCTCGGTCGTCAAATTGCGCGGCTATGCCGATGCGTTCCTTTTTGTGGTGCGCCCGGTTGACCCTGAAGTGCTCGAATATATGCGTCTGACCGACGAAAATATCTCCGAGTACCGCCAGTACACGTCCAATCGCCTCGTGTTCCAGATCACCTTTACAATCATGTACATCGGTCTGGCCGTGGTTCTTCTGCTCGGCGCTCTGTGGATCGGGATTGCACTGGCCAATCGGTTCGTCGACCCAATTCGTAATCTCATGATCGCATCGCGCCATGTGTCTGCGGGTGATTTGGATATTCGGGTGCCGGTCAAAGAGGAGCGGGGAGATCTCCATGATCTTTCCTCTGGGTTTAACCGCATGACCGAGCAGTTGCGCAGTCAACGCGAGGAATTGCTCAAAGCGAACGACGTCAACGAAAAGCGCCGGCAGTTTACTGAGGCCGTGGTGGAAGGCGTGTCCGCAGGGATCATCGGTTTGGACGCATTCGGATCGGTCACTTTGGTCAACGCGCGTGCGTGCGACATGCTGGGGCGTTCGGAAATCGAGCTGATGGGCGAACGCATCGAAGCCATCCTGCCCGAGATGGCACCGACACTTGAGAAGGCGCGTTCGGCGCGCCGTGGGCAGGTGCGTGACCAAATCCAAATCGGTAATGAAACCAACCGCCGTATTTATCAGGTTCAGCTCACGCGCGAGGGCACCATCACCGAGTCCAAGGGCTATGTCGTTACCTTCGACGATATTACCGATCTTGAATCGGCGCAGCGTACCTCGGCCTGGGCAGACGTAGCCCGACGCATTGCCCACGAAATTAAAAACCCGCTGACACCGATCCAGCTTTCAGCAGAGCGACTGCGCCGCCGCTATGGCAACAAGCTTGATGATGATCGGGAAGTCTTTGACAAGTGCATCAACACCATTGTCCGGCAGGTCGGCGACATTGGCCGCATGGTTGACGAATTTTCTGCGTTCGCGCGTATGCCAGAGGCAGCGCCTGAGCGCTCCGATTTGACGGACACCGTTCGCCAAGCCGTGTTCCTCGAAAGCGTGCGCTTGCCTGAGGTCAACATCACCACCCAACTCCCAGATGAAACCATCGTGGCTTGGTTTGATGCGCGTCTTATGGCGCAGGTGCTGACCAATCTTATCAAGAACGCCGTCGAGGCCTTTGAGGGCATCCCCCTCACAGCCGAATGGCAGCCAACAATCACAGTGGACGCTCATATCGAGGGACGTAACGCGCGCGTCTCTGTGTCGGACAACGGCAAGGGCTGGCCGAAGGACAATCGCCAGCGCCTGCTTGAGCCTTATATGACGACCCGCGAAAAAGGCACCGGCCTGGGCCTTGCGATCGTCGCTAGAATTATCGAACAACACGGCGGTATCGTCGAATTGGTCGATGCAGAACCAGACGTCAACGGTCGTGTTGGCGCCTGTGTCACTTTCACCCTGCCTTTGCAGAACCCCGCAATTAGCGGCCCGTCGGAAGGGGAAGACACCCCAGCTGACCAGACGCCCCAAAAGGAGGAACCGCTGGATACAGCGGTTGTTCACAAGTAGATGGCACTCGACATTCTCATTATCGACGATGAAGACGATATCCGCGATCTGATCGCAGGCATCCTCGAAGACGAAGGTTACGACGCCCGGCAGGCGCATGACGCTGACTCTGGGCTCAATGAAATCGCACGTCGTCGCCCAAGCCTTGTATTTTTGGACATCTGGATGCAGGGCTCCCGCCTCGACGGTCTGCAGCTTTTGGATGTGATCCAGAGCCAACACCCGGACATGCCCGTGGTGATGATTTCGGGTCACGGCAATGTTGAAACCGCGGTTTCGGCGATCAAGCGCGGCGCTTACGACTACATCGAAAAGCCGTTCAAGATTGACCGCCTTCTGCATGTCACCCAACGGGCTCTGGAGGCTACGCGACTGCGCACAGAAGTTGCGGAGCTCAAAGAACGTACGCCGTCCAAAAACTCCGAAATGGTCGGCAATTCTAACGCGCTCCAGCAGGTGCGTGCACTGATTGAAAAGTCGGCCCCGACCAATTCGCGCATCTTCATTTCCGGGCCGTCTGGCTCAGGCAAGGGCCTCGTTGCGCGCGCCATCCACACGCGTAGCCCGCGTTCTGATGCGCCGTTCATCGAGATCAACGCCTCGCTCTATGCGCCCGATGAAGTTGCCGTCGTGTTGTTCGGGCGCGAGGCTCGCGACAAGTCCGGTCTCCTGAAAGTCGAAGTGGGCGCCCTTGAGCGCGCGCACGGTGGGACGCTCTATCTTTCGGAAGTGACCGCTCTCCCAGCACCTGTCCAACAGACGCTGCTGCGCACCTTGGTTGAGAACAAGTTCAGCCGCGTTGGTGGTGCACAATCGGTGGCGATCGACGTTCGCATCATTGCGGCCTCGTCCCAGAATGTCGCTGCGCAGATCGACGCTGGCGAATTCCGCTCCGATCTCTTCCATCGTTTGTCTATTGTGCCTCTGCCTTTGTCGCCGCTCCGGGAGCGCCGCGAGGACGTACCACCACTGGTGCAGGTCTTTATCGACCAAGTTTGCCGTATGCATAATTTGCAGCGCGTCACGATTGGCGATGACGCGATGGCGGTTCTGCAGACACAAGAGTGGCCCGGCAATGCGCGCCAGCTGCGCAATTCGATCGAACGCTTGCTGATCTTGATGAAAGATCAGCAACCTGAGAATGGCATAATCACTGCCACTATGTTGCCGTCAGATATTGGTGAAGTCCTGCCGACCGTAGGTGACACCGATTCGTCGGCGCATCTGATGAGCCTGCCGTTGCGAGAAGCTCGCGAAGTTTTCGAACGCCAATATCTCTTGGCGCAAATCGAGCGTTTCGGCGGGAACATTTCCAAGACGGCAGAGTTTGTTGGTATGGAGCGCAGTGCGCTTCACCGTAAGATCAAGTCGTTGGGGTTGTGACAGATAATGCCGGACAGCCATGCGCGCGAGCGGGTAGGCATGTTCGGGTATTTATGTCATATTGAACTGACTACTGAAGACTAGGGTTTTGAAGCCTGTGCGGCAGTCCTTCAAAGTCCAGCGCACACAATGCGAAAACAACAGCGACAATAAAGCCGCGAAAGAGGCCAAAAATGGCTAGCGAAAAGCAGCAGAACTTACAGGATTCATTCCTGAACCACGTGCGTAAACAGAAAGTACCAGTCACTATATTCTTGGTGAACGGCGTTAAACTTCAAGGTGTGATCACCTGGTTTGACAATTTCTGCCTTCTTCTTCGTCGCGATTCCCAGTCTCAACTGGTTTACAAGCACGCCATCTCGACCATCATGCCAGGCGCGCCGATCCAGCTGTTCGATCCGGAAACGGCACAAGACAGCGACTGACCATATATGGATGATTTTGAGGAGGACGGCTGGGCTACCGGTCCCAAGCCGTACATAGATCGGCAAGAACAGCCGACACGCACCGGTTTGGTCGTTCCTGATGTTCGGGGACGCGCCACATATCACAATGTTGAATCACGCCTTGCCGAGTTTGTCGGCTTGGCTGGTGCTATACGTCTCGACATCATATTCGCTGAGGTCATGCGGGTCCGAGAAATTCGGCCCGCAACCTATCTTGGCGCAGGTCACGTCGAAACCATCGCCGAGAAGGTCAAAGCTGAGAAGATTGAGCTTCTGCTCGTCGACGCAGCGCTGACCCCTATTCAGCAACGCAATCTGGAACGCGAAACAGGCACCAAAGTGCTGGATCGCACTGCGCTCATCCTCGAGATTTTCGGGGAACGTGCTGCGACGCGCGAAGGCGTGTTGCAGGTTGAGTTGGCGCATCTCAATTACCAAAAGGGGCGCCTCGTGCGCTCCTGGACCCACTTGGAACGTCAGCGCGGCTCGGGCGGCACTGGCTTTATGGGTGGCCCGGGTGAAACCCAGATCGAAAGCGACCGCCGCCAGATCACTGAGCGTATCGTCCTGCTGGAAGATCGCCTCAATAAGGTGCGCAAGACGCGTGTTCAGCAACGCGCACAGCGGACCAAGGCCAAAATCCCGGTTGTGGCTTTGGTGGGTTACACCAACGCCGGCAAATCCAGCCTCTTCAATCGCCTCACAAATGCGGGCGTTTTCGCAGAAAACCTGCTGTTTGCGACACTGGATACGACAGTTCGCAAGATCGCTCTGCCGCATGGCCGTGAGGTCATGGTGTCAGACACTGTAGGCTTCGTTGCCGATCTTCCGCACGATCTTGTCGCCGCTTTCCGCGCCACGCTGGAAGAGGTCACGGACGCAGACATTATTCTGCACGTTCGGGACATCGCCAATCCAGACCACGCCGCACAGGCCCAGGACGTTCTCACCGTGCTCGATGAGCTTGGCGTGTCGTCGGAGACAAAGCCGGTCATCGAGATCTGGAATAAGGTCGATCTTCTCGAAGACCCGGCCTTGCAGCTGGCTGCCGCGCATCCGGCAGGTCGCGTTCTCGCATCCATTCCAGTGTCGGCGCATACAGGGCAGGGCGTTGATGCTCTTCTCACCAAGATCGAAGAAACGCTTGGCGAGCAAGGCCGGACCTATCAGGTCTTCGTCCCGCACGCGGCAGGTGCTGATATCGGCTGGCTCCACAAGAACGGCGAAGTGATCGAGCAAAAAGACCCGACCGAAAAAGGCACGGATTTTGTTGTTCGCATTGACGCCCGGCACCGTGATGAGTTTCTCGAGCGGTTCAATGGCCGGATAGAAGCCTAAGAAAGCGAAATCAAGGAACCCCGGACGAGAGTTCGGGGTTTTTTTGGATGTACCAAAGTGCTCCCACCACAATTTGACGTTTACGCCCTATCTGGTGATAGATATCTGCCACTAAAGAATATTCCAGATCTACAGGGGCGGGAATGGCGGAGACTAAGGGAAAAACTGCACAGATAATCGCAAGCGGCTTCGTGAGGGCGCTGGCAACTACTATGGTCCTCATATTTGGTGGCGTGGTGGCAATGACACTATCTGCTATCGTGAAATATGATAAAGTTTGGTATCAATACGCACCCTACATAAAGACCGTAGTCGAGAGTTTTAAGGATGTCAGCTTAGTCGGAATTGGTATTTCCAGTGTCGTGCTCAGCTATGCGGCGACGATGTCCATTCTCCACCGTGCTCCCCGCGTCTTGGCACGCATACTATCTGTGGCAGTCGCAATATCTTATGTACTCTACGTAGGCAGCGCATGCAGCATTTTGGCTTATCCAATCCGTCAAACAATTAAGACGGCCTACGGTGCATCCTGACGCGAACATTAGATGGTGTGATTTACGAAAGCGGTGCTTTTGTTGCCCACGTTGAGGCGCGGAACTCCGTTCGGAGACATGGGGGCGGGCAGCGAGGGGCACCCTTTGTGGTTGAAAATGGATTACCGCTGTCCTCCGTTGTAGCCGTTTTTTTCGCTTAAAGGCTGCCCTTGTCCTTCGCCCGGATTTCGTTCCAATACCCGTCCATGCGCTCAAGCCCAGCGTCGGCCGGCAAAACCCCGTCTTCACGGCAGCGGGCTTCAACATAGTGGAAGCGACGCGTGAACTTTGCATTGGCATCACGCAGCGCAGCCTCAGGATCAACCCCTGCCTTGCGCGCGAGATTGGAAACAGCAAACAACAGGTCACCGATTTCCTCGCGGATCGCGTCAGCATTTCCGGACGCTTCTGCTTCGGCGACTTCGTCGAGTTCCTCCGAAATTTTTGCGCGGACCTGTTCCAGATTTTCCCAATCAAATCCAACCTTTGCGGCGCGCTTGGTCAGCTTTTCTGCACGCATTAGGGCGGGAAGAACTTCCGGCACATCGTCAAGCAGCGAAGGTGTTTGCTCGCCCTTGCGCGCGGCCTTTGCGGCACGTTCCTGCGCTTTGATGGCTTCCCATTTGACCTGCGCATCGCTCGCGCTATCCGCATCCACATCGCCAAACACGTGCGGATGGCGCCGGATCAATTTCTCGGTGATGGCAAAGATGACGTCGCCAATATCGAAATGGCCGGCTTCCTTGGCCATTTGCGCGTGGTAGATCGGCTGAAGAATGAGATCGCCAAGTTCTTCGCGCAGATCGGCGAAATCTTCGCGTTCGATGGCGTCAGCGACTTCATAGGCTTCTTCGATCGTGTAGTGCCGGATAGATCGAAAATCCTGTTCCAGATCCCAGGGGCAGCCGCCATTGGGGTCGCGTAGCCGCGCCATGATTTCGATAAGGCGGGAAAGGTCACGGGAGGGCTGCATAGAATGCTCCAACGGGAGGGAATCGTCGTGCCTACCATAGTCAGGGGCGCTGTTTTTGAGTGCAAAATCTCCGATACGGATGGCGAGTGTCTCGTCCGACCACTGCGCTAATCATCGCTTAGTAGGCCGCAGCCTTGGATGTAGTTTTTCCTGCCATGGCAGTATTTTCCAAGAAACCCATGCGGCTTTAGCCCTTCGGGCCTCGCCTTCAGCGCGTGACTGCACAGATGTTAGTCATGGCTGCTATGTGCCTATCGTTTAAACAAAGACTTGCCATTCCCAATTTCCCGTTTGAATATCGAAGGACTGGGAGGGATTGAGTGAACCCATTTGACGAAATGCTGACCGCAGGTCAGGGAGTCAGAGCGCCTTATGCGGGTCTCCAGCAATGGTATGAAACGCAGACGCCAGAGAAGCTGAGCCGCAAGGTCTCCGATGCAGAGGGGGCCTTCCGTAATTATTGAGTTTTATACCGGACGCAAAGCGATCTTGGAGAATGTGCCGACCTACCGATGCGCGGAGGCAGATAGCCTGAAATACGTGCTCGAACACCTCCATGAGCTGGTCGTAAAAGAAGTCCACGGCTCGGGCGGTTACGGCATGCTGGTCGGTCCCGCAGCGTCCAAGAAGGAGCTGGAAGCCTTCTCTGAAAAGCTCAAGGCGCGGCCCAGCAACTACATTGCTCAACCGACCCTTGCGTTGTCGACGACACCCATCTTGACCGAAAAGGGTTTGGCCCCGCGTCACGTGGATTTGCGCCCCTTTGTATTGGTGTCTGATCGGGTACGCATTACCCCCGGTGGATTGACGCGCGTGGCTCTGAAAGAGGGTTCGCTCGTCGTCAATTCCAGCCAGGGCGGCGGCACCAAAGACACTTGGATACTGGACGATTAAGCGGGCGAGGGGACCTGACTAATGCTTCTTGGACGCACCGCGAGCGGTCTATTTTGGATGCATCGCTATATTGAGCGAGCGGAAAACGCAGCCCGTATTATTGATGCCGGCCTGCGCATGGCGCTGACGCGCACGAACAATGCCTCAGAGGAATGGTCCTCCGTGGTGTCCTCGGCGGGCGCGCACCAGCGTTTTGCCGATAAGTACAAGAGTTTTGATGCGGCGAATGTCTCGGACTTCATCCTACGGGACCGGGATAATCCGTCGAGTGTGCTCGCCACAATCGAGTCTGCTCGCGCTAATGCCCGCATGGTACGAACTGCGCTAACGCGCGACGCTTGGGAAGCGGTCAACGAGGCGTGGATGGCGCTCAATGACGTGCTGCGCGATCCAGTACCGCAGAGCGACATTCCGCCGGTGCTTGATCATATCAAGCGACAGACCTCGCTTATTCGCGGGGCTTTTCACGGCACCATGCTGCGCAATGAGATCTTCAATTTTGCCCGCATTGGCACCTTCATCGAGCGAGCGGATAATACGGCTCGTATTCTTGACGTGAAGTATTATGTGCTCTTGCCGGCTGTGTCTTATGTTGGCTCCACCATTGATAATTATCAATGGGAGTCGATCCTGCGCTCGGTTTCGGCGCACCGATCCTATCGTTGGGTCTATGCGGGGGATTATCGCCCGGCGCAGATTGCTGACTATCTCATTCTTGATGGCCGCATGCCGCGATCGCTGAATTTTGCGTATCGCAATATCGTCGAAAATCTCAATTTTCTGGCGAAGGATTATGGTGAGCGGCATGTGTGCCACAGCTCTGCTGAACGGACGTTGGCGACGCTGAACGACACCACTATCGAGCCAATTTTCGACGGCGGTCTCCACGAATTCCTCACCGACTTTATTGAATGCAACAATCGGCTGGGCGTGGAAATCGCCGAAGTCTACAACTTCGATTGATCCAAAGTGCTGCTCACCATCAATCACACCTCTCGCTATGACTATGACCAGCCCGTCAATTTTGCGCTGCAGCGGCTTCGCTTGTGGCCGCAAAATATCGCGGGGCAGGTTGTGCGTGAATGGAGCGTCGAAGTGAGTGGAGCTGATCGGGAGGTCAGCTATGTCGACGGTTTTGGCAACAAGGTCGAGCTGTTCAAGCACGAGCGCAGTGCCGACAGCATCATCGTGCAGGCCCATGGTGTAGTCGAGACGGAGGATCGGGCAGGGGTCGTTGGCAAGAGTGCTGGTGGCCCTCCACTTTGGATTTATGAGCGCGTGACCGACCTCACCAAAGCAGGCCCGCATATTCGCGAGCTGGCAGAGGGCATTCGCGATGAACAGGCCGATCAGCTCGCCTTACTGCACACTCTAATGAACACGATCCATTCCCGCGTAGTCTATTCGCCCGGCACAACGAGCGTCGCAACTGAGGCTGAAGTGGCGCTCGATAATGGAGCAGGGGTCTGCCAAGACCATTCCCATATCTTCCTCTCAGCGGCGCGGCTCCTCGGCATTCCTTCGCGCTATGTTTCGGGCTATTTGCGCATGGAAGGCGTAACCGACCAGACAGCGAGCCATGCCTGGGCCGAGGCCTATGTGGACAGTCTGGGCTGGGTTGGCTTCGATGCCGCCAACAATATCTGTCCAAACCACAATTATGTTCGAATCGCCGTCGGCCTAGACTATCGTTCGGCCGCTCCTGTCTCAGGCGTGCGGATGGGGGCAGCTGGCGAGACGCTAGACGTCCATATCAGCGTCGAACAGTAGGAATAGGACGAAGACCCATGACGTATTGCGTTGGTATGAAGCTGGATCGTGGGCTGATTTTCATGTCCGACACCCGCACCAATGCAGGGCTCGACAACATCTCTGTCTTCTCGAAAATGCGTAACTGGAGCGTTCCCGGAGAGCGTGCTATCGTCTTGCTGTCAGCGGGAAATTTGGCGACGACGCAAGCTGTTTCAAGCCTCTTGGACGAGCGTATTCGCACGCCAAAACCTGGGCAACCGACACTGCACAGCACTGGAAGCGTGTTCCAGACAGCACAGCTCATCGGCTCAGTGGTCAAAGAAGTCATCCGCGATGCCGCGCCGGGTGGGCAGAATGCAGATGCTTTTGGGGCGTCGTTTATCCTCGGTGGGCAGATCAAGGGTGAAGAGCCGCGGCTGTTCTACATCTACCCAGAGGGCAATTTTATTGAATCCTCCGCTGACACGCCGTTCTTCCAAATCGGCGAGCATAAGTACGGAAAGCCAATCCTGGTGCGCGCTTATGAGCGAGAAATGAGCGTTGATCAGGCGATCAAGCTCTTGCTGGTTTCCTTTGACTCTACGCTCAAATCCAATCTCTCGGTGGGGCTGCCGCTCGATCTGCAGATCTACAACAAGGATAGCTTCGACCTCGAGGCGCAAAGGCGGTTTGAGCGGAACGATCCATATTACGTGGCGATATCTGAAGGCTGGGGCGCTGCGCTCAAAGATGCATTCCATCAGCTGCCATCACTCGACTAGCCGCAGCCAACAATCCTTCACCGTTTTGGAGCCATCGCCAGTCTGATTGCCGTAGGGGGACATTATATAAAATAGCGCATAATATATATTATGGAACAATCTGATTGGTGAATTCTGATCGACATCCCATCGATTTGGCAAATGACAGCGCAGAAAGCTAAGGCGAACTGGTTGGCTAACTTGCTCCGTCACGGCTCATGTGACGCCTGCTGCACCGAGCCGTCACTAAAGCTTGCGACACGAAGCGCCAGCGACAAATCTTGGTGTCAGTGTAAAGTCCTGCGCAGGCTCTGCTGCAAACTCTGGTTTGGTTATGCGATGCACAAGCCGTTGCGCGATGATATTGCCCAGCTGCACGGAATCCTGAACCACGGTGGTGATCTTCGGCGTGATTACGTCGGCCCATTGCACGGTGTCGATCATTGCCAGCGAAATATCGTCCGGGCATCGGAAGCCAAGTTCCTGCATAGCCTGCAAGGCCGCCAGCGCAACCGTATTGTTCGCGCCGATTATGGCTGTGGGCCGCTGCGATTGCACCAAGAGGTTCATTGCAGCCGCATAGCCGCCAGATCGCGTGAATTTGCCATCCACCACATAGGCGGGATTAACATCAGCGCCCGCTCCGGCCATCGTTTGCACAAAGCCCCGATAGCGTTCCGCAGCGGTGTTGAAATGGTCCGGTCCTTTTATGAAGGCGATGCGCTTGTGACCGAGTTGTAGAAGATGCTCAGTGAGCATCGCGCCGGCCATAAAGTTATCCGAGCCCACAAAGTCGCGTTCCAGACCGGCGATCTTCTGGTCAAAACAAACCACGGGAATGTTCAGGGATTGGATAAAATCGACGTAATCCTTGCCCGAGCTGGCCGGCGCCAGGGCTAGACCGGCAATTTTGAGCCCGACAAGATGCTCAATGAGCGCCCGCTCCCGCTCCGGCTGGCCCGAGGTATCCGTGACCAAAACGAAGTGCTCATGGGTGAGTGCGTAGTTCTCTAGCTCACGTCGTATATCGCCAAAAAACGGGTTACCGACATTACCGACAACGAACCCAATCATACGACTACGGCCGCGCGCCAGACTCTGCGCCAGCGGATCAGCCGCATAACCAACGGTCGCAGCAGCGGCACGAATTTTCTCCAAGGTAGCCGCACTCACCCGCCCCGGATTGCTGAACGCAAGCGACACGGTGGAAACAGAAACTTCTGCAATTTTGGCAACGTCACGTATCGTGGCCATGCTCTTATCGAACCGTTTCAATTGCTAGAGCGCTGCGAACTTCGAATGATATACGTACCGCTTTCCTGCGCATTTCTAGGCAAAATCGGCCAGACTTCAAGCCCCATTTCAGTGACGTGCGATTTTTGATCTTACCCTTCTTGACAAAGTTAACATCTCGGCAAACTATTATATCGAACCGGTTCGATATGCTTCTGGGAGGAATTGATGGATAGCTCGCTGACGCTGAGCCGCGCCGATGATGGCGCAAGTGGCAAGGCCTGGTTTTCAGAAGATCGCTTTGGGATGTTCATCCACTTCGGTCTATACGCCCTGCCCGCTCGGCACGAATGGGTCATGAACCGCGAGGAAACATCGCCCGAAGACTACGCCAAGTATTTTGAGAATTTTAATCCGGACCTATACGACCCCAAGGAATGGGCACGTCATGCCCGTGAAGCGGGGATGAAATATGTGGTGCTGACTGCCAAGCACCACGAAGGCTTCTGTCTTTGGGACAGTAAGTTTACGGACTACAAGGCGACCAACACTCCATATGGCAAGGACCTCTTGAAGCCATATGTCGAAGCGTTTCGTGCCGAAGGCCTAAAGGTCGGCTTCTACTATTCGCTGATCGATTGGCATCATCCGGAATTCCCGATCGACGGCATTCATGCGCTGCGCAATCACCCTGATGCGCTCGAGATGAACAAGAGCCGCGACATCCGCAAATACGCTGAATACATGCGCAATCAGGTGACTGAGCTCCTGACAGAGTTCGGTGAAATTTCGGTCATCTGGTTCGACTTCTCTTATCCCAATCGCGACTATCGCGGCATGCCCGGAAAAGGTCGGACTGATTGGGAAAGCGAGGAACTCATTGGCCTCGTGCGCCAGCTCCAGCCCGACATTATTGTCGGCGACCGTCTCGACCTGCCAACCGATGGGAATTTCCCGAAGGATCTGGCGACCCCGGAGCAATATACGCCGCGCGAAGCCCCAACCATCAATGGCCGCCCGGTGCGCTGGGAAGTGTGCCATACCTTCTCGGGCTCTTGGGGCTATCACCGCGACGAAAGCACGTGGAAGGATGCTGATCAGCTCATCAATATCCTCGTCGACACCGTTGCTCTCGGCGGCAATCTACTTATGAATGTTGGCCCGACAGGTCGTGGCACCTTCGACAAGCGCGCCGTCACTGCGCTTCAGACCTATGGCGAGTGGTTGCATTATAATAGCCGCTCCATTTATGGCGCTGGGCCGTCCAAATATCAGGCACCGAACGGCTGCAAATTCACGCAAAAGGGTAACAGGCTCTATCTGCATTTGCAGACTTGGCCGTTCCGTCATGTTCACATCGCCAATCTGGGCGGCAAGGTGCGCTATGCCCAGCTCTTGCACGATGCGAGCGAGATCCACTGGCTGGACCCTAAGGCGGAAGTTGATAGCAATATCGGCGTCGCTGTCGGCGCCAATATGCTGACTTTGGAGCTACCGGTTCTCAAGCCAGACATGGTGTCGCCCGTCGTAGAACTCATTCTCCACGACGAGGCATAAGACAATGAGCCTGCGCGACGAACTTATCGCTGTCATGGTACCGCTGATCGCCGATCTGGCGGAAGACGGTGCGGCAGCGGTCGCGCTGGCCGGCTCGCACGGTAAAGGGCGTGCCGATGCGTTGTCGGATTATGATTTCCGCGCCTATTCGGACGCCTATCGTCCGCACTTGCAGCAAACCCCACAATGGCAGCGTTTCTTGCTGGAGCAGCGGCGCTTTCAGAAGCTTGGTGCCCGCATGGATGGCATTTGGATGCGCAGCTATCAAGGCGTGCGGCGTGATCTGAATGGTTGGCTGGCCGGACAAGTGGTCGAAAAGCAGTTCGAGTGGACGATCTGGGGGTATCAGCTCCCAACAGACCTCAGTACCCAGCTTATCGCTTACGATCCCCGCGGAGAGCTGCAATCCTGGAGGATGGAGCTCGCGGTGTTTCCGGAGATATTGCGTAGCGCGATCTTTACGCATTACCGCAAAATCTTGGATTATTGGAAGAGCGATTACCATTACACCAGTAAGGTCATCCGGCTCGACCTCGTGTTTCTCGCTGGCATCACTGGCAAGTTGGTGAATGCCATCATGCAGGTCGTGTTCGCCTTTAACCGGCGATACTTCCCGGGCGATGGCTGGAACCTAGTCTTGGCCCATGAACTGCCACAGCTGCCCCCGCATTTTGTTGAACGCATGGTCGAAATTGTCGAACCGGGAAACGCCCCGGATCGGTGGCATCGCCAACGCGAAAATATTGTCTCCATGATCAACGATGTGGAGACCCTGATATCGGCCGAGGTCGGTCGAAAACTTCCATCCGCAGTCGTGGAGCTGCGGCCGGAGGCCCGTGGAGATCTTTCGTAGGCTTGAGGAGACTATCGTGAGACGACATCTTGTTTTATTGGCCACAACGGCCTTAGCCAGTGCATCCCTGTTTGCTGCCCCAAGTTACAGTCAGGAACAGGTCAATCTGACCTGGCAAATGTGGGGCGATGAAAAAGACAGCGCCCTGTTCGGAAGCCTTGCAGCACTGGTCACCGAACAGTATCCGAATATTACGGTGACGCCACAGTTCTCGGGTTGGACGGATTATTGGACGCGCCTGCCCGTTCTTGCTTCATCCGGGCAAATTGCTGACATCGTCGCCATGCAGTCGATGCGCATGCCCACCTTCTACGGCATTCTTGAGCCGCTTGATCCATACTTCGAGAAGGAAGGGTTTGACGTCAATCTCTACGAAAGCTCCATTATGGAGGGGCTTTCACATGGCGATACGCAATACGCCCTGCCCTATGACGTTGGCCCTTGGGTCGTCTACTACAATATAGACCGTTTTGAAGAAGCGGGCATTCCGACCCCAGCCCCAGACTGGACCTTCAACGACTTCCGCGATGCCGCGCTCAAGCTTACCGGCGATGGCAAATACGGTTACGCCACTCAGGCATTTGACTTCATTGCCGGTCCGGTCGCTTTGGGCGCCGAATACCTTAATGACGCCGATGAGTTCGACGCAGCTAACCCTGGCTATGTCGAGGCCGTCGGAAAGTATGTTGATCTCGTCAATGTCGACAAGACGTCGCCAGTCTTCGCCTCAGGGGCAGGCGCAATCACTGGGAGTGGTCGATTTGCGACCGGTGAAGCAGCGATGTACATCGATGGTCCTTGGGTGCTGGTCCAGACCAAAGACAGCGTTGATTTCAAAATCGGCGTGGCGCCACTGCCGCGTGGCGATGGGCCGTCTCGTTTCATCACTGCAGGTTCTGGCTGGGGTGTTGCCGCCGCCAGCAAGCACAAGGATGAGGCTTTTAAGGCTCTCGCCGTTCTCACCGGCCCGAAAGCTGCCGAAATCCTTGCAACCGCTGGCCGGGCGCTGCCGGGCCGTCTCGACGCCCAAAAATTCTGGTACGACGAGGCCGCAAAGGATGTCGTCGGCGCACGCGAGGCGCTCACCTACGCTTTTGAGCACTCGACCAAGTTCCGTCTGAACGAAAAGTACAACGATTTTGAAAATCTGATCACCCAGTACATGCCACTGGCCTTGCAGGGTGACTCAACGACCGAAGCTGTCCTGACTGACATTCAGAACCAGCTGCCGTTCTAAAACCTTCTCCCCCCGATCCGGCGGGAGCAATTCCGCGGGGTCACCCTCAGTTTAGCAAGGGACGGAGCCATGACAGCGATAGAAACGGGCGCAACGCGCATAGTTGTGCCAGTGAACCCCAAGAAGAGCCGCATTGCGGCGCGGGAAGCCCGCACAGCATTGTTCTTCCTGCTGCCCGGCCTCATCGGCATGATCCTCTTCCTTGTGCTCCCCATTCTGGCCTCGGTGGTTCTGAGTTTCACCAATTGGAAGCTCCTTGGCACGCCAGAGTTCGTTGGTTTCGCCAATTATCAACGTCTGCTCACTGCTGATCCGCAGTTTTGGCCCGTTCTGCGCAACACCTTGTTCTTCACGGTCGAGTATCTGATCCTCAACCTCGTGATTTCATTGGCCCTTGCGACATGGATATCGAGCGCCAAGTTCGGCCAGAAATGGTTCCGGGTCATCTTCTTTCTCCCCACCTTCACGCCCGGCATTGCTGTCTCCATAGTGTGGCTGCTGATCTTCATGCCGGGCGGTTTTTTTGATGGGGTGATGCAGGCCATTTCCGTCACCATGCCAAACATGCTGACCAATCAAGGTCTGGCCATGCAGGCCGTGATCATCGTCTCGCTTTGGGCTGGCGTCGGCTACAACACGGTCTTGTTCAATGCTGCGCTCGATATGGTTCCTCAAAGCTACCTTGAGGCAGCGCGTATTGATGGAGCTACCGCTTGGGACCGGTTCTGGAAGATCCGCCTCCCCTTGATTTCCCCTACGCTGTTTTTTGGCATGGTGATGACGGCGATTTCCTCGCTGCAGGTGTTTGATCAGATCTATGTCATGACCCGCGGCGGTCCCGGCAATGCCACGGCGACCCTGGGCTACGTCATCTACCAGCGTGGCTTCCAGAACTTCCAGATGGGCTATGCCTCAACGATCGCGTGGGTGATGTTTGCCATGATCATGGCGCTCACCGCCTTCCAATTCTGGCTACAGCGCAAGTGGGTGCACTATGACAACTAAGCGCGAAAACCTGCACTTTACCCCGGCCGAACTGGTCAGCCATGTGTTGCTGATCATCGTGGCACTCATCTTCCTCTTCCCATTCTTCTGGATGGTGTCCAATGCCGTGCGCTCCAATGTGGAGGTTCTGGCAACACCCGTACGCCTGATCCCCCATCAGTTCGAATGGGACAATTTCGTGCGGGCTTGGACCGAGTTGCCGTTCGGGCGGTTTTTTCTCAACAGCATGATTGTCGCCGTGAGTGTGACCATCATCACCGTCATTGTTTCGTGCCTATCTGGTTACGCGTTTGCCCGACTGAACTTCCCCGGGCGCGACCTCTTGCTGATGGGCTACCTTGGCACGCTTATGGTTCCGGGGATCATGCTGATCATTCCGCTGTTTCTTATCGTCAACGCACTGGGCATGGTGAACACGTTCCAAGGGGTTATCCTACCCGTTGCCTTCGGCACCTTCGGCGCGTTTCTCATGCGGCAGTTCTTCCTCTCCATACCCATGGAGCTTGAAGAGGCTGCACGCATAGATGGCGCCTCGCGTTTGCGTATCCTCATCTCCATTATCGTGCCGCTCTCCATGCCAGCGATCGGCCTGCTGTCGCTCTTCACCTTCATTGGTCAATGGAACAACTTCCTCTGGCCGCTGATCGTCATGACCGGCACCGAGAATGCCACGCTGCCTGTGGGGTTGACCCAATTTCAAACCCAAGCGGGTACGCAATGGAACTTCATCATGGCGGGCGCGACCCTGTCCATGGTGCCAGGCATTGCTCTCGCTATTCTGCTCCAAAAACTCATCTACAAGTCCATCGCACTCAATGCCGGCATGGGCGGTCGATAGGCGCGAAAACAGGAGGTCATCATGGCCAGTGTTTCAATTCGTAATGTCGTCAAGGCCTACGGCGCTGCCCAGGTATTGCATGGGGTGTCCGTCAACGCCGAGGATGGCGAGTTCGTGGTGCTCGTGGGACCATCGGGCTGCGGAAAGTCGACCCTGCTGCGTATGATCGCGGGTCTCGAAACCATCACTGATGGCGAAATTGCCATAGGCGATCGCGTGGTCAATGACCTCGAACCCAAAGAGCGCGACATCGCGATGGTGTTCCAGAGCTACGCGCTCTACCCGCACATGACCGTTTACGACAACATGGCGTTTTCCCTAAAACTCGCCAAAAAGAGCAAGACTGACATTGCGTCAGAGGTGAACCGCGCCGCCGAAATCCTCCACCTTCAACCTCTGCTGGATCGCTACCCGCGCCAATTGTCCGGCGGCCAAAGGCAGCGTGTTGCGATGGGACGCGCCATTGTGCGTAATCCTGCTGTGTTTCTTTTTGACGAACCCCTGTCCAATCTCGACGCCAAGTTGCGCGTTCAAATGCGAAGTGAAATCAAAGCGCTGCATAGCCGCCTCGGCGCGACAATGATCTATGTCACCCATGACCAGATGGAAGCTATGACGATGGCAGACCGCATCGTGGTCATGCGCGCTGGCGTCATTGAACAAGTTGGCTCGCCCTTAGATATCTACGATCAACCGGCCAATAGTTTCGTCGCCAGCTTCATTGGGTCGCCTGCAATGAACTTTCTCATTGGGCAGGTTGATGCAACGAACGAACCCGTCTTGGTTGACGCAGATGGGCTTCGTTGGCCGCTTCCAGCTAGCGCGCGTGGCCTACACGGAAAATCCATTACCGCAGGCATACGTCCCGAGCACATCGCGCTTGGCGACGGGCCAATCTCCGGCACGTTGCAGAGCATAGAACCGACCGGGGCGGAAACCCATCTCGTTGTGCACGCTGGTGCGCATGATCTCACCGTACTCACACGGGATCGCTTGTTCGGATCAATTGGCTCACCAATGTCTGTGCGCACCGATGTATCGAAGATGATACTCTTCGATACGACCAGTGGTCACCGCATCGGTGATATCCCTTCCTAAGAATCTCGGTAGGCCAAAAACTCGAGCGTCGCCTCCCCCGCACAGCTTCACGAAGCCGAGCGTGGCCAGTCACTGTGCTGGCCACTTTTACGCGCAATCTGCTATAGTCGTTTTGGCTATAAACCCCGCCCATTCAAAGGGTTGAGAGGAAATTTGCGCAGAAGGCGTCTTCTAAAGACAAAAATCCTGAGGTGAACGGTTCATTTGAATTTCGTTCGCTCGACAGATTGGCGCATAAAGACGACAAAGTTAGTCGAGCAAAGGAATAACTGTGCCTGACCATCTAGACCACACATCGCCTCCCACACATGAGGCATCCGATATCGCGATCCGACTGCAAGGCGTAGAGAAGACTTATGCTGCCCGTGGTGGGAATGATCAGGTCTTCGCACTGCGCGGCATCAATCTCGATATCCCGCGTGGGAACATTGTCGGTGTCATCGGCAAGTCCGGCGCCGGCAAGTCGACCCTGATCCGGCTCATCAATGGCCTTGAACTGCCAACCGCGGGTAAGGTCATCGTTGATGGGGTTGAGGTTTCTGCGCTGTCCGAAAAGCAGCTGCGCGATGAACGTCGTTCAATCGGCATGATCTTCCAGCACTTTAACCTGCTGGCGCGACGCACGGCCTATGGCAATGTTGCGTTGCCTCTCGAAATCGCTGGCGTTCCGGCCGCCGAGATCAAAAAGCGCGTCCTGCCGCTGCTCGATCTGGTCGGGCTGGCCGATAAGGCCGATCGCTATCCGTCCGAACTGTCCGGCGGCCAAAAACAACGTGTCGGTATCGCTCGCGCTTTGGCGACCAAGCCCAAGGTTCTGCTGTCGGACGAAGCCACATCAGCGCTCGACCCAGAAACTACGGAATCTATTCTGGCGCTCCTGCGTCAGGTCAATGCCGAGTTTAACCTCACCGTTCTCCTGATCACCCACGAAATGAGCGTGATCAAGGCTGTGGCAGACCGTGTCGCGGTCATCGAAGGCGGTCATATCGTCGAGCAAGGCCCGACCTATGACGTCTTCACCCAGCCAACCAATGCGACGACGCGCAAGTTCGTGTCCGAATTAACAGGCACCGCCCTGCCCGAGCACATCCGCAACCGGATCGTTTCCGCTCCTGCGGTTGGCAAGCAGGCCTATGTCACCCTCACGTTCAAGGGTGAAGGCGCAGCGCAGCCCTTCCTTTCGGTCCTAACCCGCCGCCTAGGTCTCGATTTCGGTATTATTCAAGCCAAGGTCGACCATATCCACGGCAAACCTTTCGGCACACTGGTCATCAGCGCCGACGCAACTCCGGAAAAGCTGGCTGCACTGCAAACAGAGGCCAGCACCTTAGGTCTCGAAACGGAGGTTCTTGGCTATGCTTGAGATCTTCTCGCCTCAAATGCTGAACCTGTTCTGGAATAGCCTTGTCCAGACGTTCCACATGGTCTTGGTGTCCGGCATCGTCGGGACGGCTATCGGTTTGCCGCTGGGCGTCTTTCTGGCGACCAGCCAAAAGGGCGAACTGTTTGCGGCCCCTGCCCTCAACGCCATTCTTGGCCTTATCGTCAACGCCGCGCGTTCGACCCCATTTATCATTCTCGTCGTCGCCATCGTGCCGCTGACCCGACTTATCGCGGGGACCTCCATCGGCACCACGGCAGCGATTGTCCCTCTCACAATCGCAGCTGCGCCCTTTATCGCCCGCATCATCGAAGGCGCTATTCGTGGCGTTGACCGCGGCCTGATCGAAGCGGCCCGTTCAATGGGCGCAAGCCCTCTGCAGATCGTGCAAAAGGTCCTCCTCCCAGAGGCGCTTCCTGCCATCACCCTCGGCCTGACCCTGACCATTGTGAGCCTCATTGGCTTCTCGGCCATGGTCGGCGCTGTTGGTGGTGGTGGTTTGGGCGATCTGGGTATTCGTTTTGGTTATCAGCGCTTTATGCCAGACGTCATGTTGGCTGTGGTGCTGGTGCTCATCGTCATTGTCCAGAGCGTACAAAGCCTGGGCGACTTCCTCGCAAACCGCTTCGACAAGCGGTCGCGTCATTAATCTTTCTCCCAATAGTCGGATTGTTCAAATGAGCCTCAAGACTTTTACTGCTGCCCTGATCGCTGGTGCATCGCTGATCGCAGCCCCAGCCTTTGCTGAAGACGTCAAGATTGGCGTCACCCCTGGCCCACACGCCCAGATCATGGAACAGGTTAAGCCGATCTTCGAAGCCAAGGGGCACACCTTGGAAATCCTGGAGTTCTCGGATTACGTCATTCCGAACGAAGCGCTGTCGACCGGCGACCTCACCGCCAACTCGTTCCAGCACCAGCCATACCTCGACAACCAGATCGCTGATCGCGGCTACAAGATCGAAACCGTCGCTGTCACCGTGAACTTCCCGATCGCCGTTTACTCGGACAAGTTCGAGAAGTTTGAAGACCTGCCAGAAGGCGCAAAGATCGGCCTCCCGAACGACCCAACCAATGGCGGTCGTGTTCTGCTGCTTCTGGAATCCGCTGGCCTGATCAAGCTCAAGGAAGGCGTTGGTACGAAGGCTTCGGTGATCGACGTTATCGAAAACCCGAAGAACGTGCAGTTCCTCGAAATCGACGCTGCTCAGCTCGCGCGCACTCTGCCAGATCTGGATGCTGCTGGCATCAACACCAATTACGCTGAAGACGCTGGTCTCGACCCAGTCAACGGTTCGATCCTGCGCGAAAGCCCAACCGGCCCATACGTAAACGTCATTGCCGTCCGTTCGGAAGACAAGGACTTGCAGTGGGTCAAGGATCTGGTCGCGTCCTACCACAACGATGAAATCAAGGCGTTCATCGAAACCGAATTCAAGGGTTCGATACTCGCAGGCTGGTAAGCACTGCGCATAGCCAAATGAATGGGGCGCTTCGGATATCCGAGGCGCCCTTTTTTTGTCAGCGATTGAGAATGTGGCCGGTCAGCACATCGATGCACATGCCATCAAAGGCAGGCGTCACATTGGGCGGCGTTTCGTCGTCCGTCGTGTGATAGTCGAGGTCAATGTGCAGATTGGTGAGAATGCCTTGCTGCGGGGCAAAGCGCTCGATCATGTCCAAGGCTTCGGGCAGGCTCAAATGGCTCGGGTGGGGTGTCGGTCGCAAAGCATCGATAATCAACGTCTTGAGCGCGGTCATGCCAGCCTCGGAGCTTTGCGGCAGTGCTGAGAGATCGCAGCAATAAGCAAAATCTTCGACGCGGAACCCGAAGCACATAATATCGCCGTGGACCATGTCAAAGGCGAGAAAGTCGATTGTGCCGCCCGGCCCGTCAATGCTCACGGTGTCACCATCGGCAATGACGTGGGCGTCGAGAATTGGCGGGTAGGAACTGCCTGCAGGAGTTTTAAAGCAATAGCCGAACGCAAGATTCAGGCGTTCGCCGCACGCCTCAGAGTAATAAACGGCGACCCGCTTGCGGCTCTGTAGTGCCAGCACGCGCAGGTCGTCGATCCCATGAGTGTGGTCGGCATGCTCATGCGAATACAGCACGGCATCAAGACGCCCCACATTTGCAGCAAGCAATTGCTCGCGCATATCAGCGCCGGTGTCGATGAGCACGCGCGTCGGTTCATCCACGCCGTTCTGCCAGGCCTCAACCAGCAAGGCGCAACGGGTACGGCGGTTGCGGGGCTCGAGTGGATCACACGCGCCCCAGATATTGCCTAAACGCGGCACGCCGCCGGATGATGCGCATCCCAGAATGGTCGCGATGATCCGGTCGGGTTTGGCCATGAGTTATTTGAGCCCGGTCTTGGAAAACAGACGCGCAAAATTCGCCGTGCTTTCCACGCCGCACTGTTCAAGGCTGATGCCACGCACTTCGGCGACCTTGGCCGCGGTGTGACGGACATAGCTTGGCTCATTGCTTTCGCCCCGATGCGGGATCGGCGCGAGATAAGGCGCGTCGGTTTCGACGAGGTAACGATCCGCCGGCACCATTCTGGCGACCTCGCGGATTTCCTCGCCGTTCTTGAAGGTGATGATCCCCGAGAACGAGATATAGCCGCCCAGCTCGAGCGCAGTTTCAGCCAACGCCTTACCCGCCGTGAAGCAATGCAGCAGGAATGGGAAAGCCCCCTGCTCTGTCTCTTCGCGCAGGATAGCGGCCATGTCCTCATCGGCAGCGCGACTGTGGATAACCAGTGGAAGACCGGTGATCCGAGCTGCTGCAATGTGCCGACGCAATCCGATGGCCTGCGCTTCGCGCGGAGCATTGTCGTAAAAATAGTCGAGACCGGCTTCGCCGATAGCAACGCAACGCGGATGGGCACTTAGCCGTACGAGATCTTCCGTTTGAATATGGAGTTCTTCGTGGGCGTTGTGCGGATGTGTCCCAACGGAACACCAGATGTTCTGGTATCGTTCTGCAAGGTCTGTGTATGTTGAAAACTTTTCCACACGTGTGGAAATCGTCACCATTCCGGTGACGCCAGCGGCTTCGGCTCGGGCGAGAACGCCGTCCAAATCATTGGACAGCGCCTCAAAGTCGAGATGGCAGTGACTATCGATCAGCATTATTCAGCAGGCTTCTCGACACGCGCAAAGACGCCCTGCGGAACTGGCAGTTCGGTGCCCGAAATAAGGCCATTGGTCTTGGCAGCATGAGTGAGCGTACGTTCGTCGGCTGGAACTTCCAGCTGGTCGAGCAAACGCGCTGCCGAAGACGGTACGAAGGCCTGCATGGCGATGGCCAGACGGCGAACCGTATCTGCCGTGCGGTAAAGCACTGTGCCCATGCGGACTGGATCGGTCTTCTTCAGAGCCCAAGGTTCTTGGCCAGCGAAGTAGTTATTGGCAGAGCTGAGAGCGGCGATGATAGCGCCAGTGGCTTCGTGAACCAACTGCTCGTCCATGGCCTTCTGTGCTGCAACCAGAGCTTCGGTGACTTCATTTTCGATGGCCGTGTCAGCATCGGTGTAGTCGCCAAAGGCCGGGACCTTCGCTTCGCAGTTCTTGTTGATCATCGACAGCGAACGCTGGGCAAGGTTGCCAAGGTTGTTGGCGAGATCTGCATTGACGCGATTGACCAGCTTTTCGTGGCTGTAGTCGCCGTCATTGCCGAAGGAGACTTCGCGCAAGAAGAAGTAGCGAACAGCGTCTGGACCAAAGGTTTCGACCAGTTCGAACGGATCGATAACATTGCCGAGCGACTTGCTCATCTTCTGGCCGTCAACGGTCAGGAAGCCGTGCGCGAAGACGCGGTGCTGCACAGGCAGGCCGGCGCTCATCAGGAAAGCTGGCCAGTAGACGGTGTGGAAGCGAATGATGTCCTTGCCGATGACGTGCAGGTCAGCTGGCCAGAATTTTTTGAAGAGTTCGCTCTGTTCGTCCGGATAGCCGACGCCGGTGATGTAGTTGGTGAGGGCATCGACCCACACATACATCACGTGGCCTTCTGCGCCCGGAACTGGAATGCCCCAATCAAAGGTGGTGCGCGAAACAGAAAGGTCCTGTAACCCACCCTTTACGAAGGAGATGATTTCATTGCGACGTTCCTTCGGCGCGATGAAATCTGGGTTCTCTTCATAGAGCTTGAGGAGGCGATCCTGATAAGCCGAGAGACGGAAGAAATAGGTTGGTTCTTCGACCCATTCCACTTCCGCACCCGATGGGGCAAAGCGCTTGCCGTCCTTTTCGGTCAGCTCGGCTTCGTCGAAATAAGCTTCGTCGCGAACCGAATACCAGCCCTTATAGGTGGACTGGAAGATATCGCCATTGTGGCTCGCTTCCATCTGCTTCCAGATGGCCTGCGCGCTCTTATGGTGACGTTCTTCGGTGGTGCGGATGAAATCGTCGTTAGAGAGGTTGAGCATTCCTGCCAGCTTCTGGAACTGCGCCGAGTTCTCATCCGCCAGTTCGCGAACAGAAACACCCTTGGCGGCAGCGGTCTGCACCATCTTGATGCCGTGCTCGTCCGTGCCGGTCAGGAAATAGACATCGCGTCCTTCCAGACGCTTCCAACGCGCGATGGCGTCAGTCGCGATCATTTCATAGGCATGCCCGATGTGTGGGGCGCCATTGGGATAGGAAATCGCGGTCGTGACGTAAAAGGGCTTGGTCATTCTTGCTCAGCGGAATTTGCGGACAGGGCGCTATGCTTCCGGATCCAATCGAAGATCACGACCAGTGTCTGCTTGAAATCAAGATTGACACTATCGGCCTCGGACAGAAGCGCGTTTGCCTTCTCCCATAGCTCAGTTGCGGAGGCAAGTCGCCTACGATCTGGGCCCTGCATTGCCGCATCGCGCATTTCTGATGCCAGCCAATCACTCAGGATCTCGCGCGCAAAGGACATATCGGGGCCATTGGGATCGCTCCCAAGCGCATCACCGAGTTTTAGGTGCGCTTCTGTTGGCATGGCCGCCGGGTTCTGCAGCCATGTGATCAGCGCCCCAACGGGGGAAGTTTCAGCGAGAGCCAGTGTTTCAAACGCCCGACGCGGGCGACCGCCTGCCAATTGCACGGCGCGGTCTAGGGTTGAAGCATCAAGCTCAGGATGATTGTTCATCACCACATCTGCCACAAGCTGATCACTCAGCGGACGGAGAGCGATATTGTGGCAGCGCGATTTGATCGTCGGCAGCAGGCCACCTGGGCGATGGGAAATCAGGAAGAAGGTCGTGTCTGCTGGCGGCTCTTCGAGTGTCTTCAGCAGAGCATTGGCAGCGGATGGATTGCAGTCGTCGATCGAGTCGAGAACGGCGATGCGATGCCCCGACCGGCCGCGCGTCTGCTGCAAGGTTTCGCGCAGCTCACGCACGTCTTCGACGCGGATCACCGTATAAAACCCTTTAGCGTCCTTCATCCGCCGACGCAGCACGCTCAGGTTCGGATGCGAGCCAGCCGCGATCTGCTCGCGTACGCGCTCGGCGCTTTCATCGCCAGTGGCGGTGAATATCGCCGCTGCCAACTCGAAAGCGAGCGTTGCTTTGCCAATCCCCTCGGGCCCGTGAAGCATGATCGCGCCTGGTAGGCGGTGATCGGCCAATTGCGCCAAAATTGCTTGTCGCGCTTTGTCATGACCAACGGCAAGCTGCCGCTGTTCTGGCAGCGGGAGATCTTCGATTGCGTTTGGATCAATCACGCCTGCGGCCTACCCTGAAGTTCGGGGAAACGCTGCGTCACGACGGACCAAATGGCCATTTCGAGAGCCTCTTCGCTCTGATGCGCCGACAGCACGACACAACGGTCGGCATTGCGCGACGCTATATCGAGGAAATTGTCCCGCAGACGTTCGTGCCAGTCGAGATCTTCCTTCTCAAAGCGATCCCCTGTGAGCTGCAAACCATCCTCGACGGCACGCTGTTCGACGCGCTGGAAAGCCAGTTTGGGGTCCATGTCGAGAACAAGAGTCAAATCCGGCGTATGACCATCGAGCGCGAGATTTTCCAGCGCATCAATAAGCCCGTCTTCAACACCACCCGTCAGCCCCTGATAGGCGCGGGTTGAGTCACAGAAACGGTCGGAAATCACCCAGGTGCCGCGCTCGAGATTGGGCGCGATAAGTTGGTGGACGTGGTCATAGCGCGCTGCCGCGAACAAAATCGCTTCTGCCCCCGGCCCCCAGCTCTCGGACTTTCCCTGGAGAATGAAAGCGCGGATTGCTTCGGCCTTTGGCGTGCCACCGGGCTCGCGTGTGCGCACCGCCTCAATGTCATTGCGCGCCAAATTCTGCAGCAAGCGCTTGACCTGCGTAGACTTTCCTACGCCCTCTCCACCTTCAAAGGTGATAAATCGTGCTGTGCCTCGATTTGGCGCTTTTAGCATGGTCTCGTGTCATTCCGGTCAGAGCCAGCCAAGGGCGAGCTGTTTGAGCGCATCGGTTGCGCGACGAACAATATCACCCTGCGCTACTGATTCAGCAGCATAAAGCGGCGTCGATTGAATGAGCTGATCGTCGCAGAACACACGCAGTTCGGCAAGTTTCTGTCCTTGCTCCACGGGCGGCATGAGCGGCGCGGTATAATTGATGGTTGCAGCGAGGCACTGCTTCGTCCCACGCGGCAGGTAAAGCGCAACTTCGCCGTTACCGACAAGGCCGACACTGGCGACTTCGCCACCATACACATCTGCGGTGCCAACAATCTGCCCCGCCGCATAAGGCGTAACCTTTTCAAAGGCGCGCGCGCCCCAGGTCAGCAGCTTACGCGCTTCTTCGGTGCGCTCGCGCATCGACTCCAGACCGTGAACCACGGCCACGAGGCGACGATCGCCTTGGTTGGTCGACGTCACAGAGCCGTAGCCAGACGCTTGCGTATGTCCAGTCTTCAGACCATCGACGCCGATACCCATTTCCACGAGCGAGTTTCGGTTAGGCTGCTTGATCTTGTTCCACTCCATCTCCGGCTCAGAGAAGTAGTGATAAAACTCGGGGAACTCGCGGATGAGATAGCTCCCTAGCACCGCAAGATCGCGCGCCGTGGAATACTCATCAGGATCAGGCAAGCCGGTCGAGTTCACAAAATGCGAGCCGGACAAACCAATCTGGCCGCTCAACTCGTTCATCATCGCCGCAAAGCTGCCTTCGGAGCCGGCGATGCCTTCCGCCAGAACAATTGCCGCATCATTACCCGATTGAATAATGACCGAACGCACCAAATCTTCGACGCGAATTTGCGAGTTCAAAACGGCGAACATGGTGGAGCCACCAGAGGCAGCCCCGCCCGTACGCCAAGCATTTTCGGAAACCCAGAACTCGTCGTCCAGGGACAAACGCCCTGCCCGAACCTCAGTGAACACCACTGCCAGCGTCATGAGCTTGGTCATGCTCGCTGGCTCTAGGCGGTCATCTGCGCTTTTCTGGTAGAGGACCGTGCCAGATTCATGGTCGGTCAAAATGGCGAACTTCGCCTTACTATCAAACGCCACCTGAGCGTTCGCCTGAGAAATCAGGCCCAGCATAGCGATCGTAGCAAACAACACTCTCACGTCCGCCCCTCCGTGATGGAAATTAATCCGTTGCTCGCATTTAAATCAAAGTCAGAGCACTATTCCAACCTCGGCAGCGAGGTTACGAACGTCTTCTTCGGTCACGCCCGGTTTTAAATTGGTCAGCGTCAGTTTTAACGCCGAACCAGAGCTCAACGGCAAAGCGCTTTCTGTAACAGCACCAAGCACAGCGAAGCGCTCGGAAACAGACTGCACACTCGCATCGTCATAGAAAACGCCGAGATCCACATTGACTGGCACAGCGCCTGGCGTTGCGAAGGCCGCGAGGTCGAGCCCGCCTGCTGCCATTGCATTTGTGGCAGCCTGCGCCGAACTATCCGGAACAGCACCAGCCTCGGCATAAGCGAACAGACCGCCGAACATGCCGAAAATATTGTTCGTCACACCGAAATTGCCGGTCGCCACTTGCGTGTGCTTCCCGAATTCCTGCGGACCATTATAGCTCGCCATCAATTGGCGCGTATCATCGCCATTGAGCGGCGCTTCGCCAACATAAGCGATCTCGACATTGGCAGAGCCATTCTCGACATAGCCAAGCATGGCCGCCGAGCGATAGCTAAGGTCGATCACGCGACCAGCAACATAAGGACCACGATCGTTGACGCGCACCACGAGCGAGCGACCGTTGTCCTTATTCGTCACACGAACATAGGAGGGCAAAGGCAGAGTAGGATGCGCTGCCGTGATAGCATTGGCGGAGAAGATTTCGCCGTTCGCAGTTTTGCGACCATGGAAATCAGCGCCATACCAAGAGCCAGTACCAGCAGCAACATAGGCCGGATCGTGTTGCGGAACATAAGTCCTGCCCGCAACCGTATAGGGCTTTCCGACCTGATAGCGACCACCACCACGCGGAGGATGAGGATTCGTCGTTACGCGCGGCGAGGAGGTGACGCCGTACTTGGCCGAAGTGAAGGCACCACGCTTCACTGTCGGCCCGAGATTCCCCATGTTGCATGCGGCAATAGCCGGGACGAGCAGAGAGGTTAGAACCAAAAACCGTGCGTATTTGCGGTAATGTTTCGTCACTGTTCGCGCTTCTTTTTAAATGGAGCCTATCGCGCGTTAACCTACACGCCTGCGCCGATGCATAAAATTGAAGACAGTTTTGATGGTTTATAAACCCCTAATCTCACCAACCCCCGCTCGCACCACCAATCCGCCTGCGGCGCATGAACACAATTATGGGCAAAGCGAGCATCAAGCTTGCTCAGATATAAAGATATCTTTATATGCGTACGAGCCGGTACGCGGCACAGACTTCCTAAGTGTATAGAGGACGGTAGATGAGCCCCTCCGAGCTGAACATCTCAAGCCCAGTTTCCCAGGATTGGAACGAAGTGCGCTCCGCACTTTCAAAGGCTATGGAGGAGCGTATCCTCGTTCTCGACGGCGCTATGGGGACGATGATCCAGCGTCTCGGCCTGACGGAGGAAAACTTCCGCGGCGAGCGCTTCAAGGATTGGTCGCACCCACTCAAGGGCAATAACGACCTCCTCGTCATCACCGAACCGAAAATGATCGAGGACATCCACTACAACTATTATATGGCGGGTGCGGATATCGTTGAAACCAACACGTTTTCTGGCACCTCTGTGGCGCAGGCCGACTATGCCTGCGAAAGCGCTGTCTACGACATCAACTACCAAGGCGTGATCGTTGCCCGCCGCGCTGCACGGCGCGCTGAGGCAGAAGATGGTCGTCGCCGTTATGTTGCGGGCGCCCTCGGACCGACCACAAAAACCTCCTCCATGTCGACCGACGTCAACAATCCCGGTCACCGCTCCATCAGCTTCGACGAGCTGGCAATCGCCTATGAAGAAGCCCTGCGCGGCCTGATCGACGCTGGCGCTGACCTTCTGCTCTTTGAAACCATCACCGACACGCTCAACACCAAGGCCGGCCTGTTCGCTGCTCGCAAGATTTTTGACGAGCGCGGCATCGATGTGCCGATCATGATTTCGGGCACCATCACCGATCGTTCGGGCCGCACGCTCTCGGGCCAGACCCCGACCGCCTTCTGGTACTCGATCCGCCACGCCAACCCGATCACCATCGGGCTGAACTGCGCGCTCGGCGCCGATCTGATGCGCGATCACATCGCCGAACTCTCCAAGGTCGCCGATACCTTTATCTGCGCCTATCCGAACGCTGGCCTGCCCAATGAAATGGGTGCTTACGACGAAACGCCGGACGACATGGCGCGTCAGTTGCAAAGCTTTGCCTCCGAAGGCCTCCTCAATATCGTCGGCGGCTGCTGCGGCTCGACCCCAGACCATATCCGCGCCATCGCCCAGATGGTCGCGCAGTATGAGCCACGCAAAGTTCCCGAGATCGAGCGCCTGCTGCGTCTCGCGGGCCTAGAGCCGTTCACGCTCACCGCGGACATTCCTTTCGTCAACGTTGGCGAGCGCACCAATGTCACCGGCTCGGCCAAGTTCAAAAAACTGATCACCGCTGGCGACTACACCACAGCGCTCGACGTTGCGCGGGACCAAGTCGCGAATGGCGCTCAGGTCATCGACATCAATATGGACGAGGGCCTGATCGATAGTAAGCAGGTCATGGTTGACTACCTCAACCTGCTCGCCGCCGAACCCGATATCGCCAAGGTTCCGCTGATGATCGACAGCTCCAAGTGGGATGTCATCGAAGCTGGTCTGAAATGCGTTCAGGGCAAGGCGCTGGTCAACTCGATCTCGCTCAAGGAAGGCGAAGACGCCTTCATTCATCACGCCAAGCTCGTTCGCGCCTATGGCGCTGCGGTTGTGGTGATGGCCTTTGACGAAAGCGGTCAGGCCGATACCAAGCAGCGTAAGGTCGAAATCTGTACCCGTGCGTATAAGATCCTCACCGAGCAGGTCGGCTTCCCGCCAGAAGACATCATCTTCGACCCGAACGTGTTCGCGGTTGCGACCGGTATTGAAGAACATAACAATTACGGCGTCGACTTCATCGAAGCGACCAAGGAGATTGTTGAGACCCTGCCCCATGTTCACATCTCGGGCGGTATTTCCAACCTCTCCTTCTCGTTCCGCGGCAATGAGCCGGTGCGTGAAGCCATGCACGCGGTCTTCCTCTACCATGCCATCAAGGTCGGCATGGACATGGGCATCGTCAACGCCGGTCAGCTGGCGGTTTACGAAACCATCGACGTCGAACTGCGCGATGCCTGCGAGGACGTGATCCTCAACCGCACGCCAAATGCCACGGATCGTATGCTCGAGCTGGCGGAACGCTATCGCGGTCAGGGCGGCGCAGCGGGCAAGGCCAAGGACCTCTCTTGGCGCGAACTCCCCGTCGGTCAGCGCATTACCCATGCGCTGGTCAATGGCGTCACCGAATTCATCGAGGCAGACACCGAAGAAGCCCGCCTCGCTTATGACCGCCCGCTGCACGTCATCGAAGGCCCGCTGATGGACGGCATGAATGTCGTCGGCGACCTCTTCGGCTCGGGCAAGATGTTCCTGCCGCAGGTGGTAAAGTCCGCCCGCGTCATGAAGCAGGCCGTTGCCTATCTCCTGCCCTATATGGAAGAGGAAAAGGCTGCCAATGGCGGCACTGGCCGCTCCAGCGCGGGCAAGGTTCTGATGGCAACCGTGAAGGGCGACGTCCACGACATCGGCAAAAACATCGTCGGCGTGGTTCTGGCTTGCAACAACTACGAAATCATCGACCTCGGCGTTATGGTCCCGTCGGCGAAGATTTTGGAAGTGGCCAAGGCCGAGAACGTCGACATCATTGGCCTTTCGGGTCTCATCACCCCCTCGCTGGACGAAATGGTCCATGTCGCCGCCGAAATGGAGCGCGAAGGATTTAACATCCCGCTGCTGATTGGTGGGGCTACGACCAGCCGCGTTCACACGGCGGTAAAGATCCACCCGCGCTACAACCGTGGTCAGGCCGTTTACGTCAACGACGCCAGCCGCGCTGTGGGTGTTGTCTCTGCGCTCCTCTCGGACGATCAGAACGCCGCATTCGTCGAAACCACACGCGCGGAATACGCCAAGGCGGCGGCTGCGCACGAACGTGCTGAACTGGACAAAAAGCGCCTGCCGCTGGCCACTGCCCGCGCCAATGCGTTCAAGTCCAACTTTGATGGCTACACGCCACCAAAGCCGACTTTCCTCGGCACCAAGACCATCACCGATCTCGACCTGGGCGAAATCGCCCGCTACATCGATTGGACCCCGTTCTTCCAGAGCTGGGAACTCAAGGGCCGCTACCCGGCCATCCTTGAAGACGAGAAGCAGGGCGAAGCCGCTCGTGCGCTCTGGGCTGACGCTCAGAAAATGCTCAAGCAGATCATTGGCGAAAAATGGTTCAACCTGAAGGCCGTCATCGGCTTCTGGCCCGCAAACCGCGTCGAGGACGACATCCGTCTCTTTACCGGCGAAGATCGCGCCACTGAGCTGAATACCTTCTTCACCCTGCGCCAGCAGCTGTCCAAGCGCACCGATAGCGCCAATGTCGCCCTGTCCGACTTCGTCGCTCCCGTCGGCACGCCCGACTATCTTGGTGGTTTTGTTGTCACCGCAGGCCTTGAAGAAGTCGCCATTGCAGAGCGCTTCGAAAAGGCGAATGACGATTATTCGTCCATTCTCGTTAAGGCCCTCGCGGACCGTTATGCCGAAGCCCTAGCCGAATATATGCACGAGCGCGTCCGTAAGGAGCACTGGGGCTTTGGCAAGGACGAGACGTTTGCGCCAGACGAGTTGGTTGGCGAACCCTATGCCGGCATTCGCCCGGCTCCGGGCTACCCAGCTCAGCCAGACCACACTGAAAAGACCACTCTTTTCAATCTACTAGATGCAGAAGCTCAAGTCGGAGTTACACTCACTGAGAGCTATGCCATGTGGCCAGGCTCGTCCGTTTCCGGTCTCTATTTCAGCCATCCTGACGCCTATTATTTTGGCGTCGCCAAGGTCGAACGCGATCAGGTTCTGGACTATGCGGAACGCAAGGGCATGGCGGTTGCCGAAGTGGAACGTTGGCTCGGCCCTGTGCTGAACTACATTCCGGGTAAGTAACTTAGGATATAGGAGCAGGCTCCCGGCGCTGTCGGGAGCCTTATTTCTTCACCCTTCGGAACCCTTCGCCTCCTCACACGTCTCCTTCAGAACCCCCTCTCAGGTAGCACTATGTTGGCTCCCCAAATTCCAGTTCTGGTTGTGACCCAAGCGGACGCGCTGCCTCAACTCGCACCCGGCGACAGGCTTCTGCGCTTACCCCGCAACTCCGGCCACGGTCACGCCGATGGCGCCAGCTGCGTGGCCTGTTCCTCTCAGACAGATGTCCGTGCCCTGCTCTACAATCTGCTGTTGGACCGCGACAACGGTACTGACAATTTCACCCGCGTTATCGTGGATGCCAGCGCTATCCCTGAGCCCCTGCAGGTCATGTTCGCCTTAACGGGCAAGCTGCCTGCCCAAGCCCTTCGCGACCACACTGTCGCCAAACGCTTTTACCTTCAGGGCGTAGCGGGCCGGTAAAGATCTATAGGCGTGAGCCAATAGTGCTTCAGACCATTTATTCGATCCACCCCACCGTCGTTGCCGGACCTGTCCCAGCAATCCAGACAGGCCTCGCACAAAACAGGATCACCGGGACAAGCCCGGTGATGACGACGACGCTGAAGGCACCTAGCGCAACGACCTCAGTCGCGCTCTAGCAGTGCTTTCCAAATGATCCCGCCAATAGCGGCGCCTGCAAGTGGGGCGAGGATAAACACCCAGACTTGGCCCAAAGCCCCATTGTCCGCAAACAAGGCGGCCGCGATGGAGCGTGCTGGATTGACCGAAGTGTTGCTCACCGGGATCGAGATCAAGTGGATCAGGGTCAGCCCCAAACCGATAGCGATTGGCGCGAAACCAGCCGCGGCATTCTTATGCGTCGATCCCAAAATGATAATCAGGAAAAACGCCGTCAGCACCACTTCAGCTACGATAACGGACACCAACCCATAGCCATGCGGAGAAAGCGTGTCATAGCCGTTCGAAGCAAAGCCGCCAGCGACAAAACCAGTCACGCCCGACGCAATGACGAAGAGCACCAGTGCCCCGAGCGCACCGCCGATGATCTGAGCGACCCAATAAGGCACGAGGTCCTTGTAATCGAACCGACCAGCGACAGCGAGCCCGAGAGAAACAGCAGGATTGAAATGCCCGCCGGAGATGTGCCCGACCGCGTAAGCCATTGTCAGCACAGTTAAATCGAAGGCCAGCGAGACACCTGCATAGCCAATTCCAAGTTCCGGAATGCCCGCCGCAAGAACAGCTGAGCCACACCCTCCAAAGACAAGCCAAAACGTTCCGAATGCTTCAGCTGAAAGACGCTTAATCATGGCCTTCTCACTCCAAGAAGGTGATTCTGCTTTGGATATGCTGTCTAAAATTTCCGAAATCAGCAAAACAAATAAAACACGATCTAATTTGCGCAGCGCTATTCTCTGATGGGCCGGAGTTTTACATCGCGCGACTTCAGGATCGAAATCCGCAGCGGTGTTCCTCCCCCTTTCACGCCCTCTGCCCCACCCAGAAGACAGCATGGAGCGCAAGCGCTCACGAGCGGCACCTTGAGACCGCTCCACCACCCAAAACAAAAAAAGCCGGGCATTTCTGCCCAGCCTCAATTCTACAAAACTCGATAAGAGCGCTTAGCGGCCCTTGACCACCGAGTAGCCAGCATACTTCGCTGCCGTGCCGAGTTCTTCTTCGATACGGATGAGCTGGTTGTACTTCGCCAGACGGTCCGAACGCGAGAGCGAGCCGGTCTTGATCTGACCGCAGTTGAGCGCAACTGCGAGGTCAGCGATGGTCGCGTCTTCGGTTTCACCCGAGCGGTGCGACATGACCGAGGTGTAGCCTGCGCGGTGAGCGGTATCGACCGCGTTCAGCGTTTCGGACAGCGAACCGATCTGGTTCACCTTGACCAGGATCGAGTTCGCGACGCCCATCTTGATGCCCGATACGAGGCGTTCGGTGTTGGTCACGAACAGATCGTCGCCGACCAGCTGAACCTTCTTGCCGATTGCATCGGTCAGCGCCTTCCAGCCATCCCAATCGTCTTCGGCCATGCCGTCTTCGATGGTGATGATTGGGAAGCGGTTCACGAGGTCTTCGAGGAAACGTACGTTGTCGTCGGACGACAGCGACTTGCCCTCGCCGACCATCTCGTACTTGCCGTTCTTGAAATATTCGGTCGACGCGCAATCGAGACCGATGAAGACGTCTTCGCCTGGACGATAGCCTGCCTTTTCGATCGAGCGCATGATGAAGCCGAGCGCTTCGTCAGCCGAACCAAGGTTTGGTGCGAAACCGCCTTCGTCACCCACGTTGGTGTTGTGGCCTTCAGCCGACAGACCCTTCTTGAGGGTGTGGAAGATTTCCGAACCGATACGGACAGCGTCGGCGATGGAATCTGCGCCAGCTGGCAGGATCATGAATTCCTGCATGTCGATTGGATTGTCAGCGTGCTCGCCGCCATTGATGATGTTCATCATCGGCACAGGCAGAACATGGGCGTTTGGCCCACCGATGTAACGGTAGAGTGGCTGGGTAGCCGATTCAGCAGCGGCCTTCGCAACAGCGAGCGACACGCCCAGAATGGCGTTAGCGCCAAGACGGCCCTTGTTGTGGGTGCCGTCGAGATCGATCATTGCCTGGTCGATTGCCAGCTGATCGAAAGCGTCCATGCCGAGGATTTCTTCGGACAGCGCGGAGTTCACGTTTTCAACGGCCTGGGTCACGCCCTTGCCGGAAAAGAGCTTGCCGCCGTCGCGCAGTTCTACGGCTTCATGGGCACCGGTAGAAGCGCCTGATGGCACTGCGGCGCGGCCGAAACTGCCGTCGTCCAGAACCACATCGACTTCAACAGTGGGATTGCCGCGGCTGTCAAAGATTTGACGGCCATTGACGTGGATAATCGATGCCATGAGTGCCCTTCCAGAAGTTGCGCTGGTGATGTGTGCCTCTCTAGACCCAGTGTGTGACAGAAGGAAGGGGGACAGACGAAAAAAGCCAAATCTGCCGGATTGAAACGTTGTCATAACCGCAAAGAGCATACTAACATGTCACAGTGCTGTGGAGGATGAACGGCGCGGAGGAAACAGTTTTGACTAAGCCACTCGTAAAACAGGTCGCCCATACCTGCGTATTTGCTCGGGATTTGCGCGCCGTAGAGGCATTCTATCGAGACATTCTTGGTGTAAGCCCCAAGTTTGACTTCAAGCGTGGTGAAGAGCGCATCGGGTTTTACCTCGATTTCGGCAATCGCACCTTCGTTGAAGTCTTTCTGCGCGGCGATTCGGCATTCGAGGATCGCAATCAGATCAACCACATCTGTTTCGAGACCGACGATATTGATGCCTTCATGGCCAATGCCGCTCGGCATGGCGTCGCCGTCACGCCAAAGAAGCTCGGCGTAGACCACACATGGCAGTGCTGGTTGGCGGACCCGAGCGGTGTCAAAATCGAGATTTTCCAATACACCGAAAAGTCGATGCAGTTCGGACCATCTGGGGTCGTCTGTCAGGTGGATTGGTAGGCATCCTACCCGCTGGAAAGATAAAAACGCACCATGAGAGCGCATAATCGCGAAAGATTTTCGCCCTAAGTTAATAGCTACATCAAGCTGGAGTCGCGACTTGCGAGTTTCAACGGCAGCGCTTTGTCTATTCATGTATGGGACCAGCTGGGGACATGCTGAGCCCGTGAACTTGGCCGCGTCTGCGTTCAGCATGCCGGGCACCACTCTGGACCTTCCTGGTTGTGGCCTAAGTATTCTGACCGAGGCGACAGCAAAGGTTGAGCCGCAGGTTTTGGGGCCGGACAAGTCGCGCTATTTGGTTGAGTGGCTTGTCACCAATTCTGAATGGTCGCAAGCCTTTCCCAATAGTCTTTATGGGCTCGTCCAATTCCGGATCACCTGCACGCGGATGACGCGCTGGCTTGACGATGCCGCGACCTATAACCGGATTCAGGCAAATGCTGCCCATGATCGGGCGCTGGCTGCCGAAGGCAGTGGCATGCATGAGGGCGAAGATCATTTCACCGCCGCCGAGGCCATGCCTTATGGTGCGCTGAGCCATGCCCATCAAATCGCTTGGGAGCACACCTCGCCCTCCCATTACGGCACGAGCCGACATCATCACGTCGATGTCTATGGGAGTCACGGCAAGATGCGCATCCATGTTTTGGCGCACTTTGTTGGATTCGACCTCTCCGACAATCCCGAATTGGCGGCGGCAGGAACAAAGCTTACCGCAGCGGATGGGTCAGAAGTGATTGCCGGTTCCCCCGTACTCCCTCTCAAAAACGGGGGGCACGTGGTTTCCAGTACCGCAGAGCAGAACATGGCCTATCTCAAATACGTGCTCGGCTCCACGCGGGCACTAAAGGTCCAAACAGAAAGCGGCCTACCCAGTTAAGGACAGGCCGCTCGCAAAGGTCAGCTTGGCTTAGGCCTAGTCGGACGTCTGGCGGATAAAGCCGAACGCGACCAAGGTGATCACCGCTGCGATGATCATGTAGTAACCAACCGTGTGCAGGCCATAGGTATTGGCCAGGTGCGTCGCGATGTAAGGCGCGAAGGACGCACCAAAGATGCCACCAAGGTTGAAGGTCAGCGATGCGCCGGTGTAGCGAACCGAAGTTGGGAACGGTGCTGCCAGTGCGGTGCCGAGCGGACCGTAGGTCATGCCCATAAGCGCAAAGCCTACGCAGAGGAATGCAAGTACGCCCCAGACATTGCCCGAGCCGAACATTGGCGCGAGAACCAGACCGAAGACTGCAATACCAATTGCAACGCCGATCATCACCTTGCGCATGCCGAACTTGTCAGCAAGCACGGCCGAAACCGGAATGAACAGGCCAAAGAACACCACGCCGACCATCTGCAGGAGCAGGAAGTCTTCGCGGGCATAGCCGAGGTTCGCAGTACCGTAGCTCAGCGAGAACACGGTCATGATGTAGAACAGCACGAAGGTCGCCAGCGCTGCCATAGTGCCGAGCACAAGGCTCATCTTATGCTTCTTGAAGACGTCGAAGAACGGCACTTCAACGCGTTCAGCCTTTTCGATCGCCTTCGCGAATTCTGGCGTTTCGGTGATCTTGAGACGGATCATCAGACCAACGATAACGAGAACCGACGAGAGCAGGAACGGCACGCGCCAGCCCCAGTCCATGAAGGCGTCGTTGCCCAGAACCTTATCGAGAACGATGAAGATCATCGTCGCGAGGAAGAAGCCAACCGGCGCGCCCAACTGTGGGAACATGCCGTACCAGGCCTTCTTGTCTTCCGGAGCGTTTTCGGTGGCGAGCAGAACAGCGCCGCCCCATTCACCGCCAAGACCCAGACCCTGACCCAGACGGCACAGAGCAAGGAACAGCGCGGCCCATACACCCACCTGATCATAGGTCGGCAGCAGGCCGATAACGACAGTGGAAATGCCCATCAGCAGCAGCGCCGCAACCAGCGTTGCCTTACGGCCGATACGGTCACCATAGTGGCCGAAGAACGCAGCGCCCACAGGACGCGCAATGAACGCAATCGCGAAGGTCGCCAGCGAGCTCAGAAGCGCAGTGGTGTCGTCCCCTGCTGGGAAGAACAGATGCGGGAAAACGATAACCGCAGCTGTTGCGTAGATGTAGAAGTCGAAAAATTCGATCGTGGTGCCGATCATGCTGGCTGCAAGAACGCGCGTGGGCGAGTTCTTCTGCGGCGCTGCATTCGGCGAGGCACTAACGGAGGTCATCTGAAATCCAGATTGCTATCGAAACGGAACGAGGTCGAAAGCACCTTCCCCCGATAAGCGCGCCCGAACCCTCGGTTACGGCCGGAGTACCGCAGAGTACGCCCCAGAGCAACTGCGACAGTTTTACACTTTTAGTTCAACGATTTAGCAAAGTTCATTCGTCACGTTTGTGCGCGTCTATCTGTCTGTCAGATAGCAATTTCTTTGCCTCTTCCAACTCGCGCTCGGCCTTGGTGCGCCCAAATTTTAAGCGGTTCGCCTCGGCGGTCGTCTCTTTTTCGACTTTCGCCTTAGCCTTGCGCGCCTTTGAGAGCGATAGAATCTCAGCCATGGAAAGTCTCCAAAATACATTAGGGAGCGAAACAGGGTGGACCAAAACTATGCCACAACCCGCCGCACTTTGCAGCCTCCACGCGCTGTCCGCACCGTGGAGGCGCCGCATTGAGTTTTAAAGCGAGGCGGTATCGAGCCGATACCCCTGCCCCACAGCCCGCCCAAACGCGGCTTTGGCAATATCGGTTAGCCTAAATCCCTGATCCCAACGGTCGCCTAGCTCACGGAGCGTTCCATCGGCGCCCAAATTGGGGAACGCATACTCGATGTGCAGCGGTCCGTCCGGCGTGTCGACCGTTTCGGGCAGGATTTCAGGCGCAAACGGAATAGCGGCACCCGCCGCCTCTGTTTCCAAGAATCCCGCAAAGCAATACTGCCACATCCAGCCAAAGCGGGTGACATGCGGCTCGTCGCGCAGCCCCACACCAATCGGCACTTGGATGCAGCCACTTGATCCGATCCGCCCATGCACAAAGCGCACGCGCCGAAAGATTGGCTTCATGATCTCGAGCTTTTCCGGGATCGAGCCATATTGCATCTCAAGCCCAGTGTAATAATGCGAGAGATCCGCGTTGATCGTCATTTCGGGGAATTTTTCGACCCATCCAAGGGTGCGGAAAATATCCTGTGTAATCGTCGCGCGATGGGTTTCAATGTGCGCAGCGTGCTTGAGCTTCTGGCTGGCGCTCAGAATATCCTCGATCAGCGCATAGGCTTGTTCATTCGTTTCAAAGCCAGTACCGACATGCAACGTCGTCTGCTCGTGCCCAGCATCCACTTGGCGCTGCAGCACCTCCAACGCCTCGCCAGGCGCTGCCACACGGCTCGATCCATAGGTAATCAATCCAGCTTTGCCATAGGCAGGATCATCGCTCCCCTGCACGCCTGTGTACCCCGCCCCCAGCAGCACTTGCGCGATCTCGGCGGCACTCCCCTTCGGCCCCGCAGACCAGTCTGGAAGCTTGGTAATGGTGCCGAGGTTGAGAGCCTGAATAAAGCGCGGGTGGGTCATGACGCGTCCAATAAGAATTGCACGACGAGTTTAGGCCTCGAAACGTTGCGAGAAAAGCCACAAGTCACTGGATCAAAACAAAAACGCCGGACTTCGTGAGAAGCCCGACGTTTAAAATTTGGAGTGTGCGTTTCGTCTTAAACGAGACGGCTCTGGTCCATTGCCGCAGCGATAAAGCTGGTGAACAGCGGATGCGGCTCAAATGGCTTGGACTTGAGTTCTGGGTGGAACTGCACGCCGATGAACCACGGGTGATCCGTGCGCTCAACGATTTCCGGTAGCGTGCCATCTGGCGATACGCCGGAGAACAGCAGGCCGTTCTTTTCCAGAAGCTTGCGGTAGTCCATGTTCACTTCGTAGCGGTGACGATGGCGCTCGGTAATGCGAGTGGTGCCATAAATGTCCGCAACGCGCGAGCCACGAACCAACTGAGCTGGGTAAGCGCCGAGACGCAGTGTGCCGCCGAGATCGCCATTTTCCTCGCGGGTGGCTTTCTCATTGCCCTGGACCCATTCCGTCATCATGCCGACGACAGGTTCCTTGGTCGGACCGAATTCGGTCGACGAAGCGTTCTTGATGCCAGCGGTGTTCCGCGCAGCTTCAACGCAAGCCATTTGCATCCCAAAGCAGATACCGAAGTACGGAACATCCTTGGTGCGCGCAAAGCGTGCAGCTTCAATCTTGCCAGCCGCGCCACGTTCGCCGAAACCGCCCGGCACCATAATGCCGTGAACATGCTCGAGATATGGCGATGGATCATCACGCTCGAAGACTTCCGAGTCGATCCACTGCAGGTTGACCTTCACCTTGTTGGCGATACCGCCATGGATCAGGGCTTCCGAGAGCGACTTATAGGCATCCTTGAGGCCGGTGTACTTGCCAACGATGGCAATGTTCACTTCACCTTCTGGATTGTGGAAGCGCTTGGAGACTTCGTTCCAGGCCGTTAGATCAGGTTCTGGCGCATCGGAGATGCCCAGAGCGGCCAGCACTTCGCGGTCGAGACCTTCGTTGTGATAGGCCATTGGAACGTCGTAGATCGAGGCGACATCGAGGCCCTGAATAACGGCGCTTTCACGCACGTTACAGAACAGCGACAGCTTCTTCTTTTCGCCTTCTGGGATCGGACGATCGCAACGGACCAGCAGAACGTCTGGCGCAATACCAATCGAGCGCAGTTCCTTGACGGAGTGCTGCGTCGGCTTGGTCTTGAGTTCACCTGCGGACGGAATGTACGGCATCAGGGTCAGATGCAGATAGCAGGTGTGACCGCGCGGCAAATCATTGCCGAGCTGACGGATCGCTTCAAAGAAGGGCAAGCCTTCAATGTCACCGACAGTGCCACCGATTTCGACCAGAACGAAGTCGAAGTCTTCGTTGCCTTCGAGAACGAAATTCTTGATCGAGTCCGTAACGTGCGGGATCACCTGAACAGTCGCGCCCAGGAACTCGCCCCGGCGTTCTTTGCTCAGCAGGTCCGAATAAATTCGACCTGACGTGATGTTGTCACGCTTATTGGCCGCGCGGCCAGTGAAGCGTTCGTAGTGACCGAGATCGAGATCGGTCTCCGCGCCGTCGTCGGTGACAAACACTTCGCCGTGTTGTGTCGGCGACATCGTGCCGGGATCAATGTTGAGATAGGGGTCAAGCTTACGCAAGCGGACCTTATATCCGCGTGCTTGCAGAACAGCACCGAGTGCTGCTGAAGCGAGACCTTTGCCAAGGGAGGAAACCACGCCTCCGGTGATAAAAACGTACCGAGCCATGGGCGATCACCATAAGCATAATATTGACGATTCGCAGAGCACGTTTTCGTGCACTACACAAAAGAAACAAGGGGATGTTTCCATCCCCTTGTTCAAACTAGCCTTTCGGCAGATCAGTTACCTGTTGCAGGTGCTGCCGGAGCTTCAGCCGGAGCCACTGGGACCGGTAGGTCTGTGGCCGACTGCGCCGGAGCCGCAGGAACAGGAAGATCACCTTGCAGAGCATTCAATGCGTCAAGAACGGTCGAAGGCTGGGAGCCATCGGAGTTGGTGACAGCATTATCGAGAATGCTTGAGGTGCCGCGATCCAGCTCTGCCAGAATGGTCAGGCCGATTGCAGAAACAAAAAACAGGGTTGCCAGAATAGCGGTCGTGCGGGTCAGCAGGTTTGCCGATCCGCGCGCGGATACGAGACCCCCACCGGAGTTGCTACCGCCAATACCAAGGGCACCGCCCTCTGAGCGCTGGATCAAGATAACGACGATCAGCGCCAGCACGATCAGCAGATAGGCGACTAGCAGGACGTTGGCCATTGAACTTCTGTCTTCGCGTCATTCTGAGCATGCCAAGGCACTGCTCAGGTTGAAAAGGATGTCGGGCTCTTACACCCGTCGAACGGCAAATGCCAGCCGGTCCGTGAATTTTCAACGGAACCGAGTGGCGCTTCGCCTGATCTATACCGCCGAGATAATAGTATAGAAGTCTTTTGCCAAGAGGCTTGCGCCCCCGACGAGCCCACCATTGACATTTTCAATGGCCAAAATCTCGCGAGCGTTCTGCGGTTTCAGCGATCCACCGTAAAGAATCTGGATCGTCGCGCCGGTCTCACCAAAGCGATCAACCAGCTGCGCACGGATAGCGTCGTGAATTTCTGCGATGTCAGCCGAGTTCGGAGTGCGACCCGTTCCAATCGCCCAGATTGGCTCATAAGCCACCACAACACTGTGCTGCCCGGCCGCATCCGGCAGTGACGCTGCCAACTGTGCAGCGACAACGCTCACGGCTTGCCCAGCATCGCGCTGTGCTTCGCTTTCACCAACACATACGATCGGCTTCAAACCTGCACCAATTGCAGCTTCTGCCTTGGCGCGGACCATGTCATCGCTTTCGCCGTGGTCGGCACGGCGCTCAGAATGGCCCACGATCACATATTGGGCACCAGCGTCAGCCAACATCGAAACTGAAATATCGCCCGTGTGCGCGCCAGCATTTGCCGTGTGACAATCCTGTCCACCGGCCAAAATGCCACTAGAAGCGCCCTGCTCCGCCACTGCATGCAACAAAGTTGCGGGCGGGCAAATGCATACCAAAGCGCGTGGAGCCTCGCCTGTTGTCAATAATTGTGCGAGTTCACTAATCTCTGAGAGGGACTGCTTGAGCCCGTTCATCTTCCAATTTCCCGCGATCAACGGTGTAATGGTGGTCAATTGAAGTGCTCCTACCTCTTGCGCCGACGAGGGGTTTGCCATAACCCCGCAAGTCGGATTGTCTCTACTCATCTGCCCTTACACGTTTGGTAAGGGACTGGGCAAGGAACTGGAACGTACGAAATGCTCGATGGTTTGCGCGGTTTTGCAAAATCTTGGCCTGGTAAGATCATGGGCGCGTTTTTGCTCGTGGGCGTCGCAGGTTTCGGGATCAACAATGTTATCCTCGATCTTGGTAGCAATACCGTAGGCCGAGTGGGCGATGAAGAGATCAGCGGCAAAGACTTTTTCCGCACTTATCAGCAGCAGCTGAACCAGCTGACACCGACCATGGGCACTATGCCGACGACCAGTCAGGCAAGCGCAATGGGCGTACCTTCTTCGGTGCTGATGCGTCTGGCAAACGAAGCTGCGATTGATTCTCTTTCTAACAGCTTTGGTCTGGGCGTCACTGAAGCCAAGCTCGCGCAGCTTCTGCGTGAAGATCCATCCTTCTTCGGCACCTTGGGCAATTTTGATCCGCAGGTTTTCCGCGCCGTGTTGCAAAACTCTGGCATGACGGAAGCCGAATATTTTGACTCCGCGACGAGCATGGCGCAGCGCGAGCAACTAACCCAGGCTATGTTTGTCCACACCAAACTGCCGAGTGTGGCCGCTGACCTCATCAACAGCTACGCCAACACCACCCGCGCTATCGACTACTTTGCGCTCACCGATGCAAATATCGAAACGCCAGCTGAGCCGACCGAGGAAGAGCTGAAGGCTTATCTCGCCGAGCATCAGAACGAATACCGCACCATCGAAACCCGTAAGGTTCGTTTGTTCGACCTGTCGATTCCGGCGCTCGCCGCGACGATCGACGTGCCGGAAGCTGACATTGCGGCCGAGTACGAAGCGACCAGCGCGAACCTGACGACCCCAGAGCAGCGGACTATTCAGCAGCTGGTTCTCAACACTCCTGAACTGCAGACCGCCTTTGCAGAGGGCCTTGCCAGCGGCGCGACGTTTGAAGACCTCGTTGCCCAGGCGGGTGTAACCCCAACCACTCTCGGCACCCTGCCACGCAGCGCCATCAACGACGCTCGCCTTGGCGACGCGGCTTTCGCTCTCAACGCGGGTGAGTTTGCGATCATCCCAGGCATTGGTGGCGAACGCGCCGTCTTCGCATCAGAAATCATTGCTGAAGCCCGCCCAACGCTGGAAGAAGCAAGCGAGCAGATCAAGACCCGCCTGGCTCAGGCCAAGGCCCGTACCGAAGTCAACGAAATCCTCGATCAGGTTGAAGAACTGCGTGCAGCCTTCCAGCCACTCGACCAAATTGCCGAACGCTTCAACCTGCCGGTTTATGAAGTTGATCTCACCGCATCGGGTGCTGAGCTCTCCGTCTTGCCGAACCTTGCAAACGACGACCGCAACCGCGTTTCGCAGGCGATCTTTGCCGCTCAGATGGACAAGCTGACCCCAGCTATCCCGGTCACTGGCAACGCCCACGTTTGGTTCGACCTGCTCAACATCGCACCGGTCCGCGACGAAACGTTTGAGGAAGTGCGCGAAGAAATCACTGCAGCCATCACGCAGGAACGCGTTGAAGCGGCAATGACTGCGCTTGGCGAAGACATCGTCGCGCGTCTCGACGCCGGCGAAACACTCTCCGACATCGCGATGAGCCTTTCGACCTTCCCGCAGATCAGCTCCCCCTTCACGCGCTTTGGCTCGGAAGATGGCACGATTGATCAGGTCACAGCCGCTGCCGTCTTCGCTGGCGGCGCTGAGCACCGCGGTACGGTCATCAATCAGAACGGCGAATTCATCGTCTTCGAAGTGATGGACAGGTCCACACCAGCAGAACCTCTGCAGGCGGAAATCGTTGATAATCTCAACGCTGAAGTCCAGAACGATCTCTTCGGTGACTTTATCAGCGCCGTACGTGATGACGCTGGCGTTCGTGTGAACGAACAGGCGATGACCAACATCATCACCCAGAACTTCGGCCAGTAACGGTTCCTTTCAACTCTCGGAAACTACAAAATGACGCCCGACTTTGATCAGACATTCAGCGCCCAATACGACGCAGGAAAGTCTGGCATCGTCTGGCGTCGCATCGTGGCAGACCTTGAGACGCCGATCGGCACCTATCTGAAGCTGGCAGCCGACCGCACCCACACCTTCCTTTTGGAAAGTGTTCAGGACGGCACCAAGCGTGGTCGGTATTCGATCATCGGTCTTCAGCCAGATCTGCTGCTCAAGGTCGAAAACGGCACCGCCTCGATCAATCGCTCCGCCCAAACCGATCCCGACGCCTTCGTGCCTGTCGACGCGCTTCCGCTCGATGCTCTGCGTGATCTCGTGGCCGAAAGCGCCATCGACATGCCGAGCCAGTTGCCGCCCCAATCGGCAGGCGTCTTCGGCTATTTGGGCTATGAAATGGTGCGCTATATGGAGCGCCTGCCCAATAGCAATCCCGATGAGCTCGGCACCCCTGAAGCCGTGCTGATGCGCCCATCCCTGCTGGCGATTTTCGACACGCTCAAGGATGAACTTTACCTCACCGCACCCGTCTATGTGAAAGACGGCGTCTCGGCGGCGCAGGCGCTTGCAGCGGCCGAAGATCGTATCGATGATGCAATAGCGCGCCTGTCACGCGCTCTCCCCGCCACGCCCGCCGTCGCTGACCTTGAGTCGATTGAGGTCACCAGCAACACCACCGAGGAAGAATTCTTCGGCATGGTCGCCAAGGCCAAGGACTACATCACGGCTGGCGATATTTTCCAGGTCGTCCTCAGCCAGCGATTCTCGGCTGAGTTCACCCTGCCCCCGACCGCGCTCTATCGGGCGCTGCGCCGAACCAATCCAAGCCCCTATATGTATTTCCTCGATTTCGGTGGTTTTGCAGTCGCTGGCTCCAGCCCCGAAATTCTGGTGCGCGTGCAGGATGGCGAAGTCACCATTCGTCCAATCGCAGGCACGCGTAAGCGTGGCGCGACGCCGATCCGCGATCAGGAATTGGCGGAAGAACTGCTCTCCGATCCAAAGGAATTGTCCGAGCACCTCATGCTGCTCGATCTGGGCCGCAACGACGTTGGTCGTGTCGCCAAGCCGGGCACGGTAAAAGTCACGGACAAGTTCTTCCTCGAATATTATTCCCACGTCATGCACATCGTTTCCAACGTTGTGGGTGAACTCGACCCCGTCAACGACTTCGTTGATGCGCTCTCTGCTGGCTTCCCGGCTGGCACGGTATCTGGCGCGCCAAAGGTCCGTGCGATGGAAATCATCGACGAGCTGGAACAGTCCCGTCGTGGCATTTACGGCGGTTGCGTCGGCTACTTCGGCGCCGATGGCACAATGGACACCTGTATCGTCCTGCGCACCGGCATCGTGAAGGACGGCAAGCTTTACGTTCAGTCTGGCGCGGGCATTGTTGCCGACAGCAAGCCCGAACTTGAACAACTAGAATGCCAGAATAAGGCAAGAGCCCTTTTCAGCGCTGCTGAAGAAGCGCTACGATATGCAGGCGAACCGAGAGTGGGCCAATAATGCTGGCTCATTCCGTGGTTGTAGACGCAAGAGATAGGTCTGACATGGATTTTCGATGGCGAGGCTGGTGCTGAAACAGGGCGTTTCGCTTTGGCGAGAGAGCCCGGTGTTTTCGTTTTCAGACACCCTCAGGACTTGAGTGCAATGACCAAGACCCTCGTTATCGATAACTACGACAGCTTCACCTACAACCTCGTCCACTATCTCGCCGAGCTCGGCGCTGACATCACCGTCAAGCGCAACGACAAGATCACGCTCGATGAGATCGCCGAAATGACCCCCGAGGCCATCGTGCTCTCGCCCGGCCCCTGCACACCCACCGAAGCCGGCGTCTGCCTCGACGTTATCGAGCGCTTCAAGGGTGAAATCCCCATGCTCGGCGTCTGCCTCGGCCATCAGGCCATTGGCCAGGCTCTCGGCGGCGATGTTGTCCGCGCCCCAACCCTGTTCCATGGCAAGACTAGCAAGATCAATCACACCGGCAAGGGGCTTTTCCGTGGCCTCAATGCTGGGTTTGACGCCACGCGCTATCACTCGCTCATCGTCAAGGCCGACACGCTGCCTGATGAGCTTGAAGTCACCGCCACCACCGATGATGGCCTGATCATGGGCATGCAGCACAAGTCACTGCCCATTCACGGCGTGCAGTTCCACCCGGAAAGCATCGCCAGCGAAAATGGCCACGCCATGCTGCAAAACTTCCTGAACCTTGCCCGTGATTTCAACGCCCGAAAGGCTGCGTGATGGATATCAAGCAAGCTCTCGGCAAAATCGCTTCCGGTAAGGATCTCACCGGCGAAGAAATGCGCTCAGTGATGCGCATCATCATGTCCGGCGAAGCGACAGCCGCCCAGACTGGCGCATTCCTCATGGGCATGCGCATCAAGGGCGAGACCTCTGGCGAAATCGCCGCTGCGGTCTCGATCCTTCGCGAAAAGATGATCCCAGTCGAAGCCCCTGAAGACGCCGTCGACATTGTCGGCACAGGCGGCGATGGTCACGGCACCCTCAATATCTCGACAGCTTCCGCCATCGTCACTGCTGCGCTCGGCGTTCCTGTCGCCAAGCATGGCAATCGCGCGTTGTCGTCCAAATCCGGCTCCTCGCAAGCGCTTGAAGCCCTCGGAATCAAGCTCGATCTGGCACCTGCCGAAATTACCCGCTGCATCACCGAAGCCGGGATCGGCTTCATGTTTGCGCCCAATCACCATCAATCGATGAAACACGTTGGCCCGGCCCGCACTGAACTCGGTGTTCGCACCATGTTCAACCTTTTGGGCCCACAGTCGAACCCAGCCAATGTGCGCCGTTACGTTCTCGGCGTCTTCGCTGAAGAATGGGTCGAGCCGGTCGCGCAAGCCCTTCTCGCCAATCGCGCCACCAAGGCATGGGTCGTTTATGGCTCGGATGGGCTGGACGAACTCACCATCACCGGCAAGAGTTTTGTAGGCCAAATTGCCAATGGCGACCTGCGCAGCTTTGAGGTCTATCCTGAGCAAGCGGGGCTCAAGCAGTATCCGCTGGAGGAGATTCTGGGAGGAACTCCTGAAGAGAACGCTCAGGCCATCCACGCTTTGCTGGACGGTGCACCCGGCGCATATCGTGACATCGTCCTCCTCAACGTCGCTGCGGCGATGATTGTGGCCGACAAGGCCGAAGACCTAGAACAAGGCGCTGCAATGGCCGCACATGCCATCGACAGCGGGAACGCAAAACAAACCCTCGCCCGCCTCGTGGCGGTATCGAACGGACGAGCGTGATGACTGATATTCTCAAGCAGATCGAGCATTATAAGCGCCAGGAAATTGAAGCCGCCAAAGCGGCTCGTCCTTGGAACGAGGTCGTGGCCCAAGCGCACGATCAGCCCAAGCCTCGCGGCTTCCTCAATGCGCTCAAAGCCAAGCGTCGCGCCGGCGAATACGGCCTGATCGCAGAAGTCAAAAAGGCGAGCCCCTCCAAGGGCCTCATTCGCCCCGACTTCAACCCAGCGCAACACGCCCGGGATTACGAAGCCGCTGGCGCGGCCTGTTTGTCCGTCCTCACCGACGGCCCGAGCTTTCAAGGCAAGCCAGAGTTTTTGATTGAAGCGCGCGGCGCTACAAATCTGCCGGCCCTGCGCAAAGACTTCCTCTTTGAAACCTATCAGGTCGCCGAAGCCCGCGCTTGGGGCGCGGACTGCATTCTCATCATTCTCGCGGCGGTTGGCGACGACACGGCGCGCTATCTTCTCGATAGCGCCAATGAGTGGGGCATGGACGCGCTGATCGAAGTGCATGACCAGCTCGAACTCGACCGCGCTCTGGCGCTGGACGGCAAGTTCATCGGCGTCAACAACCGCAATCTGCGCACTTTCGAGACGACCCTCGATACCACCGTCAAACTCGCCACCGGCGTCCCCGATGATGTGCTCCTCGTCAGCGAGAGCGGCATCGTCAATCACGAGCACATCAAAATGCTCGACCAGACTTGTGGCGTTACCACCTTCCTCGTGGGCGAGAGCCTTATGCGTCAGTCCGACGTCGTCGCTGCAACCCGCACCCTTCTTACCGGCAGCGCAGCTTGATGACCAAGGGCCTTACCCACCTGAATGCCAAGGGCGAGGCCCACATCGTCGACATTGGTGACAAAGCGGTTACACGCCGCCGTGCCGTCGCACAGGCGCGGCTCAATGGCGAAGCCAGCACCATCACGACCATACTCGGTGGCGGCCTTAAAAAGGGCGACGCCCTCGCCGTTGCGCGCGTGGCTGGCATCATGGCCGCGAAAAAGACCGCCGACGTCATCCCTCTCTGTCACCCGATCCCGCTAACCAAGGTTAGCGTCGAGATCGAGGGCGATAGCGACACCTCTATTCTCATCCGCGTCACCGCCGAGACCACGGGCCAGACCGGCGTCGAAATGGAAGCTTTGGTCGCCGCGTCGACCACAGCATTGACCCTTTACGACATGGCAAAGGGTATCGACCGCGCTATGGTCATCTCAGACCTCTGCTTGGTGGAAAAATCCGGCGGCAAATCCGGCGATTATCAGCGCACACCATGAGCCTTCTCCCTGTCGACGACGCCCTAACCGCTATTTTGGCCCGCGTTCCTGCGGTCCAATCGGAAACAGTCGCCTTACAGGACGCTCTTGGTCGTGTGCTCGCGGGCCCAGTTATGGCCCTGCATGACCAGCCTCCTTTTGACGCCAGCGCCATGGACGGCTACGCCATGCGTGCTGCGGATGTTACCGAAACCGCCTTGTTGCGCGTCATCGGCATGTCGCAAGCGGGCGCGGGGTTTTCGGGTACAGTTGGCGCGGGCGAAGCCGTGCGCATTTTCACCGGCGCGCCCGTTCCACCCGGCGCCGATACAGTCATCATGCAGGAAGAAGCAGTGCGCGAAGGGGATTTCGTCCGCTTCACCGCCCCTGCCCGCTTTGGCCACAGCGTTCGCCCCAAGGGGAACGATTTTCACACCGGACAAGTGTTGCTGGAAGCCGGAACCCAGCTGACGCCCATGCAGATCGCAGTCGCGGCCGCCGCCAATTGCGCCACGCTCACCCTCGCCCAACGACCCAAGATCGCTCTGGTCGCCACCGGCGACGAACTCGTTCTTCCCGGCAATCCACTCGGCCCTGATCAGATCGTCGCGTCGAACTCGTTTGGCCTGAGCGCTCTGCTCACGCCTTACGCCTCGAGCGTCGACGATTTCGGCATCATCCCGGATGATGACGATGTGTTGCGTAACCGTCTTGCTGTTGTTTTTGCCAGTGAACCCGACATTGTCATCACCACCGGTGGTGCCTCGGTCGGCGAACACGACCTCGTTCAAGGCGCGCTCAAAGACCTCGGTGTCGAACTGGATTTCTGGCGCATCAACATGCGTCCCGGCAAGCCGCTGATGTTCGGTACACGCGGCAGAACACTCGTCTTCGGCCTTCCGGGCAATCCGGTTTCGGCCATGGTCACCGCGCTCGTGTTCATCGTGCCAGCGCTTCGTCATTGGCTTGGACAGGCTCAGGCCGAAGCCAGGACGTTACCATTGGCGGCACCAACGCCACCGAACACAGCCCGCCGCCATTTTATGCGCGCCAAGCTCATCCACACCGCTATGGGTCCGAAATTGTTACCAATTTCCCAGACCGACAGCGGCCATACATCGGCGCTCTCTCAAGCCGATATGCTGATCATTCAGCCCGAGCACGACCCTGGCCAAGCGGAAGGCGCGCTGGTCCGCGCCCTGCCGATTTAAGAGATACGCTGGCTCGCCGCTGCGGGCTTTTTCCGTCCCGTGTGCCAACGAATTTTGATCCCCTTGGAGAGCAACTTTAGCGCCTCCACATAGATCCCACCCGTAACTTTGAGCGTCATCAATGGGTGCGAAAAGAATAGCGACTTCAGAACTTTATCGGAGAAATCCTGCCGTGTTCCGGTGAAAGCCGCGTAAAGCAGTGGTTCCCGATTTTGCGTCTCGTTGATGGCCACCATCACCCGCTCGCCCGGCAAAACCAGACGGAAATTATAGACGCAATCCATATCGATGAAGGGCGAAACGTAAAAACCCTTCTCGGCGCTCTGTTCGATATCGTTAGCGCCCAACACATAGGTGTGCCGCTCTTTAAATGTATTATGGACCTCATAAATGGTGGCTATCGGCGCGCCATTTTCATCGTCGCAATACCAGACGGTCAGCGGATTAAACACGTAACCCAAAATGCGCGGATAGCATAGAACGCGAATCCGGCTCGGCTTGGCAAACCCTGCCTCCGTCAGCCGCCCTTCTGCCCAGTCCCGAAGACTGCCACCATCTCCATGGTCCGCATCGAGAAACGAGAACAGAGCCCGCCGATTATGCCCAAAGTGCTTGAGCGTATTGAGCAATGGCAGCTCGTCGAGATCGATGAGCAGAGAGAAAACACGGTATTTCAGCGCGTGTTTCTTGGGGCGATGGCGCTGATGCACCACCTCCCCAACATAGATCGCCGAATTGACGATTTGCGTCATGCCACCAGAGCTTCCGCCGGTGCCAGCGTAATCCGGCCAGACTGGTTCTTGACCGACCAAGGCCGTGGCAGCGACCCCATGGCTTCCGCCGCCGCAAGGCCCGACTGTAAACCATCTTCATGGAAGCCACGGCCGAAATGCGCGCCTGCGTAGAACGTGTTCTGCAGGCCCTGAATGCGCCAGAGGTTTTCCTGCGCGTGAATAGCAGCGGAATCGAACAAGGGATGGGTGTAATCGAAACGGGCGATTTCCCCCTGCGCTTCGCGCGCCGGATTGAGGGTCACAAAAATATCGTCACCCTTGAAATTCTGCAGCGCGTTCATCCAATAGGTAACGCAAAGGCTTTCGGTGTGGCCGTCATTTTCGCCGACATAATTCCAGCAGCACCAGATATTACGGCGGCGCGGCATAAAGCTTTTGTCCTTATGGACGACAGCCAAATTGTGGGTGTAGCGGAACGCACCGAGCAAAGCCTGCTCACTACCATCTGGCGCATCGAGCATTGCGAGAGCCTGATCCGCATGGCTGGCGATCAAAATCTTATCGAAACGATCAGAGTGCCCAGACCCGTCAATAACGGTCACCCCACGCCCGTCACGAACCACCTTGGCGACTGGCGTATTGAGCCGGATTTCGCCAGCAAATTCACGTGCAAGAGTTTGCACGTAATTACGGCTCCCGCCTGTCACCGTGCGCCAATCGGGGCGCTGCAACAACGTCAGCAGGCCGTGGCTTTCAAAGAAACGCACGAAGGCCAGCAGCGGGTAAGAGCGTATGTCTTCAGCGCTGGAGGACCAGATCGCCGCCGCCATCGGCAACAGGTGACCGTCAACGAACGAGTCCGAATAGTTTTGGCGTCGCAGATATTCGTCCACGGTCAGTCCGCGAATTTCACTGCGCGAGAGATCGCGCGGCGCTTCGCGATAGAAACGCAGAATATCGCGGAACAATTGCCAGAAGCGCTTGCGGAACATGTTCCGGCGCTGACCCAACATGCCATTGAGCCCCTCGCCGCAATATTCAAACTCGCCATTATCCAGCGAAGCCGCAAACGACATAACCGTCCGCTCACTAGCAACGCCAAGGTGATCGAACATGGCTTCGAGATTGGGGTAATTCTTGTTGTTATAGACGATGAACCCTGTGTCCACCGGCCCGGTGCCTGGCACGTCAATGGTGTTGGAGTGCCCACCCAAACGGTCTGCCGCTTCATACAAGACGACGTCGTTGGTTTTGCTCAGGAGCCAGGCGGCCGACAATCCGGAGATACCACTCCCCACAACAGCGATCCTTTGACGGAGCGGTTGAGCGCCAGAGAACGGTGCAGGTTCGTGATACATATATAGAGGTCCCTTGAAGTGTCATCAGCACTACGCAGATACAACGCGATTGGATCATCAAAGGTGACGCAGAGCTTTCTCGCTGCCGCCATTTTTTCCTGAGCGGCGAGTGATCCAAGTTTTATGTGATGCCGTAATTGAGGCATGACACTTGCGATTTACCCCGATACGGGACCGTGCGAGAGTGCTGCTTTTCCACCTAGCCGTAACAACATGTTACGCGCTGCAAATGGGCGTGGCCGCGTGACGAGTAATATCCCGAAAACGAGCGATGCGACAGAGAACGAGCTGGTTACCAGTTGCCTGGTAGCGGTCGCCGAAAGCCGCGACGTGGCGGCCTTACGTAAGATATTCACTCTCTATTCGCCTCGCATTCGTGCCTATCTCATCAAGCATACGCGGGACGTCCAGGCGGCCGAGGATTTGGTGCAAGAGGTCATGCTCGCCATATGGCGCAAAGCCGAGCAGTTTGACCCCATGCGCGGGTCCGCTGCTGCATGGATTTTCGCCATCGCGCGCAACACCTATATCGACGCCTGGCGCCGCCAGAAGCGTCCTGAATTCGACCTGAATGACCCTGCCCTCATGGCCGACCCGGAACCGGAGCCGACGGACATCTTAGTTCAGAGGCAACGACAAGACGCAGTTCAAAAGGCCATGCAAACTCTACCACAGGAACAGATCGACCTGATCAAGCTCTCGTTTTTCGAAGAAGCGTCGCACAGCACCATTGCCAAGCAATTGAGCTTGCCGATCGGCACCGTAAAATCCCGCATTCGCCTCGCCTTCGGGCGCCTTCGCACGGCATTGGAGGACCTGAAATGAGCCTTCATCACCACACAAGCGAAGCGCTACTGCTCGATTACGCATCCGGCAATCTGGCCGAGGGTTGGTCATTGGCAATCGCCACACACTTGGCCATGTGCCCAGAGTGCCGCCAGCGCCTCGACATCATCGAAGCCACTGCTGGCGCGCTTTTGGCCGAGATCGCGCCCGTCGCCGGTCCTGCTGACGCATGGGAAAGCTTTGCCGAACGCTTGGAAGTCGAACCCGCACCACGAGCTGCCAAACCGGTACGTGACGAACAGGTTACTGTTGGCGAAATCCCGCAGCCTCTCCGCGACTATGTTGGGCGTTTCGATCAGATCAAGTGGAAGCGCGTCGGCAATGCGCATCAGGTCATTTTGCCCATCAATGATGGGGAAACCATGGTTCGCCTGCTCCGCATCCCTGCGGGCAAGCCTGTCCCTGAACACAGCCATGGCGGGCGCGAGCTTACACTCGTTCTCCAGGGCAGTTTTCACGATGAAGTGGATCGTTTCGGCCCCGGCGATCTTGAAGAAGCAGACGGCTCCCTCACGCACCAGCCCATCGCTGGCACGGACATGGACTGTATCTGCCTAGCGGTTACTGACGCACCGCTCAAATTTAGCTCGCGACTGGTTCGCTTTATGCAACCGTACCTCGGCATCTAAGGAGTGCAAAATGGCTGGTTTCTCTATCGGCACGCTGTTAGCGGCCTATTTCGGCGCGGCTGCGTTATTCTTCGCGGTTGATTTTATCTGGCTCGGCTTCCTCGCTATCGGTTTTTACCGTAGCGAGATCGGCCACCTCCTGCTCGACAAGCCGAACATGACCGCAGCAGTGGTGTTCTATCTCTTCTATGTGATCGGGATTGTCGGCTTCGCCATTTTGCCGGCCCTCAACGCCAATTCTTGGGTTTGGGCTTTGGTCGCAGGCGTTGCGCTGGGTCTGATTGCCTATGGCACATACGACTTCACCAATCTGGCGACACTGAAAGATTGGTCTTGGAAGGTAACCGTTGTCGACCTGATTTGGGGCGGCGCAATCACTGGTGGCGCCGCCGTTGCAGGTTACTTCGCCGCGCGGCTCACTGTTTGAGCCGCTTAGTCAAGGCAAACGAAATGGGTTTTGGCAGCCATGCCAGAACCCGCAAAGGCCAGATCAGCCGACGCGGGAAAGCGATCTCAAAGTGCTTACCCTTGAGCCCCTTCAAGATCCGCTGTGCCGCAGCTTCGGGCTCCAAAATAAACGGCATCTCAAAGTTATTCTGATCGGTCAGACGGGTCCGAACAAAGCCCGGCGTAATCAACCGCACATCGACATTGGGCTCCAGCTCAACGCGCAGGCTCTGCGCCAGATTGACGATCCCAGCCTTCGTCGCTGAATAGACCTGCCCATTGGGCAATCCAAAAATTGCTGCAGCCGAACCAAAGAGCGCCAACTGCCCGCCGGGCTTGAGGTTCTTCGCGCCAACACGCGCAACATTGTAGGTTCCGGTCAGATTGGCGACGATAATGTCTTCAGCTTTTTTCTGGTCGGCTGCCAGCACTGGACCAGGATCATAGATCGCCGCCGTGGTGATGATGCAGTCGAATGGGCCATGTGCCCTAGCCGCGTCTTCAAGCGATTGCGGATCAACCACATCGGCAACCGCAAAACTATGCCGCGGCCCGAGAATAGCGACCACTTTCTCTAGCGCCTCGGCATTGCGCCCACTGATGGTAACCTCGGCCCCATCGTCGGCATAGGCCTGCGCAAGCGCTGCACCGATCCCGCTACTGCCACCAATAATCCAAACTTTTTGGATGTTCGCCATCGCGTAATATCTCCTGTGTCAGAGACACTACGCAGCTGGCTCAAGGATGGATGCTTAGGCGGCCAATATTATCGGCGGTCTTAGCGCTACAACCTCACAATCGCGCCCCGTCAGTGTCAAAAGCCAATGCGGCCCCAGCCTCTATGCCAACATCTATGTGCGCACCATTGGTAATCCGTGCGTGACCCTTTTGTTGAATGGTCAGCTTCGTCTCTCCGTCACTGCCGACGGCATAAACATAGGAAACGCCGCCGAGCTGCTCGACCACCTGCGCAGTTGCCGTCAGGCGTTCGCTACTCTCCTCGACCGCGCAGAAATGCTCGGGCCGTATGCCAATTGTTACCTTTTGCCCAAGCACTGCTTTTCCTGTAAATATGCCGGTACTCGCGGAATATCTCCGATAAGCTCCCAATTTTGGGACAAGGAGGTGGTCATGAACAAGGATCAGCGCGAGATCGCGCGCAAGCTTCGCATTATTCAACATGCGGACCAGGCTGGTGATGTTTCCAAGACCTGTCGTTATTTTGGTATTGGCCGCAGCAGCTTCGAACGCTGGCAAGCAGCCTACCGAAAGCATGGTGGTTCAGGTTTGGTAAACCGCCCCCGCTTCCGAAATGGCACGCCAATCGGACGCCGATCGAGATCAAGGAGAAGGTGCTTCATCTTCGAAGCCAGTACCACCTAGGTCCCATTCGGATCGTCTGGTATCTGGCGCGCTACGATGGCATCAAAATTTCAGTCGCAACGGTCTCACGGATACTCAAGCGCAACGGCGTAAACCGCCTTCCACGAGGTACCCGTTTACGGAAGGTACACACCAAGTGGTACAACAAGCAGGTACCTGGTCACCATATCCAGATGGACGTCAAGTTCCTGACATTTAAAGGAGAAAAGGGAGAGAAATTCCGCCGCTTCCAATTTGCCGCCATCGATGACGCAACCCGCGTACGGGCGCTCAAGATCTATGAAAAGCACACCCAGGCCAACGCAATCGACTTTGCCGACCACATCATCAAGACTTTCCCATTGCGCATCCGCGAGATCAGAACCGACAATGGTCATGAAATCCAGGCGAAGTTCCACTGGCATGTCGAGGACCACGGCATTCGCCACGCCTATATCAAGCGCGGCACGCCGCAGCTGAATGGCAAAGTCGAGCGTTCGCATCGATGCGATCAGCAGGAGTTCTACCAACTGCTCGACTACAAGGGCGACGTCGACCTAGAAGCCAAACTAGATGAATGGGAGCGCTTTTATAACTTCGCCAGGCCACATGGCGCGTTCAATAGCAAGACACCTTACGAACCGCTTCGCGAAAAGCTATAATCCCACCCAGAGCTGACCCGACAGTACCTGCACCTTACAATCATGTTGAACTCAGAGGCCAAATACACTTGGCCCTTGGGCATCATGCAGTATCAGGGACAATACGGAACCGACTGGCCACGCGTTCTGGCCTATCTATCCCTCTCTATTCTGCCCGCCATCATCTTCTTCCTCGCGGCCCAACGCTACGTTATCTCAGGGCTCACAGGCGGAGCCGTTAAGGGCTAATGCAAACGAAAAGGCCGGCCTCAAAATTGAGACCGGCCTTTTCAATTCAACAAGTGCGTCCGCTTAGATCTGCGGCACAACCTTGCTCGCATCAATCTGGCTTGGACGGCCAGCGATGTTGAGCTTGGCGATACGCGGTTCGGTGCGGGAAATCACCTTACCGCCCTTGATTACAGCCAGACGCGTTGCCTTGAGGCGGATCGCTTCAATGCTGTCTGAGGCCTGCAGCAGGACCATGTCGGCCTTGCAGCCTACTTCAACGCCATAGCCTTCCAGATGCATGATCTTTGCCGGAGCGGTGGTGATCGCCTCAAAGCACTGACGCATCGCGGCGCGGCTGGTCATCTGCGCCACGTGCAGCCCCATATCCGCGACTTCGAGCATGTCTGCATGGTTGAGCGAATACCACGGGTCCATCACGCAGTCCTGGCCAAAGGCGCTGTTGATGCCGTAGCTCAGGAGTTCGGGGAACCGGGTCATGCCGCGACGCTTTGGATAGCTGTCGTGACGGCCCTGAATAACGATGTTGATGCGTGGGTTCGCCGTCGCCGAAACACCCGCTTCAGCCATCATCGGCAGCAGCTTGGACACATAGTAATTGTCCATGGAGTGCATCGAGGTCAGGTGCGAAGCATTCACACGACCGTTGAGGCCCAAACGCTGGGTTTCATAAGTCAGCGCTTCGATGTGGCGCGAGTTTGGATCGTCGGTCTCGTCGCAGTGGATGTCGACGAGAAGCCCGCGCTTTTCAGCGATTTCGCACAGCGCCTTCATGCTCTTAGCACCGTCTTCCATGGTGCGTTCGAAGTGCGGAATACCGCCCACGATCTCAACACCCATGTCGAGCGCGCGGTTCAGCAGCTCCACAGCGCCCGGATAGCGATAATAGCCGTCCTGCGGGAAGGCGACGAGCTGCAGATCAATATAGGGCGCGACAAGGCGCTTCACTTCCAACAGCGCTTCCACGCCCAAGAGGCGATCATCGCAAATATCAACGTGCGTACGGATCGCCAGCAGACCCTGCGAAACCGCAAGATCGCAATAGGCCAGCGCGCGCTCAATAACGGCTTCCTGCGTAAGAAGCGGCTTAAGCTCGCCCCAGATCTTGATCCCGTCGAGCAGCAGCCCGCTTTCGTTCATGCGCGGCAGGCCGAGCGATAGCGTCGCATCCATATGGAAGTGAACGTCGACGAATGGCGGCGCCACCAGCTGATTGCCGGCGTCGATAATTTCGCCCGCTTCACCACCGAGGTTCTTCTCAATGGCAGTGATGCGGCCGTCCTTCACGCCAATGTCCACGCCCGTGCGGCCATCAGGAAGGTTGGCATTGATAATCTTGAGATCGAACATAAGGGTACTCGCAGGAAATTAGTGACGCTGGCCTTTGAACCATGGCTGCAACAGCGCGCGCGGATAGTCCGCACGTCGCGCAACCAGAACCAAGGCTACGATGGACAGCAAATAGGGCAGCATCAGGAACACCTGCCCGGGAACAACTTGGCCGATTTCGGCCTGCAGACGGATTTGGAAGGCGTCGAAAGCACCGAACAGCAGCGCCCCGAGCAAAGCCTTGCCCGGCTGCCAGGAGGCGAACACCACGAGCGCGATACAGATCCAGCCACGGCCGTTGACCATGCCAAAGAAGAAGGCGTCGAAGGCCGACATGGTGAGGAACGCCCCACCCAGCGCCATCAGCGCCGAGCCAGCAACAACCGCACCAATGCGCAGCGCTTGCACCGAAAGCCCCTGCGCTTCAACCGAAGCCGGGTTGTCGCCCACAGCGCGGATCGCCAGCCCAAGCGGGGTGCGATAGAGCACGAAGGCCACAAGGATCACGAAGGCAATCGCCAGCATGGTCAGAGAAGTCTGCTGGAACAGCGCCGGGCCGATGAATGGCAGGTCCGAAAGCACCGGAATATCAAGCGGCTGGAACGGGGTAATACGCGGTGGCGAGGTCACATTCGGCAGCGCCGTGCGATAGGTGAAGTAGGATAGGCTGGTCGCCAAAAGCGTAATGCCAATGCCCGACACGTGCTGCGATAGGCCGAGCACAACGGTCAGCCCAGCATGCAGCAGGCCGAAGATCGCACCAACCAGCATGGCAACGATAACGCCGCCCCACAGCCCTGCTCCGAGGAACACGGCGAGCCAACCGGCCATGGCGCCAGCAACGAAAATGCCCTCAATCCCGAGATTGAGCACCCCTGCCCGCTCACAGATCAGCGCGCCCAAGACGCCAAAGATCAGCGGCGTGGCGATACGGATTGCTGCAGCCCAGAAATTGGCCGAACCGATGATTTCGAATACGACGTCCATTCTTACGCCTCCGCACCAGACTTGGCTTTGCGTTCAAAGCGAACGCGGAAGCGCAGGAAGAATGTACCGACCAGCACACAGAGCAGCGACAGCGCCACAACGAGGTCAGCGAGATAGTTCGAAATGCCGGTCGCACGGCTCATCGAGTCCGCACCCACAAAGACCGAGGCCACGAACAGCGCCGCAAACACGGTGCCAATCGGCGAAAGCCCCGCAAGCATGGCCACGACAATCCCCGAATAGCCAAAGCCCGGCGAGAGATCAGCCGAGAGATAGCCCTTTACGCCTGCAACCTCGGACACACCGGCAAGACCGGCGAGACCACCCGAAATTAGCGCCACTTTCAGCATGGTCGCATTGACCGGGATGCCTGCGAACTTAGCCGCATCGCGGTTCTCGCCCACGGCCTTGATCTCGAAGCCGAGCACGGTCTTGCGCACGAGAATCCAAAGAACAATGGCCGCGCCAATACCGACGATCAGCCCCCAGTGCATCCGCAGACGGGGAATGAGCTTGGAGAATTTTGCTTCCGCGTCGAGCGGGATGGATTGCGGCCAGCCCATCGCCAGAGGGTCTTTCAACGGCCCTTCGATCAGCATCTGCACAAAGAGAATAACGACGAAGTTCAGCAGTAGCGTAATTACCACCTCATCAGCGCCAAAGCGCTGCTTGAGCATGGTTGGCACCACCATCATCATGCCGCCGCAGATAAAGCCCGCGATCATCACCGTTGGGATCATCAACGCTGGCGGCATCTGCAGCAAGCCGCTCCCAACGAGCACCGCCGCGAGCGCGCCTATATAGAGCTGGCCTTCCGCGCCGATATTCCAAAGCTTCGCCCGGAACGCGACTGCGCAGGCGAGCCCGGTCAGGATAAGCGGCGTCGCCCGGTTCAGCGTTTCGGAAAACGCGAACATCGAGCCAAACGCGCCCTGCACCATCAGGCCATAGGCCGTAATCGGGTTTTGCCCCGCAGCCAGAACAGGAATAGCCACCAGCAAGAGCGCGGCAATGCCGGAGCCAAGCGAAACCAGCAGTTTGAGCGCGACAGAAGCGTCAGCGCGGTTTTCAAGACGCAAACTCATGCTGCCTGCCCTGCCATCAACAAACCAATCGTACCGCGGTCGAGCTTTTCGCTAGGGCCAGCGTCGCTGACCTCCCCGGCGTGAACCACAAGGAAGCGATCCGCCAGCGCGAACAATTCGTCCAGGTCTTCCGAAATCACCATCACGGCGGCGCCACGGTCACGCGCTGCAATAATGCGGCGATGGACTTCCGATTGCGCGCCAACGTCGAGGCCGCGTGTGGGCTGGTTCGCCAGAATAACGCGCGGCAAACGCTCCAAAACGCGCGCCAAAATCAGCTTCTGCACATTGCCGCCAGAGAGCAGCCGCGCTTCGGCGTCCGGCCCCGGGCAACGCACGTCATAGGCCGCAATCGCTTCCGTCGCGTGCTCCTGCATGGCTTTACGATTGAGCAGGCCATAGCGCGAGTACGGCGCGCTGCGCACTTCCTCAATGGCAATATTGTCGGCAACACTCATCGTGCCAACAACGCCGTCATGCTGGCGGTCTTCCGGCATACGCGCCACACCAGCCTGAACCAGCGCACGCGGGTCCGCCTTGGTCAGCGCTTCGCCGTAAAGACGCACTTCGCCAGCATCCGGAACAGCAAGCCCCGAGATCAGTGCCGCAATGCCCGATTGGCCATTGCCCGACACACCGGCCAGACCGATGATTTCGCCAGCCTTGAGTTCAAAGCTGACATTGCGCAGCGATTGACGGGTCGAGCCCTGCTTGAGCGACACATTGGCAAAGCTCATCAGCGGCTCGCGCGGCGTTGCGGGCGTGCGCTTCACTTCAGCCACAGCCTTGCCCACCATCAAATCGGCAATATCGCGCCGATCAGAATTTGCAGTGACGAGCTCACCCGCCTTGCGGCCGCCCCGCAGAACCAGAATACGGCTCGATACGGAGAGCACTTCTCCCAGCTTGTGAGAGATAAAAATAACGCCCAGCCCATTCGCAGCCAAGCGGCGCAGAACGGTGAAGAGCCCTTCGGACTCTTGTGGGGTCAGAACCGCGGTGGGTTCATCCAGAATAAGCACGCGGACATTGCGATAGAGCGCCTTCAAGATTTCAACGCGCTGCTTTTCGCCTACGGTGAGGCTGGCGACAGGACGGTCGAGGTCCACATCAAGCCCACTCTCCGCAATAATGGCTTCCACCTTCTTGCGCGCCGTAGATTTGCCGCCAAGCGCAAACATGCCCTCGGTGCCAAGACGAATATTGTCGAGCCCGCCGAGGTTTTCCGCCAGCGTAAAATGCTGGTGGACCATGCCAATACCGGCTTTCAACGCCGCGCCAGGCGAACCGGCAGGCAAAATTTGAAGGCCAGCCTCGCTCGCAACACGAACCACACCCTCATCCTGCACATAGTGCCCGAAGAGAATGTTCATCAATGTCGTCTTGCCGGCGCCATTTTCCCCCAGAAGGGCTAGGATTTCGCCCCGCTTGAGACTGAGATTAATCCCGTCATTCGCGGTGAGTTTGCCAAAGCGCTTGGTGATACCCTCAAGTGAGAGCACCACATCCCCCTGTTGGTCGGTCATTGCCGCCCCCAAAAAATAGAATAGGCCGGGCGTGGGAAAACCCACACCCGGCCAGAAAAAGGATTACATGCTGGAGCTTGGTTCAGCGTCGTTGATGTCGACCTTGAAAGTACCAGCAAGGATTTCAGCTTCCTTGGCCTTAGCGGCAGCTACTGCTTCCGCACCAGCAAGCGCTTCATCATAAACTGCGCTCGAACCACCGTGCTCGAGGAAGGCATAAATGCCGTAATCCGAAGCGGTGAAACTGCCAGCCTTAATGTCGGCAATTGCTTTGTTGATCATTGGCTCGCCGTGCCACAGCGCCGACGCCAGAATGGTGCCTGGGTAATCCGCTGCGGTGTCGATCACGTTGCCGATGGCCAGAACGCCGCGTTCCTTGGCAGCGTCAGACACGCCAAAACGCTCTGCGTAAAGAATGTCAGCGCCCGCATCGATCATAGCGAATGCCGATTCCTTGGCCTTCGGAGGATCGTACCAGGAGTTGATGAAGCTCACCGAGAACTTCACCTCTGGGTTGACCGAGAGTGCGCCCTGCATGAAGGCATTCATCAGACGGTTCACTTCTGGAATAGCGTAACCACCGATCATGCCGATCTTATTGGTTTCGGTCTTCATGCCCGCAACCATGCCGGTCAAATAGCTTGGTTCTTGGATGAAGTTGTCGAAGGTGGCGAAGTTTGGCTCAACTGGCTGGAGCGAGGACCCCATCAGGTACATCACTTCTGGGTATTCTTCCGCAACGGCACGCGCTGGCTGTTCAACGCCGAAGGCTTCACCGATCACCAGCTTAGCGCCCTGCTCCGAATATTCGCGCATGACGCGTTCATAGTCGGTGTTCGACACGTTTTCCGAATACACATATTCGATCTCGCCGCGTTCCTGCGCTGCGATCAGCGCGAGATGGAGGCGCGATGCCCACTGCTGCTCAACCGGAACGGTCCACACAGCTGCAATCTTGGTCACATCCTGCGCCAATACCGACCCGGTCAGCGACAGAGCTGCGACGCCGAGTGCGGCCGCCGAAAGAAAGGCGCGTCGACCGAATTTCGTTAGAGCGGTCATTTTAACCCCCAATGAGTGTGCAAAAAACGAACAAAAATCTCTCCTGCCTATCTAGCGAGCGAACACGCTTGGTTGGCAAGTTGAAAATTAAGGTTTTTTAAATCTGTTCCGTCTTGCTGACGAGTCGCATTTGCTCCTCAACGCCGCACTGTGCCTGTGACGCGTTTACGCATGTTTGGGGCTCGGGCTTGGATCGGCCAAAATCACACATCTATGCATGCGCATATTACAGCCGTTTGGCAGTTCTGACAGGAACATGGCAACACTTGCAGAACATTTGAGGAACACATATAGTCGTTCCGTCTATGTTCCGATTCTGGGTCTGGGGCCGATGCTGACGAAAAAACAACACGAATTGCTGATGTTCATCCATGAGCGGATGAAGGAGAGCGGTATTCCTCCGTCATTCGACGAGATGAAGGATGCGCTTGATCTGGCGTCCAAATCCGGCATTCATCGTCTCATCACTGCCCTCGAAGAGCGCGGCTTTATCCGCCGCCTTCCCAATCGCGCCCGTGCGCTCGAAGTGGTGAAGCTACCGGATTCGATGAACCCGACCTTGGGCGGCCGCAAGGCAAAGTTCGAGCCCAGCGTCATTGAAGGCACTCTCGGCAAGGTCGCCGCGCCCCCAGCGCGTGCACTTCCATCCGCCGCTGACGATTATGCGCGCCCCATCTCCATTCCGGTTATGGGCCGCATTGCAGCAGGCACGCCCATTGAGGCAATCCAGACCCACTCGCACACCATCGCTGTACCGCCAGAAATGCTCGGCTCAGGCGAACACTACGCATTGGAAGTGCGCGGGGATTCGATGATCGACGCAGGCATTTTTGATGGCGACACGGTCCTCATCAAAAAGCAGGATACGGCTTCAAACGGCGAAATCATCGTGGCCCTTGTCGACGATGAGGAAGCAACCCTGAAGCGTCTGCGCCGCAAGGGCGATACGGTCGCTCTGGAAGCGGCAAACCCGGCCTATGAAACCCGTATCTTCCCGCCCGATCGGGTCCGGGTTCAAGGCCGTCTGGTCGGCCTGATGCGGAAGTACTGAATTGGCGGAGGGGCAAGTTGAAAAACTCTGCCCCTTTGTTCTGCGCAGCGTTGGTTCTTGTAACACGCCTCCACGATACTCCCCGCGCCCCGGAGTGGCGTATATTCTTCCAACGCCCGCTCGCCGACCTTCGACATCACAGGCGCTGAGCCAGTACACGCGCAAAGCCGAGCATTGCGCTCACGGCTAAGCCCGAGCGCCGCCTCCATTTTCATATATCCCCGCTCTAAAGAACGCGCCCCTTCGCGCCCTAAAAGGCCATGTCCGCGCCAAAGCTGACGCCCATAAGTGCCAGCCAAAAGCCACAGATAGGCCAATCGCGGCCACGCTGGCTGGACGCATAAAAAGGCCCGCTTTCGCGGGCCCTTTCTCACGCATATCGCGCTTAGTGATTGTCGCGTGGCAGACCTTCGGTCTGGGCAATGCGCTGGTACTTGTCGGCACCACGCAGAATGGCGCCGTCGCCCAATTGGCCGACCAGGCCGCGTTGGATTTCCTGCCAAGGGGTCTGATGCTTGGGGAATTTATATCCGCCCTCTGCATTCAGATCCAAACGGCGAGCAGCGATTTCCTCGTCCGAGATGAGGATGTCAGCTTCCCCCTTATTGAGGTCGATCCGCACCCGGTCGCCCGTCCGCAGGATCGCGAGGTTGCCACCAGCCGCCGCTTCAGGCGACGCGTTGAGGATCGAAGGCGAACCCGACGTGCCCGACTGACGACCATCACCGATACAAGCAAGGGACGAAATGCCCTTCTTAATCAGATAGCTAGGCGGACGCATGTTCACGACTTCCGCAGCGCCTGGATAGCCGATTGGCCCCGCACCGCGCATGAACAGCAGCGTGTGTTCATCGATAGCGAGCGAGGGATCGTCGATCCGGTGGTGATAGTCTTCAGGACCATCAAACACCACCGCCTTGCCCTCAAACATGCCCGGATGCTGCGGATCCGAGAGATAGCGCTCGCGGAACTCGGGGCTGATCACCGAAGTCTTCATAATGGCGTTGTCGAAGAGGTTCCCGCGCAACACGAGGAAGCCCGCTTCCGCCTTCATCGGATTGTCGAAATGACGGATGACCTTGTCGTCTTCAATCGGACGATTTCGGCAGTTTTCGCCAATCGATTTGCCGTTCACGGTTGGGGCGTTCTCGTGGATAAGCTTTTGTTTCATCAGCTCATTCACCACCGCAGGCACACCGCCCGCGTGGTAATAGTCCTCACCGAGATATTCACCCGCTGGCTGCAAGTTCACCAAGAGCGGCACCTTGTGCCCATGCTCCTGCCACTCGTCGATATTGAGGTCGACACCAATATGCTTGGCAATCGCATTGATATGGATTGGCGCATTGGTCGAGCCGCCGATGGCCGAATTGACCACGATAGCGTTGAGGAAGTTTTCCTTGGTCAGAATGTCCGATGGCTTGAGGTCTTCACGAACCATCTCTACCGCACGCTTGCCAGTGCGATAGGCCATTTCCTGACGGTCACGATAAGGCGCTGGAATCGCTGCTGAACCCGGCAACTGCATTCCGAGAGCTTCAGCCAGCGAGTTCATCGTTGTCGCTGTTCCCATGGTGTTGCAATAGCCAGTCGACGGGGCCGAAGACGCAACCAGTTCAATGAACTTTGGATAGTCGATCTCGCCAGCGGCGAGCAGCTGGCGGGCCTTCCAGACGATGGTGCCAGAACCCGTGCGTTCGCCCTTATGCCAGCCGTTCAACATCGGGCCAACCGAGAGAGCAATCGCCGGAATATTGACCGTCGCCGCGCCCATCAGCATGGCGGGTGTGGTCTTGTCGCAACCAATGGTCAGCACCACGCCGTCCAGCGGATAGCCGTAGAGAACTTCCACGAGGCCCAAATAGGCCAGGTTACGGTCAAGACCTGCCGTCGGGCGCTTACCGGTTTCCTGAATCGGGTGAACCGGAAACTCAATGGCGATACCGCCTGCTTCGCGAATACCTTCGCGCAGACGTTCAGCCAGAACGATATGGTGACGGTTACAAGGGCTTAGGTCGGAGCCGGTCTGCGCGATGCCGATGATCGGCTTGTCGGACTGCAGCTCTTCGCGCGACACACCATAGTTCATGTAGCGCTCAAGATAGAGCGCGGTCATGTCTGGATTGTCGGGATTATCGAACCACGCACGCGAGCGCAGCTTCCGGCCGCCATTGCCGCTGTTATCTACCGTCATAGATCAATTCCTTGGTTCTCCGCCCTGCGGAGCACTGGGGTCTGTTTGCTCCTGTTCTAGCACGGCAATTCTGGAATGGAACGGGGCCGTAGCTTAAAATCATACAAATGACTCTAAACACCGTGAGAATCTGATTTTCGGCGCATTCCACCTTACTCAGCGCGCGGTGCAATCGGGCAGTTGCGGTTAAGCCATACAAGAACGGGCTAGTCAGTGTCGGTCTCCGGCTTTACGTTCGCGCCGCAGACTTGGAGGGACTACGAAGTGATGCAATCAGGAGCATGGGTCGCTGTTGACTGGGGCACCTCAAATTTAAGGGCTTGGGCGCTGGACGGCGATGGTTCCGTAATCGGAACAGCAAGCTCGGACAAAGGCATGGGCAAGTTGACCCCCGATGCTTTCCCTAGCGCACTAACAGAAACAATCGGCCAGTTAGGCTTGGCGACATCGCCAGACGAAGTGTTGATCTGTGGCATGGCAGGCGCCCGCCAGGGCTGGCTCGAAGCGCCTTACCTTGAAGCCCCTACCGACCTTAAAGACTTAGCCGCGGGTGCGGTCCATCCCGAAATGGCTGGCGGCTTGCGCGTCTCCATTTTGCCCGGCGTATGCCAGCGCCACGGTAGCGATGACGTCATGCGCGGCGAGGAGACTCAGCTCCTTGGGCTCGCGGCAATCTCTCCCGACTATTCCGGTCTCGTCTGCATGCCCGGCACCCACTCCAAGTGGGCCAAGCTCTCCGGCACCAAGATCGAGAGCTTCTCGACGGCCATGACCGGCGAGATGTTTGATCTACTCAAGACCCATTCCGTGCTTCGCCATTCCCTACAGGGCGACCTCACCACTGCGGATCGCGATGACGGGTTTGTCTATGGCGCCAGCAAGGGCCTCGAACACCCCGAGAATTTGATCGGGCAGCTGTTCGCCGCTCGCGCCAGCGCTCTTCTCTCCGGTCGGAGCTCGGCATGGTGCGCAGGCTATCTCTCGGGCCTCCTCATTGGCTCTGAGATCGCCGCCAACCGTTCCAAGATCGGTTACGACCCCGTCCCCCTCATCGGCTCACACACTCTGTGCGCGCTTTATGCCCGCGTGCTGGGCATGACCGGCGCTTCGAGCCGTATCGTAAATGTTACAGACGTCATGCTCGCAGGCCTTAAGGCCGCGCGCACCGGCATCGCAGGAGTATAAGTATGAACCACCGTCACATCATCGCCATCCTGCGTGGCCTCAAGAACGACGAAGCTGTTGCCGTCTGCACCGCGCTCGTGGATGCTGGCATTACCCTGATTGAAGTTCCGCTCAATTCGCCCAACGCACTCGAAAGCATTCGCCGTGCGGCAGAGGCGCTTTCAGACCGTGCGGACATTGGCGCAGGCACGGTGCTTTCCGTTGAAGACGTCCGTAACGTCAAGGCTGCCGGTGGCGTCTTCATCGTCTCGCCTGACACCAATCCGGAGGTGATCAAGGAAACCCTAGCCCAAGGCATGGCCTCCTATCCCGGCGTCTTCTCACCCACCGATGCGTTCACCGCCATTCGCAATGGTGCGACAGGCCTAAAATTCTTCCCGGCAGAAGTTCTGGGCTCCAAAGGCATCAAGGCTGTTAAGGCCGTCCTGCCGCCTGCCGTTCCAACCTATGCTGTGGGCGGCGCCAACCCGGATAACTTCCACGAGTTCTTCGCTGTCGGTTGCACTGGCTTTGGCCTTGGCACCTACATCTTTAAGCCCGGCATGAGTGTCGCCGAGGTTTCGGAACGCGCCAAACTAGCCGTGGCCTCCTATGACAAAGGAGCTAAGGCGTGAGCGATACCGCACAGTTACTGTTAGATAGCCAATGCGCCCTTGGTGAAGGGCCATTCTGGCACCCACACCGCGAAAAACTCTTCTGGTTTGATATCAATAATCAAACCCTCTTTGCCGTCGACGAAAATGGCAAGGATCAGGAAAGCTGGGCATTTGACGAGATCGTCACCGCCGCTGCAATCATCTCGGCGGATGAACTCGCCTTGGCGACGGAAACGGGGCTAAAGCGTTTCAATCTCGTCACCGGTGAGAGCCGCCTCATCGTCGCTATTGAAGCCGATAAGCCGGGTAACCGCTCCAATGACTGTCGCCTCCATCCATCAGGCGGCTATTGGATCGGCACCATGGTCAAGGATGAAGGCCCAGCCGAAGGCGCGCTCTATCACTTCCGTAAGGGGAAGCTGACGCAAATCCGTTCTGCGGCCGCCATTCCCAATGCTGCTTGCTTCACCGCCGACGGAAAGCGCGCCTACTGGACCGACACACCAACCCAGAAAATCCTCACCGTCGCGACAGACCCGGAAACAGGCCTGCCTGTCGGCGAATGGGAAGCTTTCGCTGACGTCTCGAACGACCGCGGCTATCCCGATGGCGCTGTTGTCGACAGCGAAGGATATCTCTGGAACGCCCGCTGGGGCGGCAACTGTGTCATCCGTTATGCCCCAGACGGCACAATAGACCGCATTATTGAAGTGCCCGTCAGTCAGGTCACCTGCCCCGCATTTGGCGGCAAGGACTTGAAGCGCCTCTTCATCACGACCGCCAATAAGACGTTGTCGGAAGACCAACTGGCCGCAGAAAAAGTTGCCGGTGGCCTCTTCTACATCGACCTCGACGTGGCGGGACTACCGGAACCAACTATAGAGCTCTGAGGACGAGATGTACCCTGCATTGGGCGTTTGCTACTATCCCGAACATTGGCCAGAAGATTGGTGGGACGCAGACGCCCGCCGCATGGCCGAAGTCGGGATCAAAATCGTGCGGATCGGCGAATTCGCCTGGTCACGCCTTGAGCCTACGCCCGGCAATTTACAGTTCGATTGGCTTATTCGGTCGATGGACGTACTGCACAAACATGGCCTTAAGGTCATTGTCGGCACACCCACGGCGACCCCGCCGCGCTGGATGGCGGACAAACACCCAGATATGTTCGCAGTGGATGCGCAGGGACGGCGGCGTGGCTTCGGCTCCCGCCGCCATTACGATTTCTCTCACCTTGGCTATCGTGAAGAGGCTGCACGGATCACAAGGATCGTCGCTGAACGCGTTGGCGATCACCCTGCCCTCATTGGCTGGCAGACCGACAATGAATATGGCTGCCACGGCACGACCTATTCCTATTCACCTGCTGCTGAAGCTGGTTTCCGCCTCTGGCTTGAAAAGAAATACGGCACGATCGACGCGCTTAATCAGGCGTGGGGCAATGTCTTCTGGTCGATGGAATACAATCGCTTCGATCAGATCGAGCTGCCTAATCTTTTGGTCTGCGAAGCCACACCGGGCCATGAGCTAGATTTCCGCCGCTATGCCTCCGATCAGGTCGCGGCTTTCAATGCTGTCCAATTCGACATTCTCAAGGCCCAGCGCCCAGACCTGCCGGTCATCCATAATTTCATGAGCCGTTATGCCGAGTTCGACCACTATGATGTGGCCGAAACACTCGATATCGCCTCGTGGGACAGCTATCCCATCGGTCACCTTGCGATGTCCGATGAGAGTGCGGAAACCAAGCGCCAGTACCTGCGCCAAGGCGATCCGGACAATGCTGCCTTCCACCATGATCTCTACCGCACGGTCGGGCATGGCCGCTGGTGGATCATGGAGCAGCAACCTGGCCCGGTGAACTGGGCTTTTGCTAATCCCGACCCTTTGCCTGGCATGGCACGTCTTTGGGCGTGGGAAGCCTTTGCACACGGCGCAGAAGTGGTTTCTTACTTCCGTTGGCGGCAGGCCCCCATGGCCCAAGAGCAGATGCACGCGGGCCTGCTCCGTCCCGATAGCGAACCAGCCCCGGCCTATCACGAGGCGACACAGGTCGCTCAAGAGTTACGCGACATCGGCTTGGATGGCCTCGCCAATAAGGGCCGCGTCGCGCTGGTCTATGATTACCAGAGCGAATGGGCATGGGAGATCATGCCGCAAGCGCAAGGGTTTAAGCACGGCAATCACGTGCGCGAACTCTATTCGGCTTTCCGCAAACACGGCCTCGACGTTGATGTCCTTTCACCCAAAACCACGAGTTTTGAGGGTTATGACATCGTCGCTCTGCCAGCCCTGTTCGCTTGGACCGACGCGCTACGCACCGCTGTAGAAAGCTTTGAGGGGCATCTCCTCATCGGGCCACGCACGGGCTCTAAGGATCAGAACTACATCACGCCCAAGCGTCTCGGGCCCGACTTGCCGCAAAACCTTCTCGACGTGAAAGTTGCGCGGGTCGACAGCCTGCCGCGTGGCGTCTCGGTTACCGTTCGCGGTGGCGGCGAGACACAGCTTTGGCGGGAAAAAACCGAAGGCGGTGCCGAGGTCATTATCGAGGACGTTGAAGGCGTTCCGGTTCTCCTCTCGCAGGGCAAGATCTTCTACCAGACCGCGAGCGGCGACCGCGCTTTGGTCCAGCGCATTGCCGATTACCTGATCGCCGAGGCCGATGTGCCGGTGCTGAATATTCCTGCGGGCGTGCGCTGCCGAACCCGTGGAAAGTTCCGCATCTACGTCAACTACGGCACCACGACCCAAACACTTATCCCCGCACCAGATGAGAGCGGTTATGCTTTGGGCGGACCAGAAATCGAAAGCGCTGGTGTTACCGTTGCAAGGCTCTCCACGGGCGGTTGAGATTTGTGAGCGCAGGCCGAAGATCAAAACGGCCTGCCTCATCATTCCAAACCAAACTGTGTACGCCACCTCGGGCTAACTGATCCGCGTCGATGATCTGGCCTGCGCTAGTGCAGAATACGGGCGCTCTAAGGCGGGTTATGACGAGATCATGCCGCCCGCAGTCTTCGGCAAAGGCGGCGGCGTTCTTTATTGTCGCGACGCTATAGCCGTTCTGATCGGAAACACACGCAAGGTCGTCGCATCTTGTGGTGCTGTGCTGCGCGCTGATTTCCGTCTGAAAATGCTGCTCCCAGACTTCCACGGCAAAACTCCCAGCGCGTCCCGTAACGAGCCCATATCCGTCACCATCCCGGATTGCGACGGCCTGGGTGGTGTCGGCGATTAGAATATCCGGCCGTGGTACCCAGCCATAAAAAAGCACCAGAGGCACGAGGACAATAGGGCCCAAAAATCGCCATCGCGTTTGCAGAAAAGCAAACCACGCCAATGCGATAACACTAGCGACCAAGGTCCATTCTGCAAGCAATGGGTTACCAGTAAACCCTTCACTCCAGCCAGCGACCAGTTCTGCCACATCGACCATCCGGTCGATGCCCCAGCCCATAATTTGAAAAGGCGCAGCATCAAGGCCGAGCGGAATGGCCAAGGCCGACACCACGCCAAACGGCATAATGATCAGGCTAACAAACGGCAAAGCCAAGACATTGCCCACCACGCCCAATGGAGCTGTTTGCTGAAAATGATAGGCCGAGAAAAGCATCGTCGCGCCCCCGGCGATGAAGCTCGTCCAAGCGGTCGCCGAGACAAGGCTCACTACCCGGCTGAACCGCCCACTGGACTTGGGGATTTTGCCAAGCGGCATTTCATAAACGCCGATCAATGCCACGACAGCGGCGAATGACAGCTGAAAGCTCGGGCGGAAAATGCTCGCTGGATCAATGACTAAAATGGCAAGAGCGGCAATCGCAACGTTACGCATCGTCAAGGCCTGTCGCCCCGCCAACACCGCCCCAAAGACCAGCGCCAGCATCAATGTGGAGCGAAATGCCGGGACATTTTCGATGCCACCCGCGAGCGCCAGATAAGCAAAGGCGGACAGCAAGCCGACAACCGCCGCAATCTTTTTTACCGGCAAGCCGACCGCGAGGGGAATAGACGCAAGAAGCAGGCGCACAAGGAAATAGATCCCTCCCGCGACGATGGAGAGATGGAGGCCCGAAATCGAATAGATATGGGCAAGCCCCGATGCAGCCATAACCTCCCGTGTTTCATCATCAATATCGCTCTGGTCCCCCACGACCATGGCCTTGCCAATCGCTGCGGTTGCGTCATCAAGGTGCATGTCTATCCGATCCGCAATGGCTGTGCGGAGCGCCAGTACGCGCCGATCCAGCGCGAAACCGTCGCCGCTCCATACCAGCTGAAACTGGCTCGTTACATTTCCATATGCACCTACGCCGTTGAAATACGAATGGAATTGACCATCGAATGCCCCCGGCAACACGGGGCCCGGAATAGGCGCAAAGCGCATTGCGGCGCGAATGATGTCGCCGGGCTCCACCTGCACATCCACCGGCAAGATCAACCGCGCCCGGCGGATCGGCACCGCCCGCGCCTCTGCATCCGGGGTGATGGCTGAAATGATGACCCGCGCCCGCCCGCCGTCACTACCGAGCACCTCATCAACGCGCGCCTCATAGGTCCCGTAGAAAGGCGTGCGCAGCATATCTGTACCAAAGAGGGCTCCATGCAGCGGCAGGAGGCAAAACCCGGCCCACAGGGCTGATAGCTGCACCATAAGCCGGATACCCTCAATGGGCGCGCGCCAGCTTGCCCAGACGAGACCGAGAGCGCAAACAACCGCTCCGGTCGCCAGAACCAGCCAATGCGGTTCCCCCAACAGCAGGGTATAGGCAATCATCCCCGCGATGAGCGAAAATGGCAGCAGCACGAAACCGCGCCTTTGCTCAAAGGCCGCGCCAAATTCCGCGACAAGTCTCTGATACGCAGTCGCTAAAGGGTGAGCGATCATTTGGCGCAGGAAAACCTGACCGAAAACACCGGAAAGTCCGGCATTTATCGGCCTAAACCGAGACCAAATCGGTACTCGTTCGCTCCCCACGCGCGCCCTCGCCCTTGCGCTGCCCCAAGGCTATGGTACACACGCCGCACACTTCCTCAAAATTCCTTGGAACCATGTCTCAGGTCGTAACCCGTTTCGCCCCATCCCCCACCGGTTACCTGCACATTGGTGGTGCTCGTACCGCCCTGTTTAGCTGGGCTTTCGCAAAGCACTCCGGCGGCAAGATGCTGCTGCGTATCGAGGACACCGACCGCGAGCGTTCCACCGAAGCTGCAGTTGTCGCGCTCATCGATGGCCTGACTTGGCTGGGCCTCGACTGGGAAGGTGAACCGATCAGCCAGTTTGAACGCGCACCGCGCCACGCGGAAGTCGCTCACGAGCTGGTCAAGATGGGCCACGCTTACTATTGCTACTGCTCGCCAGAAGAACTCGACAAGATGCGCGAAGACGCGCGCGCTGCCGGTAAGCCTCCGCGCTACAATGGCTATTGGCGCGACCGCGATGTGAGCGAAGCGCCGGAAGGCGTAAAGCCAGTCGTGCGCATCAAGGCTCCGCTGTCTGGCGAAATCGTCGTCAAGGACCATGTCCAGGGCGATGTCGTCTTCAAGACCGAAAACCTCGACGATTTCATCATCCTGCGTTCGGACGGCACCCCGACCTATATGCATGCCGTGGTTGTCGACGACCATGACATGGGCGTCACCCACATTATCCGTGGCGACGACCACCTCACCAATGCCGCCCGCCAAATCATCATTTACAACGCCATGGGTTGGACTGTGCCGGAAATGGCGCATATTCCGCTGATCCACGGTCCTGACGGCGCTAAGCTCTCCAAGCGTCACGGTGCACTCGGCGCTGAACAATACCGCCAGATGGGCTACCTGCCCGCAGCCATGCGCAACTATCTCTCGCGCCTAGGCTGGAGCCACGGCGACGAAGAAATCTTCTCGACCGAGCAGATGGTTGAGTGGTTCAGCCTAGAAGCCCTCAACAAGGGCGCGGCACGGTTTGACTTCGATAAGCTGGCGAACATCAACGGCATCTATATTCGTGCTGCTGAGCCTGCGTATCTCTACGAGGTCATGGTCGCGACCGCGCTTGAAACCGGCCGCACCGAAGACCACGCCGGTCTGGTTGCCAACCACAATTCGGTGCTCGCCGCGCTGCCAGAACTGCAGCCACGTGCGAAAACTGTCCTCGAGCTCATCGACCTGGCGCAGTTCATTTACGCGACCCGCCCGATCACGCCTGACTCGGCCGCTGCAGCATTGCTGACCCCTGAAAATCGCGAGATGCTCAAAAGCGTTGCTGATACGTTAGGGGGCCTTGCCGATTGGTCAGTGCCAGAGATCGATGCGGTCATGCGCAAACTGGCCGAAGAGAAGGGTCTCAAGCTCGGCAAGCTTGCTCAGCCACTGCGTGCTGCACTCACCGGACGCACCGTTTCTCCGGGGATTTTCGAGGTAATGGTGCTGATCGGCCGCGAAGAAAGCATGGCTCGACTCGGCGACGTAACCGTCAACTAAAACCTTTAAATATCGGCGCGGTTCACCCGCGCCGATACCGCACCAGCGCATACCTATCGGTTGCCTCTCAGGCCTAGAACCTGATACCTCTACCCTCGAAAACGGCGCGGTCAGGCGCCGGTGCCGGCACGATGCACCAGCTTTGCTTTTGTGCCTGCGATGAATCGAGGAGTGCTCTATGACCGACAAAGTCGCCAAACTCGTCATCGGAGATGAAACCCATGAGTTCCCGATCCTGAGCGGGTCGGTCGGACCAGATGTGGTTGATATCCGTTCACTCTATGCCAAGACCGGTCTGTTCACATACGACCCCGGTTTCACCTCGACAGCCGCCTGCGATAGCGCCATCACCTATATCGATGGTGACAAAGGCGAGCTTCTCTATCGCGGTTACCCAATCGAACAACTGGCCGAGCACTCCAGCTTTCTCGAAGTTTCCTACCTCCTCCTCTATGGCGAACTGCCAACCGCAGCTCAGCTGAAAGACTTCGACGAGGTCGTTACCCGCCACACAATGGTGCATGAGCAGATGCACTATTTCTATCGCGGCTTCCGTCGCGACGCTCATCCTATGGCCATCATGACCGGTGTCGTGGGCGCTATGGCGGCGTTCTACCACGACTCCACCGACATCAATGACCCACAGCAGCGCGAGATCGCCTCGATCCGTATGATCGCGAAGATCCCAACGCTCGCAGCTATGGCGTATAAATATTCGGTCGGTCAGCCCTTCGTCTATCCACGTAACGACTTGGATTACGCAGCGAATTTCCTGCACATGTGCTTCTCGGTTCCTGCCGAACAGTACAAGGTCGATCCGAAAATCGCCCGTGCGATGGACCTGATCTTTACCCTGCACGCAGACCACGAACAGAACGCATCGACCTCGACCGTGCGCCTGTCCGGCTCGTCGGACGCGAACCCATTCGCCTGTATCGCTGCCGGTGTTGCTTGCCTCTGGGGACCTGCTCACGGCGGCGCCAACGAAGCATGCCTGAACATGCTCCGCGAAATCGGCACTGTTGATCGCATTCCCGAGTTCATCGCTCGTGCGAAAGACAAGAACGATCCGTTCCGCCTGATGGGCTTTGGTCACCGCGTCTACAAAAACTTCGACCCTCGTGCGAAGGTCATGCAGCAGACAGCGAAGGAAGTTCTGGCCATCCTTGGCGTTGAGAACAATCCAACCCTGCAGGTTGCTCAGGAACTCGAGCGCATTGCGCTGGAAGATCAGTACTTCATCGATCGCAAGCTCTATCCAAATGTCGATTTCTATTCGGGCGTGATCCTCGATGCGATCGGCTTCCCAACCTCGATGTTCACCGTTCTGTTCGCGGTGGCTCGTACCGTTGGCTGGATCAGCCAGTGGAAGGAAATGATCGGCGATCCTCAGAAGAAGATCGGCCGTCCGCGCCAGCTCTACCAAGGCGCGACCGCACGCGATTACGCTCCGATCGAAACCCGGTAATCACAGGTCAGATCATCATAAAATTAGGCCCCGCATTGCGGGGCCTTTTTTCATTCCGGATTATAGTAGCGAAGGATGCGTTCAACGGGATCAACCCGTGCCTCACCCTCTTCTCCATGTTCCATAAGAGTGCGAATGCGTGCAAAGCCAACCAACTGCGCTTGGCTGCTTGCCGGTTCGTCGAGAAGCTGAGTGATCTTCGCGACCAGTGCTGCAGGATCGGCTTCGAGTTGCAGAACCTCGGGCACCAGCGGCTGATCGAGGATCGCGTTGGGGAGTGACGCGTACTTCACCTTATACTTCACCCAACGCTTGGCCTGCCCCTTATCGGCAACATAGGTCGTGACCATGGGAACACCAGAAAGCGCCAGCTCAAGCGTGACGGTACCAGTCACCGCGACAGCCGCCACGGCGCTATCCAGTGCAGCAGCCCGGCGCTCATCTCCTGTGATCACCTCAACGGCAACCGGCCACTGGCTGGTTTCACGCTCTACGCGCGCTTTAAGACGGCTCGGTGTCGGAAGCACAAAACCAGTTACACGCGGATGGTCGGCCAATTGCTTGGCGACCTCGGCCATCAGTGGCAGATGGCGACGCAACTCGCCCTCGCGGCTGCCTGGTAAGAGCATCAGCGGCCCGCTCTGGGGCACTTCTGAACGCTGTTTGAATACGCTTGTCGCCGGGTGACCGATATAATTCGTTTCAGGTCCGCCAGCCGCGCGCATAAACGCTGGTTCGAAAGGCAAGACGGATAGTATCTCGCGAAATTTCGGGCTCAGGGACTTGGCCCGCTCAGGCTTCCAAGCCCAAACGGCGGGAGCCACACAAAGCACCACTGGTATTTCGGGAGCCAGCTTGTGGACCTGCTTGGCAACAATGGCGTTGAAAACTTGAGAGTCGACCAACACCGCAACATCGGGCCGAGCCTTAACAATGGCCCGTGCGACCTGCCGCGACCGCCAGAGTAGTTTGGGCAAGCGTGGTAACACGTCAGCCCAGCCCATGACCGATAGCTCATTCATATCAAAGAATGATTTGAGGCCTAGGGAAGAGAGTGCTTCACCCCCTACCCCGGCAAATTCAAGTGGCACACGCGCCTGCAATCGCGAAACGAGATCTGCAGCAATGCGGTCGCCAGATGGCTCGCCCGCAAGGATAAAGAGACGAAGCGGGCTCGTCATGTTCTCTACTCTTACTCTTCGTCTAGATCACGCGGCTGAATAAGGGGGCGATCTTCAGCGGTAATGAAGTTCACCACATCCTGCACCAGCGGCTTGTCTTTAAACATCTCAGCGGCGTCTTCGACGCGCTCACGAAGCGTCCCCTCTTGCGAGAAGATCATGCGATAGGCAGCTCGCAATGAATGAATTGCATCACGATCAAAGCCGCGACGCTTCAAACCAACGAGGTTCAACCCACCCAGTCGCGCACGATTACCGACAGCCAAGCCATAAGGAATGACGTCAGCATCAATCATGCTCTGCGCGCCGATGAAGGCATGATGCCCAATACGCACGAACTGGCGTACCGCACATATGCCGCCAAAGCCGACGTGATCGCCGACAATCGAATGGCCGGCCAGACCAACGTAATTGGCCAGCACCACATTATTGCCAACCTGGCAATCGTGAGCCACATGCGAACAGGCCATCAGCAAACAGTCATTGCCAATCCGCGTATATAGACCGCCACCTTCCGTTCCCGGGTTGATGGTGACGGACTCACGGATGGTGTTGCGCTCACCGATCTCGAGATAGGACTCTTCGCCGTGGAACTTCAAATCCTGAGGTTGATGCCCAATCGAAGCGAAGGGGAAGATCTTTGTACCGGCACCGATTGTGGTGCGGCCGTCGATGGAGACATGGGACACCAGTTCCACATTGTCGCCCAGTTTGACGTTAGGTCCGACAATGCAATACGGCCCAATACGGACGCCCGCACCGAGCTGAGCGTTTTTATCAACGATTGCTGTCGGATGGATAGTCAAACTGCTCACTCGTCGGCACCAACAATCATGGCAGTGATTTCCGCTTCGGCAATCACCACACCATTGACCTTGGCTTGCGCGCCATAGCGCCCGACGTTGCGACGACGCTGGATCTTAGCGATATGAAACTCAATCGTGTCGCCCGGACCTGCTGGCTTGCGGAACTTGGCCTTATCAACGCCAAGCATCAGAACGACGTTTTTCTTGCCGCCATTGGAATCGTGCTTAATCACGATAGCACCGGCCGTCTGGGCCATGCCTTCGATGATGAGCACACCAGGAAAAATCGGATTACCGGGGAAGTGGCCGGTAAAAATAGGCTCGTTGTAGGTGACGTTCTTCACACCAACAGCACTCTCGTCACCGTCAATTTCGATGATCTTGTCGATCATCAAGAACGGGTAACGGTGTGGGAGGGCTTCCAGAATTTCACCAATGCTCATCGCATCGAGTTCGGTCACGGCGGTAGTTTCAGTCATCCCCGCTTCTCACCCTTTGTTAGTTTGCGCATGATGGCGAGTTCTCGCCAGAAATCTCTAATATCCTGAGCTGGCGCACCAGCTAGCTTCGAATCTGCTGGCCAATCCTTAGTCACCGCAGCGCGGCCATGAACCACGGAGCGAGTACCAATTCTCAGGTGCCCTGAGCTCCCGACCCCACCACCAAGAAGCACGCTGTCTTCAACGATAGTAGACCCAGAGAGCCCGGACATCGCCGCAATCAGACAATTGCGACCAATTTTGCAGTTGTGACCGATCTGCACGAGGTTGTCGACCTTTGTGCCCTCGCCGATCACGGTATCCCCAAGCGCGCCACGATCAATTGTCGAATTCGCACCAATTTCAACGCGATCTTGAATAATGGCGCGACCGAGCTGCGGGATCTTCCGGTTCGTCCGGCCATGATCCAACCAGCCAAAGCCTTCCGTGCCGATCCGCACACCGGGGTGCAGCACAACGCCATTGCCCAGATGCGCGCATTCCAAAGTGACATTGGCGCCAATAACGCAATTGCGCCCGATGGTGACCCCTGCCCCAATGACGGCATTGGCGCCGATAACCGTTCCGCGACCGATTTCAACGCCTTGCCCAACAGCGACATTAGCGCCGAGATAGACGTCAGCCTCAATCAGCGGCTCTGCGAGATCGTCACGCAGACCAGCAATGATCGACCGTGTGTTGGATGGGTAAAGCGCGTCCAGAATGTCTGCAAAAACGTTATGGGTACCCGTGGTCGCAACGACAATCGCTCCCTTAGGAGCGTCATCAACCAGATTTGGGGAAACCAACACAATGCCAGCAGACGACTGGCGTAACTCACTCGCGTAGCTCGGATGAGCCGCAAATGCGATCTCGCCTGGCCCTGCAAGTTCTAGTTCTGAAACGCCCGTTACAAGGTAGTCCGGCCGGCTAAGGTCTGGAACAAGATCCTCACGACCGATGCTAGTAAGCAGCGCGCCCAACTGGACAGGCCCGGCAAAACGGTGGAAACGCGTATCAACCATACTGTCACTCAAAATAAACGAGCCGCGGGCGACCGCGCCGCGGCTCGAAAATATCTGTCACGTTGCTCTGATTAGAGCAAGCTGGAGATCGTAAACTGGAACACCTGAGTACGATCGTCTGTGGCCTTGTTCAACACGTGAGCAACGTCACCACGGAGCGGGCCGAATGGTGAATCCCAGATCAGGGACGCGCCAACCGAAGCCTTCCAAGGCTCATCAACGCTGCCAGCAGCAAGTGCGCCGCCGCCGAGACCTGGAAGATGTTCGCTACCGACATATGCCGCATCAGCGAACACTGCGCCGCTCAGACCGTAGCTCTCTGGCAGACCAGGGATTGGGAACTGAACTTCAGCCGAAATACCAGCATAGTAGGTCATGCCGAGGTATTCGCCATTGTCGAGGCGCGGACCGACACCACGACCCTGGAAACCACGAACAAGCGACGAACCAGCCGAGAAGGCCTCAACCGCATGAACGGCACCACCGTCCATGGAATTGATGATACCGGCCTGAGCGCGCACACTACCGACCACACCAGCATCTGGGATCAGAGGCATGAAGTAGCGACCGCGTGCTTCGGTCTTGAGCAGGTTATGATCCCAGCCAATGTACTGCTGTGTGAAGGTTGCAAGCAGACCTTCACTTGGCTTCTTCTGATCGTTCAGAGAATTCCAAGTCAGCGAGTAGCCAACAAATGCCTTGTTGAAGACCTGACCATCATCCACGAGAGCCGAGTACGGATCCTTCGCGTCAGCGATAACCTTATGCTCACCACCGAAGAATACCGAGCTCGACAGAGCACTGGTAATCGGAACACCGAAGCGAACCTGCCCGCCGGTTGCCTGCGTACCGTAGAAGCTATTCGAGTTTTCGTCGCTAATGCGGTGATACGCATCAATACCAGCCGAAACCCGGGTACCCATGAAACGCGGCTCGGTGAAGGAGAAGTCGAACGTACGGCCCGACTCCGATGCACCGATTGCAGCACGAAGGTACTGACCACGACCAAGGAAGTTGCGCTCGGTCAGCGACAGCTCACCAAGGATACCATCCGAAGTGGAGTAACCTGCGGTTGCGCCATATTCACCAGTCGGACCTTCTTCAACATTAATGTTGAGGATGATCTTATCGGCAGAGGAACCCTGCGCGGTCGAGATATCGACCTTAGTGAAATAGCCAAGATTTTCGAGATTCTGACGACCGCGAACGACCATCGAGCGATTGAACGCATCGCCTTCTGCGAAGTCAAATTCACGGCGAATAACAAAGTCACGCGACTTCACGTTGCCACTGATGTTGATGCGCTCAACATAAATGCGCGCACCCTCATCAACCAGGTAAGTTACGTTAAACGTGCCGGTCGCAACGTCACGATCAAGGCGAGCACGAACGTCAGCAAAGGAATAACCCTGCGCCGTCGCTTCATACGCCATCGTCTCGATGGACTTCTGCAGCGCATCAGCCGAATAGGTCGAACCCTTGCCTGTACGAACCGCACCGCGCAGCGCGTCAGTATTCAGACCACTGATGCTGGTTTCGATACCAACATTACCAATCTTGTAACGCTGACCTTCATTAACAGTGACGTTGATGAAGTACGCATTGCGCGCAGCGTCAAATTCAACAACCGAGTTCACCTGAGCATCTGGGTAACCACGGTTTGCGTAGTAGAGACGAAGGCGTTCACGATCCACGGCAAGCTTACGCTCATCGTAGGAGTCATCACGAACCAACCAGCTCAGCAGACCAGTTTCCTTGGTCAGCATGGCACCCTTAAGGTTGCCAGAACCAATCGCGTTATTACCGGTGAAATTAATCCCAGCAATGCCAGAGCGATTGCCTTCATTAATCTGGAAGATAACACGAACACGACTATCAGCAGTCGCTTCAGTGCGCGCCGTCACGGTAACACCGCGATAGCCCTGCGCATCATAAGCGCGACGGATACTCTCAACGTCGGCAGCAAGACGTGCTTGCGAGAAAATACCAGAACTCGACAGGTCAACCATGTCGACCAGCTTGCTGTCCTGAATTGCACGGTTGCCTTCAAATAGAACCGAGGCAACCAGCTGTTCCTGAGCGTAGGCAGCGACAGCGCCGACAACAGGAACACCAGCAGCGAGGGACGAAGCCCCGAGTATGGCGATCGCGGAAACCGCGCCACGCATCAGCTTGGTGGGGTAGATCATATTGTTTTTGCCTTCTGCGACCGCCCGGGGAATCGCCATGCACAGCGCCTCCCCAAGCAAACTCCATTGAAGTGTTTTACTGTTTTTTGAATTTGGAACAACCCCGTACCACGCAGAACGCAAGTTATTCGTCTCAACCCTTGTATTCACGCAACACACTGCCAGTTAAGGTTAACCCGCAGTTAGCGCAGAATTCCGAAATATGCGAAAAGTGTATCATTAAAGAGCGTAAAGACCATAAGGCCGACAACCAAAGCAAATCCAAAGCGATAGCCGATCTCCTGCACCCTCATACTCAGAGGTTTACCCCTGACCGCTTCAACGGCGTAATAGAGCAAGTGCCCCCCATCAAGCATGGGAACTGGCAGGAGATTGAATATGCCAATGTTGAGGGACAGCAGCGCCATCAGATTGATCAGCGCGACGAATCCCAAGGTCGCTACTTCCCCGGAAACCTTCGCAACTTTGACAGGACCGCCAAGCTGCTCCACGTCTCCGCGGCCAACAAAGAAGTCACCCAGGAACGCCGCAGTGCGCTGAATAATAAAGCGGATTTCCTCAAAGGTCATGCCGATGGCTTCGACTGGACCCGGCTTGTACAGCGCAACTTCCTCTTGAGTAACGTCACGCGTTACCCCGATCCGGCCGATACGCTGATTGTTGCCGAAACGATCTTCAACCGAAACAGCCTCTGGTGTTAGTGCAATAGCACGTTCGCCACCGTTCCGCTCCAAGACAACGCTGACTTCGCGCTCAGGGCTGGTCGCGATGAATCGCTGGAAGTCGTCAAACCCGCGAACTTTGTAACCGTCCACAGAGATGATCATATCGCCCGGCTCAAAACCTGCTTCAGCCGCGACAGAGGCTGGCAACACGTCGCCGATCGTGGGCGGAATAATGTAGCGCCCATAGCTCATGAGCAGCACATAGAGGATGACGAATGTCAGGATGATGTTTGCGACGGGACCAGCGAGAACGATGGAGATCCGCTGCCAAACATTCTTATTCATGAACAAGCGCGGCGCCAGAGCCGGGTCAATATTCTTCATGACCTCAGGATCGGGCGCGCTGGCCTCATTCATGTCACCAAGGAAGCGAACATAACCACCGAGCGGGATCGCTGAAATCTTCCAACGAGTGCCGTGCTTATCATTCCACCCGATAATCTCAGGACCAAAACCGACAGAAAATGCCTGGATAGCCACGCCATTCCAACGCGCGACAAGATAATGCCCCATCTCGTGGATGAAGACGATCGCAGCGATGATCCAAATGGCATTGAGCCATAAAAAGGCGTCGAACATGGTATTCCTTATAGTGGCACTGGCAAACTACCAGTGCAGCAGGCCTTCAGCGACCGAGCCGAAGCCCTGATGGGTGGCACCGATAATCACCACCAAGAACAAGCCGAATGTGAGGCTATCAAGGCGGTCCATCAGACCACCGTGGCCAGGAATGATGTCGCCTGTGTCTTTAATGCGGAACCAGCGCTTTATGCTGCTTTCGGTGAGGTCACCCACCTGCCCCAGTACACTGATAGAAGCAGCGACAATCAAACCAATCCACCACGGCGATGGCGTAAGAACCATCCAGACCGCAAGGCCCGCAATCGTCCCTAGAGCCAAGCCACCCAAAGCACCTGACCAAGTCTTAGACGGCGAAATGGCTGGTGCCAATTTCTCGCCACCGATCTGGCGACCTGTAAAAAACGCCGCTGAGTCCGTCATCCAGACGCAGGTACCCAGAAACACGCCAGCAACGATACCCAGATCGCCGACACCGCGCATTAACAGCGCCGAGATGATGAGCGCGCTGAACAGCACAATGCCGACTATACGCCACAGGATCTCCCCACGCCCCATGGTCAACGCCACACAGCATGCAATCGCCACAGCAGCGAGAGACCAGACAAAGCCGAAGAATGGAAACACCACCCCCGACAGAGCAACAAGCGCCACAATGGCAATGCCCCTAGGGGTGATCGGCTGGCGAGAAACCATAGTCTCCCACTCGCGATAGCAACCGGCGAAGACTGCGCTGACCACCAGCGCAAACCAGATTCCACCCAAATAGAGAGACACAACGGTCAAGGCGATAAGGACCAACGCAGAAACAAGGCGCGGTCCCACATCTGCCCAAGAGCGACGAACAGGCGTGTTTTGGCTCGACGCGGGGCCTTTTGATTTACTCAACTGGCCACAGCTCCAATACCGCCAAAGCGTCGATCTCGCTTGGTATAAATCTCTAGTACTCGGGTAAAACTCTGCTCGTCGAAATCAGGCCAATGTTCGTCCACAAAAACGAACTCAGCATATGCCGACTGCCACAGCAGAAAGTTTGAAAGACGTTGCTCGCCGCTTGTGCGAATGATGACGTCAGGATCCGGAATACCCGCAGTGTAGAGAGCATTGGAGACGTGTTGCTCTGTGATGTCCTCGGGCTTCAACCGGCCGGCAGCGACTTCTGCCGCGAGATGACGTGTCGCCTCAACCAATTCAGCTTTACTGCCATAGTTGAAAGCTACGACAAGTGTCAGCCCGGTATTGGCAGACGTTTTTGCCTCAACATCTTCGATCAAGCGAACCATCGACGCGTCCAGCTGATGGCGCGACCCAATGATCCGGACACGGACGTTGTTCCGGATAAGCTTCTGCAAATCCGACGCAACAAAGCGGCGTAGAAGATTGAATATAAAGGACACTTCTTCGGGAGGGCGCGTCCAGTTCTCCGATGAGAAACTGAAAACGGTGAGGTAATCCACGCCGTGCGTAATGCAGAGCTCGACGCAGTTACGCAGGGACTTCACGCCTTCGACGTGTCCTTCCGTTCGCATCTTTCCGCGCTGCTTAGCCCAGCGTCCGTTGCCGTCCATAATAACGCCAATATGGGCCGGAATTTTCCATCCCGACCCTGAAACAGCGTTGATCTTTGCGGCGGGTTCCCCAGCCATAAGCCCCTCCAGGCTCGGAACCTACAAGCCTTAAACCTGTAGAATTTCCTGTTCTTTTGCTGCTACGACCGTATCGATTTCTGCAACAGCATCGTCAGTGGCCTTCTGAACAAGTTCAGACTGCTTCTTCGAGTCATCTTGGCTCATGTCGCCGTCTTTTTCAGCCTTTTTAAGGGCATCCATACCGTCACGTCGAATATGACGCACAGCAACGCGCGCAGCTTCTGCATAGTTGTGAGCGACCTTAGCGAGTTCCTTACGGCGCTGTTCGTTCAGCTCCGGAAGAGGAACGCGGATCACCTGACCTTCACCCATTGGGTTCAGACCGAGACCGCTATCGCGAATGGCCTTTTCAACGGCGTTAGCCATTGAACGGTCCCACACCTGCACCGAAAGCATACGCGGCTCAGGGACAGTCACGGTCGCCACCTGGGTGAGCGGCATGCGCGAGCCATAGGCTTCAACAACAACTGGCTCCAAGAGGCTGGCGCTTGCGCGACCCGTACGAAGACCGCTCAATTCGTCCTTGAGCGACGCGATCGACTTCTGCATGCGCGTCTTGAGATCGCTGAGGTTATAGGCAGATGCCATGGTCGGTTATCCTTCCAGTCCTATTCTCGAGTGCGCAAATCATAGCGCACATCGACAGATTCTGCTGCTGGCTTATGCAGACTTACCAACGATCGTGGAACGGCCCTTACCTTCCAAGATGCCGGTAAGACCTGCGGCGTCATCCAGCGCATATACGATGATCGGCATGGCGTTGTCACGCGCAAGAGCGAATGCAGACGTGTCCATTACCTTAAGATTCTGAGCAATCACCTCTTCAAAGCTGATTGCGTCGTAACGCGTCGCTGTAGGGTCCTTCATCGGATCAGCGGAATACACGCCATCGACCTTGGTCCCCTTGAGAACAACATCGCATTCCAGCTCGATCGCGCGAAGCGTCGAGGCCGTATCAGTTGTGAAGAAGGGATTACCCGTACCGCCACCCAGCACCACGACAAATCCCTCTTCAAGGGCCTGCTTGGCATCACGGGCGGTGTATGTATCTGCAACCGACGGCATGGTCGCCGCGCTGAATGGCTTAGCCTTGAGGCCCTGCCGCGAGATCGCGTTAGACAGTGCCAGAGCGTTGATCATGGTCCCCAACATGCCCATAGCATCGGCAGTGACGCGGTCAGTGCCATCAGCAGCACCAGACATTCCGCGGAAAATGTTACCGCCACCAACGACGATGGCCACCTGAACACCATCGCGCGCAACCTGCGCGATCTGCTCAGCAACACCATGGAGAAACTTTGGCTCTATGCCGAATGAGTTATCACCCGCTAGCGCCTCGCCCGAAACCTTGAGCAGTATGCGCTTGTAAGCAGAAGACATCGGCGAACCCTTTTTCAAAATTGTAAAACCGGTGTCTGCGAAACACCAGACAGACCCTATGGCAAATCGCCCTCAAAAAGGAAGGCAAAGTTTGCGCAAGGTATTTAACGAGACAATAGACTGGCTCAATCCGACGCTTAGCCGCAGCCGGAGAGCAGCGGGCGGGCCCGAAGGTCCACCCGCCGTAACTATGGCTTACTTTACGCCTGCAGTTGCAGCGACTTCAGCAGCAAAGTCAGTTTCAACCTTTTCAATGCCTTCGCCGAGAGCGAAACGCACGAACTTGGTCAGCTTGATCGGGGCGCCAGCGTCCTTCTCAGCGTTCTTGATTGCGTCTGCAACCTTGGTTTCGCCGTCGATGACGAAAGTCTGGCTCAGCAGCGTGACTTCTTCGAAGTACTTACGCATGCGGCCTTCGACCATCTTTTCAGCGATCTCAGCGGACTTGCCCGATTCCTTGACCTGTTCAAGAATGATCGCGCGCTCACGAGCGACAACTTCCTGATCCAGTTCTTCCGGAGCAATTGCCTGTGGCTGGGCTGCTGCGATGTGCATCGCAAGCTGCTTGCCGAGTGCAGACAGGACTGCCTTGTCACCGGTCGATTCGAGAGCAACCAGAATACCGATCTTGCCAATGCCTGGCTTGACCGCATTGTGGATGTAGCTTTCGACCACGCCATCCGAGACCGAAACGGTCTGGGTGCGGCGCAGGTTCATGTTTTCACCGATCTTAGCGATCGCTTCGGTCAGTTCAGCAGAAACCGAGTGGCCAGCGCCTGGGAATGGCATTTCGCCGAGCTTAGCAACGTCGCCATCGGCGTCGAGTGCAAGCTTAGCAATTGCAGTCACGATGTTCTGGAACTGATCGTTGCGAGCAACGAAGTCGGTTTCAGAGTTCACTTCAACGACAGCAGCCTTCGCGCCAGCAGTCGCAACACCGACGAGACCTTCCGCAGCAACGCGGTCAGCCTTCTTTGCAGCCTTCGCGAGGCCACGGGTGCGCAGCCAATCGATTGCAGCTTCCATGTCGCCGTTGGTTTCAGCGAGTGCCTTCTTGCAGTCCATCATCCCGACGCCAGTCGAGTCGCGGAGCTGCTTGACCATTGCAGCAGTGATTTCCATGGGGTTCACCTCTTGGCGGCCCCTCGCGGAACCGCAATGTGTATCTGGAAGACCCTAAAGGGTCAGCGTGCCTCCCGAAGGAGGCACGCCTTGTGACGATTAGTTAGCAGCTTATTCCGACAGGTCTTCTGCCGGAGCTTCGCTCGAAGCGCCCAGGTCTGCACCCAGTGCGCTGGACGAACGGGCGATGCCGTCGAGAGCTGCACGGGAGATCAGCGAAACATAAAGTTCCAGAGCGCGGCTTGCGTCGTCGTTACCCGGAATAGCGTAATCAACGATATCCGGATCGCAGTTGGTGTCGACGATTGCGACAACCGGAATGCCCAGACGACGAGCTTCCTTAATCGCGTTCTCTTCCTTGTTCGTGTCAATCACGAACAGGAGGTTCGGCAGGTTGCCCATGTCCTTGATGCCGCCCAGGTCGCGCTCAAGACGCTCCTGTTCACGGGACATCATCAGACGTTCCTTCTTGGTGCGGAGCGCCTTGTCAGCATCAGACATCGATTCCAGTTCGCGCAGGCGCGAGATGGAGTTCGAGATCGTCTGCCAGTTGGTCAGAGTACCACCGAGCCAACGCGAGTTGACGAAGTACTGAGCCGACTGCTTTGCAGCGTCTGCAACGAGCGGAGCTGCCTGGCGTTTGGTACCAACGAACAGAACGCGACCGCCATCAGCAACGGTGTCAGACACCAGCTGAAGAGCGCGCTGCAGAGCCGGAACGGTCTGCGACAGGTCGAGAATGTGAATGTCGTTACGTACGCCAAAGATGAAGCGTTCCATCTTCGGGTTCCAGCGATGCTTCTGGTGACCGAAGTGCACGCCAGCTTCGAGCAGCTGACGCATGGAGAATTCTGGGAGTGCCATTGGGCTATCCTTTTACCGGTTGATTCCTCCACAAGACAATTGCGACCGTCTGTTAGGACTGTCACCGGTTGGCTTCCCCCGAAAGAAAAGCCCTGCCTTGTGTGTGTGATCACGCTCGACCTTGGGCCGAACGCGTGCGCCATATAGGCTAGAAGCTGTATTTTGGCAAGCGTCTCACGTCTTGCTTACGACGTGCCGAGACAAGTTTATCTCAATTTCACCCGACTGATTAGGGGAACAGAACATCAGCCGTGGCATTGTTCAAACATAGACCCGTGCGAGATCACGGGGACAAGGGTGAAAACCCCTAAGTGGGGGAGGAGGGGCTATCGGCTCACCTCCCCCGCGTTGTTTTATGCGAAGCGCACATCCGTAATACCAGGCAGAGACTTGATCCCGCCGGCCACTTCAGCCGTCACTTGGTATTTCCCAGGCAGTTCGATCTCGTACTCACGCGCTCCACCATCCCTGATGACAACGAAATTCACAGCGCCGTTCCCGCCCCGCTTCAACTGTGCGGCTGTCGGCCCAAGGGCCTCGCGATCTTCAACAAAGATGGTCAACTGGCGCTCGATACGCTCCGCCATGCCTTCGATAGGCTGCGCAGACACGAGACGAAGACTGACGTTGCCATCGCGCTCATCAGCTCCAACCTGCAGGACCACGGACCTTCCGGGCTGCAAAAGCTCACCGAAGTCCTTGATCTGTTCTGAGAATGCAATGCATTCAAAGGTCCCCGTCTGGTCGGACAGCGACAAAATCATCATCGGCGTACCTTTTTTGGTCCGCCGATCCTGTCGAGACGCCACTGTACCTGCCAAGCGCCCGGCCCCTGCGCCATCTTTTACCGCGCGCTCAAAATCCGCCCACTTCTGTACCCGGAGCTTTTCGAACATGTCTGTGTAGGCATCGAGCGGGTGTGCTGAAAGGTGGAAACCGATGGCAGCACGCTCTTTGTCGGCACGCTCTGTTGAGTTCCAAATTGGAACATTGGTCGGCAGGCGGAACTGCTGATCTTCGGCGCTGTCGAACATCGAAACCTGGCCGCTGTTACGATCGGCATTGAGAGCCTGTGCCGTACCAATGATGGTTTCGACTGCTGCAAAGGCGATCTCGCGGCTTGGCGATATGCCATCAAAGGCACCCGCGCTCACCAGAGTTTCCAACGTGCGCTTATTCAACGCTTTCGGATCTATTCTGCGAGCAAAATCACCTAAGTCTTTGAAAGGCTTATCACCACGAACTTCAACAATATGCTCTGCCATGGCACGACCAACACCCTTCACGGCCGAAAGGCCGTAATGGATGCGATCATTCTTCACCGAAAACAGCACCTCAGATTGGTTCACGCACGGAGAAACGACCTCAATCTTTTTCTTGCCTGCCTCACGGCGGAAGTCAGAAAGCTTATCGGTCTGCGCCATATCGAGGGTCATGGACGCCGCGTAGAACTCGTGCGGAAAGTGTTCTTTCAAATAGGCTGTCTGGTAGGAAACCCAAGCGTAAGCGGCCGCGTGGCTCTTGTTAAAACCATAGTTCGCAAACTTGGCCAGAAGATCGAAGATTTCATCGGCAAGCTTTGCGCTTACGCCTTGCGGACCAGAACCATCCCGGAAGCGGATACGCTGGTTATCCATTTCCGCTTTGATCTTCTTACCCATCGCGCGGCGCAGCATGTCTGCTTCACCCAGAGAGTAGCCGGACAGAAGCTGGGCGATCTGCATCACCTGCTCCTGATAGACGATAATCCCATAGGTTTCGTCGAGCACTTCACTCAATGCCGGATGGGGATACTTCACCTCTTCCTTGCCGTGCTTACGATCAATGAAGCTCGGGATATTATCCATCGGACCCGGACGATAGAGCGCGTTCATAGCGATCAAGTCCTCAATACGGTCGGGCTTGAGGTCCATCAACGCGCGACGCATGCCGGGACTTTCAAACTGGAAAATGCCGTAGGTGTCGCCACGAGAGTAGAGATTGTAGGTTGCAGCGTCATCGATCGGTATCGTGTCGATATCGATGTTAATGCCGCGATTTTTGACCATGTTGACGGCGTAACGGATGGTCGTCAGCGTTTTGAGGCCGAGGAAGTCGAACTTAACTAGGCCCGCGGGCTCCACCCACTTCAAATTATACTGGGTGACCGGCATGACCGAGCGCGGGTCTCGGTAGAGCGGGAGCAACTCTTGGAGTGGACGGTCACCAATCACGATACCGGCCGCGTGGGTCGATGCGTGACGGAACAGGCCCTCGAGTGACTGCGCAATCTCAACCAGTTGGGCGACGGTCTCATCCTCGTCGACCATCTGCTTAAACTGCGGGATTTCCTTGAGCGTGCGCTCCACAGACCAAGGGTCAGCAGGGTTCGCCGGTACGAGCTTACAGATACGGTCAACTTGCCCGTAAGGCATCTGCAATACGCGTCCGACGTCGCGCAACACAGCGCGAGCCTGCAGCGTACCGAAGGTAATGATCTGCGCCACCTGTTCGGCGCCGTATTTGTCTTGAACGTAGTGGATCACCTCTTCACGGCGATCCTGACAGAAGTCAATATCAAAGTCGGGCATCGACACGCGTTCCGGATTAAGGAAGCGCTCGAACAGCAAATTGTAACGCAGGGGATCAAGGTCGGTAATCGTCAGCGCGAACGCGACGAGGGAGCCAGCACCTGAACCACGCCCAGGACCCACCGGGATATCCTGCGCTTTGGACCACTGGATAAAGTCGGCCACGATCAGGAAATAACCCGGAAATTTCATGCGCTCGATAATGGTGAGCTCGAAATCCAACCGGTCGCGATACTCCTGCTCGGTTTTACCTGGCGCAATCCCCGTCGTCTGGAGACGCATGTTTAGCCCTGCTTCGGCCATCTCCCGGAGGACCGCACCTTCAGCCGCTACAACCTCATCTTCAGTTTGATGCGATCCAGCAGCAAATTTAGGCAGAATGGGCCCACGTGTGCGCGGGCGATAGGCCATGCGCTGGGCGATCTCAATCGTGCTATCGAGTGCCTCTGGAAGATCCGAGAACAGCTCGATCATCTCCGCACGAGTCTTGAAATAATATTGGTCGTTCAGCTTGCGCCGTTCGGTTTGCGCGATAACGGAACTACCGGCGATTGCCAGCAGAGCGTCGTGCGCCTCGTATTCTTTGGCAGATTTGAAGAAAGGCTCATTCGTCGCGACGAGCGGAATGCCCTTACGATAGGCGTAATCGATGAGCTTCGGTTCAACAATAGCTTCGCTGGTGCGGCCGTGACGCTGAACTTCGATGTAGAAACGATCGCCAAACAGATCGGCCAGCCGATCGAGGCGGCGCGTTGCATTAGCGTCCTGGCCCATGGCGAATGGCATATCAATGGCGCCCTCTGGGCCACCAGAGAGACAGATCAGGCCAGCAAGACTGTCGGAGTTAAGCCAATCGAGCTGGGCCCGCGCCAGACCAATTTCGCCGTCCATTTCCATATAGGCTTTAGACACAAGTCGAGAGAGATTGGCGAACCCCTCCTCCGATTGCGCCATCAGCACAACGCTGGATTTTCCGGACCACGCCACATGTCCGCGCTCACTTATGCGCTCTTCCGCAGCGGCGAAGTCGATTTGCATTTCCATACCGATCAGCGGCTGGATGCCCTTCTTCGTGGCCTTCTCGGAGAACTCCAAGGCACCGAAAAGATTGCTTGTGTCTGCCAGCCCCAAGGCGGGTTGCTCGTCTTCGACTGCCATCTTGAGAATGTTCTCAAGCTGGATCGCGCCTTCGAGCAGAGAGAAGGCAGAGTGTACGTGAAGGTGAATAAAGCCAGGGCCGCGCATGAGGTTCTCCTGAGTCTGACCTTCAGACAGTCAGCCTCTTTGGTCAAACCACGGTTTACCGACTTCCACAACCGATCACGCGAAATGGGTGAGAATGTCGACCCAAGTCAGGGACGCGACGGTGAAAGCGCCAAGGGTGACAAAGGCAGCGAGGTCTTTAACGAAATCGAGCATTTTTGAACTCCGTGTTTCACTGTTTGTTCTTATATGTTCCATTTATGTTCTAGTCCAGATGGGAACACTGGTGAAACCGGGAACACCGCGAAACTGGTTAGGAAATCGTTAGGAACCGCGTACGGCCGTTAAGATTCGGCGACACGGATTGGCAAAAGAAAAGCCCCGGCAGGAAACCATGCCGGGGCGAGTTTTGCGCAAATGAGTGTCGGGGTTAGACCGTGTGCGGGACGACCAATCCGTTCCGGATGGTGACGATACGATCGGCACGTCGCGCGAGATCATAATTATGCGTTGCGATCAGCGCGGCTGCACCTTCGTTGCGTATGAGGCTTTTGAGGGCTTCAAACACCAGATCGCTGGTCTCAGGGTCTAGGTTGCCGGTCGGCTCATCGGCAAGGATAACGCGAGGACGGTTCGCTGCGGCGCGGGCGATGGCGACACGTTGCTGTTCCCCCCCGGAAAGCTCTGCCGGACGGTGCGACGCACGATGGCCGACATTGAGCAGGCTGAGCAGTTCCATAGCCCGAGTTTCGGCCGCCTTCTGATCCACTCCAGCGATCAACTGTGGCAGAGTTACATTCTCCAAGGCGGTGAATTCTGGCAACAGATGATGGAACTGATAGACATAGCCAACAGTGGTACGGCGCAACTGCGTGCGGGCGCGGTCCCCCATTTGGCTGGTCTTCTCCCCAATGATTTCGACTTCCCCTTCTTGCGGGGATTCGAGAAGACCACAGAGATGCAGCAGGGTCGACTTGCCGGCACCAGAAGGGGCGACCAAGGCGACGAGCTCGCCGCTTTCGACCGTGAGATCGGCAGCGTCGAGTACGCGAACCAAACGCTCCCCTTCGCCGTAGTGACGGTGAACAGCAGAGAGTTTTAGGTGAGGCTTATTCATAGCGCAAAGCCTCCACTGGGTCATACTGGGCCGCACGCCAAGCTGGATAGAGCGTCGCGAGGAAACTCAGGCTCAGCGCCATAACCACGATTACCGTGACTTCTGTGTAATCAACGCGGCTTGGCAGGCTCGAGAGGAAAAACACGTCTGGTGGGAAGAGCGTCACACCGAATGTGTTGGAGATAAACAAGCGAATATTCTCGGCATTCGACGCAATGACCAAGCCCAGCAAAAAGCCAGTGATGGTGCCAATAAAACCAATGGCTGTGCCGGTAATGCAGAAGATGCGCATGATCGAACCCCGTGTTGCGCCCATTGTGCGCAGCACGGCGATATCGGCACCCTTGTCCTTCACCAGCATGATGAGGCTGGAGATGATGTTGAAAGCGGCAACGAGGATGATCATCGAGAGAATGGTGAACATCACCACACGTTCGACCTGCAAGGCAGAGAAGAACGTCTCGTTGCGCTGACGCCAATCAGTGAGGATTAACGGGCGCAGTCCATCGACGGCGGCGATACGGTCGCGCATCACGGCAATGTTGTCGGGGTCGTCGATGAAAATTTCCATAGCTGACACGCGACCAATACGCTCATAGGCAGCGTCGATTTCTTCGTCGCTGGCCAGCGGGTCGAGTGGCTCCTGCCCGGGCTTGAGCACCTCGTCGACCATTTTGAAATAGTCCTGAGCGGGCTCGAGCGGCATGTACATGTAGAGGCTGTCAAACTCGACCATGCCGACATTGTAGACGACATTGACCGTGTAAGAGCGGATCTGCGGCGTGGAGCCAAAGGGCGTCATTGATCCATCGGGATTAATGATCTGCACTTCGTCACCAAGCCCGACGCCCAGCTGTTGGGCCAGGCGATAGCCGATAGCGACTCCGCGGCTATCATCCCATTGGTCAAAACCGCCCTGCTCTGCCGAGTTGTACAGCAGATTGAGCTTTTTGAGGTTGGCTTCGTCCATGCCACGGACCACGACGCCTGAAGAGGCGCCGCGACCACTGGCCAAAACCTGACCCTCTACGAAAGTCACTGCATAGGAAACCCCGTTGACAGCTTCAATCTTGCTCACCGTCTCCTGATAGTCGGTGAACTGGCTTTCGATAGGATGGGCGGTGAAATGCCCATTAAGGCCGAGGATTTTGTCGAGAAGCTCCCCACGAAACCCGTTCATGACGGACATGACGACAATCAATGTCGCCACGCCTATCGCCACCCCCACCATGGTGAGGGAGGCAATAACGGAGATGAAAGCTTCCTTGCGGCGGGCGCGCAAATAGCGCCCAGCAATCATCCATTCGAAACGCGCAAACGGGCGTGTGTGCCGGCTTGTCGCTGCGTCCTCGGCTCTCGTGGTCAAATGTCGGTCATCCGCTGCGGTACAATAAGGCTAACGAGGCGCTCAACAGCTCCTGCGATTGGCAGCGTCTCACGTTCGCCCGACTTACGATGCTTGATCTCAACTTCGCCGGTTTTAAGGCCACGCGGTCCAAGAATGATCTGGTACGGAATGCCGACTAAGTCGGCAGTCGCGAACTTCGAGCCGGCTGGCTGATCGCGATCATCATAGAGCATATCGAGGCCAGCAGCGTTAAGCTCTTCATAAAGCTTGTCGCAAGCGGCGTCGGTGTCAGCGTCACCCTTTTTGAGGTTGATGAGCACAGCTTCAAATGGGGCGACAGAAACCGGCCAGATGATGCCGTTCTCGTCGTGGTTAGCTTCGATTATCGCCGGAACGACGCGGGTCAGGCCGATGCCGTACGAGCCCATGTGCACAGTAACGTCCTTGCCGTCCGGGCCGGTGACATTTGCCTTCATCGGGGCCGAGTATTTTGTGCCGAAATAGAAGATGTGACCAACTTCGATACCACGGGCAGAGACACGCTTGTCTTCCGGCACAGTGGCTTCGTATTCGGCGTGATCAACCATTTCTTCGGTCGCGGCGTAGAGCGAAGTCCAATCGTTGAAGATTGGCTTGAGGTCGCCACGGAAATCCACGTCCTTGCCCGGAATTGGCTTCTGCAGAAGGTCGGCGTGGCAGAAGACCTGGCTTTCGCCAGTTTCTGCCAAAATGATCCATTCGTGCGAGAGATCGCCACCAATTGGGCCGGTGTCGGCGCGCATCGGGATGGCGGTCAGCCCCATGCGAGCATAGGTGCGCAGGTAAGCCACGAACATGCGTTCGTAAGCGGCAACCGCTGCGTCCTTGTCGAGATCGAAGGAATAGGCGTCCTTCATCAGGAACTCGCGGCTACGCATGGTGCCGAAACGCGGGCGCACTTCGTCGCGGAACTTCCACTGGATGTGGTAGAGGTTCAGCGGCAGATCCTTGTATGACTTCACATAGGTACGGAAAATGTCCGTGACCATCTCCTCATTGGTCGGCCCATAGAGGAATTCACGCTCGTGACGGTCTTCGATGCGCAGCATTTCTTTGCCATACGCATCGTAACGACCAGACTCACGCCAGAGGTCGGCCGACTGAATGGTCGGCATCAGCAACTCAACAGCACCCGAGCGGTTCTGTTCTTCTTCGATGATGCGCTGGACCTTCATCAGGACCTTGTAGCCTGCGGGCAGCCAGGAATAGAGTCCAGAAGCCTGCTGACGGATCATGCCTGCACGTAGCATCAAGCGATGCGATACAATTTCGGCTTCCTTCGGCACATCGCGCAGCACCGGAAGGAAATAACGGGAAAGGCGCATAGCTACTCCGAATACGCTGTTCGACTCGTGGTTCTGTTGATGCCCACTCAAACCCCGTTCGTCCATTCGATGCAAGCATGCAAGCTATGCAGATTTTACTTGGCAGGACGAAATTCTATTGTTAGGCTCTGTAACAATAATATTACGGCGGAATAAAACCGCTGGACGTCGACAGCGTCAAGGGAGGAGCGTTGGCCGCCGCTTTTTAGCGTGCCTAAGACCAACGTATTGTCGATTAAACTCTTTCCAACAGGGCCTTTGGCCCTGTTTTTTTGTTTGCAGAACAGTAGGATATCACGCTTAGTTAATGTGACACATCAGTTCGCGGTGTGCTGCTACACCTCATCCAAAGCGTTCTCTCATGATCGACAGCATATATGCTAGGGGACGTTAGCGCGGCGAGCGGCCACGCACCGAAATTCCCTAACAAAAGCTAAATCAGCCAATACCCTATCGCATGGCGAAGTCAGCAGGCGGGATCAATTCCGATGGCAGAGATAAAGAAAATAGCGCGCACCGGAAGCTCCAGTTACGCGCTACAATTTTCTGCTCTGTAATTACGATAACTTTGCGTGGCTCATTCCGGACGTAGTGTGCGAAATCCCCAAGCAGTACACGATTGTGATGCCGAGTGACGAAGTGACGCCTTCAGCGGTTCCAATAGTCGGCAACAATGGTCTGGGTCATCAAGTAGATCAGGCCTGCGGTCACGAAAGCCGCGATTACGGTGGTGAGCAAGCCCTTCTTAATCAGCTGTAGTTTCACCGGCGACCCTGGCTCATGCCCAGGCTCAACCTTGGCGCCCACCTCGTGAAGGCTAGTGGAGCCCATCGGCACGACCGCCACGAAAATGATCCACCATGCCACGAAGTAAATTGCGAGTAAGGAGCCGATTTGCATGGCGAGATATCCGTGTCCGAGAGCAGAAGAAAGGCTTAGTGGGAGATATCATACCCCAAAAGCAGATCGCTGCCCCAGAGCCGGGGCAGCGACATAAAGTTACACGCGGTGTACGAAGATCGAAACGTTTGGCTTACGGCCCCAGAACGCGTTCACTTCCCCGCGTATACCCTTGAACAAGGCCGAGTTCAAAATCTCTGTATCCCGGCGACGCTTTGGAGGCATTGAATTGATAACGCCGTGAACGGTGTCGTGCACGAGTTCGCCAATGGACTCTTCGTCAGTTTCCGGCAGGCCTTCGATGACAATGTCGGGTCCGGAGACAACCTGACCGTTGTTGTTCACGGCCATGCTGACGATGATCATACCACCGAAGGACAAGCGGCGGCGCCCTTTGACACCCGACTCGTCAGGGGTACAGAGCACTAGACCATCGAGGTACAGTTCGCCGACGCGCACTTCTGCAGGCATAGTAAGTGGGTCAGGGAAGAGCCGCACCATATCGCCATTGCGCGCTTCGCAAACATTGGGAATGCCTTCGGCGCGACCCAACTTAGCATGCGCAGCCAAGTGCATAGCTTCACCGTGAACTGGAACGAGCACTTCCGGCTTGACCCAAGAATAGAGCTTCTTGAGTTCGCCACGGCGCGGGTGGCCTGTAACGTGAACAAGCGCGTCATTGGCGGTGATCAGTTCCACGCCCTTATCGATAAGCAGGTTCTGAATGTCGATGACTTCGCGCTCATTGCCCGGAATGGCCCAAGACGAGAAGATCATCCGGTCGCCAGCGTTGAGGTCGATAACCGGGTGATCGCCACGCGCAATGCGAGCAATAGCGGCGCGCGCCTCGCCCTGTGAACCCGTGCAGATGAGAACGCATTTGTCGCGCGGGATCGAGCGATACATGTCCTGATCGTGCAACGTCGGAATGCCTTCCAGCATTCCCAGTTCACGGGCAATACCCATGATGCGGTGGAGCGAACGACCCGAGAGGACAACTTCACGGCCTGCCTTATGGGCCGCGCGCACGATCGAAACCACACGCCCAACGTTTGACGCGAAAGTGGTGACGCACACACGATGGGGAGCGTCGAGAATGAGCTTTTCGAGGTTCTCGCCGATTTCCTGCTCGGAGGGGCTTTCGCCTTCCTTCATCGCATTGGTCGAGTCACAGACGAGCGCCAGCGGCAGTTCGCTGTCGTTGCGGAGTGACTGCAGGCGATCAAAATCGGTCGGTGCAGAGAGCACTGGGGTTGGATCAAGCTTCCAGTCACCAGTATGCAGGGCACGACCAACTGGGGTGGTGATCAGTAGTGCGTTCGACTCTGGAATTGAGTGCGCTACGTTGATCGGCTCAATGGTGAAAGGGCCAACTTGGAACGCTTTGCCCGGGCGCATGATGGAGATGTCGACGTTTTCGACAATGCCATCCCCTGCCCGCTTGGCGGCCAGCATGGCCGCTGTGAATGGTGTTGCATAAACCGGCTTGTCAAAGACGGGCCACAGATCAAGCACCGCGCCGTAGTGATCTTCGTGGCTATGGGTGAGGATTAGAGCCAGAACGTCGTCGGCGTTCTCTTCCAGAAATTCCGGGTTGGCCATAATCAGCTCAATGCCCGGCAACTCCGGACCACCGAAGCTTACGCCACAGTCCACGACGATCCACTTCCGGGAGCGCTCAGGGCCGAAGCCATAAGCAGCCATATTCATACCAATCTCGCCAACGCCACCGAGCGGCACAAATACGAGTTCATCCCGTTGGTTCTTCGCCATGGGTTCTTATTCCTTTATTGAGCGCTGTGACGCCGAACGAACTCTGGCCGTCGGTCGCTTCGCACCTCGTTATGGTCAGCTTCGGGCGCTGGCCGTTGCCCCAAAATGCACATCGCCCGCAGTGATGGTGATCCGCGCGCCGTCGTCGTCGCGCATGATCAATCGACCTGTGGAGTCGATGGTCTCAAATATTCCACGTCGCACTGCGCCGTCTTGTTGGACAGTGATTGGGCCGCCGATTCCAGCAGCAGATTGACGCCATTTTTCCAGAACCGCCGCCGTACCGCGACCATCATCCCAGATTGCAAAGGCCCCTACCCAAGCATCGGATAGAGCCGCAAGCACGTCTTCGGCGCTACGGACATATCCCAAGCCTGCAAGAGACGCTGTAGCGTATGGCACACCTTGGGGTGCCGCGACAACATTTACTCCGCAACCAATGACAACAGCGGTCTGACCGGACGGCGTTTTACACGCCTCCAGAAGAATACCGCAGAGTTTGGAGCCGCCAGCCAACACATCATTTGGCCATTTCAGCGCGACTTGCTCCCCAAAATTTTCGCTATGGCTCTCGGTTTTCACAACACCCTGAGGCAAAATTCCATCCAATGCGCTGGCGATAGCCACGCCGGCGACAAAGCCGAGTGTGGCGATCTGATCTGGTTCAGCATCAGGAATAATGAGCAGGCTAGCGGCAAGGTTGCCGGAGGGATTGAACCATTCTCGCCCACGACGCCCGCGCCCTGCGGATTGATGTAGTGAAGCGAACCAGTGTCCACCAAAATCGCCCGCAGCTGCCGCTGCGAGCGCTTCCGAATTTGTGGACCCGATAGTGTCAAAGCCCGTTAGCCGATAGCCGGCTGAACGGGCCTTTTCGCCCAGATAGAACTGAGCCACCTAGAACAGGCTGCCCGCGGCCGTCTGCGCAGCAGAGGTGAGCGGATTGCCAAGGATGAAGTAGTACGTCACCAGCAGGAAGGCGCTGACACCGAGAATGATGTTGAGTTCATTAGGCACGGCAGCGAACTGGTGCTTGGGCTCATCAAAATACATCGTCTTGACCACACGAAGATAATAGTAGGCGCTGACGGCCGAAGCCAGAACACCGACCACGGCCAAGACGAAGAACCCTGCTTCAACAGCAGCAAGGAAGACATGCCACTTGGCAAAGAACCCTGCGAGCGGCGGGAGGCCGATCAGAGAGAACATGATAATCAGCATTACAGCCGCCACATAGGGACGCGTCTGTGCTGCACCAGCGAGATCTTCGATGCTTTCGACATAGCCCTTATCTGTACGCAGTGACAGAATGCAGGCAAAAAGACCCACAGACATCAACACATAGATCGCCATGTAAATTGCCACACCCTCAACGCCGACCTGCGAACCCGACGAAAGGCCAACCAGGGCAAAGCCAACGTGGCCAATCGAAGAATATGCAATAAGGCGCTTAAGAGACTTCTGGCCGATCGCTGCAAAAGCCGCGAGGACCATCGAGGCGATCGAGAGGAAGATAACGATCTGCTGCCAGTCGGCAGTGATGGGCGAGAATGCGTCGACGACGAGGCGGATCATGAGCGACATTGCTGCCACCTTTGGCGCCATCGCCATGAAGGCGGTAACTGGTGTCGGTGCACCTTCGTAGACGTCGGGGGTCCACATGTGGAATGGCACGGCCGAAATTTTGAAGGCAATGCCTGCCAGCACAAAGACAACGCCAAAGATAAGACCGATGGAACGGCCTTCGATGGCTATGGCGCGGACGATTTCCTGCAGATTGGTATGGCCGGTAAAGCCGTAAATCAGCGACGCGCCGTAGAGCAGCATCCCCGAAGACAGAGCGCCCAAAACGAAATATTTCAGGCCCGCTTCGGACGCACGTGGATCGTCGCGCTTGATCGCTGCCATCACGTAGATGGAAAGTGCCTGCAGCTCGAGACCAATGTAGAGCGACATCAGATCATTGGTTGAAACCATGATCATCATGCCCAGCGTCGCAAGAACCGCCAGAATAGAATATTCGTATTTATGGACACCGTTCTCTTCGGCGTTAGACACGGCCAACACCAGCGCCAAAGCGGACGAGCCAAGCACCAGAACCTTCATGAACCGACCAAAACTGTCGGCCATGAAGAGGCCATTGAAGACGATACCATCGGCGTTCTGGAACGCTGTTAAGAGCGCAGTCCCGGCGAGCAAAGCAATTGCCAGCCAAGAGACCAGTGCGGACCGCTCCTTGTTGACGAACACGCCCAAGAGCAACAGCACCAGCACGCCGACCGAGATGATCATCTCTGGGTAGGCAGGAGCAAGGCTCGCGAAATCGGTAATGTCTGAGTTCACGTCAGTCTCCTAGTGCGATGCTGAGGCGGCCGGAGCCGGTTCAGCGGCACCATCTGCGGGTGCTACATAGTCCAGGGTGACACGCGCATCGGCCTGATCCACGGCCACATCACGGCCAACGGCGGTCGAATACTGCGCCACAAGTTTGTCCACGGCCGCTGCGGTCGTGTCGAGGATTGGTGCAGGATAGAAACCGAACACCAGCGTGAGCACGATCATGGGGTAAAGCATGATCTTTTCGCGCAGGTTGAGGTCCAAGATTCCCTTGAGACTATCCTTCGTCAACGCGCCGAAAATTACCCGGCGATAGAGCCACAGGCCATAGGCGGCCGAGAAGATGACGCCAGTTGCAGCACCGAAAGCAACCCAAGTGTTGACCTGGAACACGCCGACCATGGTGAGGAATTCACCGACGAAACCAGAAGTACCCGGGAGGCCAACATTGGCCATGGTGAAGACCATGAAAGCAAAGGCGTAACGCGGCATGCGTTCGACGAGACCACCATAAGCTGAGATCTCCCGGGTGTGCATGCGATCATAAATGACGCCTACGCAGAGGAAGAGCGCGCCGGAAACAAAGCCGTGCGAAATCATCTGGAACATGGCGCCTTGGATACCCAGAGCGTTGCCAGCAAAGATGCCCATGGTGACAAAGCCCATGTGCGCCACGGAAGAGTAAGCGATCAGTTTCTTAATGTCGGTCTGAACCAATGCGACCAGTGAGGTCAGGATGATTGCAGCAACCGAGAGAATGAAGACAAAATTCGCGAACTGAGCCGAAGCCTCGGGGAACATTGGGAGGGAGAAACGGAGGAAGCCGTAACCGCCAAGTTTCAGAAGGATTGCCGCCAGAATGACAGAACCGGCTGTTGGTGCCTGCACGTGCGCTTCCGGCAACCAACGGTGGAACGGCCACATTGGCATTTTCACAGCCAGGGATGCGAAGAAGGCAATCCAGAGCCAAGGCTGCATTTCCGACGGGAAGCCGTGGTTCAGAAGAACCATGATGTCGGTGGTGCCTGCGTCCCAATACATGGCCATCATAGCCACAAGCATGAAGACCGAGCCTACGAAGGTGTAGAAGAAGAACTTATACGCCGCCTGAATGCGAGCCGAACCGCCCCAGATGCCGATGATCAGGAACATCGGCAGCAGCGTGCCTTCGAAGAAGACGTAGAACATGGCCAGATCGAGGGTCGTGAAGACCCCGATCATCAGCGTTTCCAGCACAAGGAAGACAAGCATGTATTCCTTGACGCGGGTATCTACTTCCCAACTCGCGAGAATGGCGAATGGCATAAGCAGTGCGGTTAGCACGACGAACAGCACCGAGATGCCGTCAACGCCGACGCGATAGCCAATGCTGTCTCCGATCCACGGGGTGTTGACCACGAATTGGAAACCAGCGTTTGACGTATCAAAGCTCTGCCAGAGCGCGAGCGCCCCGACGAGAACCAGAAGAGTTACGGTCAAGGCGATCCAACGGATCGCACTGACCGAGGTCTTTGGCGTGAGCAGGAGCAGGGCTGCGCCAAGTGCCGGCAGCCAAGTCAGTATCGTGAGAATAGAATTGGCAAAGGTCATCAGAGTAGCCCCCCGGCCGTAATGGCCCAGGTCAGCAGCAAGGCAACACCAATCAGCATCGCGAATGCATAGTGATAAAGATAGCCGGACTGGAGCTTAACGACCCAGCTGGTGACATTCTGCACGCGACGACCCAGGCCTTCGGTGAGTTTGCTGTCGATCAGCCAATCGTCAAAGCCCTTCCAGACCGCGTTACCGATCCAAACCGCCGGTCGTACGAAAATGAAGTTGTAGAGCTCGTCGAAGTACCACTTGTTCAAGAGGAACTTGTAAAGCCCTGGGTTGGTCGCAGCCACACGACCCGGCATGTCTGGGCGCTTGATGTACATGTACCAAGCGGCGACGAAGCCGGTGATCATTGCAATGGTTGCGCTCCACTTGACCCAAGTCGGAACATGGTGGGCATCGTCAATAATCTGCTCATCGACATAGATCGAGCCAGCGAAGAAGTGCTGGATATGCTCCACGTCGTGGAAGAACATTCCGTAGAACACAAAGCCAGCCAATACCGCGCCCACGGCAAGAACGTAAAGCGGAACAAGCATAACAGTTGGCGCTTCATGGGCGTTGTCGTAGGCGGAACCATGGTGGCCGTGGTGATCATCATGCGCATGATCGTCGTGGTGCGCATGTGGATTTTCACGCGGCGACCCATGGAAGGTCAGGTGAACGAGGCGCCACGAGTAGAAGCTCGTGAACAGCGCCGCGATGACGAGCATCCAGAAGGCAAAGGACCCGACGTTGCCGCCGAAGGCGTATGCGCTTTCGATGATGGCGTCCTTCGAGAAGAACCCTGCAAAGCCGAAGTTTGTGCCGGGAATGCCGACACCGGTAAGCGCAAGAGTACCAATCATCATCATCCAATAGGTGATGGGGATCTTCTTCCGCAGTCCACCCATGTAGCGCATGTCCTGCTCGTGGTGCATGGCATGAATGACCGCACCAGCCCCTAAGAACAGCAGAGCCTTGAAGAAGGCGTGGGTGAAGAGGTGATAAACACCGGCCGAGTAGGCCCCTACCCCAAGCGCCACAAACATGTAACCGAGCTGCGAACAGGTCGAGTAAGCGATGACGCGCTTGATGTCGTTCTGAACGAGACCAACCGTGGCCGCAAAGAAAGCAGTAATGGCACCGACGACGATGATCACTGTGAGCGCAGTCGGCGAGGTCTCAAACATCGGCGACAAACGCGCGACCATGAACACGCCAGCCGTCACCATGGTTGCCGCGTGGATAAGCGCCGACACAGGAGTCGGACCTTCCATCGCATCAGGCAACCAGGTGTGAAGCAGGAACTGCGCCGACTTGCCCATCGCGCCAACGAAGAGCAACAGGCAGATCACGGTCATGGCGTCGACTTGCCACGACAAGAAGTTGAAAACTGGCAGTCCGGTAGTTCCGAACTCACCGACCGCGTTGAAGGCACCATCAAAATCGATGTGACCGAGCACGAAGAACGAACCGAAAATGCCGAGCGCGAAGCCGAAGTCACCCACACGGTTGACCACGAATGCCTTCATTGCGGCCGCATTTGCGCTTGGCTTAGTGTACCAGAAACCAATGAGCAAATAGGACGCAAGACCAACGCCTTCCCAGCCAAAAAACATCTGCAGGAAGTTGTCGGCTGTCACCAGCATCAACATGGCGAAGGTGAACAATGAGAGATAGGCGAAGAAGCGCGAACGATGCGGATCTTCGTGCATGTAACCAATCGAGTACAGGTGCACGAGGGCCGAAACGGTGTTCACGACGACCAGCATAATGGCCGTGAGCGTGTCGACACGCAGGATCCAACGCAGATCCATGTCACCGACCTGGATCCAACGCATGACCTCAACCTTGACCACAGATGAGTGGCCATCGCTCACAGCGCCTACCAAACCGTCGCCAAAGGCGACCGGAATGAAGACGATCCAACTCAATACGGCCGCGATCAGCAGCAGTGCAGTCGTTAGATATTCACTGACCCTGTGGCCTATCTGTCGACCGAGTAGTCCGGCGATCAGCGCCCCAATGAGGGGAAGAAAAACAATCGCTTGAATGATCATAGCGGGTGCTCTTAGCCCTTCATCAAGTTAGCGTCTTCGACGGCAACGGTGCCGCGATTACGGTAGAAGATGACGATGATTGCCAGACCGATCGCAGACTCGGCTGCGGCAACGGTGAGGATCATCAGCGCAAAAATCTGACCCTGCAGGTCATGCAGATGCGCGCTGAATGCCACCAAATTCAGGTTCACGGCCAAAAGGATCAATTCGACCGACATCAGGATGGTGATGATATTCCGGCGGTTCAGGAAAATCCCGAAAACGCCGAGTGTGAAGAGAATGGCTGCAACGGTCAGGAAATGACCGAGCCCGATACCCAAGCCCATGTTAACCCCCTACAGTCCCTGACCAGTTTTAACTTTGTTGACCTTGAGCGTGTTGCTCGGGTCACGCGCCAGCTGCGCCGCAGTGCTCTGACGCTTGATGCCCGGACGATGGCGCAGTGTCAGTACAATCGCGCCGATCATGGCAACCAACAGCACAGCCGCTGCTCCCATGAACAGGAAGACATAGCGCGTGTAGAGCACCTGCCCGATGGCACGAGTGTTATCGATAGCGTCGTTAATTGGCAGCGCAGAGGTCGTCCCAACAGCAGGAGCGATAAATGCGCTGCCCGCCACTAGGAGAAGCTCGAGCAGCAGAACCACTCCAACAACCACGCCAATAGGCGCGTATTGAAGCATGCCCTGGCGCATCTGCGCGAAATCGACGTCGATCATCATCACAACGAAGAGGAAGAGAACCGCGACAGCGCCCACATAGACAACGATGAGGATCAGCGCGAGGAATTCAGCCCCCGCCAGCATGAACAGCCCTGCGGCGTTCACGAAAGCAAGAATGAGGAACAGCACGGCGTGAACCGGATTGCGGGCAGAAATCACCATGAATGCGGAGGCGATGGTCACCGCCGCAAACAGGTAAAAGAAGAACAATGGAAGTGTCATGCTCTTCCCTCTCAGCGATACGGCGCGTCAGCAGAGATGTTGGCGGCGATTTCGCGCTCCCAACGATCTCCATTGGCCAAGAGCTTCGCTTTGTCAAAGTAGAGCTCTTCACGCGTTTCAGTTGCAAATTCGAAGTTCGGGCCTTCCACGATTGCGTCCACCGGGCAGGCTTCCTGACAGAAGCCGCAGTAGATGCACTTCACCATGTCGATGTCATAGCGAACGGTACGGCGAGTACCGTCGTTCTGGCGTGGACCGGCTTCGATGGTAATTGCCTGTGCCGGGCAAATGGCTTCGCACAGCTTGCAGGCGATGCAGCGTTCTTCCCCATTGGGATAACGGCGCAACGCATGCTCACCGCGGAAACGAGGCGACACAGCACCCTTCTCGAAGGGGTAGTTGATGGTTGGCTTCGGCGAGAAGAAGTAGCGCATGGCCAAGAAGAAGGCCGAGACGAACTCTCTCAGAAGAAGCGTGTTGAGGATCTGCGAGGCGCGCATTAGACGGCTCCCCCGTGCCAGCCCCAGCCGGTGAGCTGAAGTACAAAAGCTACGATAACAACCATGATCAGTGACAGCGGAAGGAACAGTTTCCAACCGATCCGCATCAGCTGGTCATAGCGATAGCGGGGCACAATCGACTTGGCCATGGCGAAGAAGAAGAAGACAAAGGACACTTTGAGGAAGAACCACACCACACCCGGAATCCAGGTGAACGGTGGCAAATCGATCGGTGATGCCCAGCCACCCATGAAGAGGATGGTGGTCATGGCGCACATCAGAAGGATCGAAATGTATTCGCCCAACATGAACAGCAGGTACGGGGTGGAGGAATACTCGGTCATAAAACCGGCAACGAGTTCGGATTCACCTTCGGCCATATCGAATGGCGGCCGGTTGGTTTCTGCTAGAGCCGAGATGTAGAACACTACGAACATCGGGAAGAGCGGGATCCAGAACCAATTCAGGAACGAGAGCCACGGCACGCCTAGAGCATGGGCGATCCCCATCTCGGATTGCGCCTGGACGATGTCGTTGAGGTTGAGCGAGCCCACGCACAGCAGAACGGTGATGATAACGAGGCCGATGGAGACTTCGTAGGACACCATCTGCGCTGCAGAACGAAGTGCACCGAGGAATGGATATTTGGAGTTGGACGCCCAACCACCAATGATCACGCCATAAACACCAAGGGAGGAAATACCGAGTAGGTACAGGATCCCGATGTTGATGTCGGCCATGGCCCACCCGTCAGCGACGGGGACAACGGCCCAACCCGCAAGAGCCAGAGTGGCGGTGATCAGGGGCGCGGCGATGAACAGTACCTTGTCTGCGCCCGCCGGAATAATGGCTTCCTTGAACGCAAACTTGAGCAAGTCCGCAAAGGATTGGAAGAGACCGAAGGGACCAACAACATTGGGACCACGGCGCAGCTGAACGGCAGCCCAGACCTTACGGTCGCCCAAGAGGATAAAGGCCGTGAAGAGCAGCAGACCAACGAGAAGCAGAAGTGCCTTGTAGACGAAACCGATGTGCACACCCCATCCGAGGACAGGGATGCCAAGCAGGTAATCGAGGGCCGAAAGAATAAAGTCCATTGTGCTCCCCTACTCCGCTGCCTGACGCAGGCCAGCAGCCATCGCCGCGCATTCGCCCATGACGGCGGAGGACCGCGCGATCGGATTGCTGAGGTAGAAGTCGGTCTTGATGCTCGAAAGCGGTGCCGACTTGGTCTTAGTGGCCTTGGCGAGCTTGGCGACATCTTTCACCGAGCCCGGAGTGATCTGGTCAATCTTGGCCAGATGCGGGAATTCAGCATAGATCGCCGCGCGCAGCTGGGTCAGCGAATTATACGGCAGAGCCTGCCCGATGGCGCCCGAGAGCGCACGGATAATGGCCCAATCTTCCTTCGCATCGCCGGGCGGGAACACTGCACGGGTGGTGACCTGCACGCGCCCTTCGGTATTCACATAAGTACCAGACTTTTCGGTATAGGTCGCACCCGGCAGAATGACGTCGGCGCGATGGGCCCCCTTGTCACCATGCGAGCCGATGTAGACCACGAATGCCTTACCCATGGCGGAAGTGTCGTATTCGTCTGCACCCAGCAGGAAGAGCACATCGAGTTCGCCCTTGCCTGCCAGAGCGATCTGGTCAGCTGAGCAAACGCCGCCGTCATGCGGCACGAAGCCGATGTCGAGACCACCAACGCGGCTTGCCGCATTGTGCAGAAGCGCAAAGCCATTCCAGCCTTCGGCGACGTTCGCGCCAGTCGCCAACTTGGCGGCTAGTGCGATGACATCGCGACCGATTTGTTTGCCACCTTCAGCGTTCGACACTGCACCTTCGCCAACAATAATAAGCGGACGCTGGGCAGAAGCCAGGGTATTGGCAAACGCACCGTTACCGGATGCGAGGTCGGCCAAGGTCTCAAAACCAGCACCGAGATAGGTGTAATCATAGTTCAGGTCTGGCTGATCACCGATGACGGCGATTGGAAGACCCTTGGCGCGCCAAGTCTTACGAATACGCGAATTCAGAACAGCTGCTTCATGGCGCGGGTTGGCGCCGATGATCAGAATAGCATCGGCCTCTTCGATCCCGGCGATGGTCGGGTTGAAGATATAGGCCGAGCGCGGCATGGACGGATCAATGCCGGACATGGCCGGACGAACGTCGGTCATGCCAGAGCCGATGGAAGCTAGCAGGCCCTTGAGGGCATACATTTCTTCGACCGCTGCGAGATCCCCCGCAATCGCACCGACCTTGTTACCGGCCTTTTTGATCTTGCCAGCAACTGCCGACAGCGCTTCGTCCCAGCTTGTGGGCTGGAGCTTGCCGTTCTTGCGGACATAAGGACGATCAAGCCGTTGGCTCTTGAGGCCATCCCAGATGAAACGGGTCTTGTCCGAAATCCATTCCTCGTTGATCGCTTCGTTGATGCGCGGAAGAATGCGCATCACTTCGCGACCACGAGAGTCGACGCGAATGGCCGAACCGACAGCGTCCATCACGTCGATGGACTCGGTCTTGTTCAGTTCCCAAGGACGCGCATGGAAAGCGTAGGGCTTGGAGGTGAGCGCACCAACAGGACAAAGGTCGATGACATTGCCCTGCATTTCGCTGGTTAGTGCACGTTCCAGATACGGAGTGATTTCTGCGTCTTCGCCACGACCGATGAGGCCGAGTTCAGAAATGCCCGCCACTTCTGTGGTGAAGCGAACGCAGCGCGTGCAGTGAATGCAGCGGTTCATCACTGTGTTGATCAGCGGGCCCATGTACTTGTCTTCGACTGCGCGCTTGTTCTCAAAGAAGCGCGAACCAGAGACACCATAGGCCATGGCCTGATCCTGCAGATCGCACTCGCCGCCCTGATCGCAAATCGGGCAATCTAGCGGGTGGTTGATCAGAAGGAATTCCATCACGCCTTCGCGGGCCTTTTTGACCATCGGCGTGTTGGTGAACATTTCTGGCGGTTCACCATTGGGGCCTGGACGCAAGTCCTTGACCGCCATGGCGCAAGAGGCCTGTGGCTTTGGCGGCCCACCCTTAACTTCGACCAGACACATGCGGCAGTTGCCGGCCACAGACAAACGTTCGTGGAAGCAGAATCGTGGAATTTCCGCGCCTGCTGCCTCAGCGGCTTGCATGAGTGTGAAGTAGTCAGGGACTTCGACGAGAGTACCGTCGACTTTGATCTGAGCCATCGGCTTACTCCGCGGCAATCGACGGCACAGCGCCGTCGCTGGTCGAAGACCAGGTATATTGATCGATGCGCGCTTCGATGACGTCACGGAAATTACGGATCAAGCCCTGAACAGGCCAGGCCGCAGCGTCGCCGAGCGCACAGATTGTGTGCCCTTCGATTTGCTTGGTGACTTCAAACAGCATGTCGATTTCGCGCTTTTGTGCACGGCCTTCAACCATTCGGCCAAGAACGCGCATCATCCAGCCTGTGCCTTCTCGGCATGGCGTGCACTGGCCGCAGCTTTCGTGCTTGAAGAAAGCCGAAATGCGCCAGATGGCTTTCACTACATCGGTCGACTTATCCATGATGATCATGCCGCCGGTTCCGAAGCTCGACTTCTTCTCACGAAGACCGTCGAAGTCCATGATGGTGTCCATCATGTTTTCGGCCCGCACGATCGGACACGAGGCACCGCCCGGGATCACTGCAAGGAAATTATCCCAACCGCCGCGGATGCCGCCGCAGTGCTTTTCGATGATGTCCTTGAAGTTCTCACCCAAGGCTTCTTCAAAGGTACAGGGATTGTTGACGTGCCCCGAAACCATGAAGAGCTTGGTGCCCGTGTTATTGGCGCGGCCGATATTGGCGAACCAAGCGCCGGAACGACGGAGAATTTCCGGCACTACGGCGATGGATTCCACGTTATTGACAGTAGTTGGGTTGCCATAAACGCCCATACCCGCTGGGAATGGCGGCTTGAGGCGTGGCTGCCCCTTCTTGCCCTCTAGGCTTTCCATCAACGCCGTTTCTTCGCCGCAGATGTAAGCACCTGCGCCGTGGTGGACGATGATATCCAAGTCCCAACCGTGGATATTATCCTTGCCGATCAGCTTGGCGTCATAGGCCTCCTGCACAGCATGTTCGAGGTTTTGACGCTCACGGATGAACTCGCCGCGCACATAGATAAACGCGAGGTGCGCATCCATGGCGCGCGCCGCCAACAAACACCCTTCAATCAGGTGGTGCGGATCGTGGCGCAGGATTTCGCGGTCCTTACATGTGCCCGGTTCGGATTCGTCGGCGTTCACCAGAAGATAGTGTGGCCGGCCGTCATTGACCTTTGGCATGAAGGTCCATTTGAGTGCCGTCGGGAAGCCTGCACCACCACGACCGCGTAGGCCAGAGGCCTTCACTTCATTGGTGATCCAGTCACGCCCGGACTCGATAAATTCCTTAGTGCCAACCCAAGCGCCACGTTTCCGCGCGCCTTCCAGACGCCAGTCGTGGCGGCCGTAGAGGTTGGTGAAAATGCGATCCTTGTCAGCGAGCATGATGATCAGCTTTCCGCTTCACTACATAAAACCACCAGGCGGTCATACCGATGACCGCCCCAATCACCGCAGCAACCAGCCCATCGAGCTGAATGCCTGCGACGATCCCGAGACCTGAGACTATAGCTGTCCCCATAATCGCGAATGCCACCAGAAGGAGGATTTCGACCATGGTCAGCTTGCTTAGGTCAACTTTGCCATCAGCCATCAACGGGGATCCTTCCCGAAGACACGCCGATATTCTTCAATCCCGCCCTTGGCCAAAGCCTCAGCCTGACCTTTCCAATTGTCGCGCTGGGCACGGCCGGGGAAGGACAGTGCAGCTTCAACCTTGGCAAAATCCTCGTCGCTGAAAGCGGCAACCTGATCATAACGGGTCACGCCAAGCGCGTTGAGCTTGCTTTCGATGACGGGGCCGACACCGGAGATAAGCTTGAGATCATCCGCAGCGCCCGAGGGAGCCACAAAGAGTGGCATCACGCCGCCCTTCTCAGCATTCGGAGTGACTTCTTTGGGGTTAGCGGAGGCTGCAACCACAGCAGGCTCGTTGTCGCTTCCAACGCCTTTGCCGCCGTCGACCTTGCCTGCTGACGATTCAGCGCCGGTGGCGCCTTCACGCATTGCTGTGTTCGGCTTGCCGTCTGCCCCTGCTGAGACAGCAGCGTCTTTACGGTCCTTTTCGGCCTGAGCGGTCGAAACTTTGGCCTCAACAGGCGCACCCTTGAGCGCAGGTGCCGCCTCAGGCGCGATGTTCTTGGGCTGCGCGGCCGTAGTCGGCGCTTGCGGCGCGGCACCAGCGGCGGGCACGGCTGCTGGAGCGTCTGGAGCCGGAGGCGGTACGAACTTTTCGCGCTTGGCAGTTGGCTCCTCAGTGAGAACAACCAAGCCTGAAGCAGGCGCAGCGTTCAGACGATCGATCTGGGTGCCTGGCTTGATCGTGTCAGCACGACCAGCATGGAAAGCGTCGATGATTTCTTCGAGGCGTTCCGGCGTCAAATCCTCGTAGGTGTCTTGGAAGATCGCAACCATTGGTGCGTTCACACACGCGCCAGCGCATTCCACTTCTTCCCAAGACAGCGTGCCGTCTTCGTTGAGGTGGTGCGGTTCGTGGTGGATCTTGTTCTTACAAACTTCGATCAGTCCTTCTGCGCCGCGCAGCATGCAAGGCGTGGTGCCACAGACCTGAATATGAGCACGTGTGCCCACAGGCTGCAGCTGGAACTGAGTATAGAAGGTGGCGACTTCGAGCACCCGGATATAGGGCATGCCAAGCATTTCAGCGATCTTTTCGATCGTGGCGCGAGTGACCCAGCCATCCTGCTCTTGGGCACGCATCAACAGAGGGATCACAGCTGATTGCTGGCGTCCCGCGGGATAGAGGCCAATGCGCTTTTCAGCCCAGACCTGATTTTCTGCAGTAAAGGCGAAACTTGCCGGCTGTACCGACTCTTCCGCAAGGCGACGCACCGACATCAGCGATCAACCTCTCCGAACACAACGTCGATCGATCCGAGAATTGCCGTAACGTCAGCCAGCATGTGGTGACGGCACAGGTAATCCATGGCGCTTAGATGGGCAAAGCCCGGCGCACGAATGTGACAACGATAGGGTTTGTTGGTGCCATCAGACACCAGATAAACGCCGAACTCGCCCTTTGGCGCTTCGACGGCGGCATAGATTTCACCGGCAGGTACCTTGAACCCTTCGGTGTAGAGCTTGAAGTGATGGATGAGCGCTTCCATCGATTGCTTCATCTCACCGCGCTTAGGCGGAACGACCTTACCATCAGTAGAGGCCACTGGCCCCTTCCCGTCCGGAGCGTTCAGCTTATCAACGCACTGCGCCATAATGCGGGTCGACTGACGCATCTCTTCCATACGGACGAGATAGCGGTCGTAGCAGTCCCCATTCTGGCCAGTTGGGATGTCGAAATCCATTTCGGCATAGGCGTCGTAAGGCTGTGCCTTGCGCAAATCCCAAGCAGCGCCCGAACCACGAACCATGACCCCCGAGAACCCACGCCCCCAAGCTTCTTCGAGCGGGACAACACCGATATCGACGTTACGCTGCTTAAAGATGCGGTTGTTGGTGAGAAGGCGGTCAATGTCTTCGAGTGGCTGAATGAAATCCTTGCAGAATTGGCCGATATCATCGACCAACGCCTGCGGCAGATCCTGATGCACACCACCAGGACGGAAGTAGGCGGCATGCATACGAGCGCCCGATGCGCGCTCATAAAAAATCATCAGCTTTTCGCGCTGTTCAAACCCCCAAACAGGGGGCGTGAGCGCACCAATGTCCATGGCCTGCGTGGTCACGTTCATCAAATGGGCGAGCAAGCGGCCGATTTCGGCAAACAGGACACGAATAAGCTGGCCACGGCGAGGCACTTCGATGCCGAGCATGCGTTCAACTGCCAGCACATAGGCGTGCTCCTGGTTCATCGGCGCCACATAGTCCAGGCGATCGAAATACGGCAGTCCCTGCAGATAGGTCTTGTGCTCGATTAGCTTTTCAGTTCCGCGGTGCAGCAGGCCGATATGGGGATCAACGCGCTCAACGATTTCACCGTCGAGCTCCAAGATCATACGCAGCACACCGTGCGCCGAAGGGTGCACAGGGCCGAAGTTTAGCGTGAAGTTGCGAACGTCTACTTCGCTCATCAGTTCTTCGCCTTTTCGTCGCCGGGCAGCACATAGTCCGTGCCTTCCCATGGTGACAGGTAATCAAACGCACGAAATTCCTGCGCGAGCTTAACCGGCTCATAGACAACGCGACGACGCTCTTCGTCGTAGCGAACTTCTACAAAGCCGGTGAGCGGGAAGTCCTTGCGCAGCGGATTGCCGTCAAAACCGTAGTCGGTGAGGATGCGACGCAAATCGGGGTGATCTGAGAACAAAACGCCGTAGAGGTCATAGACCTCGCGCTCGAACCAGTTTGCCCCGGCGAACACGTCGCAAATCGACGGCACAAGGCTATTCTCGTCCGTCTGCAGCTTGAACCGGATACGCTGATTAAGGTGCGGACTCAGCAAGTGGTAAACCACGTCAAACCGCTGTTCGCGTTCTGGATAGTCCGCGCCGCAGACATCCACAAAAGAGATGAAGCGACATTTTGCGTCATCGCGCAGAAACCGCGCGACATCTACAACGGCATCCTTCGCTATGGAAACCGTCAGATCCCCGAAAGCGACGTCAAAGCCAATCACTGCGTCTCCCAGAGATGCGGCGATATATTCCCCCAGTGCGACTTGCGGGTCCACAACGACGGCAGTGTCCAAAATTTCAGTTTCGTCCATGACCCTGCCCTTATCTTTCGATCGTGCCGTCTCTGCGGATCTTCTTTTGCAAAAGAAGAATGCCGTAGAGCAGCGCTTCAGCAGTGGGCGGGCAGCCTGGAACGTAGACGTCTACGGGCAGAATGCGATCGCAACCGCGAACGACCGAATAGGAATAGTGGTAGTAGCCGCCGCCATTGGCGCAACTGCCCATGGAAATGACGTAGCGCGGCTCGGGCATCTGGTCATAGACCTTGCGCAGAGCGGGCGCCATTTTGTTCGTCAGCGTACCGGCGACGATCAGAACGTCCGACTGGCGCGGCGACGCACGGGGCGCCGTACCGAAGCGCTCCACGTCATAGCGCGGCATGGACATCTGCATCATCTCGACAGCGCAACAAGCCAGACCTGTCTGCATCCACATCAGCGAACCAGTGCGCGCCCAAGTGATCAATTGAGAGACCGTGGTCACAAGGAAGCCCTTGTCGGCCAGCTCGTTGTTCACGCCGACAAAGAACGGATCGTCAGCACCAACTGCCCTGCCCGTCGCCGGGTCCAGAGCACCTGTCGGACGGGGCGTAACCAGCGTGGTATCTGCGTGGCTCAATCCCATTCGAGAGCTCCCTTACTCCATTCGTAAATAAACCCGATGGTCAGCACCGCGAGGAAAACCATCATCGACCAAAAACCGAACCAACCGACATCCCGGAAGGCTACAGCCCAAGGAAAGAGGAAGGCGACTTCGAGGTCAAAAATGATGAACAGAATCGCGACCAGATAAAAACGCACATCAACCTTCATGCGCGCGTCGCTGAACGCCTCGAAGCCAGCTTCGAAAGCCGACACCTTTTCAGGGTCGGGACGTTTAACGGCGATCAAGAATGGCGCAATCAGCAATGCCGCGCCGATAAGGCCCGACAAGGCGATGAAGATAACAATGGGCAAATAATCGCTGAGCAAATCAGTCATGCGAGCAGCCTAAAAACTGTGTTCCGGCCAGGGCGGCCGTTTGGCATGCGGGTAGCATCGCAATTGGGGCGAGTGTACCGACACGCCGGTGATGCGAAACCGATTAGACCTTCCCCCATCCTGTTTCAAGGGAAAGAAAACATGACCACCACAATCATGTAATCGGACTACTGTCGAATACTGGAAATTAGTGCAGTTTCTCTGGCATTAGCCAGTGCAATTTGTCGCATTGACCGGCAAATCTCTCCCAGCCGACTGCATTATATTGCACTAGCCGAGCACCATTCAGCCCCTAAACGGGCAACGACAGGCCGAAATCTCAAGCCGAAGAGAATCGATCACATGTACCAATTTTCTCGCGAGCGTTTTACGCACCGCTCGTTAGTGTAGGGCACCCTAAAAAACAAAACGGCGAACCGCGCGAGCGGTCCGCCGAATTGGGTGCAAGTAAAGCATCGGAGCGCGCGAAGCGCCCCGATACGTTATCTTGGCTTAGAAGTGGTAGAAGGCACCAACGGTTGCCTTGGTCGCACGGAAGAAGTCGTCCGAGCCATTCTTGTCGAATGCGCCCTGACCAACGATTTCACCGCGAACGGTTACTGCGTCGGTTACAGCGAATTCAACGCCAGCGCCGAGCTGGTAGATACCAGCATTGTCAACGCCTTCACGAGCCTGGAAGCCAACGCCACCGATTGCGTATACGAGTGCGTTGTCGGTTACGACAGCACCAACGCGGAGGTTAGCGAAGAATTCACCGGACGAGTACGAGTCGTTCCAGAGCCAGTCACCGGTCACTTCAAGACCAACCAGAACTGGGTCCATTGGAATGAAGTTCACGCCAGCTGCAACGCCGAGAACACCATTGGTGGTGTCGATACGACCTGCGTTACCGTACTGCTGAGTACCAACCCACTGGCCGCCAACGCGAGCACCAGCATAGATACCTTCCCAATCAAAACCCGAAGAGGTTTCGATGATTGGCTGTGGGGTGGTTGGGATGATGAGGTCAGCTGCCTGAGCGCCACCAACCATAAGAGCTGCGGCCGAAACGCCGATAGCCAGAGAACGTACAAACATATCTTGCACTCCCAATAGAGTTAACCGTAGTCGCCCTGTAAATGACTCAGACAGAGGGAAGATACAAGTGCGTCAAAGCGCATTTTAGCCAGTGAGGCTAAGAATCCATGACCAATTGGCCCATGGTGTTGCAAAGAAACTACGGATTCGCTCCAATTTGAGACAAATCCTAGCTTTTGCGTCCATCCACACCCCTTGCAGCCAGATGGCGCAGCACAATAGGGCGGCAGATCACACTAGTGACACATTTCCGCCCTGTTTGCAACATTCGAACGCACGCCGCCGCGCGCATTCATTTAAGATTCGTTATCACTTTGATCAAAAATGCCAATTAGCGCCAAAAGTGATCAGATTCGTGGGCTCCCCACCGGAGATCGGGACACCACGGAGATATTGCGCACCCAAGGAAACCGAGTCCGAAATCGGAATTTCGAGCCCGCCGCCTAATAGGACTTGTTGGTTTGGCTGAGGTCCCAAATCCAGCCCGTACCCGGCTGCTGTGTACACGAGTAGGCTATCAGTCGCGATAACCCCTGCCCTGCCAAGGATCTCACCATAGGCCATAGCGTCATGACCTGTGGTGCCAGGAAGCCCACGGACGGCAACTTCCGCTCCAACTAAGTAAAAGTCGAACTGGGTTTGAATGCCAAGCTGCGCACCCAGCGCTAACGCTCCACCGTCATTATCGAGCACAGGGCCAGCACTGATCCCGGCGTAGAGTCCAGACCAATCAAAGTCGGCTTCATCGTAGATAGGCAAAGAAGCAGAGGTGGATATGGGCACCGCAATAGGCTCAGCAGCACCAGCCAAGCCAGTGTTCGACACCGCGCTCAGTATCAGAATGAGAATTCGAATTTGCGATTTCATCTGGCACCCCCTGCGGTGCGGCCCTTGCTATACCTCTAACTCAGCAGCGATGGCGGAGTTCCAAATCGTCTCCATGCCCTCAAGACAAAAAAAAGTCCCCGGCCTTGTGTGCATGAACCGGGGACTACTGGAGGTCGCAGGGAGGGAGGTGCCTGCAGTCGAAAAACGAAGTGGCGCGCGTTCGGTTCCAATTACTTAGAACGCAATCGGTATCCTCAATCAACGGCGCAAGATTTACACAAGAGCATAATTCCTTATATTTAACATCACTTTAGTAGAATTCAACACTGTGGATAGAGCGATAAAGATACAATTTTAGTCACTGCGTTAGCTTCTCGTTCGCCGACTCGGCCCAAATCAGTCGTCCATGAAAAACGACCGGCGCGACCAAGAACGAGATAGAGTGCGATTGCCAGCGACGCTCGTCTGGGGTGACGGGCTTCTGCGCGCAGCCGGGACGATTATTGAGCAATCATCCGGTGGTGCTCGAGTTCGCCTGGATGAAGAAACTAAGGTCGCCGCTGACTGCTATCTACTCTTCTCGCATCGACTTGAACCGTGTCGCGTGATTTGGCAGGCGCAAGGATCGATTGGCTTGAGCTTCGTGCTGCCTGAATAGCCTCTGCGCTCTCGCCCTCGTTGGAACCGACAACGGCCCCGCCCATTTTTCCATTCAATGGAGGCGAACAATGGCGACTGTCGTACGACTAACTGAGAAACAAATTCAAAGCTTGCTTGAGGATGCTCACGAGATCGAGCAGGAATTCAAAGCGATCTACGTTCAGCTCGAAAACGCGCAAGTGAGCGAAGGCATACTGGTCAGCTACCGAAAGCTGCACAATCGCTATTCCACAGCCATCAAATTCATTCACCGCCAACGTGAACTCGCAGGCAAAACGTAAAACGCTGCCTGTGAACGGAAAACGGTATGCTATTTCCGCACCTGAGCAAGGAATGGTACCCTTGGTAAATGACGGACCGTTTCACGCTCATCAACACTGCAACATTTCGGCAGGACATTAAGAAGAGTTGCTTCATCGCCCTGGCTGCTCCCATTGCATCAGAGGCGGACGCGAAGCAATTTCTAACGGAGAGTGCCGCAACTGATGCGGGGCATAATTGTTGGGCATGGCGCCTCGGCCAAGCCTATCGCTTTAGTGATGACGGCGAACCGAGTGGCACAGCAGGAAAGCCGATACTGCAGGCCATTGACGGTCAGAATTTAGATGGCGTCGTCGTCAACGTGTCGCGATGGTTTGGGGGCGTACTCCTCGGCAGCGGCGGACTAATCAGAGCTTATGGCGGAACCGCCGCCCAATGCTTGCGAAACGCCGAGAAAGCTCAGTTGATCGCAATGAGCACCGTCAAGATTACGGTGCCATTCGAGGACGTAGCACCCCTTCAAGCGCGCATCCCTACGTTTCCCTATGCCAGCATTTCGGCACAAGACTTCACCGCGACAGGTGCGAACCTGACAATTGCTGTGGCTCGTGACGCCGCCGAGGAACTGCGGGCTTACGCCATCAACAGTACCCGCGGCCGCGCCTTAGTCTTTGCGCAGGACGAAAGCTGACCCTTAGAGCAATCCGCTCACGACTTGTCTTGGCAATGCATCAATGCTCCGAGCAGCCCACTGTCGTGCCCTAGTGCAGCAGCACAAATCTCGGTGCGGAACAGCTCCGGCTCAGCGGCAACCTGACTTTTCACCCGATCGAGAAATCCTGGTGCCAAGCCGATGCTTCCGCCGATGGCAACGCGGTCCAACCCCAAAATTGAAGTGAGATCCGTTATCAGTGTGCCGACGCTAGCAGCGGCGAGCGCGATAACGCCTTCATGCTCGCCACTTTCAAAAACCGCTTTCGCATCTGCAAGCCCAGCCGCCGCGGCTAAAGCCTTACCACCGGCAATGCTCTCAACAGTTCCTACACGCCCGGAACCGCAACGCGCTGAGCCATACGGCGATGAGACGAAACCAACGTGGCCGGCAAGGCCGTTAGAGCTTTCGACAAGCTTCCCACCGAGGACAAGGCCGCCGCCAACGCCAGTAGACACTGTGATATAAGCAAAATTGTACGCCCCCTGCCCAGCCCCCAACTTCGCTTCAGCAACTGCCGCCGCCGCCGCATCATTTATTGCGCAGCTTTTGTGGCCAAAGCGCTCGCCGAGCAAGGCGCCCAACGGCGCCGCCGTAATTGCACTGAGAGTTTTGGTATTAACCGCGTGCCAATTGCCTTGGTGATCAACGCGCCCTGCGACAGCGACACCAACAGGCTGACCTTCTGAATGACCGATGCCTCTCAACAGGTCCGCCATCTTATCTATTTGCGCGTGCAGACCCGCAGCGGGATCTGTCATATCCTGCACTTTTACGGCCACGCGACCGTCTTCAATGCGCGCTGCTGCGATCTTAGTGCCGCCCAGATCAACCGCGAACCCGCTTAGGCTCATTTTGCGCTCCGAATGGCGTCAGCGAACCAAGAGGTAACATGTTCGAGACGCGTCAAGGCACTACCAACGGTAACCGCGTCTGCACCAGATTGCATGGCTGCTGCGGCCAAGTCAGGTGAATTAAGGCGGCCTTCAGCCATAACAAATGCACCTAAGGCTTTGAAGTCGCGGATAAGCCGGAAATCCGGTCCATCGTTATTCCCGGCTGTTGCCTCGGTGTAGCCGGACATGGTCGTGCCCAAAATCTGCGCACCACCAGCGAGCGCTAGCTTGCCATCAGCAAGAGTCGAACTGTCTGCCATCGCAATTTTCCCGGCTCCGAGAATAGCAGCCAGCACTGCTTCCTTGCTGTCAGGACGCGCGCGGTCAGTCGCGTCATAGGCTATTATGTCGGCACCGGCTTCTGCCAAAGCGATAGCTTCCGAAACACGCACGGTAATGCGAACAGGGCTGTCTTCGAGATCAGATTTTACAATGGCAATGATCGGGACATTGACCAGCGGGCGGGTCGCCTTGAGATTGTCGACACCTTCAATGCGAAGAGCAACAGCGCCACCGGCGACACAGGCCTGCGCCATGGCCGCAACAATCTCTGGGCGATCCATCGGACCGTCATCTACTGGCTGACACGAGGCCACCAGGCCCCCACGGATGCGGCTCAAAATGTCCACGATCTAGTCCTTTAAACGAGAGTACCGGCGGCAACGGGCGAACGTGTCGCCGCCGGAAACGGTATTCAGATTAACTGATCACGCCGAGATCGCGGGCGATCTTTTCAATCTTGGCAGTAGTTTCCGCATCCAAACCCTTCAGAGGCGCGGTCATCGTTGCCGACGAAATAATGCCGCGTGCGGCCATAACGACCTTGAACGCGCCAACACCGGTAGCGTCACCCGAGCGACCAGCCGGTACAAAAACGACTTCGAAAAGATCGTTGATGAACTTCTGTTCCTTGACGGCAGTGGCGTAGTCGCCAGCCTTAGCAGCGTCCCACAAACGGACGTACGCCGCTGCTTCGTAGTTCGCAGCGCCAGGAACGGCACCATCGGCACCGATAAGAGCCATGGCATCAACAACCATTTCGTGACCGGTGAACAGTACCAATGGCTTACCGGCAGCTTCGTTGTAGGCAAGGAGGCGACGGAACGACACGTCGTCGCCCGAAGAGTCCTTCACGCCAGCAATGACGCCTTCCTTACCGAGCTGAACGAGCAGCTTAGGCGACAGCTTTTTGTGAACGCGCACCGGAATGTCGTAGGCGAACAGTGGAACCGAAATACCCGCCTTGATGATGCGGAAGTGGTCAGCCACTTCAGCTTCATCGTTGATGGTGTACATTGGCGCGGTGGTCACGATGGAGTCTGCGCCGGCTTCAATCATCTTATTGGCGGTGCGAATGACGGTCTGCGGGGAGACTTCCATCGCGCCAGCGATAATCGGAACGCGACCAGCGTTGACCTTGGCGATGTGGCGAACGATCGCGACGCGATCTTCCTCAGACAAATAGCAGACCTGGCCGGTCGAGCCGAGGGCGAATAGGCCGTGCACGCCGGAGGCAATCAGGTACTCGACGAGGTTGGTGAGATCGTCAAAATTGACGGTGCCGTCCGCATTGAGCGGTGTGACGACTGGAGGAACGATGCCGTGATAAACGTGCTTAGACATGAGAGGACCAAGGGTCAGGAGGTTAAGGAGGATCCGACTAAACGTGCAGCAGGCTTGGCGCTGCCGCGAGCAGAGTACGGGTGTAGTTTTGGGACGGAGAGCCGAGCACCTGAGCGCCCGGTCCATATTCGATGACCTTGCCGCGGTTCATCACGGCGATATCGTCCGAGATGTGGCGTACGGTCTGAATGTCGTGGGAAATGAAAACCATCCCCAAATTAAGCTCGCGCTTGAGGTCCTGGAGAAGATTGAGAATCTGCGCCCGAACCGAAACGTCGAGTGCCGACGTCGGCTCATCGGCAACAATCACCTGAGGCTCTAGTGCGAGAGCGCGAGCAATCGCAACACGCTGGCGTTGCCCGCCTGAGAGTTGAGCTGGAATTGCGTCAAGCACGGATTGCGGCAGACCGACCAAAGAAACCAACTCAGAGACGCGACGCTGACGCGAGCTGTCGTCGCCAATGCCGTGGACCTGCAATGGATCAACCAGCGCATCCCTGACAAGCATTCGCGAATTGAGTGCGGTAGCCGGATCTTGGAACACAACCGACACCACCCGACCAATACGCTTGCGCGTCTTCGCGTCGAACTTCTTGACCTCTTCGCCGCCAAAGAAAATCTGACCCGAACTCGGTGCCAGAAGACCAATCAACACTTTCGCAGCGGTCGATTTTCCTGAACCAGATTCGCCCACTACACCCAAGGTGCGGCCGCGATGAACCGCAAGGGAAATAGTATCGAGTGCACGAAGCGAAACCGGCTTCAGAATGGACGACCGGATACGGAAGTCGACGCAGACGTTGCGCAGTTCAATAAGGGCCTCGCCCTTTTCGGATGCATCCGTGCTCATGCGTTTTGCTCCAAAGGTTGAACCAAGGCGTCATCGGGATGAGCTGCATAAAAATGCTGCATGTTTGGTATTTGGCGGAAGACCCGACGCACACCCGCATTGCGCTCAGGGTCAGATGACCGTGGTGCGAAACGATCGCCTTCCGGGAATTCACGCGGAGAAGGTACTGTGCCCTTCACCTGGTGAAGTCGGGAAGCACCCGCTTCGATGCTGAGAACAGCACCAAGCAAGCCACGGGTGTATTCGTGCACCGGCTGAGTCAGAACCTCACGGGTTTTACCCTGCTCAACCATCTGGCCAGCATACATCACCGAAATGCGGTGGGAGATTTCAGCAACCAAGGCCAGATCGTGAGACACGAAGAGCATTGCAAAGCCGAGTTCTTCGCGCAGACGATTGAGCAGTTCAACCACTTGCTTCTGTACGGTCACGTCGCGTGCCGTAGTCGGTTCGTCGGCGATGACCAGACGCGGATTGCGGGTAAGCGCCATGGCGATAAGTACGCGTTGCCGCTGTCCACCCGAAAGCTCATGCGGATACGAATTGAGGATACGCTGTGGCTCAAGTCCAACCATGGTGAGCAGGTCTTCAGCCGTGCGGGTCCCACCACGCGAGGTGAGCTGGGCCATCTGGCTGCGGATCAACATAGCCGGGTTCAGCGACGACAGCGCGTCCTGATAAATCATGGCGATGCCCTTACCGCGCAGAGCATTGCGCTCCTTCTCGGTCATGGTGAGAAGGTTCTTACCTTCAAACAGAATCTCGCCCGTGATTTTCGCCCTCGGATCAAGAAGACCCATAACCGCAAGCGACGTGATGGACTTGCCGCAACCACTTTCGCCAACGAGCGCAACGGTCTCTCCCGGACGAACCGAGAAGGAGATCTCGTCCACGACGTTGACATTGCCGTGTCTTGGGAAGGCTATCGAAAGGTTCTTAACTTCGAGAAGTGGAGCCTTGCTGTCGTCACCCACGAGGCGATCCGTTCGGGCCAACTCAATGCGTCGGAGTTCGGCAAGACGATCCTCGAGTGGGACGACCGCGTCACCCGCTACCGCCTCATTACCCTGGGCCTTTGGCGCAGTGAGCTGATCGATCGCGGCTGCAACTTGGCTCTGGTTGATCGCTGCGCGAGCACGAGGTGCCGCCATGGCGTCCGTCATGCCTTCGGCAAGAATATTGAGCGCCAAAACTGTAATCGTAATCATCATGCCGGGGAAGAAAGTCGACCACCAGCTGCCGGACATGACGAGCTGACGACCGGCGGCCATCACATTACCCCAACTTGGCTCCGGGTCGGGAACACCAGCCTGAATAAAGGAGAGCGAAGCTTCAAACACAATCGCATCGGCAACAAGGATGGTTGCGAAAACCAACACTGGTGCCAAGCAATTTCGAGCGACGTGTTTGATCAGAATGTGCGGTGTGGAGGCGCCCATAACGCGCACCGCAGCAACATAGTCATCGCTATATTGGCCAATGATATTTGCACGAATGACACGGGTCATCTGCGGCACATAGAGGAAGGCAATGGTGAAGACCAAGACTGGCAGGTTCTGGCCAAACACGGTGACGAATACAACTGCCAGAGCAATGCCCGGGAACGACATGACCATGTCGAGGACTCGCATAAGCGTCTCGGAAACGAGCTTACTAGCGGTTGCAGCAATTGCGCCCAAGACAGAGGCGGCAATGAGCGCAACGAAGGTCGCAGCTATACCGATAATCAGAGAATAGCGGGCGCCATAGGCAAGACGAGAGAAGATATCGCGTCCCTGTCGGTCAGTGCCGAACCAGTGCGTTGCGTCCGGCCCGGCTGGGCCACGTGTTAGCCCGGTGGCGAGCGGATCAAACGGCGAGACAAGCGGCGCAAAAACAGCGCCGAAACCAACGAGCGCCAGCACAAAGAGCGCGATCTTGGACGTCAACGGAAGGTTCTTCAGGCCTACCAGGCTTAAACCCGGAACAGAAAGCTTTTTGGTGGTTTCAGTACGGATCACGTCAGATATCCCGGATGCGCGGATTGACCAGCACGTAAAGCAGATCGACCACGACATTGATCACGATGAAGGCGACCGCCACGGTCAGGGTCACGCCCTGCACCAAGTTTGGTTCATTGTTGCTGACACCATTGAGGATCAGCATGCCCATGCCGTTGATGTTAAAGATGATCTCGATGATGACGGCACCGCCCATAAGATAGCCGATGCGGAGCCCCAAAACGGTGATCGGTGTAATAAGCGCGTTGCGCAGAACATTACGACCGACAACGACATGTCGCGGAATGCCAGCCCCGAGAGCTGTGCGGACGTAGTCCTTGTCGAGCTCTTCAACAACGGCAGTGCGGACAACACGTGACAACTGGCCGACAACAGGCACAGCAAGCGCCACAGAAGGCAGCAACATGCGGAGGAACCAACCGCCGAAATTGTCAAACATGTCTGGCAATCGGCCAGATGTCGGAAGGAGCGAAATCAAACCGACTTTGTGCCCAAGCGCTTGGATAAGAAGAACAGCAAGCCAGAAGCTGGGGGTGGACAGCGACGCAATCGAGAAGACACGGATAAGCTGGTCAGGCCAACGATCGCGATAAATCGCAGCGATCACACCGAGCAATAGCGAGAAGAAGACTGCAATTATCAACCCAAGGAAGGTCAGCTGCAGCGTGATTGGAAAGGCGCGAGCAACTTCGTCAATCACTGGCAACTGGCGCGCAGAGTACGTGCCCAGATCACCCTGGATCATGCCGAAAAGGAAATCGATGTAGCGGGACAATAACGGCTCATCGAGCCCATGCTGCAACCGATAGGCAGCGCGCGCCTCCATCGATGCGCCCTCGCCCAGCGCGGTGATCGCTGGATCTACGCCCGAAAAGGACATGACGAAAAAGACGAGGAAGGTGATCCCTAGGATCATGATCGGCAATTGCAGTAAGCGGCGACCGATCAGATTGAGCACGTTTAGCATTCCGCCTTGGCTCTCTTCTGGGTAAGCGTGACGGGGAAGTAGACCCCGGGATAACCCGAGGTCCGTATTTGCGAATGGCGCAATGTGCGCGACTGGCTATTACTTCTTCACGCCAACATCGAGGAAGGACAGACCAGTGGTTGGAACTGGTGCAAAGCCCTCGAGTTCGTCTGGGTTCCAAGCCGTCGGCAGCTGGCGGTGCAGCAGCGGATAGAGCACGACTTCTTCAGAAAGAAGATCCATGGCTTCGTTCCACTTTGCAGTCTGCTCTTCACCGGACAGCTTCTGTGCGTCGGCAAGCAGCTGAGTCAGCTCGGCGTAGCCTTCGCTTTCAGCCCAACGGTAGCGCGTGGTTGGCCAGATGTTGTCGCCAAACCACCACTGCATCAGAATGTCTGGGTCATTGCCGAACACAGATGGATCACCAGGGGCGATCATGACCTGCATTTCGCCAGCATCGACCTTAACGTACTGACCGCCGGACTGACCGATGTCGAGCGTGGTGTTGATACCAACAGCATCAAGGCTTTCCTTGATGATTGGCGCAACATCCTTCACCCAACCATGATCAGTGCTCATCAGCGTGATATCAAGCGAAGGAACACCCGCTTCAGCGAGAAGCGACTTGGCCTTTTCTTGGTTCAGCGAATAGACCGTCGAAGCTTCGTGGAAGTTCGGGTGCGTTTCTGGAAGGAAGCCCTTAGCAGCGGATGCGTTGTCGAGCATGCCAGTGCCAATGACCTTATCCATGTCGATCGCATACATAAACGCCTGACGAACACGAACATCGTTGAACGGCGCCTTCGTGGTGTCAAACATCGCGAAGAGCAGACCGAACGACTGGGCCTTTTCAAGCTCAGCAGTCGCAGCTACCGCGTCAACGTCGATGTAAGGAACGTCTTCCATCGCCTGAATTGTGCCAGACGACAGAGCATTCACACGCGCAGTAGGATCGGCGATGAGGTTCCAAACCATATCGGCTGCAAGCGCAGGACGATTGCCGGTGTAAGCCTCATTACGTTCAAACACAATTTCCGCTTCCGGCACTGCCGAAATCAGCTTGTAAGGACCCGTACCAGTCGGGAGCTTACCGAACGCTTCCGGATCTGCCTCAACCAGTGCCTTCGGAACGATCTTGATCGAACCGATACGCTCGTTGAAAAGCGAGAATGGGTACTTGTTGGTGAACTTTACAGTCGTTGCATCAACGACTTCCACCTTATCGATGAACGCTACGAATGAGCGGAACAGCGAGTTCGAGTTTGGATCCAGCACACGCTGAGCCGAGAAGACAACGTCTTCTGCAGTGACTGGGGTGCCGTCATGAAAAACAGCGCCCTCACGCAGCTTAACGATGTACTCGAGACCATCAGCACTGGTCGGCATTTCTGCAGCCAGGGCAGCGTAAGGCTGACGGGTGACCGGGTCGAGATCAACCAAGCCTTCCATGGTGTGCCAATTGGCAGCCACAGTGACCGCACCCGACGCATTGAGCGGATCGAAAGTGCCAGAGAGACCGTAAGCGATACCGGCCTGAATGGTGGCATCGAGGTCGATATTATCAGTATTTACCTGCGCAAAGCTGGCCGATGCGCCAAACAGCGACATTGAGGCGAAAGCACCTGCAGCAAGGCAGAGAGCGCGGCGAGAAATCCCTTGAGAACGCGAAGTCACTTATTCCCTCCAGTTGACATCAGACGTCTGACGTCTTCTATCCTAATGTATGGCTGCACGCAAGCCTTGTATCCAAGCGAAATACGCGGAATATCGCGGCACGCTACGGCGAAAATACACGCATGGTAGGAAAATGAGCGAACCGACTGACAGCACCAATAGCCCATTGCGGATGCGCCGCTCGACCACTGCCGAACAGATCAAGCACCTGATTATGCAAAGGGGTTTGCGGCCAGGGGATGCCATCCCGACCGAGGCGGAGCTCTGTAACGATCTTGGGGTTTCCCGCTCATCGGTGCGCGAGGCGATTCGCACTTTGGCCACACTCGACATCGTGGAAGTCAGGCATGGTCATGGCACAGTCGTGGGGAATATGAGCCTGACCCCACTTGTCGAGACACTTGTGTTTCGCGGCGCGCTAACACCCGGCGATGATCTTGAGGCGCTGCGTGAAGTGATCGAACTTCGTCGAGTGCTGGACTTGGCATTCACCGACGCTGTGGTGGACGCTCACAAAGGCAAGGCGAACCCGATCATCGAACGGCTCGTCACGAACATGGTTGAGCGCTCCAATAACAATGAACCCTTTTTGAGTGACGACAGGCTCTTCCACTCTGAAATGCTGTCACCGGTTGGCAATCCGTTGGCCGTTCAACTCGTCGCAGCTTTCTGGGACATCCATACGGCCGTCTTGCCGAAACTTGATCTGGCCCTTCCAGACGACATGCGCCAAACAGCGCAAGCGCATAGCGACCTCTATTGGTCGGCACAACGCGGAGACCATGAAGGCTACCGCCATGCCGTGATCGCTCACTATGATCCACTGGTGCGCATGCTGCAGAAGCAGGCGAAGTCGTAGTACCCTGCCCCAGCTGCGCAAGTGAATGCGTCGCTATCCCGAAGAATAGCGACGCCAAGAGATTTCATACTGCCCGGCATCGAAGGCCAAACGAGCTAGCCGAACGCCAGGCAATCAGATTTTAGGACGCCGCACGCAGGCTTCCCGTACCGCCAGACGCTTGGACTGAACGCGTACCCGCCAGTATCGCCGCCTCGAGGCATACCTCCTTCGGCTGGCCATTCAGCCAAGCGTCGATAAACCCGGCATTAAAGGCATCGCCAGCGCCGGTCGTATCGACCACCTCAACCTTTGCACTGCTGCGGGCGATCACCTCACCTTCGCAGGCCAGCATAGCCCCGTCGCCCCCTAGCTTGAGTGCAACAACGGGGAAATGCGATGCCAGCTTAGCCAGTGCCGCGGCCGGATCTGTATCCCCGGTCAGGGCCTGCGCTTCTTCCAGATTTGGCAAAAACAGATCCACATCTTTTGCACGTTCAAAGAACAATGGATCCTTGATAAGCGTGTCATCCCAACTCGGGTCGAGAGACACGGTCAGTCCCTGCGCCTTCGCCAGAGCGACAGCATCCTGCATTTCGTAAAGCGTTGCATATTCGGCAATATGCAAATGCGCTGCCTGATCCCAGGCGATTGCGGTCTCAAAGGTTTCCGGGCGTGCATAGCCCGCACGACGCGAGAGAAAGGCGCGATCACCGCTATTGACGATAACCACAGTCAACTGCGGACCAGCAGTTTCGTGCCGATCAAGGAACTGCAATTCCAGCCCAAGCGTCTCGATCTCACCACCCAAGGTGCGCGAAAGCGGATCCGTGCCAAAGCGTGCCACGACTGCTGAGGGCCGACCATGCGCTGCAACATGAGCAGCCGTGATCAGCGCACCACCACCTGGGGTTAAAGCGAAATCATCAGCGAAGATTTCGCGCCCCAGTTGCGGCATGCCGTCGAGGCCGCGAAACACCATGTCGCAATATATACGGCCGAGGCTGAGAACAGCCCCGGCTTTGTTCGAAGTCGATGTCATGCGCGGCCAATAGCCTTTTCGGTCACGGCATCAAAGAGATAAAGCGAACCGGGCTCAGCCCGTACTGTCACCGACGCCCCCACAGCAGGCACAACGCGGCCTGGTGCCGTACCGATGACGGTTTTGCCATTCAGGCCAATGTGCACCAGAGTTTCCGAACCAAGCGGCTCAACAGCCTCCACCAGGCCGCTGGCGACAAAACCATTGCCGTCGCTTTCACCGACCACAAGATCATGCGGACGGATGCCAACCAGCACCTTGGCGTCATGGCCGGGAAGGGTAAGCCCGGAAATGGCGGCACCGGCGACGCTGAGGTCCGACGCTGTCAGTTGGCCATCGATCATGTTCATTGAAGGGCTACCGATAAAGCGCGCGGTGAACACATCCTGAGGATTCTCATAAAGCTCGGTCGGCGACCCCACCTGCAGAATATGACCATCACGCATAACCACGATCTTGTCGGCCATGGTCATGGCTTCCACCTGATCGTGCGTTACGTAAACAATGGTGGTGCCAAGGCGCTGATGTAGCGCTTTGATTTCCATGCGCATCTGCGAACGCAGCTGCGCGTCAAGGTTCGAGAGCGGCTCGTCGAAAAGGAACGCAACGGGGTCGCGTACCATCGCGCGACCGATAGCGACGCGCTGACGCTGACCGCCAGAGAGAGCTGCAGGACGGCGATCGAGCAGATGGGACAGGCCCAAGAGTTTGCCAGTTTCTTCGATGCGCTGCTGCTTCTCAGCCTTCGAGAGCTTTGAGGTATAAAGCCCAAAACCGATGTTCTGGCCCACCGTCATATGCGGGTAAATCGCATAGTTCTGGAACACCATAGCGATGTTACGCTGCTTTGGTTCGCGCTGGTTCACGACCTCATTACCGATCAGCAGCTTGCCGCCGGAAATGTCTTCCAAGCCTGCGATCATGCGCAGTGTCGTTGATTTGCCGCACCCCGATGGACCGACAAAGACAACGAACTCGCCGTCTTCGATCTTAAGGTCAATACCGTGAACGGCTTGGGTTTTGCCGTAAGCCTTGATCAAGCCCTGAAGTTCGATACTGGCCATCAGACTGCTCCCTTTAATGCGTTGAATCGCTCATTGAGCGTGCGCGCGGCGTCAGCCTGTCGGCGCAAGAATGTTTCGTGTTTTGCAGCAAGTTCTGCTGCTTTGGTTTTGTAGCCAGCAATGGCCGCGTTCAGCGGCTCAGGTGCCGGACCGCCGTAGCGTGTCCGCACAGCGACGAAATATTCAGGCGAGACGATTTCAGCGAAGCTGGCTTCGTTCAGTGCCGTTTCGCGCTGGGTTGCGTACAAGAAGGCCTCCCGGAATGAAGCGTAGCCGTCCTTGGCCAAATCGCCCTTTTGGGCGACAACCGACTTGGCCACTGCCGCCGCAATCTCGTGTCCCTCGCGGAACGACAAGCCCTCGCGCCGAACTAGGCTGTCCGCCAGTTCGGTGATGGTGATGCAGGAGCGCGAGATGTTTTCGCGCACACGATCAGGGTTGATGCGGATTTGTGCAACCAGAGCGGCCAACAGGTCGAGCACGCGATAGGCACTGGCGAAAGCGCCATAGCCCATCGACTGCGTTTCCCCTTCGCTGTCGTTCATATCGGTGAACGGGGTGTTGTGCACCACGGTCAGCATGGCATGAGCGCGACCAACGGTCTGGCTCGAAAGATGACGCAAGTGCTCAATCGGCACCGGATTGCGCTTCTGCGGCATGATCGAGGAGATTTGCACGAGGCTATTTGGCACATAGATCTGCCCGACCTCAAAGCTCGTCCACACTTGGAAGTCTTGAATGACACGACCAAGATGGAGGAACATCAGTTCAATGGCTGAGTAGGTCGAGGTGATGTAATCCACGCCCGCAATGCAGGAATAAGAATTCTGCAAAGGCTCTGAAAAGCCCAAAAGGTCGGCAACGCGGTGACGATCAATCGGGAACCCCGAGGTCGTGATCGCAGCCGCACCCATCGGCGAGTAATCGAGAATGCGGTATGCTTCGAACAGCCGCTCGATGTCACGACCAACAAACTCTACGACTGCAGAAAGGTAGTGACCAAAGGTGGTTGGCTGCGCTGGCTGGCCATGAGTATAGGCGACTATCAGCGTCGCCCTTTCCCGTTCAGCCGCATCAATGAGCGCTGCATGCAGCGCCAGTGCCTTCTCGAGCAACACGTTCAACCGCTCGCGGATACCCAGCTTGAACAAAGTATGATCGATATCGTTGCGCGAACGGGAGGTGTGCAAACGCCCACCAAGGTCCGGGCCAACGCGCTTTTTCAATTCGCGTTCGATCAGGAAGAAGAAGTCTTCTACCTCACCGGTGTAAACAAGGGACGATGGCTCAATTTCGGCATCAATGCTCTCGAGCGCTTTAGCAATGTCGCTTCCCTGCTCTTCGGTGAGAATGCCGGTTTCAACCAGCATCACCAAATGCGCACGGTCGATGGCGCGAAAACCTTCGACGTGGTGATCCTTCGCCCCATCAAAGAGGGGGCGAAGAACGGTTTCTATGTAAACTGGGTCCGGAAAGACCGAGGTGTCGGTGAGACGTGGATCGGTCATGGCCTTAGCCCTTCAGACCGGCCAGCATAACACCGCGAACGATGTAGCGCTGGAGAGCAAGGAAGACGAGCAGCGTCGGAATTGTGCCGATCGCCGCGCCAGTCATAATCAACTCCCACTGGATCGCAGCTTCCGCCGAGAACGAAGAGATACCCACAGGCAGTGTGTAGAGCTCCTTGGAGGTCGTCACGATCAGCGGCCAGAAGAAGGCAGTCCAGTTGCCGAGGAAGGAGAAGATGGCCAGAGCCGAGATGGCAGGAACCACCATCGGCATCGCGATCTTCCACCAGATGGTGAATTCGTTCAGCCCATCAACGCGCGCCGCCTCGAGGAAGTCGTTCGGCACGCCTTCAAAGAACTGCTTCATCAAGAAGGTGCCAAATGCCGTCATCAGGCCTGGGAACATGATGCCCCAATACGAGTTCAACCAACCCAGCTGGCTCGACATCAAATACCACGGGATCACCAACATTTCGGTCGGGATCATCAAGGTCGACAGGATAGCGAGGAAGATGAAGTAGCGGCCACGGAATTGGAATTTCGCCAGCGTGTAGCCGACAAGACTGTCGAAGAAGACGTTCGACGCGGTCACCACGACAGCAATGAAAGTCGAGTTGATGAACCACTGCAGGAAGCGACCATCCTGCAGAACCTTGAGATAATTCTCAAAGGTCGGTGCAGATGGGATCAGCTTCAAGTCATAGACCTGACCCGACGTCTTGAGCGAGGTCGAGAACATGAACAGCAATGGCGTGATCATGATCAGCCCACCGATGAACAGCAGCGTCCATGCAATGTAACGACCGGGACGAATATCGCGGCGGTTGGCCGCCAATTCAGAGGAAACGGTTGTAGCGGTCATTTCTTTTCCCTCAGCACATAGAGCTGGAGCAGAGAGACGATGAGCAGGATGGTGAACAGCACCACTGTCTGCGCAGCGGCATAGCCCATCTGGTAGGACGAGAACGCGGTCTGATAGATCATCAACACAAGTGGCTTAGTCGAGTTCAGCGGGCCACCCGGATCATTGGTGGTCATGTTGTAGACCTGGTCAAAGATGCGGAGGAAACCGATGGACGAAAAGACGACGAGGAACACGGTTGTCGGCTTCAGCAGCGGAATGGTGATCTTGCGCAAAATAGCGCCATCGCCCAAGCCGTCGATGCGCGCGGCCTCATAAAAGGTCGATGGAATAGCGCGCAAACCAGCCATGAAAATGATGATCTGGAAGCCCAATCCTGCCCAAATTGCTGGAATGAGAATTGAAAACAGCGCTTGATCGACCGAACGCAGGAATGGCTGCTGCGGGATCCCAACACTGCTCAGAACGGAGTTAATCACGCCGATTGGAACCGGCTGATAGAACCAACGCCATACCCAACCCATAGCCGCAGCCGTGGTTAGGAAGGGCAGGAAATAGAGCGCACGGATGAAACCATGCATGAAGCGGACGCGGTCGAGGTAGTAGGCGATCAAGAAGGAGATCACCAAACTCAGTGGCGTACCGATGATGAGATAGAGGAAGGTGTTGTTGAACACTTTCCAGAAAGCTGGATCTGCGAACATTTTTTGATAGTTCGCAAAGCCGATAAACTTGGCCGGACGCAAGAGGTCCCAATTGGTCAGCGATAGCCAAAACGCCTGAAACGTTGGATAAAATCGAATGCCTGCGTAGAAGGCGATCGGGATGATGAGAAACACCCAAGCCCAGATCACACGCTTTTGGCCGATAGTCAGTCGGTCCCAAAGCCGTACCGGTCCTGACTGTGGAAGTGCGTTCGTTGACGCCATGTTTGCTCCTTGTGGGGCACCCGGGCGCTAGAGCCACAGATCCACACCGCCTGACGAACCACCCCGATCACAAGGACCGGGATGGAACGAATTTTTGGAGATAATCGCGAGCTCTAAGCCCGGCGATTAGCGGTTGTCGTTGATGATCGCCTGCTCTGCTGCAGCAGCAGCAGCAACGGAGTCGGCTGGCGACTGACCTTCGAGCAGAATACGATTAACCGCATCGATCGCTGTCGTACGCTGACCAGCTTCGTCGTAGAAGCGAGTGGTGTGAGCGTATTCAAGGCCCTTCAAGAACGGCGCGCGGATTGGGTCAGCAAGATTGGCTTCGGTCAGTGCAGCGTCGCGACGCGCTGGCAGTTCGCCAACCGTTTCCAGCCAGACGTTCATCGCCTCTTCCGAGGAAATGTACTGCAGGAACTTCTGCGCAGCTTCGAGCTCTTCACCCTGAGCAGTCGCGCCGATGCCGTTAGCAAAGTAGGACGAGTAGTTCGAACGCATACCGTTTGCATCGGCTGGCAGCTCGACAACACCCCATTCAAATGGGTTGGCGGCGAACGCACCGAGACGGAACGTACCGTCGATGGTCATAGCAGCAAGGCCTGCACGGAATGCTGCCTGACCTTCATCCATGAACCCAACCAGGCCAACCTTCTGCTCGGTCTGGAGGTCCGTATAGAACTTCATCGCGGCTGCACCAGCTTCGTCGTTATAAGCGACGTTGCCTTCTGCATCATATGGGACGCCGCCGAACTGACGAACGAGCACTTCGCGCCACCAATGGTGATCCTGCCCTGCCATATCGAGCGTGATACCAGCGGACGTGATGTTGCCACTACCATCGACCTTTGTGGTGGCCTTAGCGGCAGCGACGAGATCTTCCAGATTGTTTGGAGGCTCGATACCAGCTTCAGCGAAGTGCGCCTTGTTGTAGAACAGTGCAAGCGAACGCACTGCCGTCGGCAGACCATAATAGTCTTCGCCACGCTTCATCGCAGAAACGATTGGGAAAAATTCTGATTCAATCTCGTCGTGCGGGAACACAGCCGGATCAAGTGGCTGAATGAGGCCACCGTTCACGAACTGATCGGTCCAACCGTAGAAGAGCTGCACAACATCCGGACCCTGCCCTGCAACCTTAGCAGCGACAACGCGCGTCTGGTAATCGGCATAAGGGAAGGTTGTCTGCTTGACGGTAATGCCTGGGTTAGCCGCCTCGAAATTCTCGATCAGCTTGTCCATAGCCTGAACACGGCTATCGAACACATACTGCCAGTATTCGATTTCAACGGCCTGGGCGGAGCCGAGTGCCAACATGCTGATGCCAGCGGCGAGGCCGGCCATTTTTGCTTTGAGAAGCATTGGTATATATCCTCCATACGACCGTCGGCCTAAGCGACAGCTCTCCATGTGACCTGAAAGTCCCCTTCCAAGCTTGCCTTCAACGTCCCCCAGAATCCAAGCGATTGTCAATAACATAATCTACTTGAGTTATTGTTTTGACATTCGACTTTTGGTGCTATGAGTTGAGCGCATCCTTCGGAGATCACTCGTGACTAGCCGCAGCAAAAAACCCGTACCGCCTATGGTCGCTATCGGCTCCAACCCAGAACGTAACCGCGCGCACAATCGCCGCGTCGTCCTTGAAGTGATCAGATTACACGGTCATTTGGGCCGCACTGAAATTGCCCGCCACGCCAAAATCACCGCCCAAGCGGTGACCAATATCGTTGAAGAGCTGCTCGCCGAGGGGATGCTGATAGAATTGGGACGGCTTCGCTCTGGGCGTGGTCAGCCCCCGATCCAATTTGCAGTCAATCCCGACGGCCCACTCACCGCAGGCGTCGAAATCGCCGCCGACCATATGGTGTGCGTTCTTCTCGATCTCTCTGGTCGCGTGCGTGCGCAGTCGATCAGTCGACTTGAGGATACCGGCCCGGCGGTCGTGCCAAAACTTGTCGCAGATGAAGTGGCCCGTCTTCAAACCGAACTCTCCGTAACACCGCCCCCCAAACTTTTGGGCATCGGCGTGGTAATGCCCGGACCGTTTGAAATTGAGGGTATGAGTTCTGTCGGTCCGGCGACCCTCCCAGGCTGGACTGGCCACGACCCAAGAAAACTCTTCTCCCAAGCCACTGGTCACGATGTAGTTGTCGAAAACGACGCGACCGCCGCTGTCGTAGGCGAGCGCCTCTATGGCGCCGGTCGCCAGCTTACCAATTTCTGTTACCTCTATTTCGGCGTTGGCCTTGGGCTCGGCGTCATACACGATGGCCGCCCTTTGCGTGGTGCATTTGGCAATGCTGGCGAAATCGGTCACATCGGCCTAGTGCCGCGCAATGGCGCAGGCAAGGCAGGCCCGGCTGGCGCACTCGAGCGGTTCGTATCCGTTTTCGCTCTGCGTGAGCGTTTGGCCATGGCGGGCATCTATGCCAAAACCGTGGAAGATATCGAGCGCCTGCACGAGGCGCAAAATCCAACTCTGCTCGATTGGATTGAGACCGCTGCGGACTATCTCGCGCCCACCGTGGCCCTACTCGAAAACATTTTCGACCCCGAAACCATTATCTTTGGCGGCGGTCTACCTGACGCCGTACTGGAAGCAGTTATTTCAACAATTAATCCCCTGCCCGTTACTGTGGCCACACGTGACAAACGCGTCTTGCCGCGCGTTCTAGGCGGGCAGACTGGCCAACTAACAGCCGCCCTCGGTGCTGCAGCATTGCCATTGCTCGACACCGTCTCCCCACACCTCAGCCTTTCCGATCCTGCAAACTGACCCATCTTCGACGCAAGGACTAGTCGATCATGCTTTCTTCCCGCGACCGTCTTCATAACCGAGCAAAAACGCCACGCTTCGTCGCGCTCTACCGTGCCCTCACGCGGCTCAAGTCCACTGTGACCGTTATGAACACAGGCGCCCATCCGGACGATGAGCACAACTCAATGCTCGCCTCCTTGCGACATGAACACGGCGCACGCATTGTTGTCGCCTGCTCGACACGTGGCGAAGGCGGTCAGAACACGCTCGGTCCCGAGCGTTGGGGAGCCCTGGGTGTTGTCCGCAGCCGCGAACTTGAAGAGGCCGCCCGCGTTATCGATGCCGACGTTGCTTGGCTCGGTCACGGCCCGAATGACCCCGTTCACGACTTCGGTTTTTCCAAATCCGGCCCAGATACACTCGCCCGTTGGGGCACGGAACGCACAATCGATCGACTTGTTCGCGCCTATCGCGAATTCCGCCCTGACATCGTCATTCCAACCTTCCTCGACGTTCCGGGCCAGCACGGTCACCACCGTGCCATGACTGAAGCAGCCGAAACCGCGCTCGCTCTGTCAGCCGATCCGACTTATGAGATCGCCGGCCTCACCCCATGGAAGGTCAGCAAATATTATCTCCCCGCATGGTCCGGCGGCGGCGACTATTATGACGACGAAGTTCCTCCACCTCCCGCAACCACGACGATTGTTGCGGGCGCATTCGACCCAGTCATCGGCTTGAGCTTTGCTCGTCTCGGCGAAGTCTCGCGCGCTTATCACGCCACCCAGAATATGGGCGACTGGCGCTATGACGCTTCACGTTGGGACCTCCATCTCGTTGGTGGGGCTGCCGAAATCAGTGTCTTTGACGCCCTTCCGGCAAAACTGTCTGATCTTGGGTCACAGACTGAATTGGCACGCGCTGACGCGGCTATTGCCAGCGCCATTGCGGCATTCCCAAAATCGAATGAAGTTTTAAGCGCACTGATTGAGGCCAAGCAGGCACTCAGTAGTATCGACGCAATCGCTGAACGACACGCGCACCGCATCACCCGAAAAATTGTCGAACTCGACGCAGCAATCGTACTGGCCGCTGGTCTGGACCTGACTGCGTCCGTATCCTCCCGTGAGGTCCTCCCCGGATCGAGTGTAACGATCACTGTCGAAAGTGCACATCCACTGGACGGCACTGTCACCGTGGCACCCGTCGCGCCAAAAGGTTTTGCCTCCGGCGTTCCTGTCAATTTTAGCGCCCGCACGGCCATCCTGACTGTCGAGGCCGATCCGCATGCAGACGTCGGCAATCCCTATTACCCAAATTGGTTCAGCCTAGGCGGCAACGGCGCGCTCTGGCTCGAAGTCGAAACCGAGGTCAGCGGGACCAAAGTTCGCTTTGCACTCGATACAGAAGAAGCCGTCCAAATCGCCCCAGCGAAAAGTGCCGCAATCACGCCCGAGGCACTCATTCTAGCGCTTCCCGCACAGGGCCAGCACAGCTTTACTGTGAAAAGCACCGGCGCTCCATCGTCTGTATCAGTTGAGAATATCCCGCCTGGCCTAAGCGTCAAATCTGCGGGCGATGCGCTGCAGCTCATAGCAACTCCTGACCTCACTCCCGGTAAATACCACCTGCCACTAAGCGTTGACGGACTTTCGGCTCACGTCGTCACCCCTATTGCCTACGAGCATATCGGCACATCGCGCTATGTCCGCCCGCTCACTCTCGACATATTGGCGCTCGATCTGAAAGTGCCTGACACCACGGTAGGCATCATCAACGGCGGGGCCGACAATGTCAGCTTCTGGCTTAAGCGCATGGGCGCCAATATCATGGACCTCGACGCTGAAGCACTCGCGGGCGACCTATCGGTCTATGACACTATCATCGTCGGCCTCTTTGCTTTCGGCACGCGCCCAGACTTAGAAGCGGTAACCAACAAGCTACACACTTTTGTCGAAAACGGCGGGCACTTGGTCACCCTCTACCATCGCCCGACGGACGGCTGGGATAAGCAAACTACCCCCCCTCGCCCGCTCACGATCGGCGCGCCTTCGCTTCGCTGGCGCGTCAACAATCCATCAAGCACAGTCGAAATCCTTCAGCCCAACCATGCGCTCTTTGTTGGCCCCAATACCATCACCCGCGCCGACTTTGACGGCTGGGATAAAGAGCGCGGGCTCTATTTCGTCTCTCACTGGGATAAAGCTTATGAGCCGCTACTCAGTATGAACGATGTCGGCGAAAATCCGCTCTTTGGCTCTCTCGTCTCGGGGAGGGTCGGCAAGGGGCGCCATACCCACACGAGCCTCGTGCTGCACCACCAGCTCGATAAGCTGGTTCCGGGCGCCTTCCGCATCATGGCAAACCTCTTGCAACGAGCCTAAAATGGCCCAAACGCGTGCGCTGCCCCTTGGGCTAGCGTGGCTTCTCTCCGACATGGTGCTGGTCACTGTTATGACCGTCCTCGTCAAAATGAGCGGGGCCAGTTACCCATCGGTGCAGATTGTTTTTATTCGCTCGCTCATCGGTCTCGTGAGCGTGCTGCCTCTGGCATGGAAACACCGCACTGCGCTCAAAAGCACCAAGCGACTGGGACAACACAGTTTTCGGGTATTGTGCAATACGCTTGCCCTTAACTGCAATTTCGCAGCGCTGACGGCACTGCCTTTGGCGCTCGTGAACGCCATCGGCTTTACCAGACCACTCGTCACTCTGGCGCTGGCCAGCTGGCTCCTTCAAGAACGCTCGGGGCCGTGGCGTTGGATAGGAACTGGGGTCGGTTTTTTTGGCGTGCTCATCATGATTGGCCCCAATCAAGTCGAATGGAACCTAGGCCTACTAGCCGCTCTTGGCACTGTTGTGTTCGGTTCGCTATCCACGGTGCAAACCCGTGCGCTGGCAGGAGAGAACACAACCACATTGATGGTCTTTTATACCGTTGGGCTGACTGTATTCACATCCGCCCCAGCGATCATCATGTGGGAGCCGGTGCGCCTTGGCGATTGGCCAGTCCTGATAGCTATCGGCGCACTCGCGCAAGTTGGACAATATTGCTTTCTCCGCGCCTATCAGAGCTCCCCAGCCAATCAACTGGCGCCCTTCCACTATCTTTCCATTATAGCCGCAACCGCCGCAGGGTTCCTTGCCTTTGGTGAGTTACCATCCGCGTCAACCGCTATTGGCATCGCCATTATCCTATCGGCGCTTTACATCACCAATCATCTCGACAAACGACAATCGGCACGCCGCACCGCGCCCTAAGCTCGCGCTCGACCCTCGAGGCCCGCCCTTTCCGAGGATGGACCCTGATAATAGAAATACCGAGCTTGAGGTGTCTTAAACAAAGCTCAGAGCCCTGGAGACTGAGGTCCGCGAGATCGTGTCGAGACGGCCCGCTCGCGCCCGAGCAAAATACTAACGTGCCAGCAAATCCCGACAAGGCTCGAACTAGTCAACGCAACAATTTCAATGAAAGAAAAAGTGGCGCGAGAGACGGGGCTCGAACCCGCGACCTCCGGCGTGACAGGCCGGCGCTCTAACCAACTGAGCTACTCCCGCAGCGCTTGCGAACTCTCGTTCGGCGCAACGTGAAACTCATCTACTGCACTATTCGAACAATGGAAAGGTGCATGCTAAAATATATTGAAATCACTGTGCCTTAGACGTGGAAAACTCTGTCAAAGGCCTGCCCCTGATATCCAGCTGGATGAGCGCAGTACTAGCTCGGAGCAACCTCCAAGCGCGCGAGCAGAGAAGCGGCGTGATTGAGGCTTGCCCCGCTCGATACCAGCATGGTGGGCAGTGTGAGCCATTCCAGAGCCCACGCAACGCCTGAACGTTCATTCTCATGGATCATCGCAAGATTGAGTGTGCCCGAATGCCCCGCAACCTGCTTGGCTAAGGTCACCAAAGCTTCGGCAGTTACGGGATTGGATTTGTGGGCCATCGCAGACGACGATCCGCCGCCAGTTAGGCGGACAGCGCCGATTTCATTTTGCGCAAGGAGGGCCACATCCATGCCGATCTTCCCTAAAATGCCCGTTATTTGAACGAGGATATTGCCGAGGCCAACGATCTGATCGCGCTGACTGTGCCACGGCTCTGCGAGACCGAGGTCCAGCATTGCCGCCATGTGCCGAGCAATAGTATAGCCATGCCCTTCAAAACTGGCTCGATCACCCACTGGGCCACCCAATTGGATCACCAAAAGCGACTGTCGCAACGGCCGCAGGCCTTTCAAAATGCGCGCGAGCGGTTCACTCCAAGTGGCGAGTTTGGCGCTCCATGTGGACGCTAGGGCAATTTGCATACGCGTATGCGCCAGGTAAGGCCTGTTTCCGAATTCAGCCTTCATCTCGCCTAGTCTGGTCAGAAGCAGAGAGATCCGCTCCTCATAAATGGCAATCACCTTCGCCAATTGCAACATAAGTGCGGTGTCGACAGCATCTTGGCTCGTCGCGCCCTTGTGCAGATACACAGCGGCAGACGGCGAAAGCCGAGGCTTGAGCTGCCTAATCAGTGCGGGAATGGGTACGCCATCGCGGGCCATGCCGAGTTTGAGGTCGTTCCAATCCACCGAGAACTGTGCGAGCGCTGTTTCAATTTCTTGCGCTGCGGCTTCAGGAATGAAGCCGGAAATGGCGCTAGCTTTCGCCAATGCGACTTCAAACGCCAAATAACCGCTGACGAGCGCTTCGTTACTGAGCAGCGCCTCGATTACCGGGTCACTGGCAAAGGCCGACAGCAGGTTATTCATAGCCAGTGACCCAAAAATCAGATGTCAAAGAACACGGTTTCACCTTCGCCTTGCAGGCGAATGTCAAAATGATACGCGAGCGTGCCATCTGCGTCATCTCGCTTTGCAACAAGAGTTGCCCGACGGCGTAGGTCCATAATTTTCTTTAGGACATAGTCTGCAGCATTGGCTTCTGCCTCGTCGTCAAAATAGACACGGGTCTGCAGACCAATATTGACGCCACGCGCCACGATCCACACGCTGATATGCGGAGCCATGAGAGTGCCATCCGGCGCCTTTACGCGACCGGGCTTAACCGTGTCGAAAAGAAACGATCCGTCCTCCTGGGTAGGCTGTCTACCCCATCCGGTAAACAACGGTGGGGAGTCTCCTTGCTGGGGAAAGTTGCCTTCGGCATCAGCTTGCCAAATTTCGAGCACAGCATCGGACACTGGCGCTCCGGATCCATCGATAACCCGACCGCGTAAAGCAATGCGCGGGCCGTTATAGCCCTCACCCAACATAGTCTTGCCGGTGTCTTCGGCGATAACGCCGGTAATGCCACAGAAGTTGGGCGTCATGCCGATGTGGACATATGGGCCGGCGGTCTGCGAGGGGGATTCTTTCAAAACAGGGATTGGGTGCAGCATCAGTTCCCCTCCAACTTGTTTTCGAACATGGTGGAGCGGCGGCCTCTCAAGACAATATCGAAACGATAGGCCAAGGCGTCCATCGGCGTCGTATTCATTCTGTCCAATCGGGCGATCAACTGATCAATCGCGCTCTTGTCAGGAATCGTGCCCACAATCGGGCACTGCCAGATCATCGGATCGCCCTCAAAATACATCTGAGTGATGAGCCGCTGCGCGAAGGCATGGCCAAACACCGAGAAGTGGATATGTGCCGGGCGCCAGTCATTGCCGGTATTGGGCCAAGGGTATGCACCGGGCTTGATTGTGCGGAAACTATAGAAGCCATTCTGGTCCGTAATAGCGCGGCCAAACCCGCCAAAATTGGGATCAAGAGCGGCGAGATAGCCTTCCTTCTTGTGACGATAGCGCCCGCCGGCATTGGCCTGCCAGAACTCAACCAGAGTGTTCGGAACCGCGCGCGCGTTCTCGTCCAACACCTGACCATAGACGATCATGCGCTGACCAATGGCTTCATTCCCATCCTTAGTAAAGTTGCGGATGAGGTCATTATCCAGCGCACCGATTGGCTCATGACCGAAAGTCGGACCAGTCATCTCCGACTTGGTTGGCCCCAAAGCGATGAGGCTGTGCTGAGGGGAGCGAAAGGTGGAACTCTTGTACCCCGGTGTCGCCGCTGGCGGATGCCAGTCGCGATCTCGCTGAAACAATACCCCGTCATCTCCGGGTAAGATTATACCGCTCATCTGTCCTCCCCCTGGACCTTTTTGAGTTCTTCTTTAGCCAAGCGAAACGCTGCGTTCGCCGCCGGAACTCCTGAGTAGATTGCAACATGCATCAGAACTTGCGCCAAGTCCTCTTGCGTGGCGCCTGTATTGGCTGTTGCGCGTACATGCATGGCGAATTCTTCTTCGCGGCCCAATGCCGCGAGGATTGCCAAGGTGATCAAAGAGCGTTCACGTGGCGTCAAATCAGGGTTGGACCAAACCGTGCCCCACGCGGTTTCGGTGATAAAAGTCTGAAAATCCCGATCCAGATCGGAAATTCGAGCTGTTGCCGCATCCACATGCTTGTCGCCCAAAATGGCGCGACGCGTTTTCATACCTTGCTCGAATGGTGCTGAGTTAGGCATGACCATGCCCTTCCAAAAAAGATTGAATATGACGAGACAGTTGGCCCGGCGTCTCTAGGCTCGGAAGATGCCCCACGTGTTCAAGCAGAATATAGCTGGCGTCCGCGATGCGATCGGCACTTGCTTTTACCAGCACAGGCGGGGTTGCCTGATCGTCAGAACCCGCGAAAACAAGTGTCGGCACTGAGATATGATCAAGGGCCGATGTCAGATCAGCGTCCCTTAATGTTGCGCAGGTTGCAGCATAACCTTGCGCGCTGTTCTGCAAGAACTGCCGACGCCAAACACTCCAAGCTGCAGTATTATCTCGCTCAAATCGAGGGCTGAACCAGCGCGTCATGATTGCATCAGCGATTGGCTCCACCCCATAAGCCAATACGGTCTCCATCCGCTCATTCCAGAAGGCATCGGTGCCGATCTTTGCCGCGGTGTTGCAGAGGATGAGCGCATCAACCCTTTGAGCGCAGCGCTGCACCACGCCTTGCGAGATAAGCCCACCAATCGACACGCCGCACAGAGCAAAGCGGTCGAAACCAACATGGTCAACCAGCGCCAGCAAATCGTCGACCTGATCGTTAAGAGTATATGGTCCGCGCGGCACCGCGCTCAAACCATGACCTCTGAGATCATAACTCAAAACACGATAGCGCTGAGCAAGATGGGAGATCACATCATCCCAAATTCGGCAATCGGTGCCGAGCGAGTTGACCAAGACCAGCGCTGGACCGAGCTTTGGACCACAGAGGCGATAGTACAGCGCGCCTGAATATCGTTCTAAGAAAGCCATACCGTCCCCCGACCCTGAGATTAGAGAGAAACACGCGCGAAGGTAAAATGATAACTTCAGCCCTAAATATAACCCTCAAATTATTTGACGAGCGAGCGAAACGCAGCGATCCTCAATAAACACCCGCCTTTTATAACTAGGAGGACAGTTTGAGCGGCCGCTTGGTAGACCCACGGATAAAAATTCGCCACCTAGTCTGCTTCCTCGAAGTGGTCCGCCTTCGCTCGATTGTCGGGGCTGCTGAGGCTCTGAACATAAGTCAGCCGGCGGTTACGAAAACCGTTCAGGACCTCGAAGAGATTTTGGGCGAAGCACTCTTTGATCGCAGTAAACGTCGGCTTGCGCTGACAGGATTAGGTGAAGTCTTCTATCGCTACACCTCGACCAGCATGTCAGCGCTCCGGCAAGGGATCGACGCCACGCGCCGCTCATCCCAGGCGACGACTTTGCGGGTGGGCGCCCTACCCTCAGTATCCGCGCGCATTTTGCCCAAAGCCGTTCAGCAATTCGCCCAAGCCGTGCCCGATGTCGTGACCCGCATCATTACCGGTCCGAATGGACACTTGCTCTCGCTTCTGCGTACCGGCGATGTGGATTTTGTCATCGGCCGCATGGCGGATCCGGCTGATATGCTCGGCCTCTCCTTCGAGCATCTCTACTCTGAGTGCGCCGTCGCGGTCGTGCGCAAAGATCACGAGCTGCTCGCCCGTGACCACCTCGATTTGTCTGCCGTGGCGGACTACGAAGTCCTATTGCCGCCGCCAGACGCTTTGATCTATCCGTTGGTGTCGCGGCTGTTTTTGGCACACAATGTCATCGATCATAAGCGCCGGGTCGAAACCGTATCAGATGCATTTGCGCGCGCCTATGTGCGCAGCACTGACGCAATCTGGTTTATATCCGAAGGTGTCGTTGCCAACGATCTGGCTGAACATCAACTCGTCAAACTCCCCTTCGATTTGAGTGAAACAGTCGGGCCCTTAGGGTTCACCACCCGCACCGATGTCGATCCGACGATCGATGTCACGACGCTGATGAACATGGTGCGCGAGCGCGCTGAGGAGATTCGAATGCCTCCTAACGCCGAATGATGTTTTGCCGATCCGCCCGCACTTGCAGTGGAGACTTCCCCAAATGTCGCGTCACGAACCGCGCGAAATAGGCCGGATCATCAAACCCGAGTTCGGACGCCACAAGTTTGACGGACAGATCTGAAAACATGAGATAGCGCCGTGCCTCCGTCGCCAGTCGTCGATTGATCACTGATTGCGCGGAACCGCCAAGCATGGCGTGGCAGACCCTGTTGAGGTGGGTATGACTGACCCCCAGCTGTTGGGCCAAAACCGAGACACTGCGTGAGCTGCGATAGGTTTGCTCGACCATTCCTCGAAATCGATCGAAGAGAAGCTGATTGCGTTGCAATGGGTTATCGGACTGGATGGACGCTGCTGAAGCACGCTCAATCGCAGCGAATAGCAGCGTTAGAAGCGCGTTTTGTACGAGTTCATGCTTCGCACCCGGACTGCGCAGTTCACTAAGCACCTGATCGACCAATGAGCGCGCGTCAACCACCCCGTGAATGACCAAAGCCTGGTCAAAAGCGAAGCCTAAGGCGCGAATATCAGTTTCGAAAAGCGTGAGGACAAGTCCGTCCACATCCTCCGAAAACCAATATTCGTGCACGACCATTGTCGGGATCAGCACCAGATCACCAGAGTGCAACGAGACTTGAACGCCGTCCAACACCGCCGTCGCCGTGCCACCATCGATCACCAAGACCTGCAGCAATTGCTCATGGCGATGCTTATCGATGTGGAAGCCATGTAGCCGGCTGCGGGCTTGGATAGTCTCCCAATGCAGCAACTCGTGCGGGTCGGTCAGCTCACCATAAAGCGTGTAAGTCGGAATATGCGACATGTTCAGATCGTCCAGCTTTTTGTCGCTCTGATCCATTCACCTGACCATATTTGGAGCGCATCCTGCAAGCGAGGGGGATCGTTCTATGCGTACGCAGGTCGTTATTATCGGCGCCGGCCCAGCTGGCCTCATGCTCGGGCGCCTTTTAGACATAGTGGGCATTGCCAATATTATTCTGGAGCGCAAGACCGCTGATTATGTTTTGGGGAGAATCCGGGCTGGCGTGCTGGAGCAGAGTTCTGTCGATCTGCTCAAGACAGTCGGGGCGGCCGACCGCCTACAAAGAGAGGGCATAGTCCATCACGGCACCACGCTCAGCTACGGCGAAACCCACCATCGCATCGACTTCACCGCGCTCGTCGGACGACATGTGACTGTTTACGGTCAGACCGAAATCACACGCGATCTCATGGCACTACGTCCGCGAGAAACGACAATCTATGAAGCGGAAGACGTTGAACTTCACGATCTAGATGACACCCCAAGTGTCTCGTGGACAGAACACGGCGTGCGCAAGACAGTGGAGTGCGACTTCATCGCGGGCTGCGATGGCTATCACGGCGTAAGCCGAGCAAGTGTGCCGCCGAAAGCGCTCAACGTTTATGAGAAGGTCTACCCCTTTGGCTGGCTGGGCCTACTCTCTGATACGCCCCCTGTCGCGCATGAATTGATCTACGCGCACCACCACCAAGGCTTTGCCCTGTGCTCACAGCGCTCGCCAACCCGGAGTCGCTATTATGTCCAAGTCGACGCCTCGGAAGATGTATCGAATTGGAGCGACGATCGCTTCTGGGATGAACTGCGTTCGCGCCTCTCTCCAGAAATCGCCGAACAGGTGGTCACTGGCGCCTCACTGGAGAAGTCGATCGCGCAGCTGCGCAGTTTTGTTGTAGAGCCGCTGCGTTTCGGCAAGCTGTTTTTGGCCGGCGACGCAGCCCATATCGTGCCACCCACAGGGGCGAAGGGCCTCAACCTCGCCATGTCCGATGTGGCTCTGTTGGCGGAAGCTCTGACGGAGGCACTTATCGGAAAATCCACGGCAGGCCTCGACCACTATTCACCCCGCGCACTCGCCCATATCTGGAAGGCAGAACGTTTTAGTTGGTGGATGACAAACCTGCTCCATGTCTTCCCACAGCACACCGCGTTTGAGCAGAACATGCAGCGGGCGGAGTTCGACTATCTCATTAGCTCCACTCATGCTCAACGCTCGCTCGCTGAGAACTATACAGGCTTAAGATCTTAGAGTTTCTCATAGAAAAGCCCCGCCAACACGGGCGGGGCTTCATAGTTCATTGCGGCAGATTATTTGCCTTCAGCAGCGATATACGCGCGGGCCTTTTCCACCAGCGCGGGGCCATCAACGCCGATGGCCTCCATTTCCTTGTACCAATCCGCGTAGGTTGGCTCAGCTGCGGCCACCCACTGGGCGGTTTGCTCAGCATCGATCTGAACGATATTGTTGCCAGCCTTGACCGCAAGAGAAAGACCGGTGGCATCGCCATTGTCCATCACACGACCGAACTGGCGGGACAGTTCAAGACCGCTGTGCTCATCGATGATCGCCTTCAAATCATCGGGGAGGTTGTTGTAGCTGTCATGGTTCATGAACATGCCAAATGTCTGGCTGTAGAGACCATAGTCACTGGTAAAACCGGTGTGGTTTTTGACCAGCTCGGCGATGCGCAGCGATGGCGTCACTTCCCACGGAACCGTGGTCGCTTCGATCACGCCTTTGGAAAGAGCTTCTGGAGTCTGCGTTACCGGCATGCCGACCGGCTCCGCCCCCAAGAGACGCAACATGTTGGAGATAATACGCGATCCGCCGCGGACCTTCATACCCTTCAAATCTTCCAACGAAGTGATCGGATCGTTGGAGTGGAACAGGCCAGGACCATGGGTGTGCAGCGCCAGAACATGGGTATCGGCGATTTCGTCGGCAGCATTCTCCATCACGTATTTATAGAACGCAGCAGAAGACGCTTCACCTGACGTCAGCATGAACGGCAGCTCGAAGACTTCGGCTTTGGGGAAACGGCCTGGTGTGTAGCCCAGAATAGTCCAGATGATGTCGACGACGCCGTCCTTAGCCTGATCGTACAAGTCGGCAGGAACGCCACCCAACTGCATGGCAGGATAGAGTTCAAAAGCGATACGGCCGCCCGAGGCCTCGCTCACAATCTTGGTCCAAGGTTCGATTGCTTGCGCAGGGATCGTTGCCTGCGCCGGGAGCATCTGGTGAATGCGCAGTGTCACTTCCTGAGCAAAGCTCGTGGATGACATGGCCAGCGCCGCAAGTGCGCCCAGAAGCAGAGTGGTCTTTTTCATAATCTTCCTCCCTTTAAAAGGCCGAGAAATGTCCCGGCTTAAATGCCTGCGTGCCCTTTCCTCCAAGTCCACGCAGGCAAATCGCTAATACACCCACCAAACCAAGCATAAGGTTATGGCAGGGAACGCCACCAGGATTATGGTTCGAACTATGTCGCTGATGACAAAAGGAATAACCCCAGCATAGGTATCTGAGAGCTTGGTCTCTGGGGACATTGAGTTGATGATGAACAGGTTCATGCCCACCGGCGGTGTGATCAGGCCAACCTCTACCGCGATCAAAACAATGATGCCGAACCAGATACCGAACTCATCTGGTGTCATACCGAAATCGAGAACCATCATCATTGGGTAGAGGATCGGAATGGTCAGCAGGATCATGGACAGGGAGTCCATGACGCAGCCCAGGATGAGATAGAACACGAGGACAATCGCCAGCACGACCCAAGGGTTGAACGCCTGTTCGCCAATCCAGTTAGCAGACATCTGTGGCAGCTGTGACAACGCCAGGAAGCTGTTCAGGACCGCCGCGCCAAAAACAATCAAGAAGATCATCGCTGTAGAGGCTGCGGTCGAGAGCAGTGCATCGCGCACATTGGCCCACGTCAGGCTCCGGTTTGCCAGAGCAATCAACCCTGTGCCCGCCGCGCCAATAGCGGCCGCCTCAGTCGGCGTGAAGAGGCCTGTATAAATGCCGCCGATAACCAGCGTGAAGACGGCAAGCACGGGCCAAATCTCGAACAGCGCCTTAAAGCGCTCACCATAGGGCTTGCGCTCTAGAGTGGTGCCAGCGCCCGGCCTAACGCGAACATAGATCGCAATAACAATAATATAGCCGATCGCAGCAAGGATCCCTGGGATAAAGGCGGCCATGAAGAGCTTGGCGATATTTTGCTCGGTCAACACTGCGAAGATGACCAAGATCACCGAGGGCGGGATCAAAATCCCAAGTGTCCCTCCCGCAGCAACCGTGCCGGTGGCAAGGCTGTTGGAATAGCCATGCTTTTTTAGCTCTGGCAACGCAACGCGCCCCATCGTGGCTGCCGTCGCCAAGGATGAGCCAACAATTGAGCCAAAGCCCGCGCTGGCACCGATGGCAGCCATCGCGACCCCGCCCTTGCGATGGCCGAGCCAAGCTGTTGCAGCCGTGAAGATTTTACTCGACAGCCCACTCAGCGTTGCAAACTGCCCCATCAACAAAAACAGCGGCACAACCGAGAGGCTATGGGACGCAAAAGTGCTGTAGCTGAGCGACTTGAACTGCGACATCACCGGATTGAAGGTCTTGGTCACCATCCAGGAGCCAAAGATACCGACGATCATCATCGCCAAGCCGATGGGGACACGCAGAAAGACGAGAATGAGAACAACGGGGATGCCAAGCAGCCCCAACATGACGTTAAAGCTCAATGTTCGCTCCCCGCGTGCTTTGGCGCAGCACGTCCCGCAATCGCATCGCCAATCGATCGGCCCAGTACGTATGCTGAAACGATCACCATAACGACGGCCCCGATGACGGCTGCCGCATAGGCCCAGCCCATTGAAAGGCCGAGCAGAATGGTCGTTTCGCGATAGTTGAATTTATCCAGCATGCCGAGCCACAGGCGCCAGGCTATGAATGCCGATGCAAGCAGCATCAGAAGATCTGTCACCACCAGGATCCACATATTCGCGCGGTCACCGAAATTGTCGGTGACGAGCGAAACAAGTGCGTGACCACGAGTTAGATGCGCCCAAGGCAAAAACGCGAAAACGGCAAAGCCCATCCCCACCGATATGAGCTCGTAATCGCCAAGAATGGGCTTCATTCCGGCCCAGATAAAGGCACGACCGATAACACTAAAAACAACGATACCGATCATCGCCAGCAGCACGAAGCCACCGAGCAAAGCGGTCCATCGCGCCAGCCCATGCGCGGACCTGCCGAGTAGTGAAGTATCTTGGAACACGGCTCCCCCCTCTTCCAACGATAGCGATTAAACGCCTCAGGCGCGGTAGTGTAAAATGATATAAGATCCCCACATTATAACCACAGAGTTATTACTTTACCGCCCCGCATGTAATTTACATCGATACAACACCAACATCGGCGCGATATATATAACTATTTCAACCAGATTGATAAGCGAGTTGCAGGTCTATAAAAGGCTAAGCTTGACGGACCAGATGTCAACAATGTTATCAAGCATAACAAATGACCGACTTCGCCACAAGCACAGCCCGCATCTTCGGAGCCAGCAATGAACGAGCATGAGGCTCTAACCAACACATCCGACGAAAACCTCCGCACAGAGGCGACGCTGGGTATGATTGGTTACCGTCTGCGCCGGGCACAGCTCAGCGTATTCCAGCAATTCTTGAGCTTCTTCGAGACGCTAAACCTCCGGCCGGCCGAGTATTCTGTTCTTGTGCTCATGGAAGAGAACCCTGGGCGCAAACAAAGTGAGATTGCAGCGGCACTCTCTATCAAGCGCGCCAATTTTGTGGCCCTTGTCGACGGGCTCGAAAAACGCGGATTGATCAGCCGCGAAGTCGTGGCCAATGATCGCCGCGCCAATGCTCTGTATCTGACTGAACAGGGCACCAGATTTTTGGCAGACGCTCGCGACGTCCACGCCAAGCTTGAGGATGACCTCGTCGCCAGGCTTGGCGGGACGGAACAACGTGACACCTTGCTGAGCCTGCTCAAGAAGATCACCTGACAAATACCGGCTGACGCTTTTCGAGGAAGGCGCGCAGCCCCTCCTCCGCATCTGGGCCTGTCTGACTTAGTGCTGCCACAAGGCTTTCGGCATAGAGACCCGCTTCAGGCGGCATGGCTGCGATTTGAGCGATGGCTTGAATGATAAATTGATTGATCGTCGGTGAGTTCTTTACGATCCTCTCCGCCAATTCGAAGGCCTTGGTCAACGCCTGCCCCTCGGGCACACAATGATGGGCCAGCCCCAGCCTTTCCCCCTCAACGCCTGTGTAGCTCCGCCCTGTCAGCATCATCTCCGTCATGCGGTCGGCCCCAATTAGACCAGAGATGCGCACCGAACCGCCGCCGCCAACGAAAATCCCACGCAGGCCTTCAGGCATTTGAAAACGGACCGACTCCTCCGCCACGCGAACGTGGCAGGTCGCGGCAAACTCCAGCCCGCCCCCCATGACGGCTCCAGACATTGCGGCAATCACGGGACGCGGAGATTGCGCAACCAGAGCCATGACCCGATGCCAATTGCGCGAATGCGCCATCACTTCAAGCGACGCCCGAGCGACGTGTTGCGACAGATCTAGTCCAGATGAAAAATGTCCGTCTTCGCCAGAAACGATCACCGCGCGCGTTTCATCCCCAAGACTAGAGAAGAATGCGTCGAGCGCTGCAATCAAATCGTCGTTTAGGGCATTCCGCTTTTCGGGCCGGTTCAACGCAATATGCGCTATTGCCCCGTGATTTTGTATTTTTAAAACGTCAGACTGGGTCATAGACCAACCTTTCACTGTGGCAGTGAACTGCGCGTGACGCGCAAACAAATCAGGAAGATAGTCGCTCGCGCACGTCATCGGGCAAGGCCGCAGAGCGGATCGCGCTGGTCTCATCGCGCTGCACCCACACGCGTTTCTCACGAGCTTCAATCGCAAGAGCGTCGTCACGATAGACGTGGTGCAGCACACCAAAGCTCGAGCGTCCGAGCTCAGAAATCGACGTCCGGATCTCGATCTCGTCGCCATATTGCGAAGGAATGAGAAAACGCGAACTGGTGTCGACCGTTGGGATGCCAGCGATACCGTAGTGCGCGACCCATTGGCGCTTGTTCATGCCGAACGCCGCAGACAGGAGCGCAGCGGTCGCATTGTCGAACATGCGAAAGTAGTTCGGGTAATAGACAATCCCGGCGGGATCACAGTCCCCGAACTGGATAAAGACGCGGGTTGAGTTGGAAAACATAGTTCGCCCCTACTTAGCCTGCATGCGCAACGACCCATCAAGGCGAATGACTTCGCCGTTGAGGTAGTCATTTGCGACAATGGCAGCAGCGAGATCGGCAAACTCCTTGGGCGCTCCCAGGCGTTGCGGGTTGGGGATGGCGGCGGCAAGACCCTCCTGCACCTCTTGAGGCAATTCTGCCAGAAGCGGCGTCAAAAACAGGCCGGGGGCGATGACCATGACCCGAACTCCGAAGCGGGCCAATTCGCGCGCGGCAGGCAGGGTCATGGAAACAATGCCACCCTTGGAGGCCGCATAGGCCGCCTGCCCGATTTGACCATCAAAGGCCGCGACTGAGGCGGTCGAGATGATCACGCCGCGCTGACCGTTTTCATCAGCTTCCGCAGTCGACATCGCATGGGCGCAAAGGCGCATCATGTTGAATGAGCCGACGAGATTGACCGAGATGACGCGCTGGAAGGCGGCAAGGTCTGCAGGACCTTCACGCCCCACAATGCGTGCTGCAGTGCCAATACCGGCGCAATTGATCAAAACGCTTGGTGCGCCAAGCTTTGCAACTGCAGCATTGACGGCCGCTTCCGCGCTGGCGGCATCAGCAACATCGAGCGCGAAAAACGCCCCGTCAATTGCCTTGGCGACGGCCAGACCCTTTTCCGCATCACGATCCAAGACCGCGACACGGGCCCCAAGAGACGCAAAGTGGCGCGCTGTTGCCTCGCCCAAGCCAGAGGCGGCGCCAGTGACAAAAAACGTCTTTCCGTGAACCTGCACCCCTAAGACTCCATATTCTCAATCAGCAGCGCCATGCCCTGCCCGCCTCCGATACAAGCGGAGGCAATGCCATAGCGTTTGCCACTGCGCTTGAGTTCATTGGCTAGTGTAAGCGCAAGTCGGATACCGGTGACACCTAAGGGGTGACCAAGCGCAATTGAGCCGCCGTTGACGTTGAGCTTTTCGATGTCGAGACCGAGTTCTATCGCACAAGCAATGACTTGCGCACCGAAGGCCTCGTTGATCTCGACGAGATCAATTTGTTCGAGCGTTAAGCCCGCCTTGTCCAAAACGGCGCGAATGGCTGGCGCTGGGCCAATGCCCATGTATTGCGGGTGCACGCCAACAGCAGCACTCGCCAGGATACGGGCAAGTGGCTTATGGCCGTTGGCGTTTGCATAGGCCGAATTGGCAACCAGAACGGCTGCGCCGCCGTCGACGATCGCCGAAGAATTGCCTCCAGTTTGAACGCCGCCAAAGGCAGGACGCAGCTTGGCCAGAACATCATAGGGCGACGGGCGGATATGGCTATCGACGGACACCGAAGTGACACCACGCGGCAGTTTAATGCCGCGATCTGCCAGGCCCTCAACGGAGAATATCTCATTTTCAACCGAGACAATTTCCTCAGCGAACACACCAGCAGACTGCGCCTCTGAGGCGCGATTGAAACTGCGTTCCGCAAACAAATCAACGTCTTGCCGGGTGATGTTGTATTGCTTTGCGAGGTTCTCGGCCGTGTCACCCATGTTCACTAAGCCAGCGGGATCGAACAGGGCTTCCATGAGGAAATCGCGGAATTCGACATTGCCGAGCGAGAAGCCATTGCGGTGCGTATAGGCCACAATCGGGTTGCGGCTCATGGACTCACACCCGGCAGCCAGGGTCAGATCCATCCGACCCAGCGAGACAGAGTCCGCCGCTTGGGAAATGACTTCCAGGCCCGTGCCACAGATGCGCTGGACTAGGTGGGCAGGTGCTTCAATTGGCGCCCCCGCGTAGAGGCCAATGTGGCGCGGTGTGCAGTAGGCATCGTAGGACGCTTGGGCCATTGAGCCAGCAATGGTGTGGCCGATATGCTTTGGGTCAACGCCAACCCGCTCTACAGCGGCGCGAGCGGCCTTAATACCAAGATCGATTGGGGATATGTCCGCGAAGGCCCCGCGATAGTCCACAAAGGGCGTGCGCGCGCCGCCGAGCAGCCAGGCATCCTCAAACGTAAAGGCCAATGGTTTGGACATGCCTAGGCTCCCTTTCTGTCAAAGATCATGACTTCTTGCACTGGCTCTTCGGCGTAGAGACGCTGCATTAGCTCGGCACGGTGGGTGCGGACAGCGCGTTGATTTATCGACCCTTTATCGGTGACCTCGCCCTTATCGATGTCAGGGGGATCGCTCAGTATAATAGCCCGAGCGACGTGATTGGAACTGCCAGTGGCGTTGAGCGCGAGCTCGGATAGCGCTGTCTGAAAGCGCTCAACAACTCGGGCGTGGCCGACGGCGAGAGCAGCGTCCGTATCCTCGGCCAAGCCTGCATGGCGGCAACACGCTTGCAGGTCTGGGAAGATCATGGCGCCGATGAAATTCCGATCCAAGCCGGTGATGACCACGTCACGAATGAGCGGGGGGCAGGCGCTGATAACGGCACTGCGAACGGCAGCAAAATTCACCCAAGTGCCTGTCGACAATTTGAAATCCTCGGTCACGCGACCGTCGAAGACGAGTCCCAGATCGAGGTTCAGGGGATCGACGAGTTTGACGGCATCGCCGATACAATAATACCCTTCCACGTCAAAGGCTTCGGCGGTCTTTTCATCATCGCGCCAATAGCCGGGGGTGACATTCGGCCCCTTGATCCGCAGCTCAAGCTTTTCGGCATTGTTGACGAGTTTGATTTCCATGCCAGCGGCAGGGAGCCCGATATGACCGGCCTGCTCTACCGGCCAAGTCGTTGTAAATGCGAAAGGAGCTGTTTCGGTGGAGCCGTAGCCGGTGATCATCAACACCCGCTCACCGGTCTCAGCGACAGAGGCTTTGGCGAGGCCATCAAATACGTGTTGCGAGAGCCCCGCCCCGGCATATTGCATAAGCTTGAGATTGGCGAAGAGGTTTTTGCGTGCCAGCGGGTTCTCATCGAACGCGGCGACGAGCGCCTCATAAGCCTTTGGAACATTGGTGAAAAACGTCGGCTGCACCATGCTGAGATTTTCGAGCGTACGCCCGAAGCGCGCCGGCGTGGGCTGACCGTCGTCGATGTAGAACGTGCCGCCATTGTAAAGGGCAATGCCGACATTGTGGCTGCCGCCAGCAACGTGGTTCCAAGGCATCCAGTCGAGCAAGATGGGCGGCTCGTCGGCCAAAAAAGCTAATGCCTGCAAGATCATCTGCTGATTGCAGGCCATCATCCGATGGGTCGTAATGACCCCCTTGGGCATGCCGGTTGAGCCGGAGGTGAAGAGGAATTTGGCAATCGTGTCTGGGGTGATCGCTTGGTTCGCTGCGGCGACCGCGGGCGAAACTGGCGTCTGCAGCAGGTCGTCAAACGAATAGCCTACGCGTGAACCGATTGGATTTGTGCGCGTGATTACAGGCACTTGACCATCGAAACTGGCTTCAATGGCTGCACTGAAGGCCGCGCCGTCGCTGGCGTAGATCATGCCCGGGGTCAGGATTTTGGCGATATTTTTGAGCTTGCCAAAGTCGGTCGAAATCAGGGAATAGGCCGGAGAAATCGGCGCATAGGGAATGCCCACCCACAAGGCGGCCATGCCGAGCAAAAAGTGCTCGATTTCATTGCCGGAGAGGATGATCAGCGGCCGCTCTTGGCTAAGATTTGCATTGAGGAGAGATTGTGCAAGCGGTTGAATTTTATCGACAACTTGCGCGAACGTCAGCTTGCGCCACCCCTCACCGGCGCGATCAGCGATCAGCACACGATCCGGCGATTTTTGAGCCCAGTGCTTGAGCGCGTCGATGATTGAGCGCGGGTATGACCCCAGCGGATCAGCCGAACGAATGACAATGGAGCCGTCGTCGCGGGTCAGCGCCGTAGCGGCCATAGACCCCAATCGCACGTGGCGAATTGGTGCTGCCTGAATGTCCATGAGTCCCTCCCTCATGCATATTGTTATATTGCATAACTACATTGTTTCAAGAGGGATTTGATGGGGCACCGATTGGCCTATCGTAGGCACTATGCTGGCACTTTGGGGCGCCAGCACTGGCGTGGCAGGGGCGCTCTGTGGCGCTTAGGGCCGATAGCCGACGTCGATAACGCCGCCAGCTGAGGTGAAGCGGGAAACGCAGGCGCACATGCGATGCCCTTCCGACTTTTCCTCAGCACTGAAAAACACGTCGCGATGATCAACTTCGCTCTGGTGCTCAACAATTCGGACAGCGCAGAGACCGCATTCGCCACGCTGGCAGTCGTAAATCATGTCGACGCCGCTTTCGATCAAAGCCTCCAAGAGAGTCTGATCGGGGCGAACCTTGACGCTCATATCGCGGTTGAGAATGTCGACCTCAAAGCTTTGCTCGGTGAAGAGCCCACTGTCGCCAAAAACTTCGTAGCGCAAGCGACTGATCGGACGACCAGACGCGGCCCAAGCCTGTTTGGCGGCCTCCAGCATGCCGATGGGCCCGCAGAGGTAACACTCGGCATCGGCCGGGAGTTGAGCAAACTCTTCGGCAAAGTCGGCGTGCTGCCCCAAACTATTGTCGCAGAACTGTACGCGTTCGCCGAGGACGGAGAGTAACTCCTCGCGGAATGCCATAAGACCCTGTTCACGGGCGCTGAAAACGACACGAAGAGAGGCGCCGCGCGCCGCGAGGGCTTTGGCCATGCCGTAGATCGGGGTGATGCCAATGCCTCCGGCGATGAGGAGGTAGTGCCTTGCCCGCCAACTCAGTTCGAAGCGGTTCTCAGGAATGGTGAGGCGCGCTGCATCGCCTTGGCTATAACTCCACATAAAGCGCGAGCCGCCCCGGCTTTGCGGGTGAAGTTTGACCGCCACAGCGAGGTGGCCCGGGCGCGACGGGACAATTGTATAGGTGCGGACGGTGTCCTGAGCGTTGATGACGACTTTAATATTGGTGTGCGAGCCCGGATCAAAGCGCGGTACCCCGCCCTCGACGGCAAATTCGATATAGCGCACATCGTCGGCGATCTGGCGGACCTGGCTTACCTTGGCGTTGCGCCACTCAATCTTGTTGCGCATTCCCTACCCCACAACCAATGACAGCGCCGGTACGCGGCGGATCAGGCTCCGATCCTGATCGAGGACGAATTCGAGGTTCTGCAGAGCCAAGCGCGCGTGCTCACGCGCCAAATGTTCGGCCCGAGCCCCTTCGCGCCGCGCGATTGCCTGCACCATCGCCCGATGCTGATCTTGCGCGCCAAACAGCGAACGGCGAAACGCCGGGACATCTGCCTGCTTATCGAGAAATGCACTCGGCGACGCGAATGGCAGGCTGGTGACGCGGGCTATCTCTCGCTGGATGGTCTGGCTCGATAGGCTCCAGAAGAATGCGTGCAGCTGGGCGTTAAACCCGACATAGGCTTCAAATTCCATCGTCTCGACGCTGGCGCTGAGCGCGGCATCAATGCTGGCGAGAAGGCCATGGAGCACGTCGAGTTTTGCGCTCTCGACACCGCGCTCGGCCGCGCGGCGCAAGGCAGTCCCCTCCAGCACGCCCCGTAGCTCTATAGCGTCGACCACGTCCTCCCGGGTAAAACTGCGAACGGCATAGCCACCCGTTGGCTTGAGTTCGACCAGGCCTTCTTGTTCGAGCCGCGCTAAAGCGGCGCGCAAAGGCGTGCGCGAAATACCCAGACGCTCTGCTAGAGCGACTTCAGACAAGCGCTCACCCGACAGGATTTCTCCGCGAATGATCAAATCGCGCACGCCCATGAGGGCGCGCTGCGATTGCATCGCACGATCAGAGGTTTCGGTCATTCTGCGGCCTGCGCCAACGCATTCTCTTCGGCGATCATGCGGTCGATCAGCCTTCGCGCCCACATCGACCCGGCGTCGATGTTGAGATTGTAGATGACGTGATCGGGATTGGCGTCGATGGCCTTTTGCTGGGCCTCGAGAATGATCTCATCCTCGCGAAAAATGGAGGACACGCCTTCGCGCAGATTGTGGGTGCGAGACTGTTCGCCAAGCTTGTAGTTGCGGGCAAAGGCCCAGAAATAGTGGCAGGTTTTGCCAGTTTCCGGGGTCATGGTGTTGAGCACGAAACCGTTGACGCCTTGGCTTCGGTCGCCATTGGGAGCGCCCGTGCCCGTTGGGGCAACGCCAACGTCGATGGCAATGGTCGATGGGGCCTGAAAATTAATGATCTGCCAGCGATCGACATTACCCGGCTTGCCCAGCTGACCGCGCCAGAACGGGGGCGCGTCGATGTCGATCATCCAGCGAGTGATCGTGGCGGTCGTGTCACTATGGGTCGCCTCAAACGGCGAGTCGGCAACGGCGCGATTACCGATGGATGAACCGTGGACATAAGTTTCGTGGGTAAGATCCATGAGATTATCGATAACGAGGCGATAGTCGCATTTCACGTGAATGAGCTTGCCATCGGCAGCCCAATCCGGGTCGTCGTTCCAATGCAGGTCCGGCACCAAAGCCGGATCAGCCAGAGCCGGATCGCCCATCCAAAGCCAGATGAAGCGGTGCTTTTCAACCAGTGGATAGGATTTGACGCAGGCGGACGGATTAATCGTATCCTGCGAGGGCATGTAGACGCAGCGTCCGGTATCGTCGAACTCAAGGCCGTGATAGCCGCAGATGACATTGTCACCGTGCAGCTCGCCCAAAGAGAGTGGCAGCAGGCGATGCCAACAGGCGTCAGCTAGCGCGACGGCTGTGCCGTCTTGCTTGCGATAGAGAACGACTGGCTTGTCGCAGATTTTGCGCGCTAAAAGTCCGCGCTTGACCTCAACATCCCAGGCTGCGGCGTACCACGCATTGAGCGGAAATGTTTGAACCGTCATTTTGCCCTCCCCTGCAAACGACAGATACATAATTGTTATGATGTATACATGTCTATCGCTACAAGGAAAGCCTGTTTGAAAGGATACGCCGCATAAAGCCCCACTCGGGAGAGCAAAGCCCTCCCCTCATTGCGCGCGCGCTAGTGGATTAAGCCGCGCAGTTCATTTTGAATTTCAACAAGTTGCGGAAAGAACTTCGCAACGACTTCAGCATTTTCGTAGTGGAAGGCCGAGACGCCGATATTGATGGCGGCGATAACGACCTTGCGAGAATTGTATACCGGAACGGCGATAGAGCGCAGGCCGATCTCTGTTTCCTGATCGTTGAGCGCGTAGCCCTGCTCCCGGATTTTGGCGAATTCGGCCTGAAGACCCTCAAGGGTCGTGATGGTGTTTTTCGTGCGCGGCTCAAACGGACCTTCGCCGATCAGCGCTGTGAGATCGTGATCTTTAAGCTGCGCTAGCATGGCGCGTCCCATCGAGGTGCAGTGAGCCGGAAGGCGCGAGCCAGCCATCAGCGAAATCGACATGATCTTTCGCTGCGCGGCGCGAGCGACATAGACGATTTCGGACCCATCCAGAATTGAGGCGGAGCTGCTTTCGCCAATACGCTCGGAGAGATCATCAAGCATGGGCTGGATGATGCTCGGCATGGGCATGGTGGCGAGGCACGCTGTACCGAGGCGCAGGACGCGCGGCGTCAGGGTGAAATACTTGCCGTCGTAAGTGGCGTATCCCAAGTGGGCTAAAGTGAGCAGACAGCGCCGCGCGGTGGCGCGATCGAGTCCGCTCGCCGCAGCAACCTCAGAAATAGACTGACGTGGCGTATCCGCCCGGAAGGTTTCTATAGCCAATAAGCCTTTGGCCAAGCCCCCCATTATATCACGTTCCAGCACCGCGAACCCCTTTTGTGCGATAACTCAACAAAGGACACATATCGCACAAATGCAGTTGCGGGAAATCCCCTGAATGACCATTCTCCCGCGCAACAGGAAGGAGCTGTTCATGGATAAGACTATCCCAGCCCTCAGTGCCGCCGTTGCGGACATTGAGGATGGCATGACAGTGATGATTGGCGGTTTCGGTGGCGCAGGCGCGCCAATCGAACTGATCCACGCTTTGATTCAACGCTTTAAGGCAACCGGGCACCCGACCGGTCTGACCGTCATCAATAACAATGCGGGCAATGGACAAATCGGCCTGGCTGCCATGATCGCTCTGGGGATGGTGAAGAAGCTTATTTGCTCTTTCCCACGTTCTGCTGACCCGAAAGCCTTCACCGAGCGCTATCTGGCTGGGGAAATCGAACTCGAACTGGTGCCGCAAGGAACTCTGGCTGAGCGCATTCGCGCCGGTGGCGCTGGCATTCCCGCATTTTATACGCCCGCGAGCTACGGTACGACTGTTGCCGAAGGCAAGCCGGTCGGCGAATTCGACGGCAAGTGCTATGTGCAGGAACGTTGGCTGAAGGCTGACTTTGCGCTGATCAAGGCGGAAACCGCCGACACACACGGCAACCTCACCTATCGCGCTGCCGCGCGCAACTTCTCGCCGCTGATGGCAACCGCTGGCCGCGTCACCATTGTGCAGGCGACCCGTGTGGTTCCCGCCGGTGGGATTGACCCTGAAATCGTCGTGACCCCGGGCATCTTTGTGCAACGCGTTGTCGAAGTGGCGGACCCGCAGCAGGAAGAAACGCTAATGCAGCAGGGAGTGTCACACGTATGAGCAAGCTCACAAACGCACAAATGGCTTGGCGCGCAGCGCAGGACATTGCCGACGGCGCTTATGTCAATCTGGGCATTGGCTTTCCCGAAATGGTGGCGCAATTCCAACCTGCCGGTCGTCAGGCGGTGTTCCACACCGAAAACGGCATTCTCAACTTCGGCAGCGCCCCGGCCAAGGGCGAAGAAGATTGGGACATGATCAACGCCGGTAAGAAGGCCGTTACCCTCCTGCCGGGCGCGAGCTTTTTCAACCACTCCGACAGCTTCTCGATGGTGCGTGGCGGACATTTGGACGTCGCGATTTTGGGTACTTATGAAGTGGCCGAAAATGGTGACCTCGCCAATTGGAGCACGGGCGGTAAGGGCATTCCCGGCATTGGTGGCGCAATGGACCTCGTGCATGGCGCCAAGCGCGTTGCGGTATTGACCGAGCATGTCACCAAAGATGGCAAGCCCAAATTAGTGAAACGCTGCTCCTTGCCGGTTACGGGATTAGGGTGCGTGACGCGCGTGTACACAAGCCTTGCGGTGATCGACATCGAGAACGAGAGATTCGTGCTGCGCGAAAAGCTTGCCTCGATGAGCGTCGAAGAACTGCAAAGCGTCACCGGCGCAGAACTCGTTCTGCCCGCTGACATTCTCGATCTGACTGTGCCGGAGCTATAAATGCGTGAGGCTTACATCTGCGCTTACAAGCGCACCCCAATCGGCCGCTTTGGCGGCGCGCTCTCCGCAGTGCGCCCCGACGATCTGGGCGCTATCCCACTCAAGGCATTGATGGAAGATCACACCGGCGTTGACTGGGAAGCTGTCGACGACGTGATCTTTGGCAATGCCAATCAAGCAGGCGAAGACAACCGCAATGTGGCGCGTATGAGCCTGCTGCTGGCGGGCATGCCGCTTTCGGTGACGGGCACGACCATTAACCGGTTGTGCGGTTCCGGGCTCGATGCGGTTTTGACGGCGGCGCGCGCTATCATCAGCGGCGAGGCCGATCTCATGATCGCGGGCGGCACGGAATCCATGTCCCGCGCGCCTTTCGTCATGCCCAAGGCTGAGACCGCGTTTTCGCGTCAGGCGGAAATCTATGACACCACCATTGGCTGGCGCTTCATCAATCCGCTGATGAAAGAGCTATATGGCACCGACAGCATGCCGGAAACCGGCGAAAATGTTGCGCGCGACTTCGGCGTGAGCCGTGAGGCACAGGACCAGTTCGCTGTGGCCAGTCAGGCCAAGGCCGCGGCGGCACAGGCGAATGGTCGCTTTGACCGCGAAATCGTGCCGGTGACGATCAAGGGCCGCAAGGGCGATACGGTCGTGAGCCGCGACGAACATCCGCGCGCAGACACAACGATTGAGACACTGCAGAAGCTGCGCCCGCTGTTCCAATCGGGCAGCGTGACCGCTGGCAACGCCTCGGGGGTGAATGATGGCGCAGCGGCGCTGATCATCGCTTCGGCGGATGCCGCCAAAAAGCACGGACTGACGCCAATCGCGCGGATCGTTGGCGGCGCCACTGCTGGTGTTCCGCCACGCGTCATGGGAATTGGCCCAGCTCCAGCGACCCAAAAACTGCTGCAGCGTTTGAGCCTCGAGGCCGCTGATCTCGATGTAATCGAACTCAATGAAGCCTTCGCGAGCCAGGCCATTGCTGTTCTCAACGAACTTGGCATTTCGCCAGAAGATGATCGCGTTAACCCGAATGGCGGCGCGATTGCGCTGGGTCATCCGCTCGGCATGTCAGGAGCGCGTATCATCGGTAGCGCCGCACTGGAACTCGGCCTTGCCGGTAAAAAGCGAGCGTTGGCGACCATGTGCATTGGCGTCGGCCAAGGCATCTCGGCGGTGATCGAAGCCGTCTGAGCCGATATATTGCAGCCCGCCACATAACATCGATGTGGCGGGCTGCGTTTAGGTTTCCCGGAATGCGCGGCTCATGCTGTCGACGATTGGCCGTGACAGATATTCAAAGAATGTCCGCTGGGCGGTCTGGATCATCACCTCGACGGGCATGCCGGGTGTGGGCACGAAGTTTGGTACCGCTGCAAACTGTTCGGGCGAAATGCTGACACGGGCGACATAGACTTCTTGAGCGCCCTGTGTCGAGTTTTCGAGCATGGAGTCTGCAGACAGGTAATCGAGCGTGCCCTCGAGAATTGGCGTCGTCCGCTGATTGAGAGCCGACAAGCGGACGGCGACTTTAACGCCCTGTTTCACTTCATCAATCTTTTGACGCGGAATATAGGTTTCAATGATCAGTGGCACGCCGCTGGGCAGGATTTCCATGATCGGCTTGCCGCTCTCCACCACGCCACCGGTGGTGTGATAATAGGTGCGCACCACGACCCCAGAAACGGGCGAGCGGATCGTTGTGCGTGTCAGCACGCTTCTCGCCTGCCGGATTTGTTCACGCACACTATCCAGCTCAATCTGCACGTTTTGGATTTCGCTGAGGGCGGTTTGCCGATTGGCGTCACGCACTTGGATCATTTCGCCGGTATAACGCGAGATCTGAGTGTCGATCTCCTGCACTTCCGCCATCAGACGGGAAATGTCGCCGTCAGCATCGGCCACGGCTCGCTGGATTTGGCGCACTTCCGAACGGGTGATGAGGCCCTTATCGAGCAATTCCGTTTTGGTCTCCAATTCCGCAGTGAGAAGGTCTCGCTGGGCTTCCATCGATGAAATTTGCCCTCGCTCACCGGTCTGGCGATGGGTCAATGCCTCGACATTGCGCGTCAGCAGAGTGAGGTCATTGTCGAGTTTTTCCCGCCATGCCTGGAAATGGGCTTTTTGGCCAACGAGAATCTCCTGCATGGCTGTGGCCCCCTCGCCATAGGCCGCGACCGGAATTTCCGTCATGACTTTACTGTCGGCAACCTGATCGCTGAGGCGCTGGAGGATGGCGCGCAGCCGCATCTCACGCTGCATCAGCTGCTGCATATTGGTGAGAGCGGCCGTGTCATCCAAGGTCATGAGGGTCTGGTTTTCAACGACGGTTTCGCCATCGCGGACACTCAAACTAGCGATGATCCCGCCTTCAAGATGCTGGATGACCTTGTTCTCGCCTGTGGCCACAAAGGTGCCGGGGGAAATGACCGCCGCCGCCAAAGGGGCAAAGGCCCCCCAAGCCCCAAAGCCACCAAAAGTGACGAGGATAAGGGTGCCGCCAACAAGCACCTGTTTGCGGATGGAGCGCGGAACTTCGCGATACCATTCGACTTCGTGGTAACGGGCCTCGCTCACGGTCATACTGCGTCTCCCAGCGGCACGGCCGTATTGCCGTTCAAGGCACTCTTATTGGCGTTGGACTTTGCGCTGATCTGCGCCATGACCTCATCGCGCTTACCGAACAGGGCGACGCTGCCATTATTGAGCAGCATGATCTTGTCGACGACACTGAGCAAAGATGGACGCTGGGTGATCGTCACGACGGTGATCTTGCGCTTTCTGGCCTCCGTCAGCGCCTTGGCGAGGGCGACTTCGCCCTGCGTGTCGAGGTTTGAGTTGGGCTCATCCAGAACGACGAGTTTTGGCGAGCCATAGAAAGCGCGGGCCAGCGCGATCAACTGCTTTTGCCCACCCGAAAGCGGCGCGCCATCGGCGGCGACGTAGGTTTCGTAGCCCTGCGGAAGGCTCGAAATCAGCTCATGAACATTGGCCAGAACGGCGGCATCGAAGATGTCTTTGTCGGTCGCGTCATCGCGCATTCGACCGATATTGGCCTTGATGGAGCCGGGGAAGAGTTGGACGTCCTGGGGCAGATAGCCGACGTTTTCACCGAACTGACGTTGATCCCAATTGCGCAGATCCATCAGGTCCAGCCGGACATTGCCCGAGGTGGGAAGGATCGAGCCGACGAGCATTTTTCCCAGCGTCGTCTTGCCTGCGCCCGAACTTCCAATCAGCGCCAAAGACTCGCCCGGTTGCAGGGAAAAGGAGATGCCGTTGAGAATAACGCGCTTGTTTGGCGGCGGTACGAAGAGCACGCGCTCGACATCAAGCTTGCCACTTGGCGAGGGCAGCTGCAGGCGGGCGAAGTTCAATGGCGAAGATTGCAGGAGGCCGCGGATGCGCCCGATAGCGGCGCGGACATGGACGACGTGGTTCCACCCTTCAATAGCCCCTTCAATCGGCGAGAGAGCGCGTCCAGAGATGATCGACGCGGCGATCACCATGCCGCCGGTCATCTGCCCCTCCAGCGCCAAGAAGGCGCCCCACCCTAAAAGTCCCACTTGAGTACACAGCCGTACGAGCTTGGAAATACTAGAGAAAAACGTATTCATGTCCTGCGCACGCACTTGCGCTTTAAGCGACCCGGCAGTGTCTTTACCCCAGATGCGCACGGCCTCGGGGATCATCGCCAAAGCGTTGATGATCTGAGCATTGCGAGACATGGAGTCGAGATGCGCATTGGCTCGATAGAGGAAGGCATTGGCCTCACCGAAGGATTTGGCCGTGGCGCGCTGGTTGAGCAAGGCCACCACCAGCAGCACCAAGCTGGCGCCCACAATGATGACCCCGAGCGTTGGGTGAATAAGATAGACCACCACAATAAAGAGCGGCGCGAGCGGCGCGTCGAGAAGCGCCAGCAGCGTGCCTGAGGTGATGAACGAGCGAACCTGCTGCAAATCTGACAACACCTGATATTCCCGGCCATTACCCCCAAGCGAGGCGCGCGCTGCAGCGCTCAAGACCGGAGCGCCCAATTGCACCTCAGCCTCTACGGCCGTTCGCATGAGGATGATGCGCCGGGTGCCATCCAGAAAGACTTGTAAGAAGACCGCCCCGAGCACGAAAATCGTGAGCATGGCCAGGGTGTCGAGTGAGCGGCTGGTGAGCACGCGATCTGACATCTGGAAGAGATAGATGGGGATCGCCAAAACGAGGATGTTGATGAAGATGGTGAAGACGAAAACCAACACAAGATTGCGTTTGATGGTCGATAAGGCGCTCCGATAGCTGTCAGCAAAGCTGATCGGTTTCATGCGCTTATGGAAATTTCCGCCGCCATTGTCATTGGTTGCAGGCTTGTCGATTGTTACCGGGCGCTGCTCGTCCTCGTCCTGGCCATCGGTTTCAGGATCGGCGAGGATTGGCCCGCGCTCCATGTCGATGGTTGGCCCTAACGGCCGTGATCTGACAATTTCTTCGGTAGGACGAACCGGGGCGCTGCCGTTGCCCAGAGCGCCGGATACCGCACCGTAAAGCTTGGTATCAATATCGTCTCCCGCGCGAGCAGCGCGTGGATCGCCTTCCGTGATCATCCCTTCCAATGAGCGTGTAGCGCGATCGACCTGATCGAGAAAATCTCCGGCCGTCCTCGTTTGAGGGCCATAAGATTGATCTGGGCGCCCATTGCCTCGGTCGTTTGTGCCGTCCCCCACGAGAGGTCTCCCTTACACCAGCATCGACTGCATTGCGTCGAGCGAGGCGTCATGGTGTGTCGGTGCGGCGATTACGCCGTCGCTGTCCCCCCAGTCGTCCCCCTCATCTGCGCCTAAGAATGCGATTGCCTCGGTGACCAAGACGTCAGGATCAAAACGCCCGCCGTCGCCCCCGGAGAGAATATCCGCCTGGATGAGGATCGCGTCCGAATAGACGACACCATCGACATAGGCGCCGGTTCCCACCGTATCGACATCAACAATTGCGGCCAGATTGATCAGAGCATTGCTGCCGGTGGTTACCTGCCAATTGGCGGTTTGATCATCCAATATCGCCGCCTGAGCGATGGCCACTTGGTCAGCATCGCCGAGCACATTGAGCTGGCGCACATAGTGCAGATCAAAAATGCTCCCGGTTACGATCAGAACCGATAGGCCGGACATTCCGGCATAATCCGCATCACTGAGAAAACCTGAAGGCATGGCGGGTCGGTCGCCATCTTCAGCGTCCTCAAGAGCTTGTTGGTAATGGGACGGCAGGCCTAAGGCCCACTCGCCCGCACCGATGTTGGAAATCGACGCGCCATTGTAGAGCAGGTTTCCTCCGGTGCTGACCGAGCCCGCATAGCCATCACCGGAGATAAAATCATCGTCTAGCAGCACATTGGATTGCACGATAAAGTTGGCGTCGTAGAGAGTGCCACCGATGATGATGAGATCGTAATAGGTGCCCAAATCGCTGAAAGACGTGATGTTTTGTGCAAGATTGGCGCCGGTCACGAAATTAGATTGGGAGCCCGTGCTGTTGAGCACATGGATATCGTTGTCATAGATGAAAGTGGCTTGAACCAGCCATTGGGCAAAAACCAGATCGCCTTGGACGACCGTCACGCTCCAATTGGAAGGACCTGCTTCAGTGTCGCCGGTGCGCGTGCTGCTAGCAATGTCGAGTTGGGAATGGGTGAAGGTCGCGACGTTTAGCGCCATGGTGGGCGGGGCCACGGAGGCGGCAATTTCACCCACGAGGGTGTCTTGGTCGCTCACGCAATTGGATTGCACGATGACGTCAAGCTGACGAACATCGCCCTGAACACCGATGACACCGGTAAGCATTCCAGAATTGCTCAACTGGGCGATGTTGACGAGCAAGTTGCCGCCCGCCATCAGATCAAGGCTGCCTTCCGTTCCGGAGGAAGTCTCGTGCTGCGCGGTTACCTCTGCGGGCTCCGGCGCATCTTTGGGCTGAAACGGTTCGGGCAAGAGATCATCAAGAAGCGGAGCCTCTTCGACCAACTCGCCATTGACGTAGATGCCGGAGAGTGTGTCGCCAGAGGCGACAAGGTGATCCGGTGCAAAATCTTCTGCAGCAATGGTCTGCTGCACCGCAACAACAAAATCCCCCATCGAGGAGACGTCGGTCGGCACATCGAGGGCGCTGAATGGATTAACAGCGACCGTGTCCGCGAGCATTTCAGCAAGTCGTGGCGTTACGGTCAGATCAACCAAGGGACGGTCAGCGCCGCCGAGATCTAAGACATCATTGTCTTCGAGGAAAATCTGCTGCTTGACGACGAAGAGGACTTCACCCGGATCAGGACCGAGGTCTGGACCCGCTTCCCGGTGAACATAGCCAATCGCGCCGCCGGGCAAGGATTTGTGTGAGGGTTCACTATCGTCCTGTTCCGCAGGACGCTTGGCAGGCTTGGGGTCGAGTTTGATCCGGGCGGGATCAATGGGTGAATGACCATAGAACTCATAGGGGTGCGGCGTGTGCTCAACACCAGGCTGGAAATACTTGATAGCATGGGGCTGGATGACATCGAGCTCGTGGAGGCGTAGCGCCTCCTCATCCGGCACTTCATTTTCGCGATAGCGAAAAGTCAGTAGCTCGTGACGTAAGCGTGCTGTCTCCTCGGAGAATTCCCAGTGACCAATGAAGTGCGCGATGATTTCGTCGTATGGCGGGAGGTAAGCGTACATGAGCGTGGCCCTTCCCTGCGCAGGCATTCAACGCAGGTCGACCTGCGCTTGCGCGCAGGTCGTAAGTACTGAACGGGGTGAATTACGCTTCGGCGTCGTCGCCACCAACGCTCGTATAGTTGTTGTTTCCACCAACTACGGAGACGTCGACCGCATTCTGCTGCAGGTTCGCACCAAGGACGATTTCCTGCGTGAATGCTGTGGAGCTTAGCGACGATGCAGCACTGGAGGCTGCCGATGCTGCGATATCGTCGCCAGCATCGATAGACCAGCCGTCTTTGCCGTCTGCATCACCGATACCGAAGCCGTCACCTGTGCTGGAGTCACCACCGGCGCTATCCCAAGTCATATCGAAGGTGCCGCCGTTATTCTGCTGCACATTGCTCAGGTTGTCATTGTCGACCAGATCGGCGATCTGATTGACCGCAAATGCGGTGTTGTGGTCACCAGTCCCGAAGGCATTGTTGAAGATGTTTTCGAAGTTAACATCGTCACCGGGATCGAAGGAGATATCGCCACCACCATTGGTCATGAAGATATTGTCGAAGTCGACGTCCTTCATATCGATGTCAGCAAAATCAGCGTCGTCAGGGACACGTGGTGTGTCCAGATCGAGGTCCACATCGACATTGACGTTCACATCAGTGGTCGATGTGTTTTCGTTGACGTTGACGTTTTCGTTGCTGCTGCCGTTCAGGTTCACATTGCCATTGAGATTGCCGTTAAGGTTCTCACTGGACGAATGCTGCCACTGGCCCTGGTCCTGACCCTGCTTCTGGTCTTGATCCTGATCTTGTTTCTGATCCTGATCTTGATCCTGTTTCTGATCTTGGTCCTGAGCTTGGGCTTCTAGCTGCGCCTGCAGCTGGGCTTGCAACTCGGCCTGCACCTGTGACTGGTCCTGGGAGGGGTCGATGGTGCTTGGAGTGTGGTGATTGTTGTTGTTTCTATTAGATCTAGTCATTTCTCGCTCCACGAGAATAACACTGTGGCGAGACCCAACTCATTTCCAAAGGGTCCATAGTCACGGTGTTGGTGACCGGCTCTGAATCAGGCACACCACAATAGGCTCCGCGAAATGATCGCAGATGGCGTAGCGTTATGTACATGAACTCAACCGAGGGCAGTAAGACGATCTCGGACAACTATCCTGAGCGTCGGTAAGACAAGCTCACCATTCCGAGGCCCACCCGGAACATCACCGTTGGAGCATCGATTTCGGGCTAGAGTTAAGACGATCTTTAAGACTAGCTAGAACGGGCTATACGGATTTTTCAGGAAATTCTTGCATCGCAAAGACTTGATTTCAGAAACCCTTTTCCAAAGTTGAGCGAGATAAGTCGTTTTAACAATTAAGACTATTTTTTATCCAAACCCTTGTAGCTATAGTCGCCCTCAAGTCTCGATGCGTAATTCTCCCCAGAGTGTGGAGACGCGCAAAGTCTGGATTGGAGGGTACAAGTGTCGCTGCTTGGAAATGTCTTCCCCAACGTGGGGTCATTGGGCCCTGCTGCGCCTCCAGACTTGGGCGAAAACACGATCATATTGGGAGTTGAAGAGGATGCGTTATTTCAGGGCTTAGCGCATGCTATGAGCTTGGCATTCCCCAATTACACGGCGCGCTTTGACGAGAAATTGGACGCGCCGCACTCGCCCTCACTCATCCTTTTGCCTTCGGACAAATCCGATAATCTGCTTTCGACGCTGGCCGCGCTCAAAGAGAAATATCCCGCCTCGATCATTGGAGTCGTGGTTGTAAACGGCAAGTCTTGCGACGAAAAAGTACTGAGCGCAGCGGCGGCACAAAACCTCGCCCATGGTGTCTTGCCCATCAGCCTGTCGCTGCGCGTTTGGCTCGCCGCTGTCTGGCTGCTGCTCAACGGCGGGCGCTATCTTCCGCCCAGCCTTTGGACGCACGCAACCGAACCCAGCTTTAGTGGACTGGACACACCGGTGCTCACGCAAGCGCCCAGTTCAATTCTCTCCCCCGCCCTGAATATCGCCCCGAACCACCTCGAAAATCTGACGATCCGTGAACGCGAAGTCCTCCGGCTTTTATCGAAGGGATTTCAAAACAAGATCATCGCCGCACGCCTAGACCTGTCGGAACACACGATTAAGATCCACGTCCACAACATCATCCGCAAGCTTGGCGTTCACAACCGAACCCAAGTGGCTTGGCTGTTCCGAAACCGATCCGACGACCCAGAGTAGGCATCACCTCAGAAGGGAAACTGCATCATGAGCACTCTCGAGAGTGCCTTACAGCGCGTCGGTCGCCTGAACTATGTCTGGACCAATACCGAGAGCCTGTTCATCTACCTGATCGCCCATCTGCTTGGCGCATCGAAGGACGGCGCGATCATCGTCTTTCTGACCCTCAACACCACGCGGGCGCGGCTCGACCTCCTGCAGCGCTTGGCCAAACTCCCCGCAGTCGATCCGGATGACCGGCAGGCTGTGCTGTCCATCACAGATCGCCTCGGAAAAGAAAGCGCGCTTCGCAACAAGTTCAACCACTGCATCTACTCTTTCGATCGAGATGGCGCGATCACCACGCAGCTGATGCGCATTTCCGATCTTCATGACGATATTCGCTATGGGAAAACAGAGGCTTTGGATGACGCCGAGCTCAAGCGCATCGACGCGGCCATAAGCAGAATTGTGGCGGTCAACAAGGCGATCTTAGCCTTCATCCAAGCCAAAGGGATTAGCTATTGACCCCGCTAAGGGCATACCCCCATCGGACTAGCTACTAAGCAGCAAATCGGTTGCGACGTAATATTCCCTAAACCCAAGGGGAAACGCGATGCTGGTCACGGCCATTTCCACCACCACCGAATTGTCCGCACTCGAGGGCGAGTGGAATAGGCTCTATGCGCAAGATCCCCATGCGCATTATTTCCTCTCCTATGGTTTCATGCGCGATTGGCTGGTGGCTCTTGAAGGCGGCTGGCAGGTTTTGATCGCCCGCAACACGGCCGAAGGGGAGATTGTCGCCCTCCTCCCCTTGAGGTTCCGCCTGCGCACGCTGCCCTCGGGAAGATTCTATGTCACCTTGCTGATGGCCGGGAACTATGGCGCTGATTATACGGGGCTGATTTGCCGTCCGCAGGAGACGCGTCATGTTATCCCCGCGCTGGCCAAGGCAATCCGACACCTCGATTGGCAAGAGCTAGACTTCGACTACATCCAGGCCGCCGACCCGCGCTACGAGAAACTGCTCGATGAGTTTTCCGCTCGGCGATTTGACCGGACAGCAGGCGTGCGGACCAATGAGGAGCACACCAATAACCTCCTGTGTCCTGTCGTCACTCTGCCAGCAACCTTCGACGAGCATCTCGGCCAGCTCAGCGCCAATATGCGCCAAAAGCTGCGCCGCCTCTTGCGCACACTCGACGATCAGAATTCGGTCGAAATCACCTATCCGACCGCCGAGACATTTAACGCCGCCTATGACCAACTGGCCCAATTCTGGTGGCAAAAATGGTCCCACAAGAAGGGAGCAGAACGCTCGCAAAGCATCTTGCGGACCAATCGGCGGATTACCTTCAATGCCCTACAGGCGGGGTCGCTTTATATGCCGCTGCTGACGGTAGACGGACGGCTCGTTGCTGGGCTCATCACCTTTCTCGACCCGGTGCGCGGCACCGCCAATTTCTTTATGACAGGTCGCGACGAAAGCTATGAAGGCCCCTCGCCCGGCCTCTTGCTCCACGCCTTTTCCATTAGGGAGATGATCAGTCGCGGCTACCGCGAGTATAATTTCCTGCGTGGCGACGAACCCTACAAACTGCTCTTCGGCCCCAAGCTGGAACAGCTCCAATGCGTGCGCGTCAAGCGACGCAAATCCAGTGGGATGTTACCGCAAGCCGTGCTTGATCGCGCCGCGGTATTGGCAACTGCCGCGCACCAGAAATCGCGCTTCAAACAAGCGGCCGCCGGCTATACCCAAATCCTGCAATCGGCACCCAATACCGTCAATATCCTCTATAGGCTCGGACAATTATATGAGCAGACGGGACATGAGGATGCTGCCTATCTGACCTATGCAAAAGCCGCCCAATTGGTGCCCCGCAACCAAATGCTGAAAGACCGGCTCACCCGGCTTCGCCCCGCCCCCCATACCATGCCGCCTTCCGCGGCACTGAGCGCCCCATCACGCGACGCGAACTAGCAAAAAGCGCCATTTTACTTGGCCGGGTTTTGGCGTCCATCTTTGCGCTTGACTTGTATGGAAGGCGGCGCAATGTTGCGGTATCTGAGCAGGATATTCCTCTCAGGATCGGCCGGAGACGCGTCATGGACCTTTTGGGTCCAGCCAGGGTATGTGGTCAAGCGCGAGCTACGCGGTACGTCTGCTGTCGGACCGATGAGTAACGGACAGCTGCTCGTATCGACCTTCTGAGTTGCCTGCGAAGTAACAACCGTGCGGTCGCGGTTGGCGGGCACTACCGTTCCCTGCACCGCAGTTTGTCCCTGATAGACAGCGAGAGAACGGTTCGGCATCAGCCCACCTCCCTCTCCCCGAGACTAAAAATGAGCCAGAACCGTTCGGGCATTCTGGCGTGAGGAATTTAGAGGTACGTAACTCATGATTTCCGGGACTGGTTTGGAGGAACCACCCAGAGATCAGAAGAATGTTCTAGGGAGGAACACATGAGCAGACTTTCAAGACGCACATTCTTGGGCGCTTCGGGCTCAGTTTTGGCGCTCGCGGCGATGGGCCGTCCGGCCTTTGCGCAAAGCGCTGACATCCGCCATTTCTGGTGGGGCAATCCAGAGCGCGACAAACGCACTTTAGCCGTCATCGACATATTCAATGGCAAGAATCCGTCGATCAAGGTCTCCGGTGAGACCCTTGGTTTTGCGGACTATTTCACCAAGCTGACCACGCAGATTGCGGGCGGCAACATGCCGGACGTGATACAGCAAGGTTACGGGGTTTTGTTCGAATACATCGCCAATGGTGCGGTGGTTCCGCTGGATGAGTTCGTAGGCAAGAGCCTCGATATTTCCAAGATCGACCAGAGCGCAATCGACGCCGGTACTGTGGACGGGAAATTCTACGCCCTCTCCATCGGCGCCAACAGCCATATGGCGGTCTATAATACCCGCCTCTTTGAAGAAGCTGGGATCAAGGTGGGCGAAGACTTCGACCCTTATGGCTACACCTATGACCAACTCGCAGAGATCGCGGCCGAGGTGAAGAAGGCAACCGGCGTTCCAGGCACTGACGACAACACGGCCGACTATCAGAATTTTTCCGACTTCACGGTCCAAAAGGGTGCCAACCTCTATAATGAGGACAGCTCCTACGGCCCAACGCAGGAAATCGTCGAAGAATACTTTGCGACCTGGGAGAAAATCCGCAATGCGGGTGGCACGCCAGCAGGTGCTGAAAGCGCAGGCCTGTCGGGCGTTTCTGACCTCGCAGCCCAGGGCGTGGTCACCGGCAAGTCGGCCATGACCTATTTGTGGTCCAACCAATTGGTCGGCATTCAGGGCCTGATGCAAGATGCACTCGGCTGCGCCATGTATCCGAACACGGCAGAAATGCGTCCGGGGTCTGTCGTGCAGCCCAGCCAGTTCGTCTGCCTGACACGCGACAGCAAGAACCCAGAAGCTGCCACCGCCTATATGAGTGCCTTCGTCAACGATCTCGACATGACCAAGATCCTTGGCTTGGAGCGCGGTATTCCGAGCCAATCTGATGTGCGCGCTGCATTGCAGCCGCAGCTTTCAGAAGTTGAAGCCCGCTCGGTCGAGTTCTTTGACAAAATCCAAGGCAAGACCGCAGCGCTGACCGCCCCACCGCCGAGTGGCTCGGGCGAAGTCGAACAGACCTTTGAGCGCCTTGCCGTCGGCGTCTTGCTCGGAGAGCGCTCGATTTCAGAAGTGGCTTCCGACTTCGTCTCCCAGGCTCAGGCCATTCTCCGGCGCGCCTGACGCCTGAACCCGTCCGGCGCCTCTCTCCCGTGGCGCCGGCTTCTCCGGGAGATGCTGCAGCTCTGCCACTGGTCACGGGCAGGTGCTGCAGCCTTCCTGAGCCTTTGCACGAAGCGCTATCGAGGACTGAACTGGTGCAGAAATTCTTCGCCCGCAACTTTGCTGGCTACGCCTTCCTAACGCCTTGGCTGATCGGCTTCTTCCTCCTGTCGATCGGGCCCATTCTGGCCTCGTTCTATCTCGGCTTCACCAAGTACAATGTGGTGCGTCCACCGCAGTGGATCGGCCTCGATAACTACGCCTATATGCTGAAATTTGATCAGCGGTTCTGGAAAGCCCTGCAGGTCACCTTCACCTTCGTTGTCGTGTCTGTGCCGCTCAAGCTGATCTTCGCCCTCGGCGTGGCAATGGCGCTCGATAAGGGCATTCGCGCCATAGGCTGGTATCGGGCGCTGTTTTACCTACCATCCATTCTCGGCGGCTCTATCGCCGTGGCCATCCTATGGCGGCAGCTGTTCAACTATGATGGCGTCATCAACTCTGCCTTGAGCCTTATCGGTATCGACGGCCCCTATTGGCTCTCCGATCCAAAGTTTTCGCTCTGGACGCTGGTGGTCCTCGCCGTTTGGCAGTTCGGCTCCCCCATGCTGATTTTTTTGGCGGGCCTTCGCGCCATTCCGCAGGAGCTTTATGAAGCCGCAGAGATCGACGCGGCCAGCCCAAGCAAGAAGTTCTTCGCCATTACCGTGCCACTCCTCGCCCCCGTGATCTTCTTCAATCTCGTCTTGCAGATGATTGAGGCTTTTAAGAGCTTTTCCGGAGCTTTCATCATTTCTGGCGGCACCGGCGCGCCTTTGGACAGCCTACTTTTCTTCACGGTCTATCTTTACAATGAAGCTTTCAGCTTCCTTCGCATGGGCTATGCCTCGGCGCTGGCCTGGGTTCTGCTGCTGATCATTGCTCTATTCACCGCCATCGCCTTCTGGACCTCCAAATATTGGGTCCACTACGAAAATGAGAGGGGTTGAGCCATGAGCATGACTGCGACACTGCCTCAATCGACAAGCACGACTTCCGAAATCGCCCGCGCCTATCGCGTTGAAAAGGCCAAACGGGCAAAACGCGCCGCGCTGCTCAAGCACGTGTTCCTGATCGCAACCTCGCTGATCATGATCTATCCGCTACTGTGGATGCTCGCATCCTCACTCAAGCCGGATAATCAGATTTTTGGTGATCTGGGGCTGTGGCCGCGCGAGTTCCGCTGGGACAATTATACCAAGGGTTGGAACGCCCTGCCCGTCAGCTTTACGACCTTCTTCTGGAACTCCACCGTCGTGACCGTCCTCTCGGTCATCGGTAATGTCATCTCGTGCTCTTTCGCCGCCTATGCTTTCGCCCGGCTCGAATTCTCCGGCAAAACCATATGGTTCAGCCTGATGATGATGACCCTGATGATCCCCTATCACGTGGTTCTCATCCCCCAGTATCTCCTCTTCCTACAGCTGGGATGGGTCGACACCTATCTGCCGCTGATCGTGCCGAAATTCCTCGCAGGAGAAGCCTTCTTCATCTTCCTGATGATCCAGTTTTTCCGCCAGCTTCCGCGCGAACTTGACGAAGCGGCCATGATCGACGGTTGCTCGCCGTTCAAAATCTATTGGGCGATCATCATGCCCCTGTCGCTCCCTGCCATGGCGACAGCGGCGATCTTCTCGTTCATCTGGACGTGGGAGGATTTCCTGGGACCACTGGTCTATCTCAATGATCAGGCCGACTATACCGTCCCCTTAGCGCTGCGCAGTTTCATCAGCTCTGATGGGGTCAGCCAATATGGCGCGATGTTCGCCATGTCGATCCTCTCCATCCTGCCCATCCTGTTGTTCTTCATTATCTTCCAGCGTCTCATCATTCGCGGCATCGCGATGAGCGGACTGAAATAAGGCGTCTGACCATGGCCTCTGTCACCCTCAGCGAAGTCCGCAAAGCCTATGGCAATATGGAAGTGATCCACGGCATTGATCTGGCCATTGAAGATGGTGAGTTTCTGGTGCTGGTCGGTCCCTCTGGATGCGGCAAGTCTACCCTGCTGCGCATGATTGCGGGGCTGGAAGAGATTACCGATGGAACGGTCGCTATTGGCGATCGGATCGTCAACGACCTCTCAGCCAGCCAGCGCAACCTCTCCATGGTGTTCCAGTCCTATGCGCTCTATCCGCATATGAGCGTGCGCAAGAACCTTGCCTTCGGCCTATCCAATTTGAAGATGCCCAAGGATGAGATCGAGCGGCGCGTGGCGGACGCGGCCAGAATTCTCCAGATCAACGAATTGCTTGAGCGCAAGCCTCGCCAGCTCTCCGGCGGGCAAAAGCAGCGCGTTGCCATCGGGCGGGCCATCGTCCGTGAGCCGCAACTGTTTCTCTTCGACGAGCCGCTCTCCAACCTCGACGCTGAGCTGCGCGTGCAGATGCGTGTCGAACTGGCCAATCTCTACAATCGCCTGCGCACCACCATGATCTATGTGACCCATGATCAGACCGAAGCGATGACCATGGCGACACGCATCGCCGTGTTGAGCAAGGGCAATCTTGAGCAGATCGGCACGCCGCACGAGCTTTACAACAGACCACGAAACCTCTTCGTTGCCGGGTTCATCGGTTCACCGAAGATGAATTTTTTCAATGGCGTAGCTGGCAATGCAGGGATAGAGCTCGAGAAGATCGGTCAAGTGAATGTTACACTTCCGCAGGCCGGAGCTGTCACTGTAGGCATTCGTCCCGAGCATATCGAGATTGGCGCTACCGGCGCCTTGTCGGTCGAGGGCGATATTACGCTGGTCGAATATCTCGGAAGCGAGGTTTTTCTCCACCTCTCCCTACCAGGCAACAATAGTGTTCTGGTTCAAGCGCCTGGCAACGCGCCGCACAAGCGCGGCGAAAAGCTGACGATTTCATTCTCGCCCGCTGACATGCATTTCTTTGATGTCGACGGGCTGCGCATTGAGAGCGTGTTGTGACCCTCTCTCTGCTTGAGACGTTGCGTTCATCGCCATTGGCCGACCGGCTGGGGCCACTGCCCCGTGCCGAGCATCAGCAACTGCTTGAGGAATGGCAAAAGTCGGGCGTCAATTTTGTCTCCTCGTCGGAGCGGCTCACCGCGCGATATGAGCAAGCGGTGCGCGAACTGTTTGACTGCATTGGACCCGCTGCCGACGACACGCCTATTTTGCACGAGGGCGGGATTTATCACGGCTGCTGGCTCGAAAGCACGGGCACGATCAATGCCGAAATTCTCTCGCGCTTTCTGCCGAGCATCGCGCAGGCAACCTTTTCGGCCTTTGCCCGTCATCAGCGCGATGATGGTCTCTTTCCCTATAAAATGACGGCTGCGACTGGCCCGAAATTTAGCCAGATCCAGCTGGTATCGCCACTGGCGCGCAGCGTTTGGACCCACGCGCGCCTCAATAGACCTGACACTGAATGGCTACGCACCATGTATGAGGCGATGGCACGTTACGATGCCTGGATCGCGGAGTACCGCGATACGCGTGGGACCGGAGGCGTCGAGGCGTTTTCGACCTACGACACAGGGCATGACCTGTCTTCGCGCTTCTGGCACGTGGCCGATAGTCCGTTTCAAAACGACCCAACGCGCTTTGATGCAGACAGTCCAATCTTGCCCTTTATCGCCCCCGATCTGACTGCCAATATTGCCTGCCAGCGGCATTACCTTGGGGCCATTGCGGCGACATTGGGCGAGAATGCCGATGCATGGGCGAGCAAGGCCGCTGCCAGCACTGACGCGCTGTTCCGAGAGTGTTTTGATGACGAGGATGCCCTGTTCTACGACAAGGACCGCAATGACCGGCACGTTCGCATTCAATCGGATGTGCTGCTGCGGGTCCTTGCCTGTGAGATCGGCGATGGTGACCTCTTCCGCACGGCGTTGACGCGCTATTTGCTGAATACGCGAAAATTCTTCGCGCGGTTTCCGCTCACATCCGTCGCGCTCGATGATCCGCGCTTTGACCCCAATCCGGGTCAAAATAGTTGGAATGGTCCCACCAATTTCCTTACGCTGATCCGCACGCCGCATGCTTTCGAGCATCATGGGCACCACACGGAGCTGACATGGATCATGCAGCCTGTGCTCGACGCGCTGATCCATGCAGAGCGCTTCCCGCAGACGCTCAATCCCTATACAGGCGCAGCGGGATTTACCGAAAAATACTCCCCGGCCATTCTGTGCCTTCTTGATTTTCTGGAGCGCACGTGCGGGATCGCGCCAAGACCGGATGGCTCCGTCTGGTTCACGAGCCTTCTCCCCAAACCGACCATGCATCAGCATCAGACTTGGGACACTGCCTATAGCAGAGTGATCGACGGCGTCACCTACGAGCTGATCAATCTAGCGCAGGGCAGCGAGATCTATCGGAACGGCGCGTTGCACGTCCGTACGCCAGCGGGGCTGCGCGTTTGCCTTGATCGGAGCGGCGCGCTCCTCAGCGTAATCGGCGTTGCGGCCAGAACGGTGGTTGAGACTATTTGGTACCGCGGCGCGGAGATCGCCATCAATGCCGCGGCGAACCAAGAGCTCGCCTTCGAGGGTGCAGCATTCAACACCACGCGTGACCCGGGCATGGTCCTGCCGCAGTATGACTGAACCGCTCTAGCGGCGCGGATCAATCCCACAGCACGCGGACCGACATGGTTGCGGCAGCCGTGCGATTTTCAATGCCGAGCTTTTCGAAAATCTGCTCAAGGTGCTTGTTCACCGTTCGCGGGGAGAGCTGCAGGATTTCAGCGATTTCCTTGTTGGATTTGCCATGGGTCAGCCAAAGCAGCACCTCCGCTTCGCGCAGGCTGATCCCGAAGGCAGCGGCAAGGCGTTCCTCGCCCGTGCCAATGGCGCGATCGATCAGGCGGAGCAGCACGGCCCCCTCGTTGCCGCGCTCCATGATCCGGAATTCAACCTCGCGGTCAAAACGCCGGTAGAGCCGCGCGGTGCTTTCACTGCCTTCACTGTCAACCAGCCATTGCTTCAATTCCCAGGGGAGCGCAGCGCCTTCATCGGACCGTAGGCCGATACGGGTCAGCAATTCCTGCGCCTGCGGGGTGGCCCAAGCGATGGCCCCATCGCGACCAACGGCAGCAATGGGTCGGCCGATGGCGTCGAGAGCATCGCGCGCTGAGCGCGTTTTGCGCGAATTTGCCAAGTGAACGCGCATGCGCGCGAACAATTCGTTCAAGACAATGGGTTTGGGAACGAAATCAACGCCGCCACAGGCGAGAGCCTTGACAACATGTTCGCTATCATTGCGACCGGTCATGAAGACCACAGGTAAGTCAGCATACCCCATTTCCGACTTGAGCACGCGGCACACCTCAAACCCATCCATGCCCGGCATCATAGCATCGAGCAGAATGATATCCGGCCGAGTCTGGCCGACCAAGGACAAGGCGGCTCGCCCATCCACGGCTTTCAGAGGTGCCATGCCCTCAAATTCCAAGGCATCAAAGAGCATGGACAGCGTTTCGGGCTGGTCGTCGACAATCAGGACTTTAGGCGCGCTCGGCGTCATCATCTGATCAGCGTATCCTCAATGTTTGGCGGGAGTGCTTCGTCGGCTTCGATCCATTGCAGGGCCAGCGTTGCGCCGATCTGCTGGACGAGATCGTCAATCTTGAACGGCTTGATGTGATAGCCGTCATAAAGCGAGCTATGCTCGGACTGACGCCTGTCGGTTCCAGCATCGGCGGAAATCATGATGATTGGCAATCGTTTCATGATATCGCCGCGCAGTTTTCGCGCAACTTGCCACCCATTTTGCCCCGGCATGGACACATCCAGCAAAAGCAGGTCTGGCCTGTGCTTTCGTACCGCCCGCAAACACTCAATGCCATCGGCGACGGTTGACACCTCAAACCCCAGCCCGCCGAGCAGGTCGGTGAGGAGTTCGCGCTGGGCCGGATCATCGTCAGCCACTAGAATCGAACGACGCGGACCGTAGTACCCGGTGATGCGAATAGTAGAATGCTTGGGCTCGTCTGGCATCCAAGTCGAAGACAATAACATGCGCATTGTAAAGCACGTCCCGACGCCCGGCTCGCTGCGCACTGTCAGTTCCCCGCCCATAATCTCGACGAGCAATTTGGTGATGGTCAGACCCAGTCCCGTTCCGGGCTGCGGCTCTGCGCCAGGAGGATAGCTGCCCCGTTGGAAGGGAAGAAAAACCTGCTCCAATTCGTCGGCGGCTATGCCGATGCCGGTATCGATAATTTCAAAAGTCGCAATCTGGCTCCGGTAGCTGATGCGTAAGGTCACCGAGCCCTGCTGGGTGAATTTTATGGCATTGGAGAGGAGATTGATGAGGATCTGTCTCAGGCGCTTCTCATCAGTGTAGACATAGCCGGGGATCGGGGTCTGCTGATCAAAGATGAAGTCGATCCCCTTCTCCCGTGCCTGCAGGGAGAACATCTCGACCATTTGGTGGATATTGGCAGGCAGCGCCGTTTTGTCGCGAAACAGATACAGCTTGCCGGCCTCGATCTTGGAAATATCGAGAAGCCCCTCAATAAGCCCCGACAAATGCTCGCCCGAGCGCAGGATTGTGCGAGCGGCTCGCGTCACCATGGGTTGCTCCTCGCGCTGCCGTTCAAGCAATTGGGCGTAGCCAAGAATGGAATTGAGCGGCGAGCGCAACTCGTGGCTCAGTCCCGTCACATAGCGCGATTTCGCCAAATTGGCGGATTCAGCGGCTTCTTTCGCCCGCTGTAACTTGCGGTCGGTTTCTTGATGCGCCTCGATCTCCTCCACCAGTAAGGCGGTATGGCGCCGTGCCTCTTCTTCGGCGAAGTCACGACTCTCGCGGTTGAGGACAAAAAGCCAGATAACAATACCCGTGATAATGAAGAAAACGACGAACAGTTTTGTCAGAATTGAATCGATGGCCGCGCGTGCCAAAAGCCCATCCAGCGTGGCCTGATAGGCGAACACCATCAGAACGGCCGCCATCAGCGCCCCAACGATTGCCATTAGGAACAGATAGTGCCCCAGCCTGCTGCGGAGGGCGCGGGCAATGGGCGCGGGAAAGAGTTTTGTGACCACGGTCGAGAGTTGATCAGAAATTCGAGCATCGGTCTTGCAGCGGTCGCCGCAACGGGCATCGAGCGAGCAACACAATGAGCAGATCGGGCCGCCGTAAACAGGGCACCGAGCCATATCTTCGGGCTCAAAGCTGTGCTCACAGACGTGACACTGAATGGGTTCACCGCTGCGCGCCGAAAGCTCACTCTCGCGCGCGATATAATAACGCCCACCGGTTAGCAGCGCGATGATCGGCACAAAGACCATGGCCGACACCAGAGCGACATAGGAATAGAGCGCAGCCGCTACGTCTCCGAACACGCCCAAATAGGACAAGACAGCCAAAGCCACCGCAATCAGCATCGAGCCAAAGCCAACTGGATTGATGTCATAGAGGTGGGCGCGCTTAAACTCGATATGGCGGGGCGACAGTCCGAGCGGCTTGCATATCACGAGATCCGCGACAATCGCCCCAAGCCAGGCAATGGCGAGAATGGCGTAAAGCCCGAGGATTTGCTCAAGCGCTCGATAGATGCCGAACTGCATTAGCATCAGGCCAATCAAGACGTTAAAGACCACCCAGACCACCCGGCCCGGATGGCTATGGGTCAGGCGCGAGAAAAAGTTCGACCACGCGATCGACCCTGCATAGGTATTGGTGACGTTGATCTTGAGCTGGCAGACGACAACAAAAATGCCTGTCGCGGCAAGCGCGAGTTCGGGGCTGGCCAGCATCAGCCCAAAGACCACGAGATACATTTGCGTGGGTTCGGCAGCACTCTCGAAGGCGACCCCATGGCGGAAGGCGTAGTAGGCCAAGAACGATCCAGCCATGACCTTGATGCCACCGATGATGATCCACCCCGGACCGGCGCCGATGAGCGCTATCCACCAGGTCAGGCGGTTTTTGTGCGTCGAGCGCGGGAGAAACCGCAAATAGTCCACCTGCTCGCCAATTTGAGCGACCAGCGCAAACATGACCGCCGACGCCGCGCCGAACAGCGAGAGATTAAAACTCCCGTCCAACTCGCCCATTAGACCGGTATAGCCGGTCCATTCCCGCACCGACGGCATGCTTTGTGCGCCGATGAAGACAAAGGGCAGGATTTGCAGAACCAGCCAGAACGGCTGGGTCCACATTTGGAACCGGTTGATCAGTGTGATCCCATAGGTCACGAGTGGAATAGCGACGAGCGCGCTGACAAAATAGCCAATGGTCAGCGGCAGTCCGAAGCAGAGTTCCAGCGCCGTCGCCATAATGGCCGCTTCAATGGCAAAGAAGATGAAGGTGAAGCTGGCATAGATCAGCGAGGTTATGGTTGAGCCGAGATAGCCAAAGCCAGCGCCGCGGGTTAGCAAATCGATGTCGACGCCGTATTTGGCAGCGTTATAGACGATGGGTATGCCCATCAGAAAAATGATCAGGCAGGTTGTGAGCACGGCCCAAGCGGTGGTGTGGAAGCCGTAGTTAAGCGTCAGCGCCCCGCCTATCGCTTCAAGGGCCAAAAAAGATGCGGCGCCTATCGCTGTGTTGGCGATGCGTGCAGGCGACCAGCGACGCACCTTCTGTGCGGTAAAGCGCAGGGCAAAGTCTTCCAGCGTCTGATTGGCGACCCACTTATTGTAGGTCCGCCGTACCCGCGTCACTTTCGGATGCGCCGTCATCGTTTCTCCCAACCGAGCGCCCCCACCGCGTTCGGGTATCGTGCCATTCGCATTTCATCGTAGTCGCGAGGGTATCGTCCCTCAGATCGCTCGCGACATAACGCAGACTAGGGGGAAATCTCGCGCACTGGAATACGTCAAATGCCCCGTTGAGAGGCAAAGCAATAAAATGCCCAATCCTTGCTCAGTTGCTGGTGAAACCCGCCGCAGCCGCGAACAGGGACAGGGCATTTCAATGACTGATGCAACGGGCCAAGGCCCCTTCAATCTCAACCGCCGCAAACTCTTGGCGGCAATGGCAACCATTCCAGCGCTGGGCATGCTGGGCTCCACGCGCGTTTTCGCCGACACATCGACGGCCGCAGTCAATACCAGCGGCCTCGCCGTCACCGATACAGATGTGACCGTGGGCATCCTCCACTCGGTGACCGGCACCATGGCGATTTCCGAGACCGGTTCGGTGCAGGCGGAAATACTTGCCATCGAGCAAATCAACGCCGCTGGCGGCGTTCTCGGTCGCCAGATCAAGTATATTCAGGAAGACGGCGCCTCCGACTGGCCAACATTTGCCGAGAAGGCCAAGAAACTGCTCGTACAGGACAAGGTAGCCTCCGTCATGGGCTGCTGGACCTCGGCATCGCGCAAGGCAGTGCTGCCCGTCTTCGAACAATACAACGGCATGCTCTACTACCCCACCTTCTACGAAGGTCTCGAAGAGAGCCCGAACGTTATTTATACCGGCCAGGAGGCAACCCAGCAGATCCTTGCGGGCATTGATTGGGTGGTCGACACCAAGGGCGCAAAGAGCTTCTACCTGTTGGGCTCCGACTATATCTGGCCGCGCACCTCCAACAAGATTGCCCGCAAGCATATCGAGATGAAGGGGCTCAAGGTCGTCGGCGAGGAATATTACCCGCTCGAACATACCCAGTTCAATTCGGTCATCAACAAGATCAAGCTGACCAAGCCAGACGTCATCTATGCCATCGTCGTTGGGGGCTCAAATGTGGCCTTCTACAAGCAGCTCAAGGCCGCAGGTATCGACCTCACCAAGGAAGCGCCACTGCTGCTCACCATTTCGGTGACGGAAGACGAAATCCTCGGCATCGGTGGCGAGAACATCGTCGGCGCCTATGCCGCGATGAAGTACTTCCAATCGATCGAGAACGACAACAATGCCGCCTTCGTCAAGGCGTTCAAGGAGCGCTGGGGCGACGGCATCGTCATCGGCGACGTGACGCAAGCGGCCTACCTTGGCCCATGGCTCTGGAAGGCCGCGGTCGAGCGTGCTGGCAGCTTTGACATCGATAAAGTGCGCGAAGCATCGCCGGGCATAGAACTGACCACCGCCCCGGAAGGCTACGTCAAGGTTCACGACAACCACCACCTCTGGAGCAAGTTGCGCATCGGACACGCCCGCACCGACGGGCAGTATGACGTTGTCTACGAAACCGCCGACCTGATGGAACCCGATCCGTTCCCAGAAGGCTACCAATAAGCCGATTTTCTGACGCCAACGGCGGTCCCTTTCGGGGCCGCCAAACTCTCCATCAATCAGCGAGGCGCAAATGATCGGTGATTACACATATGACCAATTCTTCTCGATCCTGGCGATGCAGGGCTTTGCCGGGCTGAGCTTGTTTTCGGTCTTCGTGCTTATGGCGCTGGGCCTAGCCATCATCTTCGGACAGATGGGCGTCATCAACATGGCGCATGGCGAATTCATGATCCTGGGTGCCTATACCACTTGGGGCGTCAGCCTTTTCGTCACCAGTTTCGCCCCCGCCCTATTCCCAGTCTATTTCTTTATAGCCATGGCCTTGGCCTTTTGCGCCAGCTTTACGCTGGGGGTTTTGGTGGAATGGTCGATGATCCGGCATCTCTATCGGCGCCCGCTCGACACTCTGCTCGCAACCTGGGGGCTCAGCCTCATTCTGCAACAGCTCTATCGCACCGTGTTTGGTGCGCGCGAAGTGGGTGTTACCCTGCCCGACTGGATGATGGGATCGCTTCCCCTCACCGATATCATCGAAGTGCCGATCAATGGCCTCTTCGTCATGGGCCTGACGACACTGATCGCCACGAGCGTTTTCCTGCTGATGTTCAAATCCCGTTGGGGCAAGCAAGTGCGTGCCGTGACACAGAACCGGGTGATGGCGGGGGCTGTTGGCATTGACACCAAGCGGGTCGATCGTCTGACCTTTGGTCTTGGGTGCGGCATTGCCGGTGTCGCAGGATCGGCCTTCACCATGATCGGTTCGACCGGCCCAACCTCCGGCCAGCTCTATATCGTCGATACCTTCCTTGTCGTCGTTTTCGGCGGCGCTGCCAGCCTTCTCGGCACCATTGCCTCCGCTTTCGCCATTAGCCAGGCCCAATCGACAATGGAGTTTTTCCTGTCGGGCTCCATGGCCAAGGTCCTCACCTTGCTGACCGTGGTCGGCATTTTGATGCTGCGCCCGCAGGGGCTGTTCACTCTCAAAATTCGTCGCTGAAGGAGCACTCTTATGTCACTCGCGACCTCTGCATCCAAACGCCCCATAAACAAAGACCTTCTCGCCTTTGCAGTCATCGCTGCGCTGCTGCTGGTGGTTTTGCCCCTAACGCTCGATCTCTTCCGCCTCAACCTCGTCGGCAAATACCTGACCTATGCCTTCGTCGCCGTAGGGCTCGTTCTGTGCTGGGGCTTAGGGGGCATTTTGAGCCTCGGCCAAGGCATCTTCTTTGGCCTTGGCGGCTACTGCATGGCCATGTTCCTCAAGCTTGAGGCGTCATCTCCGGAAAACACCGCCATCCAATCGACACCGGGCATCCCCGATTTCATGGATTGGAATCAGGTGACCGAGCTGCCCTGGTGGTGGGTGCCATTCCAATCTTTCCCCGTGGCAATCCTTGCGATCATCGTCGTGCCGACAGTGTTTGCCTACATCATCGGCGCGGCCATGTTCAAACGCCGGGTCGGCGGGGTCTACTTCGCCATCATCACCCAGGCCATCGCCGCCATTCTGACCATTCTGATCGTGGGGCAACAGGGTTATACGGGTGGCATCAACGGCATGACCGACCTGCGAACCCTGCTCGGGTGGGATATCCGCACCGACAGCGCCAAATTCATCCTCTATTTCGTCAATGCAGCGCTGCTGCTGGGCGTTATCCTGATCGCTCTTTACGTCAAAGGCTCCAAGGTCGGCCGCCTCCTGATCGCTATGCGCGACAAGGAGGATCGGGTGCGGTTCTCGGGCTATGACGTCGCCAATTTCAAGATTTTCGTCTTCTGCCTCGCTGCTGCCTTCTCGGCCATTGGTGGCGCCATGTTCGCCCTCCAGGTCGGCTTCATGTCGCCTTCCTTTGTCGGCATCGTTCCATCCATCGAAATGGTGATCTTCTGCGCTGTCGGCGGACGCCTGTCGATCTTCGGCGCGGTCTATGGAGCGCTGCTCGTAAACTGGGCAAAGACGACGTTCTCCGAGAGCTTTCCCGAACTCTGGCTCTTTGCCATGGGCGGCCTCTTCATTGCCGTAGTCATGGCCTTCCCCAACGGATTGGCCGGCATTTGGAAGAGCTACGTCAAGCCGATTTGGGCCCGCCTGCGGGAGCGTCCGCGCCCGGCTCCAACTGTCCCCATCACGGCGGCGCCGGTGCCCCAGCCCGTGGCCTCCATAGCTCCCATCCCCTCTCAAGCTGCAGCAGAATAGGACCCCGAACTATGACGTTCATTTCAGACGTAGCGCCGAAGGATTTCCTGCTCGCAGTCGAAGGCCTCACCGTGTCCTTCGATGGTTTCAAGGCCGTGAACGACCTGTCCTTTTACGTCGATGAGAACGAGATCCGCGTCATCATCGGCCCCAATGGGGCGGGAAAAACAACCGTTCTCGACCTCATCTGCGGTCGAACGAAAGCAACATCCGGTTCCGTCCGTTTCCGCGGCAAGGAACTGACGACGATGAAGGAGCACCAGATCGTTCACACCGGGGTTGGGCGGAAGTTTCAGAACCCATCCATCTACGAGGATTTGACGGTTTTCGAAAACCTCGAACTCTCGTTTCCGCGCGGCAAAACCGTCTGGGGCGCTTTGGCCTTTCGGCGCGATCATGAGGTGATTAACCGTGTCGAGGAGATCGCGGAGATGATCTTCCTCAAAGATCACCTCGATACGGAAGCCGCCATTCTCAGCCACGGCCAAAAGCAATGGCTCGAAATCGGCATGCTGCTCATCCAGAAACCCGAACTGCTCATGCTGGACGAACCCGTTGCCGGGATGAGTGTCGCCGAGCGCGTCAAAACTGCTGAGTTGCTCAACACCATTATCAGGCAGCACTCCGTGATCGTCATCGAGCACGACATGAAGTTCGTCGAGGACATTGCCCATCGGGTCACGGTCTTGCACCAGGGCAAGGTGCTCTCAGAGGGCACGATGGACCATGTCCAAAACGATCCCAAAGTCGTCGAAGTCTATCTCGGTCATTAGGAGGCCATCATGCTCGCAATCGACAAGCTGCGCGTTTCCTACGGTCAGAGTGAAGTCATTCATGGCGTCTCGCTCGATGTCGCTCCCGGCGAGATTGTCGCCATCATGGGCCGCAACGGCATGGGCAAAACCACACTGATGAAGTCGCTCATGGGCATTGTCCCCTCACGGAGCGGCACAATCGCCGTTGACGGCAAGCTGGTGGAGACCGCCGAAAGCTTCGACCGCGTCCGCTCTGGCCTCGCCTATGTCCCACAAGGCCGCATGATCTTTTCGACTATGACGGTCAAAGAGAACATCGAGACCGGCCTCACCGTCACCGACGAACGCGAGGTGCCGCCCGACCTCTATGAGCTTTTTCCCGTACTCCTCGAAATGAAGGGACGTCGCGGGGGCAATCTTTCGGGCGGCCAGCAGCAACAGCTGGCAATCGCCAGAGCGCTGGCCTCGCGTCCAAAAGTTTTGCTGCTGGATGAACCCACCGAGGGCATTCAGCCCTCGATCATCAAAGAGATCGCCCGGACCCTGCGCCGCATCCGCGACGACAAAGGCCTCTCCATCGTCGTTTCTGAACAGGTGCTGAGCTTTGCGCTCGATATCGCTGACCGTGTGTTGGTCATCGAGAATGGCGAGATCGTCCACGAAAGCCCACGCGCCGGCATCGATGAGGCGAAAGTCTCCTCATTCCTTTCCGTCTAGCCATTGCCATTCATCGCCTAAAAGAGGACCAGACATGACCGAAACACTGATCAAGGTCGATCTCAACGAAAGCCCATACACCAACGAGAATATCCACAACCGCTGGCATCCGGACATCCCGATGGCCTGCTGGGTCGAGCCGGGCGATGACTTCAAGGTCGAAACTTATGACTGGACGGGCGGCCAGATCAAAAACGACGACAGCGCTGCCGACGTGCGCGATGTCGACCTCAATCAGGTCCACTTTCTCTCAGGTCCAATTGGCGTTAAAGGCGCGCAGCCGGGCGATCTGCTCGTCGTCGACATTCTCGACATCGGCGCTTTTGAAGACTCCCTTTGGGGCTTTAATGGCTTCTTTTCCGTCAACAATGGCGGCGGTTTTCTCGATAAGCATTTTCCGAGTGCTCAGAAATCCATCTGGGATTTCAAAGGCATGTTCACCGAGTCTCGCCATATACCGGGCGTAAAATATGCAGGCCTCATACACCCCGGCCTGATCGGCTGCCTGCCCGATCATAAAATGCTCGATCTGTGGAACACGCGCGAGAAAAAGCTCAACGATACCGATCCAACCCGCGTCCCCTCGCTCGCCAAACTCCCCGAGGTCAATGCCGCCCATCTTGGCCCGCTGAAGGGCGATGCCTTTGACGCCGCCGCTAAAACGGCCGCGCGCACGGTGCCGCCGCGTGAACACGGCGGCAATTGCGATATCAAGGACCTCTCCCGCGGCTCCAAGATCTATTTCCCCGTCTATATCGAGGGTGCGGGCCTCTCGATGGGCGATTTGCACTTCAGCCAGGGTGACGGCGAAATTACCTTCTGCGGCGCTATCGAGATGGCGGGTTGGCTGCATATTCGCGTCAGTCTGATCAAAGACGGCATGGCCAAATATGGGATCAAAAACCCGATCTTCCGCCCTTCTCCAATCACCCCGAAATATGATGACTACCTCATATTTGAAGGCATTTCAGTCGACGAAAGCGGTACCCAGCACTATCTCGATGTCACCACGGCCTATCGCCAGGCCTGCCTCAACGCCATAGAATATCTCAAGAAATTCGGATACTCGGGCGCTCAGGCCTATTCGATCCTCGGCACAGCGCCGGTGCAGGGCCATATCTCTGGCGTGGTCGACATTCCCAATGCCTGCGCCACACTATGGCTGCCGACGGACATCTTCGAGTTCGACATCATGCCCGGCTCCGAGGGGCCAAAGAAGTTCCTCGATGGCTCGGTGGACATGCCGCTGGCGCGCGACCTCTAGGGGAACATCATGGCCAATTATGACTATCAATGCCAGGACTGCGGCCCGTTCTCGGCTGTGCGTCCCATGGCCCAATCGGCAGAGCCCTGTGCCTGCCCAAGCTGTGGAGGGCCCGCGCCGCGGGCTTTCCTTACAGTCCCCTACATTGCGGGCATGGAGGCCTCACAGCGGCAGGCTTTTGCCACCAATGAGCGGGCGCGCCACGAGCCCAAACGGGGTGGATCAGCGCATGGACCAGGCTGCTCGTGTTGCAGCAGCACCGGAAAGAAGGGGCGCTCCACCTTGGTCCGAGCCGACGGCTCCAAGAGCTTCCCTGCCGCCAGACCTTGGATGATCAGTCACTAGAGAGCCTACACCAAACAAGCCTCCCCGGTTGGCCGACGAGTATCTGGGAGGCACCATTCTTCACAAGGTGAAACGAGACTGTAAGGGATCGCACTCGTCTTGGTGACGCACTGCCCAAAACTGTGCGAATGACAGGCTTCAAGCGACAGACATGCCAGTCAACATTGCGACTGCCCGAAAGCCAATAAAGCGCAAGGACTTGGCAGGGGCACCCTGACTTCAGAACAACAATTTCAAGAAAGAAAATGGCGCGAGAGACGGGGCTCGAACCCGCGACCTCCGGCGTGACAGGCCGGCGCTCTAACCAACTGAGCTACTCCCGCAGCGCTTGGGGAACATCAGTTCCGCGCAACGTGGGCTCTGTATAGGGGCGTGATTTGCCCCTGTAAAGCGGCCTCTAGAAAATTCTCAAAGCTTTTCAACATCTGTGGCGCCGATGGGCATATCATTGGCACTTGGCTGGCACTTTTGGGCGCTGTGAAGGGCTTGGCGGGGGCTTTAACGAGGGCCACGCCCTGCCCTGAACACGAAAAAATGGCGCCTCCAATGGAGACGCCTTGAGCTTTTGCGGTGCTTGGCCCTGGTTTAAGCTGGAATGAGGGCGTCCAGCTTAGAGGCCCGCCCCTCTTGGACGGCGTGGCAGGCGACGCGGGCGGGACCGGCTTGCGCCAGTGTCGGCACTTCGCTCCGGCAACGATCGTTGGCCAATGGGCAACGCGGATTGAAGGGGCATCCGGCTGGCGGGTTCATTGGCGAGGGGAGTTCGCCGGTGAGACGCAGTCGTGTGCCCCGACGGTCTGGGTCAGCCACCGGGGTCGCGGACAATAATGCCTGCGCATAGGGGTGGCGGGGATTAGCGAAGAGCTCGGCCGATGGGGCCATCTCGACGACGTGACCGAGATACATCACCACGACATCATCAGCGATGTGACGGACGACGGCGAGGTTGTGCGAGATGAACATCATAGTGAGGTTCAGCTCGCTTTTGAGCACGCGCAACAGGTTGAGGATCTGAGCCTGAACCGACACGTCGAGGGCAGACGTGGGTTCGTCACAGACCAGCAATTCTGGCTCGAGGATCAGCGCCCGGGCAATGCCGATGCGCTGACGCTGACCGCCAGAGAACTCATGCGGATAACGGTCCGCCGCTTGCGCAGGCAAGCCGACGCGCTGGAGGATCTCTCCGACGGCCTTTCGGCGGCTCGCCTCATTGCCGATGCCATGGACAGCCAGGCCTTCGGCGATTGACCGACCAATCGGCAGGCGCGGATCGAGCGATGAGTATGGGTCCTGAAAGACCATCTGGATGCGGCGGCTGGCTTCAAAGCTGACGCCAGCGTCGCCCTTATTGATCTGCTTACCGTCAAAGATGACCTCGCCGCCGGTGGCGGGGTGAAGGCCGACGACAACGCGTGCGAGGGTCGACTTTCCGCAGCCACTCTCGCCCACCACCCCAAGGGTTTTACCCTTTTCGATAGCGAGATTGACGGAGTTCACCGCCGCGACTTTGCCAACGACGCGTTGGAAGAGGCCGCCGGTGACGGCGAACTCTTTTTTCACATCGCGCAATTCCAACAAGGCGGTCATAGCAGTTCAGCCTGTTTATGCATTTCGGTAGCGGACGACGCCGTCAGCCAACACCGGGAATGGTGATCGGGGGCAACGGGCAGCAGGTCCGGAACGAGACTTGTGCAGCGCGGCTCATCGACTTCGCGGCGCGCCGTGCAGCGCGGCGCAAAACGACAGCCCTGCGGCAGGTGCGTCAGTTGAGGGACGCGGCCCTCGATGACTTCGAGCATCTCCTGCCCGGCATCCATGCTCGGGATCGAGCGGAGAAGCGCTTTGGTGTAGGGATGCTGAGGCGAGCGGAACAAGGTCCGCACGTCGGCATATTCAACCACCTGCCCCGCATACATGACGGCCACATGGTCGGCCATTTCGGCAACGACACCCAGATCGTGGGTGATCAAAATAATGGCAGTGCCAAAATCCTTTTGCAGCTCGCGCATCAGCTCAAGGATTTGCGCCTGAATGGTTACGTCGAGGGCTGTGGTCGGCTCGTCCGCGATCAGCACTTCGGGCTGACAGGCCAGAGCCATGGCGATCATGATGCGCTGTGCCATGCCGCCCGACATTTCGTGCGGATAGGCCTTCATACGGCGCTCAGGATCAGGAATGCCGACAGCGGCAAGAAGCTTGATGGCCGCCGCTTTGGCCTCGGCCTCGGTCATGCCTTTGTGCAGGCGATAGACCTCTGCGATCTGTTTCCCGACAGTGTGCACCGGGTTCAGCGCAGACGACGGGTCCTGAAAGATCATCGACAGGCGATCGCCGCGGATTTTTGAGGTTTCCGCTGCGGTCATACGGCGCAGATCGATGCCGCCAAGCATGACCTCGCCGCCGACGACCTTGCCCGGATAGGGGACAAGGCCGGCAATGCTCAGGGCGGTAATGGACTTGCCGCAACCGCTCTCGCCGACGACACACAGGGTCTCCCCCGCTTTCAAATCAAAGGAGACTTTATCGACGGCAAGGGCATTGCCGTTGCGCGTGGTGAAGAGAGTGCTGAGGTCTCGGACCTGAAGGATTGGTTCGCTCATCGCCGCCTCACGAGTTCAAACGTGGGTCGAGCGCATCGCGCAGACCATCACCCAGCAGATTGAAGCCGAGCACTGTGATGACGATGGCGATGCCGGGGAAGAAGACCAAGTGCGGCGCGGAGAAGATCTGGTCTTTCTCGCTACCAAGCATGGTGCCCCATTCCGCCATTGGCGGCTGAGCGCCAAGACCAAGGAAGCTCAGGCCCGCAGCTTCAAGAATGCCGCCAGCGACGCCCATAGTGGCAAGAACCACAATCGGGGTGAGCGAGTTCGGCAGAACGCGGGTGAACAGAATGCGCCACTTGCTCGCGCCAAGGACGCGGCTGGCAGCGACGAAGTCTTGTGACTTTACCGACAACACGCTGGCCCGCGTCACACGGGCGTATCCGGGCACAGAGACCACGGATATGGCCAATAGCGCGTTGACGATGCCAGGCCCCAGCACGGCGACAATGGCGATAGCCAGAAGCAGAGATGGGAAGCCGAGAATGACGTCCATGATGCGCATGATGATGTTGTCGAGCCAGCCACCGAAGTAGCCAGCGATTGCGCCGAGCAGCACGCCCATAACGAGAGCCGCAGAAACGGTGACAATGCCGATCATCAGACTGATGCGGGAGCCATAGACAATACGGGAAAAGACGTCGCGAGCGTTGCCGTCAATGCCCATCAAATGCTGGGGCTTGGCAACATCGCAGCCGAACATATGGATACATGGCGCTTCGCGGCGTTTGATATCCTCAACGCCAAGCAGCACCTGATTTGGATCATAGGGCGCAATGAGCGGCGCAAAGATTGCGACCAACACCATAAAGCCGATGAAGAGCATGCCCAGTTGGGCCGAGCGCTTACGCAGGAGACGCTTCCACGTCTGCTTCCATAGCGGCACTGGATCGCCGAGCAGGCCCTCTTCCAGCACGATTTCAGCGGCCCTGGCAGTTGCAGTATTTAGGCTATTCATATCAGGGTCCTATTGCGGCCGAACGCGCGGATCGAGGTAGGTATAGGAGAGGTCCACGATGAGGTTCACGACCACGTAAATGGTGGCGATGAGCACGGTGAAACCCTGTACGATTGGGTAGTCGCGGGCGAAGATCGCCTCCATCAACATGCGCCCTACCCCAGCCAAGCCAAAAACGGTCTCGGTGAGAACGGCGCCGCTCAAAAGCGCGCCCATTTGCAGGCCCAGAATGGTGACGACAGGCAGCATGGCGTTGCCAAGTGCGTGGCGCTGAACGACTTTGTTGTCGGGCACACCCTTGGCGCGCGCGGTGCGGACATAATCGCGACCGAGGACGTCGAGGAGCGAGGACCGGGTCATGCGCGCGATAACTGCCATTGGAATGGTCGCCACGGCCATTGCAGGCAAGATCATGTGGCGGACCGCGTCATTGAAGACGGTCCAGTTGAAGGTGATGAGCGCGTTGAAAATGAAGAAGTTGGAGATGAACTCGGCGATCTGGCCGAAGAACGTGCCCTTGGTGATTTCCCAACCCCATGCCTCATAGAAGGGCACGGACACCAAACCAGCCGTCAAACGCCCTGAGGGCGGAAGCCAGAATGGGGTACCTTTGAGCATAACGCCAAACACATAGGCCATCATCAGACCAAGCCAGAACACCGGCATAGCAATACCGACATTGGCGATAGCCATGGTGCCGACGTCAGCGGCGGTGTTGTGACGGCGAGCGGCGAAAATGCCGATAGCGATGCCGCAAATCGTGGCGATCACCAGAGCCGACAATGCCAGCTCCATGGTCATCGGCAGACGCTCAATGATGATCTGGGTTACCGGACGCGAAAAGCGAATGGAATTGCCAAAGTCGCCCTGCGCAACGTCACGGATATAATAGAAGAATTGTACCCATATAGGCTGATCCAGCCCAAAACTGCGCTCAAACTCGATACAGGTCGCTTCGCTGACCTTGTCACCCAGCATGGCTTTACAGGGGTCGCCGGGTATCAGGCGAGAGAGTGAGAACGTGACCAGCAGAATGCCAAACAGCACAGGAATGGCGCTCAGTAGACGCTTTATCGCATATCCAAGCATCGGGCTTTTTCTAAAAGAGCAGAAATCTGATGAAGCGGGTGCCGGAGCACCCGCTTCGCTCGAAGCGATAATCGCTTAGTTGGCCGGAGCGTTAATCAGGCCCCAGAGGTACGAGTAGTAGTTGAACGTACCAGTGTTGCCGACGTGCGCTGGGTTGGTCACGTCAAGACCGGCAGCATAGGATGCAACGACGTCATTGGCATCGAAGTCCGAACCGTCCGAGAACTTTACGCCTTCACGCAGGTTGCAGGTCCACAGAGTGGCGTCTGCGTTCGCGTCGCAGCTGGTTGCGAGACCACCGACGATGGAACCGCTGTCCTGAGCGTAGTCGAGCAGGGTTTCGATGATCTGGGTGCAGACCAGGGTCGACTCGCCGTCAGACTCGTCACCGCAGTACAGGCTGATTGGCTCAGCGTTCTGCATAACGACCATGGTGTCCTTGCCGGGGTTTGCCAGGCTGAACTGCTTAGCGCCGAATGGGCGATAGCCGGCATTTTCGACATAGGAGCGCGCAGCCGAAGCCGCAGCCGCGTGGGAGATCGGGATCATCGGAACGAGATCACGAATGGCGTTGTTGGCAGATTCGTAGAGTGGCTTAGCCGCTTCAACGTCCGCAACGGTCGCGCCTTCAGCCAGTGGGCCGGAGATTTCTGGGAAGGAGTTACCGAACTGCTTTACCTCAGAACCGAAGTGGTAATCGAGGAAGTTGGTGATGTGCGGATAGTCTGCACCCCAGCCGAGCAGGTGGAAGCCATCAAGGTCACCGGCGCTCGCCTGACCGATGAAGTCACCGGATTCCAGAGCCACAACTTCAGCTTCAATGCCGAGGTTGTTCTTGAGCTGCGACTGCAGTTCAACAGCCATGGTGTTTGGTTCAGGCAGATACGTGCGGAAGACGTCGCGGAGGAAAATCTTGGTCTTGAAGCCTTCTGGGAAGCCAGCTTCGGCCAGAAGCGCCTTAGCGGCCACTGGGTCAAAACCATACCATTCGTCACCTACGCAACCATTTGGAATGGTGCATGGGGTGAAGAACTTGGCGACGTCCGAGCCTTCAGGCAGGTAGTTGTCAACGATACGCTGACGGTCGATGCCCATGGCAATCGCCTGACGGACCTTGACGTTATCAAATGGCGCGAACTTGTTGTTCATGCCGACATAGAAGGTGTTCGGGCCAGAAATCGGCAGGAACTGCAGATCTGGATCGTTCTTTACAGCGTCAAAATCGTCTGGGCTGACAGTGCTGATCTGATCAACAGTACCCGAACGGAGTTCGTTGAGCTGGCTGGCGCCGGAGGTGCTCCAACGGAAAACGAGCGTTTCGGCGTTGGCCTTTTCGCCCCAGTAATTGTCGTTGCGCTTGAGGATGATCGAGTCACCGCGGTTCCACGTTTCAAGCGTGTATGGTCCGGTGCCGATTGGGTTGGACAGAATGTCCTTAGTGGTACCAACGGTGTTGATGTGTTCCGAAGGCTGGATGCCGAAGGACACGAAAGCGGCCTTAGGCTCGAAAGCCGGGTCCGACTTACACATTTCGAAAGTGACGGTGTGTTCATCAACCGCACGGATGGCGCTGATCTTGTTGCCAGCGTCACAGTTTGGCGCGACCAGTTCCAGCCCTTCGTAGCCGAGCGACACACCTGCCGACGACGCTGCCATCGCAAGCGCAGTCGTGCCTAGAAGAATAATACGTCTCACCACTAAACTCCCTCAAGATTACCCGAGACCGTGCGATTGGCCCCCTGCCAAACCGCAACACCCGGTAAAATTCGTGCATTCTGCTGTCCCTATTGGCCGGCCGCGTTTGCCCTTTGCACGAGGCGCAGGAAAACTTAAGCCGAGACCATTTCAGCAGAAATAGACATATGTCAGACAAATTCATGTCCCGTCCGCTGTCAACCCCAGACAAGCGTCATCATCGATTAGAAATGGGTTTCCAAGAGATGTCAGACAATTAAAATCGACATGCTGGAAGTTGCTAAGGCCCGCTTACATACAAGGATACTGAGTGTATCGCTTGGGTGTGGCGGGCGGTGTTTGCGACTTCAAAAAATTATACATTGCAAAGCGATACGGTGCCCATGTCTGAGCTCGAACCGGTCCTTCGTCAGGCCGATGCTAACCTCGAATCAAGCCTGCAGACCCTGTTTGATCTGGTCCGCATACCGTCCATATCAACCGATCCGGCCCATGCCGCTGACTGTCGACGGGCCGCGCAGGCGCTGTCGGACTATCTCACTGAGCTCGGTTTTGATGCTTCGGTCCGCGACACCACCGGGCACCCAATGGTTGTTGCCCATCATGCAGGCCCGGACGACGAGAGCCCGCATTACCTGTTCTATGGTCATTACGACGTGCAGCCGGTCGACCCGTTGCACCTGTGGGACCATCCGCCATTTGAACCTGCGATCCGCACTGGAGCGAAGGGGCAGAAGATTATCTCCGGTCGCGGCACCTGCGATGACAAGGCACAGCTGCTGACTTTTGTGGAGGCGGTGCGCGCGTATAAGGAGGTCAATGGCAAGCTGCCAGCGCGGATTTCCATCATCTTTGAAGGTGAGGAAGAATGCGGTTCGCCTTCGGCGCGGCCCTTCCTTGAGGCCAATAAGGACGAGCTTAAGGCCGATTATGTCCTCGTCTGTGACACGGGCATGTGGGACGACGAGACGCCGTCGATCTGCGCTGGGTTGCGCGGGCTGGTGGGCGAAGAGATCAAGATTTATGCGGCAAGCCACGATTTGCACTCGGGCGGGTTTGGGGCGATTGCCGCCAATCCGCTGCATATAATCGGCAAGATTGTCGCCGGACTGCATGATGAAACGGGCCGCATCACCCTGCCCGGCTTTTACGACGGCGTGCACGAGACGCCACCGGAGCTGAAGAAGGTCTGGGATGCGCTGGAAGTGTCTCGTCCGCATATGCTCGAGCAGGTTGGACTCTCGATTCCGGTTGGGGAAAAGGGCCGGTCGATGTTGGAGCTGAATTGGGCGCGCCCAACAGCGGAAGTGAACGGCATCAGCGGCGGTTATGCGGGCGAAGGGTTCAAGACCGTCATTCCGGCGGAAGCCACCGCAAAAATTTCGTTCCGCCTCGTGCATGATCAGGACCCGCACAAGATCCGCGCGATTTTCCGGGACTATGTGCGTTCGAAGGTTCCGGCGGATTGCCGCGTTGAGTTCGGCGATCATGGCGCGGCGCCAGCGGTGCAGCTGCCTTACGACGCGCCAATTCTCGACAAGGCCAAGCAGGCGTTGAAGGGCGAGTGGGATAATCCGGCGATTGTCACCGGCGGTGGTGGGTCGATCCCGATTGTCGGCGATTTCCGCTCTATTCTGGGCATGGATGCATTACTGGTCGGCTGGGGTACGGCGGACGACCGCGGGCACGCGCCAAACGAGAAATACAACGTCAAGTCGTTCGAGAAGGGCATTCGCGGCTGGATCCGCATTCTCGACGCGATTTCAAAGCCATAGGGGCATTCTGTGACCGAAAATACTAAGGCCAAGTTCGCGCGCCTGCGTGAGCGTATGGCCGAGCAAAATGTTGATCTGATTGCGCTTGCACCCAGCTCCCACATGGACTGGCTGGTGGGCTTTCACCCCATGTTGTGTGAACGCCCGTGCCTGTTGCTGATCGGCCCTGAGCGCGAAGCATTTGTGATGCCGGCGCTGAATGCGGAAGGCTCGCGGGCCGAGACGGATATCGCCTTCCATGTCTGGTCCGATGATATTGGGCCCAAGCAGGCGTTTCTGGCGGCACTGGCCGATGTTGGTACGACTGAGGCCAAGCACATTGGCTTTGACGAAACCATGCGCATCGACTTTGCCATGCTGTTGCTCGACGCCCTGCCCGCGGCTAAGCGCAGCTTTACCGACGATACGCTGAGCTATTTGCGCATGCGCAAGGATGAGCGCGAATATGCGGCGCTCAAGAAGAATGCGCTGATCGCGGACCGCGCCATGCAGGCGGCGTTCAAGGCTATTCGGCCCGGCATGACTGAAAATGAACTCATGGCGATCATCGGCGATCACTTTAGTTCTGAAAACGCGCCCATGCAGTTTGCCGTGGTTGGCAGTGGTCCCAATGGCGCATTTCCGCATCACCATACCGGTGACCGCAAGCTTACCGATGGAGACGCGATAGTGCTCGACATCGGTGGCCGCACGGATGGTTTCCCGAGCGATATCACGCGCATGGCGATAATCGGCCAAGGTCCGGATGGGTATGCGGAGATCCACGACATCGTGGAGCGTGCGGTGCAGGCGGCGTTGAAGGCGGCGGTTCCGGGCGCACTGGCTCGCGATGTTGACGCGGCCGCTCGCGGTGTGATTACCGAGGCTGGCTATGGCGAATATTTCGTCCACCGCACCGGTCACGGCATGGGCATTGGCGGGCACGAGCCACCTTATATCACTGCGTCGTCGGACACTGTTCTGGCCGAAGGCATGGTGTTCTCCATCGAGCCGGGTATCTACCTGCCGGGCCGCTTTGGCATTCGCCTTGAGGACATCGTCATCCTACGCGCCGATGGGGCGGAAATCCTCTCGTCCCTGCCTCGCTCGGTCCACACGGCATAGACCAGAACCTTGTGGGCGTCAGGATGGAAGACCTGACGCTCATTTCTCACCTGCGATCGCTCAATTATTTTCATGACCTATTGGAAGGGTTGGGCAAGTCGCGCGTATATGTTGGATGACCAACCGCCTCGCCAAAGTGATTGACCACCTGCCAGACCTGCGACGGTACGCGCTGACGCTAGCGCGCGAGCCGCAGAATGCCGAGGATTTGGTGCAGGAAACGCTGGTCCGCGCCTATGAAAAGCGCCGGTCCTTCAAAATTGGTGGCTCTCTCAAAACCTGGCTCATGTCGATCATGCACAATTGCTTCGTCGATGGGTATCGGCGCAGCGTTGTTCGCACGAGTGCCGACAAGGCGCGGGTTGGCAGCGTAAGCTACCCACCCAATCAGGACGATGCCGTACAATTGAGCGAAGTCCGGCGCGGCTTTCTTTTGCTCTCCGATGAGCAACGCGAGGCGCTGCATCTGATTGCCATTGAAGGGCTGACCTATCCCGAGGCGGCGCAGGTTCTCAATGTGCCCGAAGGCACTTTGCTGTCGCGCGTTTCCCGTGCCCGCAAGGCGCTGCGCTCTGGCGAGCTTCTCAATCCCCCCAGACATCTCAAGATCGTAGGGAGTACCGACAATGACTGAGCACGTCACTGACGAGGATCTAACTCTCTATATCGATGGTCAAATTGATCCGCTGCGGCGTGTGGTGGTTGAACAGCACCTGGCGCGCAATCCCGAGCTGGCGGCGCAGGTGATCGACGAGCTGAGGGTGAACCACGAGCTCTATTTGAGCAGCGTTGGTGCGCCAGAGGCGATCCGCGTTTCTTCGCAGGATCTCGCCCGGCGTCTACAAAACTCAATTGGTCGACGGGTCTTTTTCAATCGCCTGCGTCCCGTCGCAGCGGCCTGCGGTCTGTTGATGGTGGGCGCGTCTATCGGCGCACTGACCACTTCGGCACTCTCGCGCCCCTCCCCGATGCCCGATTATCTTGAGGCAGCGTTGCGCGCCCACGAAGTTAGTCAGGTGCGCGCGGTCATGACATCGCAGCCAGAGGTTCCCGAATACGATCCGGCGGAACTGCTCGCGGCGACTGCCATCGTCATGCCGACCCTGCCCGAGAGCTGGACCGTCGAAGACGTACAGGTTTATCCGTCCCGGTTTGGCCCAAGTGTCGAGATGTCCCTCAGTGCATCAGATTTGGGACGGGTTTCCATATTCGCAGCGCGCCCCGGCGACTTCGCTGCGCACAACCCCACCGCTATCAGCGAGGGCAATGCTGTTCTCGCGCACTGGCAAATCGGGGAAATCGCCTATGCGCTCGTCGGCGCCAGCGATGAAACCGAAATACTGAACGCAGCGCACATGCTCGCTGACACATTATACTAATGGAGACGAGACAGATGTCATCCCAGCCCAACATGCGATGGGGTAATTCGGCCACCGCTTCGCAGAACACCGCCGTCTACGACGAAGGCCTGCGCCAGCATATGCTGCGCGTCTACAACTACATGGGCCTTGGCCTGGTCATCACCGGCCTCGTAGCCTTCTTCGTCGGCTCGACACCAGCCCTCTACGTGCCGATCTTCTCCTCGCCATTGAAGTGGGTTGTCATGTTCGCGCCGCTGGCGTTCGTGATGTTCTTCTCGTTCAAGATCAACAGCCTCTCCGCTGCTGCAGCGCAAGGCATGTTCTGGGCATTCTGTGCGGTGATGGGCCTGTCGATGGCCTCCATCTTCCTGAACTTTACCGGGTCGAGCATCGCCCGTACGTTCTTCATCTCCGCTGCAATGTTCGGCGTGATGAGCCTTTACGGTTATACGACCAAAGCGAACCTCGCCAAGTTTGGCTCGTTCCTGATCATGGGCCTGATCGGCGTCGTTATTGCCTCGATCGTCAATATCTTCCTCGGCTCCAGCGTTCTGCAGTTCGCGGTCTCGATCATCGGCATTCTGGTGTTCCTCGGCCTGACCGCTTGGGACACACAGTCGATCAAGGATCAGTACGCAGAGCACAATGGTGCTGAAGGCAACCAGAAGCTCGCCGTTATGGGCGCACTGTCGCTCTATCTGAGCTTCATCAATATCTTCCAGCTGCTGCTCAGCCTGACAGGCCAACAAGACGAGTAAAGCTGAGGGGCGCTGCCGACCGATGGTCGGTGGCGCGCCTTTGCCGAGAGGGGGAATTTTATGTCGACAAAAGAGACCGCGATAAGCGGCGACGATGAAACGTTTAGTCTTTCAGCCAAGCTGGGCCAGATTGCCGGGCGCGTTGACCGGGATCGCATTTATATTCGCGACCTGCTGCTAGAGCTCGATCAGCGCGCTATCGCCGCCATGCTGTTTGTGTTCGCCGTGCCCAATACCATCCCGGTGCCGCCAGGCGTGTCAGGCGTGCTTGGAGCACCGCTCCTATTTCTGGCGGCTCAGCTGATGTTGGGACGCGCTCCATGGCTACCAGCCATCATCGCTGATCGCTCTTTTGCGCGCGCAGACTTTGCCCGCATTCTGGCCAAGGTTGGGCCATGGCTGGAGAAAGCCGAGCGGCTTATGCGCCCGCGCTTTTCCATACTGACAAAGCCACCGGCAGAATATCTGGTCGGCGCGCTCACACTCATTCTCGCTATCGTACTGTTTCTGCCCATTCCGCTGGGCAATATGCTGCCAGCTATCGCCATTTGCATCCTCGCGCTGGGTCTTATTCAGCAAGACGGGATCTGGGTTCTGGCCGGAACAGTGACCGGCATTGTCTCCCTCGTGATTGTCTCCGGCGTTATCGCAGCCTTCGCTTTTGCTGCATGGCTGGCGATATCGGCAATCTTTTGAAACGACCGCAGCCAGTGCCATCAACCCAATCAGGCGATCTGAAATGAACAGATCGACATCATCGGTCGTTCTTATGAATGACAGCACCCAATATCCAACTGACGAAGCCTTACAGGAGAAATATGTGCCGCTTCTTTTAGCGCGCACCAGGTGTCACAAATGATCGAACCAATATTGAATCTGCTGCTCGGCATAGCGATCATCATTATGATTATCGCTGTTGGCGGTTATTTCGTCGCTCAAGAATTTGCCTATATGGCCGTCGACCGCACTAAGCTCGCGGCGCAAGCGGCACAGGGCGACAAAGCCGCTGCGCGTGCCTTGCTTGTCACCAAGCAAACGAGCTTCATGCTCTCCGGCGCGCAGCTGGGCATCACTGTAACCGGCCTTATGGTTGGCTATGTGGCTGAGCCACTCGTTGGCGGTGCCCTCGGCACCATGCTTGGCGGGGTGGGTATCCCCACAGAAGTCGGTATTGCCACCGGCACCATTCTAGCGCTGCTCTTCGCGACCGTCGTCCAAATGATTTTTGGCGAACTCTATCCAAAGAACCTCGCCATCTCGAATGCCGAACCGCTGGCAAAAATGCTGGCGACGTCGACGCTGTTCTATCTCAAGGCTATGGGCTGGATCATCAGCTTCTTCGACATGTCAGCGAACGTGTTGCTCAAGCTGCTGCGGATCGAGCCTGTGCACGACATCGACGTCAGCGCTTCGCGCGAGGATCTGCCGCGCATTATCGCTGACTCGCGCAACAGCGGCGACCTGCCGGCCGAACTGGCCTGGATGATGGACCGTATTGTCGACTTCCCAGAACGTGACGTCGAGCACGCTATGGTGCCACGCTCGCAGGTGGATTGGATCGGCCCTGAAGCGACCATCGCAGAAGTGCGTGAGATGATGGCCCGCGCGCATACGCGCTATCCAGTGGTCGACGACGAAGAAGCCCCGATTGGGGTGGTGCATCTGTCGGACCTGCTCCCACAACTCGAAACCGCCGACCCGAACGCATCGGTGACCACCATCATGCGTCCTGCGCTGGTTGTACCAACCTTGATGGACCTGCCGGACGCCTTCGATAAGCTGGTCGGCACCAATAACCAACTGGCCTGTGTCATCGACGAATATGGTGGCTTTGCTGGCGTTTTGACCCTCGAAGATATCGCCATGGAGATCGTCGGCGAAATCACCGATGAGCACGACAGCGATGAAGAAGATGCCGTGACCTTTGATGGCGACGGTATCTGGATCATGGAAGGCGATGTGCACCTCGACGAAGTCGAACGCACGATTGGTCGCCCGATTGAGAAGGGCGACGTCGAAACCATTGCCGGTCTGCTTATTGCGGAAACCGGCGAACTGCCGGCTGTTGATGAAGTTGTGGTTGTGCAGCTCCCTGCCGATCAAGCTGAAGTCGCAGAGGGTATTCTGATTAGCCGTAGCCTGTCTGTGACTGTTCTCGAAGTGGAGCGCCATGTGCCCACCAGAGTGCGCGTTCAGCTCATCGAGCAGGCGGAGTGATTGCCATGAAAGACCCTACATTCGTCATTCTAGCGACTATCGCTCTCATCGTTCTCAGCGCCTTCTTCGTGATCATCGAATTTGCACTGATTGGCGCCCGTCGTCGTCAGCTCGAAGAAATGGCCCCGCAGAGTGCTTCGGCACGCGCGGCGCTGCGTGGCATGAACGACCTGACCCTCATGCTTGCGGGCGCGCAGCTCGGGATTACCCTGTGCACATTCGCATTGGGTGCAATCACCAAGCCAGCCGTAGACGCGGCGCTCGGCCCTATTCTGCTCAATGCCGGTGCTCCATTCTGGCTGGCCGATAGCGCGGCATTCCTGCTGTCGCTGTTCTTCGTCACCTTCCTGCATCTGGTTGTTGGCGAAATGGCACCAAAGTCCTGGGCGATCGCGCATCCTGAAAAGGCGGCCGTTGCCATTGGTCTGGCCGCTGAAAGCTACATCTGGCCGCTGCGCCCTGTGCTCGGCGTGATCAACCGCATTGCCAACTCTCTCGTCCGTGCCTCGGGTGTTGAGCCTGTCGAAAGCACTGCTATCGGTGGGCAGGACGCGGCAACCATCCGTCAGCTCGTTGAACATTCGGCGAAAGTGGGCGTGTTGGAAACGGAAGTGCAACAACAGCTCTCGAGCCTTATCGATCTGGGCAGTGCTTCGGTGAGCCATTTGATCGCTCCGGGTGGCAAACCCGTTTCGGTTGGCCCTAAGGCCAGTGTTGCCGAGGTGCGCAAGCTTGCCGAAACTTCGGGCCACATGCGGATTTTGCTGCTCGACGAGGGCGCATCCGGGCCCAAGGTTGTGCACGTTCGCGACACGCTTCTTGAGGGTGGGTCGGCGCCAGCCGCCAAGTTCGCGCGTGACGTTCTGGCTTTGCCAGAACACACGTCCGTCTACGAAGCGCAGGCCCGTATGCGTAAGGACGGCGAGCAACTCGCTATCGTCACCGCAGCTGACCGTATTCTGGGTGTCGTCACCATGGCCGACATTCTCAAACGCGTGCTGCCACACACCGCCTAAGCAAAACAGGTGCAGTTCGTTTGAGCGAACTGCACCTGATGATCACCGTGTTGGTCGGCTAGGCTCAGAAGGTCTCGTAAACTTCGGTGGCGGGGAGGGATAAAATCCGCTCCGCCATTTCGCTTTTTAGATATTCAAGACGCGCATTTTCGTCGTCCGTGCGATTGGCCTTTTTGCCCAAGGCGATGAACTCGTCCCGGACAATGCCTTCGCGGATACGAACGCTGACCGTGGTGCCGCGATAGCTCACCAGCCAAACGTAGCGGGCCATGGTGTCGCCGCGCTCGGTCTGCGCCAGATCGGGCTCAATCGAGAGGCGGTTTTCGGTCAGGCAACGCGTGACCATTTCCAAAGCATCGCGACCGCCCGGACCTCCGAACGAGGTGCGGAAGGAGATTTCGCGGCGCTCAGGGATTGCACCATTAGCCATGAGTGGGAGCGAGCGCTCCAGAACCTTGAACCCGTGGGCGACGCCGCCCGGAAAACCATGACCGTGATAGGCCATGAGGTCGGCATAGGTGTAGGTCAGTGGCTTGCCGTTTTCCAAAACGGTGAGAGTGGCGGCGGTCATCAGAGGCAATCCCGATCGAGTTCAGCGCGCATCCAGGGCAAGAAGCCGTCGAGGAAGCGCGTGGTGGCAGGCATGAAGTGGCTGCCGTGGTGGTAGAAGGGATCGAGCGAGGTGATGATCATCCGGCCCTTGGTGGTCACTTCGTCGATATAGAGAATGGGCTTGCCGCTTTCGTTGACGGCGAGCACTTCGGCGCCTTCGGGAACATCGAACCAGCCGTGCAAATGCCAGGTGATGTCCTTCTGGGTGAGATATTGGAAGAGGCTATGCTCAGGCTTGGCGATGCGCACGCCAAGGTCTGCGCCGGGGGTGAGCCACCACCAGAAATTGGTCGGCTGTGGGGTGACCTTGATATTGGGCAGGAAGAGTTCGCTGTCGCTCTCGCCAGTGGCGATGATGGTGCCGCCCTTATCGAGATAATCGAGCAATTGCTGCTTGAGCGGCTCCATGCGGTCGGCTGGTGTACGGCACGGGATCAGCACGACATTGAAGGCGTTGAGATCGACGTTCGGCAGGTCTTCGGGGCGCACGAGCTGATCGAAATACTGCGCGTAGCGTGGCGCTTCAAAACTTTCCAGGTGGTAGTAAGTGCCGGGATTGATGGCGAGAATGGCCATTAGAGTTCTCCCATGGTCCAAGCGATAATACGGGGGGCGACAAGGGCGTGGTTCGGGTTCGGTCCGCCCATGCCACCAATGTCATTGCCAGCGTGGCTGAAGATGCGGCCACCGGTCGGGAGGCTCCATTCCCAATCGATTGGCAAGTTGTCTGGACCAATGCCATTGACCACGAGAGCGCCTTCGGGAAGTGGGTTATGGCCACGACCGTAAAAACCTGCGACGCCCTTGTTTTCTTCAAAGGACGGCTGATCGACGCCTTCAAAAATTGGGTGTTCGTTGATGCGGGTCAGCACCAGATCGGCGCGTTTGGCCTTGATGATGGGCTGGTAGATTTTGAGCCCGCCAACCAGTTCGCGCAGGATGTGGCCATTGAAGAACCAATTGCCGCCACGCGCGAGGAAAGCCTCAAGATGCGGGCGCAGAGCAAGGAAGTTCAACTGGTCGATGTGGCTGGTGGTGATCAAGCCTTTGGCCTGAGCGAAATGCTCAGGGGTGAGGTCTTTCTCGCGCACGATAATGGCGTCGCCACGCTGCATCGCCAAATCAAATAGGCCCGGCGGTGTGCCGTAGTGCGAATGGATCAGCAGCAGTTTGCCGCTTGTCGGTTCAGTCATCGTTCTGTGTACCCTTCAACGTACAGGTTTTCGCCTAAGCGAGGTAGCGATAGAGGCGCTGCGAATGGATGAGCGGGGTGCCACTCTGGGTGGTGTAAACCGCCTCGACAGCGCCAATGATGATGTGGTGCGTGCCCACGAAACTGGTCTGGAAGACCGAGCACTCAAAGCTGGCAAGGGCTGGGTTGAGGACTGGCAAGCCAGTCTCCCCCAGCATCCAGCGCGGATCGTCAAACCAACCCTCGGCAACGCCGCCGCAGCGACCGGCGAAGAGGTCGGCAATCCCCTGCTCGCTCGCCCTAAGAAGATTGACGCTAAACCGCCCATTGGTGAGCAGTTTTGGCGTGACCCGGCTCTTTTCGTTGAGACAGATCAGAAGCGTCGGTTTCTCACCATCGGCGGCAACCGATGTCATGGACGAAACGCAGGTGCCATCGCGGCCGGCGGAACCGTCCGTGGCCACGATGCAAACCGAATTGGCGAATTGCGACATGGCGTTCAAGAACGCCTGCCGCGGAGGAACAGCCGCCGGAGCGGCCTCCAAATCTGCAGTACTCATTCGGCCAGAGCAGCCTTTCGCTCGGCTTCCGTGTCGATCAGCCAAGGCAACATACCAGCCAACATGCGGGTGGTTGCGGGCATGAAGAACGCGCCGTGATGGAAGAAAGGATCGAGCGTCGTGGCGATCAAGCGACCGGGCGCATAGGACACCTCGTCCTCGAACATCTGGCACTCACCATCGGTTGTCTCGACCAGAGATTTCTGGTTTTCATGCAGCGGCTCGAAAGCGCCGTGGAGATGGAAGGTGACGTCTTCTTTTTTGAGGTAATCGCAGACCACGTGATCGGGATCACTCATGCGCAAGCCAAGATCGGCACCGGGGGTCAGCCACCACCAGAAGTTGGTCGGCATTTCGCGCAGGCCGATATTGGGCAGCCATGTATTGGGGAAGGTCTCACCCATGGCGACAAGGGTGCCACCATTGCGCATGAACGCCTGGAACTGACGGCTCAGCGGCGCCAGATAATAGGCATTGGTGCGGCAGGGAATGATGACGATATCGAACTGGGTGAGATCGGCTTTGGCGACATCGCGCAGATAGATGATGTGATCGAAATAGGAGGCAAATGGCTCCCGGGTGATCGCGTCATGATGATAGTGCTGGCCGCCGTCGATGACGGCAACTATCGGCTTCAAAACTGTGTTCATGCTGCCACCTGCGAGGTTTGCGCCAACCAATCGAAAATGGCTTGAATGACAGGAATGCCCTGCTCTGGACCTTCGAGCATCAGCACCGCCCATAGCTCAACGCCCGAATGAACGAAGATGCGGCCGCCTTCAGGGCGCTCGTAGAGCCAATCGACGGCAACATGATCAGGTCCGACAGAGTGAATGACGGTCGCGCCTGCGGGAGCAGGATTGGTGCCTCGGCCATAAAAGCCAGCAACGCCTTTGCGCAGCGTGAGCTGTTCAGCGGTGACGGAGGCAAACATCGGGTGCTCGGTCTCGCGATGAATGACCAGCTCGGCTTTGCCGCGCTTTTCCATCGGCTCATAGCGTTGCAATTCCGGCAGGAATGGGCGCGCCACATGACCATTGATGACCAGCGTGCCGCCGCCATTGAGGTAGGCCTGCAGCTTCGCCGTGATCTCCACAAGGTGAACCTGATCGGCGCTCATGGAGATGATGACTGCATCGTAGACCGACCAATCGAGCCGGTCTGTGTCGTACTGCTGGTAGATATCAAGAGTGTGGTCTGCGACACGCAAAAGCGCAGGCGGGGGGCCACCGTAACTATTCTGCAAATAGAGAAAACGTCCGCTCATCTTTGTCTTTCTGTGCGTCAGGCCGCTGCGATCAGCTTGCGCGTGTAGTCATGTTGTGGGGTTTGGACGACAGCGTCCGCATCCCCGTGCTCAACGATCCGGCCTTCGCTCAACACTATGAGCCGGTCGCAGAAGTGGCGTGCCAAGGCGATGTCGTGGGTGATGAAGAGGAAGGCCGTGCCGTATTCGCGGCGTAGGTCTTCCATCAACTGCACGATTTCCATGCGCACGGATTGATCAAGCATTGAGGTTGGCTCGTCGGCGATGATCACCTTGGGGTCACAAACCAATGCTCGGGCGAAGGCGACACGCTGGCGTTGTCCGCCAGAGAGCTGAACCGGGCGACGGGACATGAAATGCCCATCGGACGGTAGACGTACTGCCGCTAATGCTGCCGCAACCTTGCGCGCGATAACGCCATCGTCGCGTTCGCCGTGGATGCGTAGCGGTTCGGCAATGATGTCGCGAATGGACATGCGATTGCGGATGGACTGGTACGGGTCCTGGAACACCATATGGACGGCGCGCGCCATGGTTTTACGGGCGGTACGACCCGCACCAAGCGGAGCACCGTTATAGGCAATCGTGCCGCTATCGGGCTTGATCATGCCCATGACCAAACGGGCCAGGGTCGATTTACCCGCCCCACTGCCCCCAACCAGCCCAAGCTTTTCGCCGGGACGCAGGGTGAAGGACACATCGTTTAGCGCTTTGTGCGGTGCGCCGAGATTGAGGCCCAAAACCGAATTTGGGTAATAGGTTTTCGTCACGCCGGTAAAGGCAATGACGGGATCGCCATTCGGCACGCCCTGCGGCCAAAGTTTTGGGTCGTCGATCTCTGGGAGGTTGTCAAAAAGCGCCCGCGTATGAGCATGAAGAGCCGCCGTGCGCAGGCTTTCTGGCGCGCCGAGATCGACCAATTCGCCCTGATACATAACCGCCAAACGATCGGCATGGCGCGCGATCAAGGGGAGATTATGAGTGACGAAAAGAATAGATAAATTAAGGCTTTGTCGGAGATTTAGCAGAAGTTGCATGATCTCTTCCTGCACCAGCACATCAAGGCCAGTGGTCGGCTCATCGGCGATCACCACCTCGGGCGTGTTGCACAGGGCAATAGCGATGACGGCACGCTGACGCATACCGCCAGAGAGTTCATGGGCGTAGCTGTTGGCGTGCTTGGTTTGGAGGCCAACCTTGCCCAGCCACTCGTTCACCTTGGCGGATTTTTGGTCGCTGGGCAGCTTATCGCCACGCTCAAGAGCTTCCTCGATCTGCGCACCAATGGTGAGCACGGGATTGAGTGCGTTCATGGCACTCTGAGGGATAAGGGCGATCTTGCGCCCCCGCAGCGCACGAAGCTCTTCGGCGTCTTTTGCCAGCAGATCATCGTCACCAAGCCAGACCGCGCCGTGCGTGACACGGGCCGGATGGCGCAGGAGACGCAGGATGGCGAGCGAGAGTGTGGTTTTGCCGGAACCGGACTCACCAACAAGGCCCAAAAGCTCGCCCTTTTGGAGGGTCAGATCACAGGCTTTTACGGCGGTGTTGGTGCCAAATTCAGTATCGTAAACAATGGTCAGGCCCTGAGCGGACAAGGCCGCGCCAGGCTGCGGCGCAGCATGAGCTGGCGCTAGCGGCAGTGCCTGCTTCTTGACCTTGATGCGTGGCGCGAGCGAGGCGTCATAGCCAAAGCCGATGAAGGCCAGAGCCAAAACGGTGAGCGAGACGGCTATGCCGGGCGGCAAGATCCAATAGATCCAAGTGCCGGTGAGGAAAGCGGCGCGCGCATTGGCGTGGAAGAGGATCGACCCCCAAGAGTTTTGCAGGGGATCGCCCAGACCCAAAAAGCTCAGCGAGGTTTCGACCATTATCGCCGCAAGGGCGATGCGCACAAACTGCGGCACAATGAGAGGCGCAATCTCTGGCAGGATATGTTTGAGACCGACGAACCAGCCCCCTGCCCCCATAGCAATGGATGCCTCAACATAACCGGCTGATCGAATGGACAAAATTTGCGCGCGCAACTCGCGCACAGGGCTCGCCCACATGACGAGCGCGATCACAATAATCTGCGTCTGGATGGAGGCCCCGAAATAGACGCCCAGAACGATGACCAGCGGCATGAATGGCATGGCTTGTACCACGTCGATGAACCGCATGACGAGGCGATCAACCCAGCCGCCATGATAGCCAACGAGAATGGCAACGGCGGTGGCAATCACGGTTGAGACCGTAGCGACCGAAAGGCCGACGATGAGAGAAACTCGCGCACCATAAAGCAGCTGGGACCAGATATCGTAGCCCGCATCATCACAGCCCAGAATATGGGCCGCGCTTGGCGTTTCGAACGGTGCGCAGCTTAGGGCGCGCGGCAGATAGCCAGCAAAAAGCGGCGCCATGACCGCGAGCAGGACAATGATGCCCAGCATGGTGATGCCCAGCCATTGCACCTTGCCGGTTGCCGTCGAGAACGGCGCGATGACACGTCTGGTATTGGAATAGTGTGCTGTCGACATGGACTTAACCCGCCCGCCGCGTGCGCGGGTCAATCAGGGGATAGAGAAGGTCGGTGACAAAGTTCGCGGCGATGATCGAAATCGTGGTGATGACGAACAGGCCCTGCAAAAGCGGATAGTCGCGCGAGTTGACGCCTTGAACGATGAGACCGCCGAGACCGGGATAGGAGAACACAGTCTCGATGATGAGCGAGCCGCCGATGAGCGCGCCAAGGCCCATCATGGTGTGGGTGTAGAGCGGCAGCAGCGCATTGCGGAACGCGTGCTTGAAGAAGATCTTGCCCTCGGACACGCCCTTGGCGCGGGCGAACATGATGTAATCCTGATCAAGCGCCATCTGCATGGAGGAACGGGCAATCAGAAGGACCGAGGTGGTTTGGACAATGGCAAGAGCCAGCACCGGCATGATCAAGCGCAGCCCCACCCCTTGGAACCAATTCAGGCTCGGGAAGGACGTGCCCACTTTGTAAGCGCCGTAGGATGGCAGCCAGCCAAGGGTCGTCGAGAAGAGAATGATGAGCATCATCGCCAGCCAGAACGGCGGCAGTGAACCGACGAAGAGCACGCCGCCCATGGTTGCAATGTCGGCAATTTCACCGCGCTTCCAGGCGGACATGACGCCTAGAACCGTGCCGATCACAGTCGAGATGACCAGCGCAAAACCCATCAGCAGCAGCGTCCACGGGAGCTTCTGGATGAGGGCATCCCAGACGGGCATGCCCAGCTTGATCGACATGCCGAAATCGCCGGTGAATATGCCGGTGAGATAGTTCCACAACTGCACGTGGAGGGCATCATGGATGCCAAGTTCCCTCGCGACCTGCGCCACCTGTTCTTCGGTCATGGTCTCAACGACGTCTGCGCCGAGCAGAGCGTTGATGGGATCGCCGGGCGCCAAACGGGGCAAGAAGAAGTTCGCCGCGAGAGCCGCGAGCAAAGTCAGCAGATACTGCAGTGTCGTGCGCAGATAATACATGGACTGAAACGCCAAAAAGCCCGCGCGACCGAAGCCGCGCGGGCGAGCCAGACTTATTCCGCGATCAACTGATCGATGGAGTCGGAGGTGCCGATACGGCCAGCTTCAGGCAAGAAGGAGTATTTGTGGAAGATGCCGTAGCCGAACGAAGAGGCGTAGTTGTCGTAGGCCTTCCAGTTGTAGGCAAACAGACCATCTGGGTACCAGAGCATGAAACGGCTCGGGTATTTCAGTTCATATTCCTGCAGCTTGAAGTGGGCGTCCTGACGCGTTTCGCGGCTGTCCGCTTCCCACCACTCATTGTAGAGCGCCAGACGTTCTGGTTCGCTTTCGAGCAGCGTCTTCATCTGCGGGCTCGAATAGAACTGCATGTACTGGTCCTGATCGGCCAAACCGTGCGGAGTAATTTCGGAGATCGAGAACTCGTAATTGCCATCGGTGGTCAGGCTGTTGAAGGTGGCAGCGTCCACGGCCTCAACATGGGTCTTGATGCCCACGGCATCGAATTGCTCGACCATGACCTCGGCAGCACGCACATAGAGCGGCTGATTGGTCGAAACCACGATGCGCCAATCGAACGGCGTGCCATCGGGCAGATCGCGATAACCATCACCATTGGCGTCGACAAAGCCGAGGGTTTCAAAGCCAGCCTTTGCGGCTTCGGCATCGAATGGCACTTCAAGACCGGGCTTGGTCCAGGTGCTGTCGAGGTGCGGCCAGCCGTGCTTGCCGGACTGCGCGCGACCGAGCATGACGCGCTCGACCATTTCTTCAGGATTGATCGCGAGCGAGAGGGTATTGCGCAGATCACGGTTGTTGAACACCGGATCGTTGAGGTTCATCTGCATCCAGGTGCCCCAAAGGGTTGGCGCCTGTGCGATCTCGATATTGGGATCGTCCTTCCACTGCGCGACCATTTCAGGCGGCAGAGCGCGCGCAGCACCGTCGATTTCGCCGGACTTCAGAGCCGCAAAGATGGTCTGCGGGTCCTTGATCATGACCAGCGTCAGTTCCTTGACCGTCGGCGCGCCGCCCCAGAATTCTTCGTGCGCTTCAAAGCGGTAGAATTCGTCGGCCTTGTATTCGACCAGCTTGTAGGGGCCGGTGCCAATGACCGGATCGGTCATGGTGCGCGGGTCTTCGATGCCTTCCCACTGCTTCTTCTGCATGATCGGCAGCTCGGGCGCGGTCACGAGATCGAAGTTTGGCATGGGGCGCGGCGCCGTAAAGCGGACGCGGGTGGGCGAAACCAGTTCGATGGTTTCAATGCGTGGCACGTCAGAAACGTGGTGGGTCCAGCGGTTTGCCGGGCCGTTGAGGTAAAGATTGTAGGTAAAGACAACGTCTTCGGCGGTCATGTCAGTGCCGTCGTGCCACTTTACGCCCTGACGGATTTCCGCTTCCCAGATGCGCGCGTCTTCCGACACCTGCACAACTTCAGTCGCCAGCCACGAGCGGCCCTTGGACATATAGGGCGATGGCTCAAGCAGTTTATCGAGCGCCAGATACAGCACCCAATCGTTCCAGCTGTTGCCGATCGTATAGGTGGTGATGTTGGCGGCGGTGTTCCAAATGCCGATGGTCAGGCTATCAGCAGTCTTTGGACCCTGATTGTTGACCGTGCTGAGGATGCCCGCAGCCGTGTGAGGGCTGCCATTGCCCGCTTCAGGATTAGCGTGGAGCCTCGCATCGTGAGCAGAGCTAGGCGCGGCAAGGCATAGGGCGAGCGCAACAGCACTCGCACCCCGAAGGAGTGAACGACGCATTTGGAAGATCCGGTTTTGTAAACTGGGCTACAAGCACCCTTAACCGGACTGCTAAACTCATGTTAATGCCAGGTCAAGAGATTCTTGACCATAATTGTCATGTTTATATGGCACGCCCCTATGCTTTCTAAATAGCTAAGGCAGGTCATAAAATTCAGCGATGAGTTTAAACGTCGGCTTGCCAGTTTTGCTGTAGCTTCTGCACACTGGAGGGTTCCACGTGACCGAGCTATCCCCACAAGCGTCTATCGTCGTACACGGCATTACCACTGTTTCAGGCCGCTACTCACTTGGCGCGAGACCTGCTCACGCTGGCCTCAACCTGTTTGCTTGCCGGTTACGTATGATCGCAACGACCAGTCTGGGCGTGGCCGCACCGATTATTCCGCAATTGGGTGAAATGGTTACGGCACGCTTTGCCGCTTTTGGTGCCCTGCAGGGCCCGGTGACACGGCGCCTAGAAGATGGGTTTGAGATGGCTTTGCTCATGAGCAGCGCGCGCACATTGGAGCACAACGAACGTATCAACAATTTCACTGAAACACTGTGGACGGAAACCAACAACCGCCGCAGTAGCGAACGTCTGCTACCAAAAAACCCACGCACCATCATTTGTCGCGGACAGGATGAGTGGCCACAGCCATGCCTCGTCATCGACTATTCCGGTCGCGGGGCAGCGGTATCGGCACCGTTCCAACCGGCAATCGGCGAACTCGTCACCATCGGTCAGCTTGAGGGGGCGGTCGTGCGCCTCTTCGACATCGGCTTTGCTGTGCAGTTCACCGAGCACTATTCCACACGCGACGCGCAATTGGCACTGGAGGCGCCCAAGGATTGGCGTCACGCCATGCGCCGCGCCTTCCCAAGCCTATAAAAGAAAAAGGGGCCCGAAGGCCCCTTCCCCAAACCCTGCCAATTAGGCCGAGTAGTACATTTCGTATTCGACTGGGTGCGGGGTCATTTCGACACGCAGCACTTCAGCCATCTTGAGCTCGATGTAAGCGTCGATGAAATCGTCATCCATCACGCCGCCGACCTTGAGGAACTCACGGTTCTTGTCGAGGCTTTCCAGAGCTTCGCGGAGCGAACCGGCGACGGTTGGGATTTCCTTGAGTTCGTCCTTTGGCAGTTCGTACAGATCCTTGTCCATTGGCTCGCCTGGGTGGATCTTGTTCTTGATACCATCAAGACCAGCCATCAGCAGTGCGGTGTAGGCAAGGTATGGGTTCGCCAGTGGATCTGGGAAGCGAACTTCAACGCGCTTTGCCTTCGGCGACTGGCCGAATGGAATACGGCACGACGCCGAACGGTTACGAGCCGAGTAAGCCAGCAGAACTGGAGCTTCAAAGCCTGGAACCAGACGCTTGTAGGAGTTGGTGGTCGGGTTGGTGAAAGCGTTGATCGCCTTAGCGTGCTTGATGACGCCGCCGATGTAGTAGAGGCAGTCCATCGAAAGACCAGCGTACTGGTCGCCAGCGAAGAGTGGCTTGCCATCCTTCCAGATCGACATGTGGCAGTGCATGCCCGAACCATTGTCGCCAAAGACTGGCTTTGGCAGGAAGGTTGCAGTCTTGCCGTAGGAGTTAGCAACCTGCTGAACCCCATACTTGTAGATCAGCACGTCGTCAGCCGATGCGATCATGGTCTTGTACTTCAGACCAAGTTCGTGCTGAGCCGATGCCACTTCGTGGTGGTGCTTTTCAATGATGACGCCCATTTCGCCGAGGGCTTCGAGCATTTCACCACGCATGTCCTGCGCGTTGTCCAGCGGTGGAACTGGGAAGTAGCCCTTCTTGATGCCGATGTGGTGGCCGTTGTTGCCGCCTTCGAAGTCTGCATCATTGTTGGTTGGCAGTTCTGCCGCATCAACCTGGAAGCCAACCTTATAGGTGGCGGTCGAGTACTTCACGTCGTCGAAGATGAAGAATTCTGGTTCTGGACCGAAAACGACGGTGTCACCAACACCAGACGACTTGACGAGACCTTCAGCCTTCTTCGCGATCGAACGTGGGTCGCGGTTGTATGGCTGGTAGGTTGCTGGCTCGAGAATGTCGCAGTTGATTGCGAGGGTCTTGGCAGCAAAGAACGGGTCGATGTAGGCGGACGCCGGATCTGGCATGAGAACCATGTCGGACTCGTTGATGGCCTTCCAGCCAGCAATCGAGGAACCGTCAAACATCACGCCGTCTTCGAACATGTCGGCGTCGACAACAGACACGTCCATAGTAACGTGCTGAAGCTTACCGCGCAGGTCGGTAAAGCGCACGTCCAGGTACTTGATGTCCTCGTCTTTCATGCGCTGGATGATGTCGGCTGCGGTCGTCATTTGGGTCTTTCCCCTGTCTTGCGGAAACGGTTGTATTCAGTCGGGTGCGATGCGCTCGGTCTAAGGGGACTTAGAGCGCGTCGTCACCAAATTCGCCGGTACGGATGCGGATCGCTTGTTCGATCGAGTAAACAAAGATCTTGCCGTCGCCGATGCGCCCTGTCTGGGCTGCTGCACGGATAGCTTCGATTGCCTTTTCGGCGACGTCGTCGGTGCAAACCACCTCGACCTTCACCTTTGGCAGGAAGTCCACCACATATTCAGCGCCACGATAGAGCTCCGTGTGGCCTTTTTGGCGCCCAAAGCCTTTGGCTTCGGTCACAGTGATGCCCTGCAGACCTACTTCCTGCAGTGCCTCTTTTACTTCGTCGAGTTTGAACGGCTTTACGATAGCCTCGATCTTTTTCAACTCATGCCTCCATGGCCACTTTCGGCAATTACCGCCAATACATATGCATAGGGTGTGCCAACTCACGCAAGCTTCAAGAAAACCATATTTTCCATAGCCTTAGTCAATAAGCGAAAAACAGTGTAGCACGGGCAAAGTGAGGTATATGCACAAAGTTTAGGCGGCACGCACAGATTTGCAGCCCAACCACCACAAGACGCGGTTTTGGTGCCGCAGTTTTAAGCGGCGCTCTTGGGCAATGTCATAAGAGAGTGGAAGTGACGTCTATTCGCCACCGACAATGTGCGCAGATCATCCCGGAGCGCCACAGGCTGTAGAGCCGTAGATAACAAGAGAAATATGCCGTCGGCAGATCACACTAGGGGGGCGATGGCCCGTACTAACGACGCCAAACGCTAGATGCGAAAAAAGCGGCATCACGGCTGCCGCTTTTTCAATCAGATTACATCTGAAACCACTCAACAGGTGAGTGATGGTGCGCCCGGAGGGACTTGAACCCCCACGCCGTGAAGCGCTGGAACCTAAATCCAGTGCGTCTACCAATTCCGCCACGAGCGCGCTGTCGGCTTGCTATGATATTGTCATAACGGGGTCAATGCCCTGCCCTCATTCTCCTCAGCTCAAAGCACAGAATCTTGTGAAACAGCCGACTCTGGCGCATTCAACCATGTGGAAAACTGCGCAGTGAACCCGCTCCCTCACCACTTGATTACCGCGCCAAGATGCAACCACATGAAAAATCGCAGGTTTGCTAGGGTATCCGGCGTTTAGACAGGCATAGCAATGCTTGCACCAAGCCCGAATAGCCTCTATACGCCTCCATCAACCCGGCCTGAGGCCGCGCTTTGTTTTGGCGCGTCCAAATGATGGATTGGTGAAAGTGTCGACCCAACAGATGGGTCTTGTGCTTTCAAGCCCTGTATTTAACGCGGGGTAAGAAAAGCAAACGGCTCATCTGGCGCGAAAATTTCGCGTGGCCTCGCCTCCTGAATCAATGCGTCATGCCGTTGGCCTAACGAGATCAAACAAGACGGGAATAGACCCCCATGCAGGTAACTGAGACCCTCAACGAAGGCCTGAAGCGCAAGCTCAGCGTCACCATTTCGGCCGCTGACCTTAACGCGCGCCTCGACACCAAGCTCGAAGAGCTCAAGGGCCAGGCTAACATCAAGGGCTTCCGTCCCGGCAAGGTGCCGACCGCTCACATGAAGAAGGTCTATGGCCGTTCGGCTATGTCCGAAGTCATGACCGACGCGATCAACGAAACCGTTGCTAGCGCGCTCGACACCCGCAAGGAACGCGCAGCTGCTCAGCCAAAGGTTGATCTGCCGCAGGATCAGGCAGTGATCAACGACGTGCTCGACGGCAAGACCGATCTGGCATTTGAAGTTGAATACGAAGTTCTCCCACCAGTAACACTGATGGACACTGCTGGCGTCAAGATCACCAAGCCAGTGATCGAAGTGACCGACGCAGAAGTCGACGTCGAAGTGAACCGCGTTTTCGCACAGAACCGCGGCTACACCGACAAGGGTGATGGCGCAGTTGTCGAAAACGGCGACCGTCTCGGCCTTTCCTTCGTTGGCAAGATCGATGGCGTTCCATTCGATGGCGGAACCTCCGAGCACGCTCACCTGACCGTTGGTTCGGGCGAATTCATTCCTGGCTTCGAAGAACAGCTCGTCGGCCAGAAGAAGGGTGAAACCAAGACCATCAAGGTTACCTTCCCATCTGACTACCAGAACGCTGATCTGGCCGGTAAGGAAGCAACCTTCGACGTCACCATCCTGCATGCTGACGGCCCGAACGCTGGCGAACTCGACGACGAATTCGCTAAGAAGCTCGGCCTCGAAGACGTTGCAGCACTGCGCAAGATCATCCGCGAACAGATGGAATCGGCTCTCGCTTCCATGGGTCGCCAGCACATGAAGCGCCAGGTTCTGGACGCTCTCGATGACGGCCACAAGTTCGACGTTCCAGCTCAGCTGGTTGAAGCTGAATTCGCGACCATCTGGCAGCGCGTTGAGCACGAAGTGCAGTCGCACGGCCGTTCCTTCGAAGACGAAGGCACCACCGAAGAAGCAGCTCGTGAACAGTACCGCCGTATCGCGGAACGCCGCGTGCGTCTCGGTCTCGTTGTTGCTGAAATCGGCAACACCAAGGAAGTTCAGGTTTCGGACGAAGAGCACCAGCAGGCGCTTATCGCTGAAGTCCGTCGCTTCCCAGGCCAGGAACAGCAGGTTTACGACTACTACCGCAAGAACCCACAGGCTCTCGCAAGCCTGCGTGCTCCAATCTTCGAAAACAAGGTCGTCGACCTGATCATCGATACCGGTGCAATCACCGAGAAGAAGATGACCCGTGAAGAGCTCGCAAAGCTCATCCAGGCTGACGAAGACGAAGTGCCAGAAGAGCACCACCACTAAGATCTGAGCATAGCTCAAACGAAAGCCGCCCGCCGGGGCGGCTTTTTTTTATTCTTTGTTACCGAACACAGCCATTTTGAGTGAACCTTTTGGCGTCTGCCACATTGCCACTACGCACTGTGGAGTCTGAAATCATGAGCTATATTTCATCCGCCTTTGCCCCCCAGCCGCAAGTCGATCGCGATCGACGCATAGCACTTGGTCTCGATGCGAAGAGCTTCGCGCGCCGTGCGGGCATCACAACTGGCGAACTGCATGAATACGAGCTGACCCAAGAGAGCCAAAGCTTCGATTCAGAAGTGGCGGCGCGGATCGGTGAAATGCTGTCCGCCCTTGAGGCCCGCAGTCCGGTTTAGCCCCAGCTGACCATCCCATAATAAGCAACACCAAAAAGGATTTCATTATGGACCATACTCGTCACACACCCCTTTCCGTTACCGAGCTGAACGCTGCCGTTTTAGAAGGCGCGACAATTTACGGCCCGGATGACCACCATGTCGGCAAGGTCGCCCATGTTCACGGACTTGGCGCAATTTCGCAGGTTGTCGTTGATGTCGGTGGCTTTCTCGGCCTCGGCGCAAAGCCGGTCGCTCTGAACGTGTCAGACCTCAATTTCATGCGTGACGAGGACGGCAATGTGCACGGCGTCACGCGCTTTACCAAAGATCAGCTAAAAGCTCTGCCAGAGCATGTTGATCGCTGAACACTGACCTGACCTCCAGTCAGTTGGTGAGAACGGGAGCTCCTCGCGGGGCTCCCGTTCTTTTTAGAGAGCGGCAGCCATCTCCGCGAAAAAGTCTTCCGGACTGTCAACTTCGACCAGCCGCCTGCCCTTGATCTGCAAAAACCGCGTCCCAACCGCCCGCAGAAACGCGCGGTCGTGACTGACGATAATGGCCGTGGCACCCTGCCCGCAGATATCGTCCTCAAGCTGTTCTTGCCCGGGGATGTCGAGGTGATTGGTCGGCTCATCCAGCAAATAGAAATTGGGCTTGGCTAATCTTAGCGCCAAGAGCGCGACACGCGCCCGCTGACCAAGGGACAGTGTCGCCATTGGCTTGGTTTGCTTCTCGGTGGCAAAACCCGCGCCCGCCAACAGCGCAATCGTCCGCCGATCGCCCTCGTCAAACCGCTCCAATAGGTAATCAAGTGATGACCGATTGGTGGGGAGCCAAGCGAGGGCTTGGTCCATATATCCGGGCACAAGCTGGGGCGAGAGCCGCACACCGTCAACCACATCGCCCGCAAGTGCCTCTGTAATGATGCGCATGAATTGGGATTTGCCAGCACCATTTGCGCCTAAGAGGACAACCCGATCTCCCTGAAAAATATGAAGCTTTTCAATTGAGAATAAGGGGATAGCATTCGGAGTGGTAACAGGAAGGCTACTGATTGTCATCATGACGCGGGCGTCCGCACCGCTGTTGCCGAGCTTGACCAAGCCCGTCCGGTCGCGATGCACCTCCTGGACTTTGTTCTCAATCTTCTCGGCACGCTCGCGCAACTGCTTGGATTTCACCGTCAGCAGATCGCTTCCCGAGTTGATACCGATATTGGTCAGTTTTGCAGCTTGCTTGCGCAGCTGAGTGGCTTCTTTGAGATCGCGCTCGCGCTGGGCTTGGGCCGCCGCATCGACGCGATCAAGCTCCGAGCGGGCGGCTGAGTAGGCAAGCGGCAGATAGACAGGCTCGTCAGGACGTAGGAACAGTGTCCTATTGGTTACGCGATCGAGAAAGGCCCGATCGTGGCTAGCGATAACCACCGGCATGGATTTCGCCGCATAGGCGAGCCAATCCTCAAGCGCGACGATACGGGAGAGATCAAGATGGTTGGTGGGCTCGTCCATCAGCAAGCCATCCGGCTCGCCAACCCAACAGCGCGCCAAAAGGGCCATGCGCTGCCACCCACCACTCAACTGGTTGAGAGCCTTGTCTCGAAATTCTTCTGGGATGGAGAACTCCTCCAGCACCACATCAACACGCCAGCCTTCGCTTTCGAGCTGGCTGCGGTCGAGCCCCGTGCCAACGAAGTCGCGGAAGGAGAGCGTGAGAAATTCTGACGGAATGTCCTGCGGAATATAGCCGAGTTTCAAGCCCCGCGAGCGCGTGATCGCGCCTTCGCTCAATTCAAGCTCCCCCGCCAGGGCCCGCAAAAGCGTAGACTTGCCACGCCCGTTTGGCGCCACAAGGCCAACACGGTCGCCATCAGCGATGGAAAGAGTGAGCTTTGAGAATAAGAGATCGCCCGCACGGTGGCCGGCATTTTTGAGACTGAGAGTGCCCATGGATTTCGCTCATTGGATCGGCGCAAGTGTGGCGCCATTTGCCGTCAATTCAGCGCTACAGCATCAGCCGAAGCGCCATAAAGGGCGAACCAAGTGGGAAGGAGCGAAATATCGTCCGGACCGACTGGTCAGCCCTGCCGCCTAAGCAACAGGGCATGAACGGGACCACGCTGGCGATGCGTCGGAAATATTGTCACGTCACCCTCCCGTCTCGACATTGAACGATGCATAAGTTTATGCCGCCCCGAAGGACGGCACAAGATATTCAGCAGAAATAAAAGAGACCTATCGCCAACACCATCGCAAGAACACGCGAGGTGCGGAGATTGGCCAGCCGGTACGCAATACTATTTCCGGCGTGTGGCCAATGTCCTGGCACAGTTGGGCGGGGAACACTTGTTTGATACGCAATACTCAAGTGATCTGCCCTCATACGGCAACTCCATACAAAAACCGTATGTCCACATGAGTATCAGCACGCACTTAAAAAAGTGCTCCCAAGAAACAAACAGAACGTAAATTCATCCACGTATCCTGGGACACTCACTGTCCCGGAATGAGAACAAGCACCCATCAGGTACATCCAGAGTTCTCATATCGTTCACCTTGACGGCAATGAAGCACAGCTCATCTGTGGGAATTGAACGCAGGTCCAGACCGGCAAAAATCCTCGCGATATGGTAGAAAACCCAATTCGCCCGATTCGGGCCGAACTGATGGAAAATGTATGTCGTCAGATCTCTTCGGAGCAGCCGCTCCTCAGCAAGACCAACCACAGATCAAACCGAAAGCCGAAGTCGCGCCTCGCGTCTCCGGTTCGCCGGAGGCCTATGGTGCTGCCGACATCGAGGTATTGGAAGGCCTTGAGCCTGTCCGTCGCCGTCCGGGCATGTATATCGGCGGCACGGATATTAACGCCTATCACCACCTCTTCGCCGAAGTTATCGACAACTCGATGGACGAAGCGATCGCTGGTCACGCGACCCGCATCGAAGTTCATTTGGGCGCCGATGGCTATTTGACCATCTCGGATAACGGCCGCGGTATTCCGGTCGAAATCCACCCAAAGTTCCCAGGTCGCTCAACGCTTGAGATCGTGCACACGATTTTGCACGCCGGCGGCAAGTTCGACGGCAAGGCCTATGAAACATCCGGCGGCCTTCACGGCGTTGGCGTTTCGGTTGTGAACGCGCTCTCGGACGACTTGATCGTTGAGGTCGCGCGCGAGCAACAGCTTTATCGCATTCAGTTTTCACGCGGTAAGGTGGTGCAGGACGTGGTCAATGTTGGCCGCGTGCAGAACCGTCGCGGCACCACGACCCGCTTCCATCCCGACCCGGAAATTTTTGGCCCGACCGCAAAGTTCAATGCCGGTCGCCTCTTCCGCATGACCCGCGCCAAGGCATACCTCTTTGGTGGCGTTGAGCTGCGCTGGAGCTGCGACGAAGAACTGGCGAGCGACGACGTTCCGGCCAAGGCTGTGTTCCACTATCCGGACGGCCTCAAGGACTTCATGACGGCGCGGATCGAAGGCGAAACGCGCATTACCGACGAAATTTTCGCGGGCAAGACCGGCCGCCCCGGCAGCCACGCTTCGGTCGAATGGGCGATTGCCTGGACCTTGGGGGACGGCGGCGTACAGTCTTATTGTAATACCGTCCCGACGCCTGATGGCGGCACGCACGAAGCGGGCCTGCGCATGGTGCTGCTGCGCGGCCTCAAGAACTATGCGGAACTGATCAAACACAAGGGCGCGGCCAATCTGACCGCTGAGGACATTCTGACCTCCTGCTCGGCCATGCTGTCGGTGTTCGTGCGCGAACCTGAATTCGTCGGCCAGACCAAAGACAAGCTCGCCTCGCAAGAAGCCACGCGTATTGTTGAAACAGCGCTGCGCGATGCGTTCGACCATTGGCTGGCGGCCTCACCCAATCAGGCAGGCAAGCTGCTCGACTGGGCCGTAGAGCGCGCTGAAGAGCGCTTGCGTCGCCGCAAGGAAAAAGAGATCGATCGCGCCAGCGCCACACGCAAGCTACGCCTGCCCGGCAAGCTCGCAGACTGCACGCAGAATGCGGCGCAGGGTGCTGAACTGTTCATCGTGGAAGGTGACTCGGCGGGCGGATCTGCCAAGCAGGCGCGTAACCGTATTACGCAGGCCGTTATGCCGCTGCGCGGCAAGATCCTCAACGTTGCTGGCGCAAGCCGAGACAAGCTCGCCGCCAACCAGCTGATTGCCGATCTCATCCAAGCGCTCGGTTGCGGTACCCGCGATCGCTATTCTGAAGATGAGTTGCGGTATGACAAAATCATCGTCATGACCGACGCGGACGTGGACGGGGCGCACATTGCCGCGCTCCTCATCACCTTCTTTTTCCAAGAGATGCCCAAACTCATTGAGAATGGTCACCTCTATCTTGCCCTGCCGCCGCTCTACCGCATCACTCAAGGCAACAAGACGCTCTATGCGCGTGATGACGCCCATAAGAACGAGTTGATGAAGACCGAGTTCACCGGCAAGAGCAAAATCGACATCACCCGATTTAAAGGTCTGGGTGAAATGCCTTATGTGCACCTGCGCGAGACGACGATGTCGCCGAAATCGCGCCAGTTGCTGCAGGTGAAAATGCTGGATGATCGCGATGCAACCCGCACCGCCGTGGATCGATTGATGGGCAACAAGCCTGAATTGCGCTATGAATTCATTCAGGAGAACGCTGCTTTTGTGACCGATTTGGACATTTGATCAGCAAAGATTTACTGCAATATGGCGTGAATCGGGCAAACCCGTTGACAGTCAAGGGGTTTGCGCTATGGTCCGCGCCGCTAGCTATACGTTAGGCATCGGCATTTCTATCGCCGGGGAATGCTAACGTCAGCACCCTGCAACACTCTGGATCCGCCGTGTGTTGCTTTTGAACGCGAATGGTCACGCGACATTGTTTCCATTCGAAACTTTTAGGGCAGCGCGCCCGCAATAGCGGTACAGGCGCGCGCTCATCGGTGACGCTGAGGTCATGTACTGGCTGAATAGCGCCGCTCCGCACCGCTGATTGGGACGACCGACTTGACCGACGACTTTTCCGGACTTGGGCTTTCGAGCAAGGTAACCGAAGCTGTCACAGACGCTGGTTACACGAAGCCTACCGAGATCCAGGCTCAGGCAATTCCACACCTTCTGAATAAGAAGGATCTTATTGGTATCGCGCAGACGGGTACCGGGAAGACTGCCTCTTTTGTATTGCCCATGCTGACGCTGCTGGAAAACGGCCGCGCCCGCGCTCGTATGCCCCGCACACTCATTCTCGAACCGACCCGCGAACTCGCGGCGCAGGTTGCCGAGAACTTTGAGAAGTACGGCAAAAATCACCGTCTTTCGATGGCTCTGATCATCGGTGGCGTATCGTTTGAAGAGCAGAACAAGAAGCTTGATCGCGGCGTTGACGTGCTGATCGCTACTCCTGGCCGTCTGCTCGACCAATTCGATCGCGGCAAGATCCTGCTGACCGGCGTGGAAGTTCTCGTCATCGACGAAGCGGACCGCATGCTCGACATGGGCTTTATCGACGATATCGAAAAGATTTGTTCGCGCCTGCCGCCGCGTCGCCAGACCATGCTGTTCTCGGCAACGATGGACCCACAGATCGAGCGCCTCACCAAGCGTTTCCTCAAGGACCCAGTCCACGTTCAGGTCTCGCGCACCTCTTCGACCGCCGACACGATTGATCAGAAGCTGGTCAAGGTATCCTCGCGCCCAGATCAGAAACGCGCGGCTCTGCGCGAACAGATCAACGCGGCGGAGAACCTCACCAATGCGATCATCTTCTGCAATCGCAAGCGTGATGTGGCTACCCTCGCCCGCTCGCTTCAGCGCCACGGTTTCTCCGCTGGTTCGCTGCATGGCGACATGGACCAGAAGAGCCGCATGGAAACTCTGGATGCCTTCAAGACCAACAAGCTCACGCTCCTGGTTGCCAGTGACGTCGCGGCACGTGGTCTCGATATTCCAGCGGTAAGCCACGTGTACAACTTCGACGTGCCTGTGCACGCCGAGGATTACGTTCACCGTATCGGCCGTACGGGTCGCGCTGGTCGCTCTGGTGTTGCCTACACATTCGTCGCCCCCGCAGACGAAAAGCACCTCGATGCGATCGTAAAGCTGATCCAAAAGCAGATCGAATGGCTCGCGCCAAGTAAGACTGCCCAGGCAATCACAACTGAAGCGGCTCCCGATGCTGCTGAAGACGCTGAAGCCAAGCCATCGCGTGGCCGTCGTGGCGGTCGCACCCGCAAGGTCGCTAAGGCTGAAAAGTCCGATGTTGTGGCTCCGTCGCCTACAGAAGTAGAAACGAATACCGTGGACGAACCACTTAAGCCGCAAAGAACGCGCGCCGACAACGCACGCCGCAAGCGCAATAACGACACTGCACCAGTGGCAGCGCCGAACAATAATGGGCCATTTGGCGACGCCGGACCAATCCCAGCGTTCTTGCTGCGCCCGACGCGCATTGCCCAATAATCATTAAACGCTCCAAGATTAAGCATTGCTACATCTTGGAGCGTTACTTTCTCACATCCGCGTGAGAATATCCTTACGCACGACTCACTTAACCATGCTGGATTAGGCCAGCACACCGGGGGGCTGGTGGTAGTGTCGGATCAGGATCTAGAGCGCTCTTTTGGCTTTGCCAAAATCGCCATAAATCAATTGAAGCAGAATTGCGTACCGGCCGAACCGGCCTTTTACGAGCTGCTTTACACCTATGTCAAAGGCACCAACCAGAGCCTGAACGATCGCCTCAACGCGCTCTTCATGTCTGGCGTGCAGCTCACTCCGCTCACTGCCGAACTGCTCCACAAGGAGTTTTTCGAGGTGGCGGTCTCAGAACGGGTGTCTGTTGTTTCAGACCGCGTTGCCGAGCGCATCAATGCCGTGAACGGCGCCATTCAAGGTGCGCTCGAAACCGCGCAAGATTTCAGCACCACGCTCTCCAGCGCATGGTACGACCTTGATACAGCGCGCGATGCAAGTTCCGTAAAAGAGATCACGCGGAAGCTCATTGTTGAAACTGAGCGGATGCAGGATGACAACTCCTTGCTCAGCGCGCAGCTGGCCGCATCACGCGATGCAATTGCCAATATGCAGCGTGATCTGGACGAAGTCCGCCGCGAAGCGATGCTGGACCCGCTGACCAAGCTCTATAATCGTGCGCGCTTTGACACCTGTCTGATAGACGCCATGCACGAAGCGCGCCTAGCAGGCACGCCATTGTGTCTTCTGCTCGTCGATATCGATAATTTCAAAGCCTTTAACGACAGCTATGGTCACCTCACCGGCGACCAAGTGCTGCGCCTCGTCGCTGGGCAGTTGCAGACTTCGCTCGAGGGCAAGGGCATTGCTGCCCGGTTTGGCGGTGAAGAGTTCGCGGCAATATTGCCAGAAACCGACATGCGCCTAGCGTCCCTTACCGCAGAGATCATTCGCGAAGCCATTCAGAGCAAGCAATTGCTGCGCATTTCCACGAGCGAGCGCTTGGGCAATCTCACCGCGTCTATCGGGGTTGCAAAATTCGGCCAGGCCGACAGTTTCGCCAGCCTCGTCGACCGCGCCGATGCCTGTCTGTATGCAGCTAAGCGCGCGGGGCGTAATCGCGTCATCTGTGAAGATGAGTTGCAAACCCCGCGCTCGGTTGCCTCGTCCGTCGCCTAACTCAAGCCGCCGGCGTTAGCGTAACGCCGAGGCTTTCCAGCATGTCCCAATATTCCGGATAGGTCTTGCCTGTGCAGGCGGGGTCGAGAATAACCACGTTATCGACGAGTAGGCCCGCCAGAGCAAAGCTCATGGCGATGCGATGATCGTGATAGGTCTCAATTTTTGCGCGCGAGTTGCGCCCCTTAAGCTTGGCAGGGAGTTGTGGGTCGGATGCGATGAGCAGATCGTCCCCCTCCTCCGTGGCGAGGCCCGGCATGATCCGATTAAGCTCATTGGCGACGGCCCGAATGCGGTCCGTTTCTTTGACGCGCAAATTGGCAATGCCAACAAATCGCACAGGCGTGTTATTAAAGGCAGCGACGACGGCCATGGTCGGAACCGCGTCTTGCATCTGCGATCCGTCAATCACCGCTGGCATATTCGGGTAAGCCGCAATCATGGCTTGCGCCGAAGCGTCCGGCTGCGTGAAGGCATCGGCTGAGACACCAAGATCGATGCTGCCGCCCGTCAGTGCCTCAATGCCCCAAAGATAAGTTGCGGCAGACGCGTCGGGTTCGATGTGGAAATCGGTTGCGGTGTAGCCGGTTGACTGCACAATCCAAGTGCCTTCGTCGGCCTGTTCAACGTCAGCGCCAAAGGCGCGCATAGCCGCAAGTGTGAGATCGACATAGCCACGGGCGCCGATGTCTTTGCCCGCGAGCGCGATTTCAATTGGGCCATCGCCGAATGGCGCTGCCATAAGCAGCGCGGAAACATATTGGCTCGACAGAGAGGCGTCGATTTCAACGCGCCCCTTCCCAAAAGTGCCATTGCCTTCAACAGTCACAGGCGGGCAGCCGGTCGGGCTCGACGCCCCGATGCCGAGCGCATTGAGGGCATCAACCAGAGGCTTGATCGGGCGAACGCGCATTTCCTCGTCGCCATCGACGACCACTGTGCCGTTAATCGTTGCCACTGCGGCGGTCAGAAAGCGCGTTGCGGTCCCGGCATTGCCGAGGAAGAGCGGCGCATCGGGGACGGCCAGCTTGCCTGTGCTGGTGACGAGGAAAGTAGTCGCATCCGGCTCTTCCACCGTGACGCCCATTTCGCGCAGGGCGCGGGCCATGAGCACAGTGTCCTTGCTCTTGAGCGCCCCCGTCAGGCGGCTCGTGCCATGCGCCAGCGCTGCCAACAGCAGAGCGCGATTGGTGATGGACTTGCTCCCCGGAGGCGAAACGCGACCGTTCAGAGCTTTGCCGGGCGGGGTGATGGAGTAAGCAGCTGGAAGAGTTTTTGGCATGCATTCGCTCTAGGACAAAGCCGCAACTCGCGCAATCTCGCTTCAACGCGAAAGCGTACGGGGCGCGGGGATTTTTATACGGGGCATATCCCGATGCGGACGATGGTCCCTGCCCCCAAAAAACAAAAACGCCCGGATCGCTCCGGGCATTTTGAAATTTCAGACAAGTCGCCAATTATGCTTCGGCGCGGGCTTCCACCAGTGCTTTGAGGTCCGCAGGCTTGAGCGTGATGCTTTCGCCGCAACCGCAGGCACCGGTCTGGTTCGGGTTTTTGAAGGTGAAGGTCGAGCCCAGCTTGCCGGCCTCAAAATCCATCACCGTGCCGAGCAGGTACATGGTCGCCTTGGGATCAACCCAGACGTTGACGCCCTTGTCCTCGACATGGTCATCGCCCGCCACAGCTTCGCTGACATAGTCCATCGTGTAGGCAACACCCGCACAGCCGGAATTCTTGATGCCAACGCGCAGACCGATCACAGGCGTATCCGAGTCTTCGATAATCTCGGTGATCCGCTCTACAGCGGCGTCTGTCAGCGACATGATCTTGAACGGCATGGATCGAAACCTTTATCGGTAATTCACGATATATAGGACGAAACGCGTCCCATTACCACCAGTTCAACGCAACCTGAGCTTCTTCGCTCATGCGGGTCGCATCCCAAGGTGGATCAAACACCATGTTGACCTTAACGTCCTGAATGCCTTCAACGCTGCGGGCAGCGTTTTCGACCCAGCCGGGCATTTCGCCAGCCACGGGGCAACCGGGCGCGGTCAGGGTCATGTCGATGGTGAGGTTACGATCCTCATCCAGATCAACCTTGTAGATCAGGCCAAGCTCATAAATATCGACTGGAATTTCCGGGTCGTAGACGGTTTTCAATGCGCCAATCAGGTCGGTCGTGATCCGCTCGACTTCATTCTCAGGCAGGCTGGCAGAAACACTGGGGGTGATGCGCGTGTCGGTTACGGTATCGTCGCTCATGGTCGTCTTTCTCGTGCCTAATCAGGCAAAAAATTTCGCGGCGCGCTGAATGCCGTCGACCAGCGCGTCAATATCGTCTTTGCCGTTATATAGGGCCAAAGAGGCACGGCAGGTAGAGGTCACGCCAAAACGTTTCAGCAGCGGCTGGGCACAATGGGTGCCAGCGCGAACAGCGATGCCGTAACGATCAAGGACCGTGGCGACGTCATGGGCGTGCGCACCGGCAATCTCGAACGAGAAAATGCCGCCCTTGCCTTCGGCAGTGCCGATCATGCGCAGGGAATTGATGCTCTTGAGCTTTTCGGCGGCATAGGCAGCGACTTCATGCTCATGGGCGATGATGTTTTCACGGCCAAGGTTTTGCATGTAGTCGAGGGCTGCGCCGAGGCCCATGGCCTGAACGATAGCCGGCGTGCCCGCCTCAAAGCGATGCGGCGGTTCGTTATAGGTGACGCCTTCGAGGGTGACGGTTTCGATCATCTCGCCGCCACCCTGATAGGGCTGCATCTGGGCGAGAAGATCGTATTTGCCGTAGAGAACGCCAATGCCGGTCGGGCCGTAGAGCTTGTGGCCGGTCATAATGTAGAAATCGACGTCGAGGTCAGCCACGTCCACAGTGGTGTGAACGGCGCCCTGCGAGCCATCGATGAGCACAGGAATGCCGCGCGCGTGGGCGCGTTCGATCACGCCCTTGATTGGAGTGACAGTGCCCAAGACGTTGGACATGTGGGTCATGGCGACCATGCGGGTCTTGTCCGATAGCGCCGCTTCAAAGGCATCCATATCGAAAGAGCCGTCGTCCTTGACGTCGACCCATTTCAAAACCGCGCCCTGACGTTCACGCAGGAAATGCCACGGCACAATATTGGAATGGTGCTCCATGGTGGTGATGATGATCTCATCACCTTCCTTGATGCGCGGGCCAGCAAAGGAGGAGGCAACCAGATTGATCGCTTCGGTGGCCGATTTGGTGAAGATGATTTCTTCGAGGCGCGGCGCATTGATGAAGCGCTTTACGCTCTCCCGCCCGGCTTCGTAGCCTTCTGTCGCGCGATTGGCGAGCGTGTGCAGACCACGGTGGACGTTGGCGTATTCGTGGCGGAACGCATAATCCATACGCTCAAGCACTGCATTCGGCTTTTGCGCCGATGCGCCGCTATCGAGGTAGACAAGACGATGACCGTGAATTTGCTCCGACAGGATCGGAAAATCAGCACGAACGGCAGCTAGATCGAAGGTCATGTTTTGGTCCTTGTGGCGTCCCGGTCCACGAACGGAGCATTTTGGGTGGGTGAGGGGAAATTCCCCTACCCCTATTTGCGTTAAGGCCCCCTCACCCGGCGCTCTGCGCCGACCTCTCCCCCGAGGGGAGAGGAGAAGTGTGAGGCCCTTACTTGCCGAGAAGCCAAGTGTCGATGACGTCGTTGAGCACGCCAGCAACTGCTTCGTTTTCGATCGGATCGACCAGTTCTGCGATAAAGCCGCGAACCATCATGGTTTCGGCTTCAGCCTTGGGAATACCGCGGCTGAGGAGATAGAAGAGGCTATCTTCATCCAGTTTGCCGCACGTCGAACCATGGCCGCAGACAACGTCGTCGGCGTAGATTTCGAGTTCTGGCTTGGAGAGGATTTCCGCTTCGTCCGACAGCATCAGGCCCTGATGCATGAACTTGGCATCGGTCTTCTGCGCATCGCGCGCCACAATCAGCTTGCCCTGAATGACCGACTTGGAACGGCCACGAGCAATCGACTTGAACAGCGGCTGCGAGGTGGTGTGCGCCACAGCGTGCTCAGTGATCATGGTGATGTCAGCATGCTGACCATCGGCCACGAGATTAAGCCCAGTGACGTCCGCATGTGCCTCAGCGCCTTCAAGACGCGGCAGCACCTGTGTGCGAGCCAGATTTGCACCACCATGGACCACCAGCGTGCGCAACTGCGCGCCGGCTGCAAGGTGATACTCATTGGTCGCGAAGTGCGAGGACTGCGCTGGCGAACGGTCGATCGACACGTGCACAACTTCAGCGCCTTCGCCCAGGGCGATGTAGACGGCGTGGTTGCCCAAGTGCGCAGCGTCCGAACCGGCGAAGGTTTCGACGATGGTGACCTTAGCGCCATCCGCCACGAAGACCTTCACAGCGTCCGAGACGTGTGCAGCTTCGCCAACGATGGTGTGATCAATCTGGATCACCTGCTCGTCGCCAGCGGCGATGTCGAGCGAGAGAGCGGTCTTGGTCAGGCCGTTGTTGATGTGGGTTACAACATCATCGCGGGTCGACAGAACGCCACCCCGTGCGGTGCCGATCATAATGCCTGCAGGAGCGTCCGTAGACGCCTTTACAGCGCCATTGACGATCGAGATCACATAAGCGCCCTCAATCGCCACAGACGGCGTCACTGCGTCGTTTGCAGCCGCTGCGAGATCCGGTACGGCGCGCAGCAGAGTCTTCAAATCCGTATAGTGATAGGCTTCGACGCGACGGGTCGGCAGACCCGCAGTTTCGATGCGCTCCGCAGCCTGATCAGCGCCAGCGGCCTTCAACTGCTCAATCAGCGTATGCTCGGCAGCGCCGAGACGAACTGGAAAAGTCGCCATTGTTACGCTGCCTCGCCGCCGTAGTTGGCATAGCCTTCAGCTTCGAGCTTGAGCGCGAGCGACTTGTCGCCGCTTTCCACGATCTTGCCGTCCGAGAAGACGTGCACAACGTCTGGAACGATGTGGTTCAGTAGGCGCTGGTAGTGGGTGATGACGAGCATGGAACGCTTGCCGTCGCGCAGCGAGTTCACGCCGTTTGAAACAACCTGCAGCGCGTCGATGTCGAGGCCCGAGTCGGTTTCGTCGAGAACGGCCAGCGATGGCTTGAGGAGCGCCATCTGCATGATTTCCGCGCGCTTCTTTTCGCCGCCGGAGAAACCAACGTTGAGCGGACGCTTCAGCATGGATGAGTCAACGTTCAGCGCTGCGCCAGCTTCCTTGACGAGACGCATGAACTCTGGGGTCGAGAGTTCAGCTTCGTCACGAGCCTTACGCTGCGCGTTCATCGCCGCCTTGAGGAAGGTCATGGTCGAAACGCCGGGGATTTCGATTGGGTACTGGAAAGCCAGGAACAGGCCAGCAGCAGCGCGTTCATCTGGCTCGAGGCCAAGGATGTCGACGCCGTTGAGCAGCACTTCACCTTCGGTGATTTCGTAGTCTTCCTTGCCTGCGAGAACGTAGGAAAGGGTCGACTTTCCCGAGCCGTTACGGCCCATGATGGCGTGAACTTCACCCTGTGGGATCACAAGGTTCACACCCTTGAGGATCTCGCGATCTTCGATGCGAGCGTGCAGGTTGCGAATTTCAAGAACGGGAGTGGTCATCTGTTTGTCTCCAAATCCGGGGTCGCCGCTAGCGCCACCCGGGTATCCAACTGTTTGCGGTTTAGCCGACGCTGCCTTCGAGGCTGATCGAGATCAGCTTCTGGGTTTCGACCATGAATTCCATTGGCAGGTGCTGAAGCACGTCACGGACGAAGCCGTTGACGATAAGCGCCACAGCTTCTTCCTCGTTGAGGCCGCGCTGCATGCAGTAGAACATCTGGTCGTCGGAGATCTTCGAAGTGGTTGCTTCGTGTTCGAACACCGCAGTGCCGTTACGGCTCTCGATGTAAGGAACAGTGTGTGCGCCACACTTGTCGCCGATCAGCAGCGAGTCACACTGGGTGAAGTTACGAGCGTTCTTGGCCTTAGCGTGGGCAGAAACCTGACCGCGATAGGTGTTGTCCGAGAAGCCTGCAGCAATACCCTTGGAGATGATGCGGCTGGACGTGTTCTTGCCCAGGTGGATCATCTTGGTGCCGCTATCGACCTGCTGGTAGCCGTTCGAAATCGCGATCGAGTAGAATTCACCGCGCGAATTGTCGCCGCGCAGGATGCAGCTTGGGTACTTCCAAGTGATCGCCGAGCCGGTTTCAACCTGCGTCCAAGAAATCTTCGAGTGGTTGCCACGGCAATCGCCGCGCTTGGTCACGAAGTTATAGATGCCGCCCTTGCCGTCCTTGTCGCCCGGGTACCAGTTCTGGACCGTCGAGTACTTGATTTCGGCGTTTTCAAGCGCAACGAGTTCAACCACTGCAGCGTGCAGCTGGTTTTCGTCGCGCATCGGAGCGGTACAGCCTTCGAGGTAGCTGACGTAGCTGTCATCATCAGCGATGATGAGGGTGCGTTCGAACTGACCGGTCTTCTTCTCGTTGATACGGAAGTAGGTCGAGAGCTCCATCGGGCAACGGACACCCTTTGGAATGTAGACGAAGGAACCGTCGGTGAAGACGGCCGAGTTCAGCGTCGCGTAGTAGTTGTCCGAAACGGGAACCACCGAGCCGAGGTACTTCTTCACGAGCTCTGGGTGCTCGCGCACGGCTTCAGAGATCGAGCAGAAGATGATGCCCTGCTTGGCCAGTTCTTCGCGGAAGGTGGTGACAACGGAGACCGAGTCAAACACCGCGTCGACCGCAACATTGGCGCCGAATGGCGTGCCAACGGATTCCGCTGCGCCTTCAACGCCAGCCAAGATCGCCTGCTCCTTGAGCGGGATACCCAGCTTGGCATAAGTCGCCAGCAGTTCCGGATCGACTTCATCAAGGCTCTTGGGGCCCTTGAAGTTCTTCGGCGCGGAGTAATAGCTGATGTCCTGGAAGTCGATCTTTGGGTAGTGCAACTTACCCCAAGCTGGTTCTTCCATGGTCTGCCAGCGGCGGAACGCTTCCAGACGCCATTCCAGCATCCATTCCGGCTCTTCCTTCTTAGCCGAGATGAAGCGAACGGTGTCTTCGTTCAGGCCGACAGCAATCGTGTCGGATTCAATGTCCGTTTCGAAGCCGTACTTGTACTTGTCGACGTCAAGCGCAAGCACCTGCTCGACGGTTTCCCGATCGATCTCTTCCTTGAGGGTCGGAATATCGAAATCCGCCATTAGGCTCTCCTTTATGTCCATCGACGGGTCAAGGCCGCCGCGAACGAACTATTCTTTCAGCGACCTAGGCCGCTGTTCCTGAACGCTTGTGGCGTGCAAGAAGTTTTTCAAAACCGGCAAGAAACGCAGTCACGTCCTCGCTTGTGGAAGTCCAGCCAAAGCTGACGCGCAGGGCACATTCGGCCAAAGCCTTAGGCACGCCCATTGCTGCTAGAACATGGCTAGCGCCGACTTTGCCTGACGAGCAGGCCGAGCCGGACGAAATTGATAGACCCATAAGGTCCAAGGACATCATCGCTGTGGCATTGCCGAGACCGGGTACAGCAAAGTTGACCGTATTACCGACGCGCTGAGCAGTTTGCCCGAAGATTACGACCTCTGGCGCAAGCGCCTTCAGTCCGGCCTCAAGCTGGTCGACGAGCGCCAACATGCTCTGCGCATCATATTCACTTGCGGCCGCTGCCGCGCCAAAAGCTGCGATCAGCGCCGTTGGCTCAGTACCACCACGACGCCCCTGCTCCTGACCACCACCCGGAATCAACCGCACGGTGTCGGCGTGGCCTTTGACCAACAACGCACCAATACCGACAGGTGCGCCAATCTTATGGCCGCTTATAGCAACCATATCGGGAGCCGATGCGGCAAAATCCAGATCAATCTTGCCGTAGGCCTGAACCGCATCAATAAAAAGCGTGTGACGGGTTGGCCCCACCAGAGCACTAAGCCGGCCAATTGGCTGAACTACGCCGGTTTCATTGTTCACCCAATGAAACGCTGCAAAGAGCGTGATGTTTTCTGCATCCGCACGAGACAAAAACGACTGCAGTTGATCGAGATCAATGTTGCCGTCTTCTTTTAGCCCTACGGTCCACACAGGCAGGCCCGTGGCCTCAACTGCCTTGAGGACAGCAGCGTGCTCCCCCATGCTGGTGACTATGGCGCCTGCCGAAAAAACCTTTGTTCCGGCCATGATAGCCTGCGTAATGGCTTCGGTAGCGGAACTTGTGAAGACGACTTGACGGCGCTCTGCACCGGCCCGCGCAGCCACTTGTTGACGACCAGTCTCCATCACATCGCGCAGCGCGCGACCATGGGTGTGGACCGATGAGGCATTGCCGGTGAGCGCAAGCGCAGACAACAAAGCGTCTCGCGCTTCGGGGCGAAGCGGCGCAGCTGCATTGTGATCAAGATAGACCGAAGGTCTCGTCATTACGCCTACCGGACACAGTGTCCGACACCTTTATATAGAGCCAAACCGCAGCATAGAACGCATATGCGGCCAAACACGTCTTGAAATTGAAGGCCCAACTTCATTACAAGGGGCGCTCAAGCGCGCCGTTCTGCGGCGCACAATCGAGTTTCGAACCATTCTAAACTGATTTTTCGACCCATGTTTTAGGGAGAGCACCGCGCTTAGTCAAGCTGCGTGAACTCCTTTTGAAACGTCCGAAACGTCACTGTGACAGAGCCGGAAAGGCCGGATTAATCCTATGCCAGAAGTGATCTTTAACGGCCCAGAGGGCCGCTTGGAAGGCCGTTACCAGCCAGGTAAGGAGCCAAACGCTCCAATCGCCATCCTGCTTCATCCGCATCCGCAGTTCGGCGGCACGATGAACAACCAGATCATCTACAACCTGTTCTACATGTTCGTAGAGCGTGGTTTTGCGGTGCTCCGCTTCAATTCGCGCGGCGTCGGTCGGTCGCAGGGCGCATTCGACCACGGTATCGGCGAATTGAGCGATGCGGCGGCCGCTCTCGACTGGCTGCAGACCATCAACAGAGAATCACGCGGTTGCTGGATCGCCGGTTTCTCCTTTGGTGCGTGGATCGGCATGCAGTTGCTGATGCGTCGCCCAGAAGTTGAAGGCTTTATCTCGGTGTCCCCACCGGAAAACCTCTATGACTTCTCGTTCCTCGCCCCCTGCCCGTCTTCGGGTCTGATCATCCATGGTGATAAGGACCGTGTGGCCCCACCTGCTTCGGTGCAGAAGCTGGTGGACAAGCTCAAGACCCAGAAGGGCATCACCATTGAACAGCAGATCGTGGAAGGGGCTAACCACTTCTACGAAGGCAAGATCGATGAACTGACCGAACGGTGCGCCGAGTATCTCGACCGTCGTCGTCAGGAGATCGCGGACGGCGGCGGGCGCTAAACTCAGTAGCGCAAAGAGGCGATCGCCTCACCACGGTGTGCCCTGAGTGGGCACGCCGTCATCATTCCCAGACGCCAGATCATACAACTCCGCACTGGCGGCACTTGGATCGCAAAATGAGCAAGTACACTTCCGATTTCCTGCGCACCCTTGATGAGCGCGGCTTCATCCACCAGATTTCCGACGCTGAGGGCCTTGATAAGCTCTTCGCCACCGAACAGGTCACCGCCTACATCGGCTTTGACCCAACCGCGTCGTCGCTGCACGTCGGCAGCCTGATCCAGATCATGATGCTGCACTGGCTGGAAAAGACCGGTCACCGCGCTGTTGCCCTGATGGGCGGCGGCACCGGCATGGTCGGCGACCCATCGTTCAAGGACGAAGCGCGCAAGCTGATGGGCACGGATATGATCCAGTCGAACATCGACGGGATCAAGCAGGTGTTCTCCAACTATCTCGACTTCTCTGAAAAGTCGCTGATGGTGAACAACGGCGAATGGCTCTTACCGCTCAACTACCTCGAATTCCTGCGCGACGTTGGCCAGCATTTCTCGGTCAATCGCATGCTCAGTTTTGACTCGGTCAAGCAGCGTTTGGATCGCGAGCAGTCGCTTTCGTTTCTAGAATTCAACTACATGATCCTGCAGGCCTATGACTTTGTGGAGCTCAACCAGCGCTACAACGTTCGCCTGCAGATGGGCGGTTCGGATCAGTGGGGCAACATCATCAACGGGATCGACCTCGGTCACCGTATGGGTACGCCACAGCTTTACGCGCTGACCTCGCCTCTGCTGACAACCTCTTCGGGTCAGAAGATGGGCAAGTCGATGAATGGCGCGATCTGGCTCAACCCAGACATGCTCTCGGCCTATGATTTCTGGCAGTACTGGCGCAACACTGAGGACGCTGACGTAGAACGCTTCCTCAAGCTCTACACCACCCTGCCGCTCGACGAGATTGCAGGCATTGTTGCTGGCGACATCAACGAAGCCAAGAAGCGTCTTGCTTCCGAAGTCACCGCCATGCTGCGCGGCAAGGCTGCGGCTGACGAAGCTGCCGAAACCGCTCGCGCGACATTTGAAACCGGTAAGCTCGACCTCTCGCTGCCGACTGCTGAAGTGGCAGCGGCTGAATTGGCTGCGGGTATCGGCGTGCTCAACGCACTGGTTAAAGCTGGCCTCGCAGCGTCCAATGGCGAAGCCCGCCGTCACATCACCTCTGGTGCAGTGCGCGTCAACGATGCCGTTATCAGCGACGAAAAGCTGATGCTGGGTGACGATGCCCTGCTTGAAGAAGGCGTGATCAAGCTTTCCGTCGGCAAGAAAAAGCACGCACTGATCAAGCCGGTTTAAGTCGGTCTTTTACAACGAGTTTGAAGGGCGTCTCTCGGGACGCCCTTTCTTTTTGGGCTCAGTTTGCTGGTGGCAGTTCGCGTGAGCGGAACTCGAAGAACTCGCGCAAGAACCCCGGTGCCAGAACGCTCAGCGGGTTGATAACAAAGTTCGGGCTATCGAGCGCGCCATTGACCGCAAAAGTGACGCCCACGAGCCCTTCGCCTTCGCGGCCACCGAGGAACTCGCCGATGATCGGCAACTGCTGGAATACGTTGTTTAGGCCAAAGAGCGGGACGTAAGTGCCTGTGAGATCCCACTGGCGGCGGTCGGTGTAGATAAAGCCCCGCATAGTGCCGCCGACAGTCGCGCCCGCCAGGACCGCATTGCCCACTTCGACACGGTCGCGCTTACGAACGAAGTCGACCTGCGATGCGGTAAAGTCGAGACGGTTCTGCGTGGCAATAGCACTGCGCGAGTCTGAGTGATTGCCCAGCACCTGCACAACCTTGTCTTCATCGACGATGGCGAAATTGCGCATGATCAGCTGCCCGACTTCTTGATCAAGCTGCCGATCAGTGGTCATCACCAAGCTACCCGAGCCCCCGGCGAGCTGGGAGTAGATGCCGAGCAATCGCAATATCGTCCCGGCGTCGTTGAAGGCCACTGTCAACGTGCGCCCGTTCGGAGCGGGATTGGTCGTGATGGAAATGGCATTGCCTCCAGAGAACTGCGCTGCCAGCGTTGCCCGGCGCAGATCGGAACCACGCAAGAGCATGTCCACATCGAGATTGAACGCCGTCACGGCATAATAGCCAATGGCGCGATCGAGCTCGATATCCATCGAAATGGGCGCGCTCACCTGTGTCGCTTCCACGCCGCCCGAGCCCTGTTCAAGGCTGAAGAACCGTCCAAGAACAGGTTTCAGATCAAGCTGTTCACCGCGTACGCGGACGGCAAACCCATCCTCAAGCGGCGTCAGACGGACACTGGCGCTATCGCCCTTGCTGAGCTGGAAGGTGCCGAACTCGGCCGATTTGAGCGCTTGTTGTGCGTCAAGCTCCAGCGTCCCGGCGAGCCGCACATCGTCAAAGGCCAGCACGATGTTTTCGAGCCTTGTGCCTTGCGAGCCCAGCCGAACAATGGCGCTCAACGTGCCCGCGCGACCGATGGACTTATAAATCCCCAGATCGCGGACATTCACCCCCGCCCCTTCAAGATCGACCGTGAGGTCAATCGCGCCATCCGAGAGTGGGCTGGCGATGAACCGCACTGTCCCTTCCAAGAAGGCTGATAGATCAATGCCCAGCTTGCCAATGTCGTCTATCGAGACCGTCGAGGCCACTTGCAGCTTGGGCTCTGAGGTGGGCGTGCCTTCGACCAGAATATCGGCCGGCATGCCATCGATATTGGCGGAGCCGTTAAACCGATAGGCGTGTTGGGTCGCCGCGATCTGGAGTTCGGCATCCCGAATGACGCGCCCTTCGACGGGACGGCTGCTGCCAAAGCGGCTCAACCCGCCATTGATTACGTAGTCGACCTGTTCGGGCTTATCTGGCGCCGTGATCAACGTCGTCACTACGTTGACATCAACTTCACCAGACAGGGTTTCAATGTCGAGCGGCAGTTGCAGCTGCTCCAAAATCTGGGGTCGATGCGCCTTGGCAAAAGCCACAACGGAGGGAATATCGCCGAGCACGTCGCCGGAAAGTTCCATCACCGTCTGGTCGGGCGACGAGTTATCGAGCACAAAGCCGGGGTTGATTACTTCGATGCTGCCCACATCAGTGGCGACGCTGACGAGGCCCCCCGAATAGGACACCACAGCATCATCAATAGAGATGCGAGACGTGCCAGAAATGTGGATCGGCTCCATGCTCGGCAGCGGTCGGGCGACCATGCCGGTGCCGCTGAGCATGACCGAAATGCTGTCCTCAGGCAGTGGTGCATTGCCGCCCGGCGCGCCAATCGTGCCGACGGGGAAGTTGAAGCGCATCTGCGTGTCGAGAACCTGACCCGCCGACACGTTCTGCAAAACCCAATCCCTCGCCTCAGGGGCCGTGATGTAGGGCCACAGCCGCGTCATGTCCTCAACACTGAAATCGTGCCCAGTCAGCGACAGATCAATGCCCGTGCCGCTCTGCAGCATGTCAGCGCGACCCGAGAGGGAGAGTTGCCCGTCGCCCTTGGACACCGTCAGTTGATCGATACCAACAGCGCCATAGAGCCCCGCGGACCAGCCGTAGAAATCGATGCGATCAAACGGCTGCTCCATTTTGGGCAGATCACTGGGGTTGATGAACACATTGCGCGCTGAAAGCGCGATCCCCGTGGTCGAACCGAACTGCTTATCGAGCCCCAGCGCGATAACGCCATAAACACTGGCCGTGGTGTCCCCGACCTGAATTGTGCCTTCCTGCAGCACAAAGCGCCCTTCGCTAGGTTTCCAAACCACATCGAAAATCGAACTGACGATCGGATAGCTGTCAGTGCCGATCTTGAGGTCCAAGCCGGTGAGGTCGAGCTTGAATTCGCCCCCGATTAGCTCCCCAACATCGGGCGTGAAGGTCACATCGAGCGACAGCGCCCCAGTTCCCCGCAAGGCCACCAGAGCGTCCTGTCCGTCAAGGACAGGTAGGATATTGGCGTAGTCGATGTTGGTCACATCGGCCTGCAAATGCCTGGTGCCGTCTTCTGCCAACATCCTTGTCAGCGCCACATGCACCTTCCGTCCGGCGATGGTCGCGGAAATCTTGCCCTCAGTGCGCTGTGCATTGCCAGGGACCGGCGCGATATCGACTTCAACATTTTCTAATCTGCGGAATAGGCCGTTGACGGGGTCCAACATCGCGACCTCGCCACCCCGAATATAGAGACGCGAAAAGCGGCCTTGCGCCGTCTGCTCGACAAGGTCTGAAATCGCGGCTTCCGCCGCTTCCAGATTGTAAATCAGCCAATCATTGTCCGAACGCATGGGCGGGGCAGAGCTTTTCTCGGTCTGCACGCCCTCAGCATCGATCTCGATGGCCGGAAACCGGTCGGCGCCCTCCATCACGCTGATGGTCGGCAGGCTGTCTTCTGAAAGGCCGTGAAATTCGAGTTCCACCAGACGCGGCCCGTGCAGGTCCTGCACCATCTCGATATCTGGCCCGACGATGCCAATGGACGCGCCGGGCTGCCCAAACAGCGCTCGGGCGGGTGAGAACCCCACTTCAATAGCATCAACGGCGATATGGGTGCCCGATTTCCTGTCTGTCAGCCGGACCGGCGCGAACCGAATGACGGGCCAAACTCCGTTCTCCAACCCCAGTGCCATGTCGCCGATTTCGATATCGGTATCGGGGCCCATGGCGTTCTGCACAAACAAGCGCACGGCGGGTCCGGATAATGGCAGGCTGATCGGCGTCGCCAACAGCACCAGATAAAGGATCAGGGATAGCGCGCAGGGAATACCCAGAAGCCAGACGAGACTCTTGGTCGCCTGTCGAGCCCAGGCTCGTGGCGGCGAGGATGGCGATGGTTTCGGCGCTTCTGCAGAAATGATCGCGTCACTCACTATTGTCCCGAACAGCCTTGGCGTGCCCGGAGAATCAATGCCCTAAAGGCGTTTCATTGGGAGATGATACCGGCTGCAATGTGGCCTCGACACCCTCTCAATCGCTACATCTTAGGAGTGCCTTATGACTGAATTGAAAATCGGAGACGCGGCACCAGATTTTGCCGTGGAGCGCGATGACGGCACCACCGTCTCCCTCGCCGATTTCAAAGGGCAGCTAGTGGTGGTCTACTTCTACCCAAAGGACAACACCCCCGGCTGCACCACCGAGAACAAAGACTTCTGCGTCATGGCCGATGCGTTTGCCCAGCGCGGCGCGGTGCTGCTCGGCGTTTCGCCAGACACCGTCGCGACCCACCAAAAGTTTCGCGCCAAGCACGAACTCGCTCTGCCTTTAGGGGCTGATACCGAACGCAAGATGATCGAGGCATTTGGCGTGTGGCAGCTCAAAAAACTCTATGGCAAAGAGTTTATGGGGCTCGTCAGAACGAGTTTTATTATTGATGGCAATGGAAAAATTGCACGCATCATTCGCGCCACAAAAGTCGCGGGCCACGCCGAAAAGGTTCTTGCCGAACTCGACGCCGTACTGGCCCAATAAAGCCCCACTAACATAGGTTAGTATTTTTTAACGACAATCGTTCATCTTGAGTAAAACCCGTTTTACTTGAGGCATTTGCGTGAGCACGGCAGGAAAGCACCGAGAGTTGCGCGCACGACCCACCCCCCGAGCGGGCGTGTCGTCAAAACTGTTCTACGGCATGTTTGCCGTGCTCTTTGCGACCAATGCCGCAACTGGCCTTGCCTTCTACATGTCGGGCGATCTCACCCGCATCTTGGGCGAGCAAAACACCAGCGTCATCTCTGCTTACGAGGACCGACTGAGCCAGATGCGGGTCGAAATCGACCGCCTGCACTCTCGCGTCTACGCCCAGGCGGGCGACATCAACATGCAATTGCAGGAAGTCGTGCAGCAGCAAGATGTGCTGCTGGAACAGCAGCAATTGGTGCGAGCACTCGTCGATAAGGCCGGGCAGATGGGCATTGCCTCGCTGCCGGTGCCAAGCCTGCCAACGCTTGGCGATCCCACAGATCTGCTCGCCACCACCGACGCGCTCAATCTCATGCTCACGGAAACCGACGCGGTGATGACCTCAATCGCCGACACCGCCAGTAGCAGGACAGAGACCATCGCGAGTGAGTTGAATTCATTGGGTATTTATCCCGGCCAACTCTCCTCAGATCTCTCGATTGGCGGACCGCTCCTTCCGGCGGCTTCAGGGCCTGAATCCCGCGATATGTTGATTACGGCCAATCATGTGATGTCGGCATTGCTGCGCTACAACACGGCGCGCACCAGCCTCGAACAGGCCCCGGTTCACCTGCCTCTCGCCGAAAATTCCTATCGACAGAGTTCGGGCTTCGGCAATCGCTCCGATCCGTTTACGCGCGCACCGGCCTTCCATTCGGGGTTGGACTTTGCAGCGCCAACCGGCACCACCGTGCTCGCTGCGGGAGAGGGTCGCGTGATTTTTGTCGGCAGCAAGTCCGGCTATGGCAAAACGGTGGAGATAGAACATCCCTCGGGCCTATTGAGCCGCTATTCCCACCTCTCGGCCTATCTGGTCGAAATCGGCCAGGATGTCAGCACAGGGCTCCCTATTGCCAAAGTTGGCTCTACCGGTCGCTCCACTGGTCCGCACTTGCATTTTGAGGTGAGGAAAGGCGACCAAGCCTTAAATCCGAAACGCTTTTTAGACGTCGGCAACCGGCTACGCGCACAATTAGGATAGAAAAAAGGCCCGGTCTCCCGGGCCTTTCTCATCATCTTGTTTAGTCAGCGGTCACGTCAGTCGCAACGCCAACGCGCTGCGCCAAGGCCGCTTCCATGAACTTGTCGACGTCGCCGTCCAGAACCACGTCCGGCTGGCCGCTTTCGACGCCGGTGCGCAGATCCTTGACCATCTGATAGGGCTGCATCACGTAAGAGCGGATCTGGTGGCCCCAACCGATATCGGTCTTGCTGGCAGCCTGAGCGTTCGCCGCTTCCTCGCGCTTCTGCAATTCCTGCTCATAAAGACGCGCCTTGAGCATGTTCATAGCCGTCGCACGATTCTTGTGCTGGCTACGTTCTTGCTGACACGCCACGATGATGCCGGAGGGCACGTGGGTAATACGGATCGCCGAGTCCGTGGTGTTAACGTGCTGACCGCCCGCGCCCGATGCACGATAGGTATCGACCTTGAGGTCGCTTTCGCGAATTTCAATATCGATATTATCGTCGACCACTGGGTAAACCCAGCAGCTCGAAAAGCTCGTATGGCGACGCGCAGCCGAGTCATAAGGGCTGATGCGGACCAGACGGTGAACGCCCGACTCCGTCTTCATCCACCCATAGGCGTTGTGGCCCTTGATCATGATCGTCGCCGATTTGATCCCAGCCTCTTCGCCATCGTGCATTTCGATGACTTCAACCTTAAACTTGCGACGTTCAGCCCAGCGCGTGTACATGCGCAGCAGGATGTTCGCCCAGTCCTGGCTTTCCGTGCCGCCAGCGCCGGAGTGGATTTCCACATAGCAGTCATTGGCGTCGACTTCACCTGACAGCAGGGTTTCAATCTGCGTCCGGCGAGCGGAAACCTTAAGCTCGAGCAGAGCGTTTTCAGCGTCACGGATAATATCCGCATCGCCTTCCATTTCGCCCATTTCGATCAACTCGACATTGTCGCGAATGCCGGCTTCGAGTTCCTTGACACCCTTCACCGCAACATCGAGCTCATCGCGCTCGCGCATGGTGACGCGCGCCTTGGCGGGGTCGTTCCAAAAATCTGGTGATTCAGTTTGCGCTGTTAGCGCATCGAGACGGAGTTCTGCTGTATCCCAGTCAAAGATGCCTCCTCAGCAGGCTTAGGACCTGCTTGATTTCGGCGACGGTCTTTTCGATTTCCGCGCGCATGGATATTCCTTTATTACGTGCGCTCCGTTTAGCGGACACGCACCAATCGATCAACCTTGTGAGGGTGTTTCCCTCAGCGTTGCAGCTTCTTAAAACGTCGCAAAGCCGCATCCCGCTTGAGCCGCGAGACCTTATCTAGGAAGAAGATGCCGTTCATTTGATCGATTTCATGCATGGCAACGCGGGCTTCAAAGCCCGAGAGCGCCGTTTCTTGGCGCACACCGGCCGCATCGTCATAGCCAATGACGCACGAGATGGGGCGCACCACCTCCACCTCAATATCCGGCAGCGACACAGACCCCTCGGTACCGAGCTCTGCCTCATCCGACGTGCTCAACACCTCCGGATTATAAAGAAGCCGATAGTCCCTGCCCTCAACCGGGCCAAAGCTCACCACAACCACCGGAGCCACATCGCCAATGTGCACGGCCGCCAATCCATAGGCGCGATGCTCGGCAGCTGTGGCCTTCAACGCTTCGCCGATCGCGATCAACGCAGCGTCGACAGGGCGCGGCGTCGCGCGTTGTGCGAAACGAGGGTCTGGATAAAATAGAATTTGCGCAGGTTTGGTCATAAATCTCTGCTAATCGAAACCGTCTCGACCGCATAGCTTGAAACTTGTTTCCGACGCTGCTAGGTCGACATATGGCTGGTCCCGTAGCTCAGCAGGATAGAGCACAGGATTCCTAATCCTGGGGTCGTGGGTTCGAATCCCGCCGGGATCACCAAAGCTTCAATGACATGTAGGTTAGCATTTCAGCCAGTTCAGGTTTGAGTGACCCTGCGCCGTATCTCCAAAGTTGTGTTCGGTCTACGTCTCAGGAAGCGCTGTGATTTCAGTGTCCTAGTCAACTGTTGCGCGTGAAAAGATGTGCCCACAGTTGCGCCGCAGGTAAGAATTGGGCTCCTCCTTTCAATACAACGCGAGGCATTGAGGGAGAGTTTGGTCGATCACAACTGAACTGCCCCTTCAGCTTGCGTTCATAAGCTTGGGCTCACATTGCCTCCAGACAACGAGGAGGAGACCTCAAGTGACGAAGACCTTTATCGCCAAAATCGCTCTTGTTTCCACTTTACTGATCATTCCCGTAACCGCCGCCCAAGCCTATGTCATCCACAGCGTCAACGGCAAAAACTGGGTGACCTGCGACAACGGCCAGAATTGGTCGATGAATGGCGGAACGACGCCGATCACCCATGTCCAAGCCGCCCGTGGCTGCGCCAAGTTTGTCAGTACCATTGCCGCGCCACCAGCTGAGCCGACTGAACCAGGGGAGCGTGCCGACGAGGCCGCGAAATCAACCACCAAGTAAAATGAGCTCGGAAACGCACGAACCGGCCCATCGCTGGCACATGCGCTTCCCCGCTCCTCTCCCCTTGTAAGGTGCAGTTGGCACAATCAACACTGAGGCCTGGGTAGCCCCCGGAATTCCAGCCCACCTGGCGTTTCTCGTGGGCGTCGTGTTCGATTGAAAACATACCGAGGCCTCGCCGACCGCGCTGCGTTCAGTGCCGCCTATGCGGGGCTGAGCCACAGAGTTCGTCGCAAGTAGACGGAAAACAAAAATCACATCCAAAGAAGATGACGAGCCACAGTAATTTACCACCTATTAACGCGATTCATGGAAGCAAGTTGACAGATCAGAGCACGCAAGTGCTTCAGGCGGCATCACTAGCCTAAAAGACTAACCCCTGAAGACCTTGGGCCGTAATCGGGTCAAGAACGGCCAATAGGGCCCGTCAAGTTCAGTCTTTGAACGAGACGTCAGGGCATGCATGAGAGATGAAGTTCTCCAATTTAACTATACGCACCAAGCTGATGGCAGGTGCAGGTGTTATCATCGCTTCCAGTTTGGCAGTTATCGTGATCGGGGGCACTTCCCTGATGTCCAACGCCGCACGGAGCGAAGCAGAGGCGCAGGCACGCGCCCTCATGAGCTCGTATACAGAGATGGTCGAAGGCGAGTTCAGCTCGCTCATCGGCACAGCCCGCGGGTTGAGCGCTGCAGTTGAAGGCACGATTGAGCACGCTCAGTTTAGCCGCGACCAGCTCGGAGAAATGGTCAAATCCGTTGTCTCGTCGAACCCTGCCCTCACCGGCATGACGCTCGCCTTCGAGCCCAATGCGCTCGACGGCAATGACGCCCAGCATATCGGCCATCCCTATTCTGATGCGACCGGCCGTTTCGTTCCGTATTTCACGAACAGCGAAAACGGCTTGCAGACCGAACTGCTCGACATGTCGCCGGAGAACGGCACGGAGAGCTGGTATGATATGCCACTGCGGGAAAACCGCGATCTGGTGACCCCACCCTACGCCTATCCAGTCAATGGGCAGTCCATTCTGCTCAGCACCTTCACTGAAATCATTCGGAAGAACGAGAAACCAATCGGTATTCTCACGGCGGATCTATCGCTCGATACGATTGGTCACCTGATCGGCGATATGAAGCCTTTCGGCACCGGCCGCATTATGCTGGTCAGCCATGACACGCAGTGGGTGGCCCACTGGGACCCCGCGCAAGTCGGCCAGATGATGCCGCCGGCATTTGCTTCCGGCATGTTGGGCGAAGCCATGGTCACCACTGGCCAAAGCTATATCGACCCGACCGGCACCGAGCTCTTTGCCATTGCGAGCCGCGTCAAGTTTCCGGGAGTGTCCGAAGAGTGGACGCTAATCATGGAGATCCCGACGGAAACTATTTACGCCTCGATCAACGAAACGCGTAATCTGGCGCTGATCGCATCGGTCGTCCTGCTGATCATAACCTTGGCACTCGTGCGCCTGGGTGCCGGTATGATTGCCAAGCCGATTGTCCGCATGACTGGGGTTATGCGTGAGCTCACCGAAGGCAAGTATGACATCGAAGTTCCCTATCGCGACGGTGGGGACGAAATTGGCGGCATGGCGCGTGCGGTAGAAGTCTTCCGCGAAAACGGCCTCAAAATTAGCCAGATGACCGAAGCAGAAGCCGCGCGCATCATTGCCGACGAGCAGAGCCGTCGCGATATGATGACCGATCTGCAGGCGGCCTTCGGCGAAGTGGTGGATGCCGCTATCGCCGGCGACTTCTCCAAGCGCGTTCATTCCCAGTTCCCCGATCCTGAATTGAATGGCCTTGCAAGCAGCATCAATTCGCTGGTTGAAACCGTGGATCGTGGCATTGGCGAAACCGGTGTCGTCCTCGGCGCTCTGGCCCGCACCGATTTGACCGTTCGCATGTCGGGCGATTATCGCGGTGCCTTCGCCAAGCTCAAGGAAGACGCGAACGCCGTCGCCGAAACGCTCAGCGACGTCGTTAGCCAACTCAAGCACACCTCGCAGTCGATCAAGACCGCGACTGGCGAGCTTCTCTCTGGCGCAAACGATCTCTCCGAACGGACCACAAAGCAGGCTGCCACCATTGAGCAGACGTCTGCCGCGATGGAACAGCTCGCGCATACGGTCGTACAGAGTGCTGATCGTGCCCGCGATGCCAACCAAGACGCGCAGCTGGTCACACGCACTGCCGAAGAGGGCGGTGAAGTGATGACCAAGGCAACCTTGGCCATGACCCAGATCTCGACCTCTTCGGCCAAGATTTCCAACATCATCGGGCTCATCGACGATATCGCCTTCCAGACCAATCTGCTGGCGCTGAACGCTTCGGTTGAAGCGGCACGTGCTGGCGATGCGGGCAAGGGCTTTGCTGTCGTGGCTGTCGAAGTCCGCCGTTTGGCTCAGTCTGCTGCCCAGGCGTCTTCCGACGTCAAGGCACTGATCGAAGCGTCGGCCAATGAAGTCACCGTGGGCACGCGACTTGTCGATGAAGCCGCTGGCAAGCTTGCTTCTATGGTTGAAGCCGCCAAGTCCAACTCGCGCCTCATGGACAGCATTGCGCGCGACAGCCGCGAACAGGCCTCGGCCATTGAAGAGGTGACCATCGCCGTCCGCCAGATGGATGAGATGACCCAGCACAATGCGGCGCTTGTTGAAGAAACCAATGCTGCGATCGAACAGACCGAAGCGCAGGCGAATGAGCTGGATCGCGTTGTCGCAGTTTTCCGTACCGACGCCCGTGCTCGCACCACCGCGGCCGCTCCGGCGGCTCCTGCAGCACGTGCTGCCCGCCCCCAGCGCCGCAATCAGCCATCAGCCGCTCAAACCTATCTCAGCCGCGGCAATACCGCTGTGAACTCGGATTGGGACGAGTTTTGAGGGCCCAACCGGCGTGGGGCTAACCCTGAAACGACGATAGGTTTCAAGGGCCGGAGCACCAAGCTTCGGCCCTACTTCATTGGGGAGCCCCTACGATGGGCGCCTTCCATCAGTTGGGCACACCCTACCCTATCCCCCCTCGCCCATCTCCGCTAAGCTGAGGGGCAGGATTTAGGAGTATTCCCAGTGGCGTTGTTTGCGGTCAGTTTTAAGCTTGAAGACGGTGGCGATTATCAGGAACGCTATAATGCACTGATCAAATCCATCGAGACCAATGCCGATGGTGACATCTGGGGCGAAACCTCGAGCTTTTTCCTCGTGCCTTCAACCCGCAATTCGCTTGGCCTGAAAGAAGACATTATGGCTGGCGCCAATATGCAGGATGGCGATGTGGTCGTGGTCATCAATCTGAGCAAGACCAAAGGCCATTCGACCGACGGCATCAAAAAGAAGTCACTTTTCAAGAAGCTGATCGACCAGCGCTGAGCGCTAGCCGACTTTTTCGCTACGCATAGACAACATGGTCAACGCCTGCCGGTGTCACCGGTGGGCGTGTCCGCACTTCGCGGCGGAAGTCGCTCGGCGACATACCTGCAACTTTGCGGAATGACTTGTTGAAGGCGCTGAGCGAGCCGAAGCCGCTGTCCATGGCGATAGTGAGAACGCTTTCTTCGTCACGCATCAACAGCGCCTGCGCATAAGAGAGCCGCATCAGATTGGTGTAATCGTTCAGCGTCATGCCGGTCGATTTTTTGAACACCGTCATCGCATATTTTGGATGAACATCTGCTGCTACAGCTATGTCTACAGAATCAATTTCCTCGCGGAAGTTCTGCGAGATGAACTCACAAATGCGCACCACGAGAGGCGAGGTGTGCTGATCATTGGCCAATGTGCCAATGGGCTTATCATCCGGTAACATTCGGAACGGCGAGAAGCGGACGCGTTCAATGCGCAGCAGCAGTTCGTCTACGGCGATGCTCGCCTTCATCGGATCGCCCGAGCGCGCATAGGCGTCCCAGCGCGCAAAACTGACTGGGTCGGAGGCGTCCGTATCTTGGGTGATGAGGATATTGCCCTGCATCAGGCGCGATTGCAGCTCGGAGGACAGGCGTAGCCTGAAAAAGTGCACCAGCGGAAGATGAGCGCCAGCATAGACAAGGTCGTCGGAACCGGCAGACATCCAATGCGGCTGACCGCCCCAAAACATCGCCAGATCGCCGGCTGTGAAGGTCACTTCATGGCCCGCCATTTTGTAGTGGGCCCAACCTCTTACAATATAATTGATTTCAACCTGCGCATGCCAGTGCGCAGAGGTCATAATCAAGGGGTGTGCGTGGAATGTATGCAGCGATGTTGGCGTACGCTCAACACCATTAGGCAAGGCGACGTAGAATGCTTGGTGAGCAATCTTACTATCCGCCAACTTTGGATACCGTTTCAAAGCGACCAATTCCTCCCTTCAACTAGCTTAAGAACCGCTCAGAGGAAGAGCAACTGAAAACGGGAGGATAGTTATGACTAAAGTGAGCACGCGTTTTGCACGTACTCTCGCCACCGCTATGGCTGGCGTGAGCATGCTCGGTTTTGCGGCAGCCACCGCTGGCGAAGTGAATGTTTGGGCCTGGGACCCGAACTTCAACATCGCCGCCATGGCCGACGCCACCGCGCGCTACCAAGCCAATAATGCCGACACCACATTCGTCGTGACCAATGTCACCCAAGACGAAATCAACCAGAAGCTACAGACCCAGCTGCTCGCTGGCGTTTCTGATGGCCTGCCTGACATCGTCTTGATTCAGGACGACAATATTCAGCGCTTCCTGCAGTCCTTCCCTGGCGCGTTTGTGCCGCTGTCGGACCATATCGATATGAGCAAGTTCGCTGACTACAAGGTCGCGGCGGCTACATATGAAGGCAAGTCCTACTCCCTGCCGTTTGACTCCGGCGTGACCGGCCTCTTCTACCGCGCCGACTACCTTGAAGAAGCGGGCTACAAGCCTGAAGACGTTCAGGACATCACCTGGGATCGCCTGATCGAGATCGGCAAGGATATTCTCGCCAAGACCGGCAAGCAGCTGATCGACATGGACTATAATGATGATGGTCAGATCATCATGACCATGCTGTCCGCTGGGCAGTGGTATCTCAAGCCGGGCAATGAGCCGAATATTCTCGACAACCCTGCCCTCAAGGAATCCCTCGAAGTCTTCCAGGAAATGGCGCAGGCTGGTCTGATCAAGCCAGTGTCCGATTGGACCGGCTACACCGGCGCGTTCACCTCTGGCGAAATCGCCATGGTTCCACAGGGTGTTTGGATCACCGGCACCATCAAGTCGGCTGCCGATCAGGCTGGCAAGTGGCGCGTTGCTCCAATGCCAAAGCTCAACGACGTTGAAGGCGCGACCAACTTCTCCAACAATGGTGGCTCGAGTTGGTATGTTCTGTCCTCCTCGCAGAACCAGGAAGAAGCCATCGACTTCCTCAAGACCATCTGGGCTGAAGACGTCGACTTCTACCAGGGCATTCTGATCAATCAGGGCGCTGTTGGCTCCCTCCTCGCGGCGCGTGAAGGCGATGCCTACAAGGCCAGCGACGATTTCTTCAGCGGCGAACCCGTTTGGCAGAACTTCTCCGATTGGCTCGCTCAGGTTCCATCGGTCGACTACGGCACCTTCACGCCAGAAGCTCGCCTCGCTGTTCGTGCCCAGCTCCCGAACATCGCGAACGGAGGCAATATCGACGAAGCGCTGAAGGCTATGGACGCTCAGCTGCGCCAGCAGATGCAATAATTCCTCCCCGACGGGGGGCGGGTCACACCCCGCCCCCTTCCGAGAAATTCCAAGCATTTGATTGGAGCGGACATGGCGCAAGCGCGTTTGGACCGTAATGAGCAGTTCAATGGCTGGGCATTTGTCATGCCCGCATTGGTCCTGCTTGGCCTGTTTATGATCTACCCCATTATCTGGTCGCTCTGGATGAGCTTTCAGGTCGGGCGTGGCAACAGCTTCTCATTTGGCGGCTTCGCCAATATCCAGCGTTTGGCCAATGACGCCTTGCTCGTTCAGGCGCTGACCAACACCATCATCTTCTTCATCATCCAAGTGCCGATCATGATCGTTTTGGCCCTGCTGTTTGCAGTGGCGCTGAACGATCCATCGCTGCGCTTCCGCGGGCTCTTCAGAACTCTTCTGTTCCTGCCTTGCGTCACCTCGCTGATCGCCTATTCGAGCCTTTTCAAATCGATGTTCTCGACTGATGGCGTCATCAATCAGGCGCTCATGGGCTTGCATATCATCGGCGCGCCAATCCCGTGGCTGACCGACCCTTTCTGGGCCAAGATCGTCATCATCTCCGCCATCACCTGGCGGTGGACCGGCTACAATATGATCTTCTATCTCGCTGCGCTCCAGAACATCGACAAGTCGATTTATGAAGCTGCGCGCATTGATGGTGTGCCCGCGTGGGCGCGCTTCTGGAGGATCACCGTTCCTATGCTCAAGCCGGTGATCCTGTTCACCACCATTCTGTCCACCATCGGCACGCTGCAGCTGTTTGACGAGGTCAACAACATTACCCAGGGCGGCCCGGGCAATGGCACGATGACCCTGTCGCTCTACATCTACAACCTCACCTTCCGCATGATGCCAAGCTTTGGCTATTCGGCCCTGGTTTCGTGGGTGATCGTTCTGATTGTGGCGGTGCTCAGCATCATGCAGTTCTTCATTGCACGCGATCGCCGGAGGGCATCATGAGCAGCTATCTGATCAAGCGCACGGCGACCTATGCTCTGCTGGCCTTTGCCGCCTTCCTATCGGTCTTCCCCTTCTTCTGGATGGTGGTTGGCGCCACCAACAAGTCGAGCGATATCGTCACCGGTAGGCTCAGCGTTGGCACCAGCCTGTTCGAGAACTTCGCCAATCTGATGGCTCAGGTCGATCTCGTGCGGGTCTTTGGCAATTCCTTCTACATTGCCATTGTCTCCACCGTTCTCACCTTGGCCGTTTCGTCCATGGCGGGTTACGGCTTTGAGATCTTCCGCTCCCGTGTCCGCGAGCGCATTTTCCAGCTGCTCCTGCTGTTTCTGTCGATCCCCTTTGCGGCGTTGATGGTTCCGCTGTTCGTGATGATATCGCGGGCGCAGCTGAGCAATAGTTTCACCGCTGTGATCCTGCCCAGCATCGCCTCGATTTTCATCATCTTCTACTTCCGTCAGGCGACGAAGGCTTTCCCCAGCGAGTTGCGCGATGCGGCCCGTGTGGACGGCCTAAAGGAATGGCAAATCTTCCTTTTCGTCTATCTGCCGACCATGCGCTCCACCTATGCGGCAGCCACCATCATCGTCTTCATGGGCGCGTGGAACAACTATCTGTGGCCGCTGATCGTGCTGCAGACCAATGAGAACAAAACCATCACCCTCGTCCTGTCGACGCTCACCGCAGCGTATACGCCCGACTATGGGGTGATCCTCCTGACAACCGTTTTGGCCACGCTGCCAACCCTCGTCATCTTCTTTGTCCTGCAACGCCAGTTCGTTCAGGGCATGCTCGGCGCCGTAAAGTGAGGAACATCAAATGAGCAGCCTCAATCTCAGAGAACTCCGCAAATCCTACGGCGCCTTAGAGGTCATCAAGGGCGTTAATCTGGACATCACGTCCAAAGAGTTCGTCGTTTTCGTCGGCCCCTCGGGCTGCGGGAAATCAACCCTTCTTCGGATGATCGCCGGATTGGAACACATCTCCTCTGGTGATCTCACCATCGGCGGCAAACGGATGAACGATGTTGATCCGTCCAAGCGGGGCATCGCCATGGTGTTCCAGACCTATGCTCTCTATCCGCACATGACGGTGCGCGAGAATATGGGCTTTGCCCTGCGTTTCGCCAAAGTCCCCAAGGACGAAATCCGGCGGCAGGTTGATGCTGCCGCTAAAATCCTTGCGCTCGATCCCCTGATGGACCGTCTGCCCAAGGAACTGTCCGGTGGTCAGCGTCAGCGCGTCGCTATCGGTCGCGCCATCGTGCGTCAGCCGGAAGTGTTCCTCTTTGACGAGCCGCTTTCCAACCTCGACGCCGAGCTGCGTGTGCATATGCGCATCGAGATTGCGCGCCTACACAAAGAGCTCCAGACCACCATTATCTACGTGACCCACGATCAGGTGGAGGCCATGACTTTGGCCGATAAGATCGTGGTGTTGCGTGATGGTCGGATTGAGCAGGTCGGGCGTCCGCTCGATCTTTATGATGACCCAGACAATCAGTTCGTCGCCGGCTTCATCGGCTCCCCGAAGATGAACTTTTTCGCTGCTGAAGTTATCGAAGCCAGCGCTCAATCAGCTACCGTGCGCCTTGCCGATCATGGTGGCGTTGCGGTCACCCTGCCGGTCCAGAATGCGAAGAAGGGCGAAAAAGTCACGCTCGGCGTGCGCCCTGAGCATTTCATCACCGCCCCGGCAGAGGGACCATCGCTGACCTTCGCCATCGACGTTGCCGAACATCTGGGCTCGACCAGCTTTGTCTACGCGCATTCGCATGGCGAACCCATCATCATTGAACGCGAAGAAGCCCGCAGCGACGTTGGCGCGACCAGCATCACCGTCGGGATCGATCCGAGCAAGGCTTACCTTTTTGCCGCCAACGGCCAGCGTATCCGCTGACCCAAGTCGCCACATAGATTTGGACGACCGGTGCTGTGTCGTCCCATACCAAGGACCTTAGACTATGACGAAGACGAAAATCCGCTGGGGCATCATCGGGCCAGGCAGCATTGCCAAGGCCTTCCGCGGCGGCCTGCTCGATAGCGAGCATGGAGAACTCGCGGCCATCGCAACCCGCGATCCAAGCCGCGCCTCCCTCGCCACCGACTTCCCCGGCATCCGCGTTGTGCATGGCTACGACGCTCTGCTGGCTGATGCCGACATTGACGCGGTCTATATCGCCGTGCCGCACACCGGCCACGCCGAATGGGCCATCAAGGCTGCCGAGGCGGGCAAGCATGTGCTCGTGGAAAAGCCATTCGCCTTGAGCGCGCATGAGGCCGATGCCGTCTTCCATGCTCACCGCAAGGCTGACACTTTTGCTGGCGAAGCGTTCATGTATCGCCTGCATCCACAGACAACGAAAATCATTGAACTGGTGAAGTCCGGCGTCATCGGCGAAGTCCGCATGATCCAGTCGAGCTTCGGCTTCAACATGGGCTCCTTCCAGCCCGAGCACCGCCTGTTCGCGTCCAAGTTGGCCGGTGGTGGCATTATGGACGTGGGCTGCTACCCCGTTTCCATGGCCCGCTTGCTCGCTGGCGCGGTGGACGGCAAGCCCTTCGCCGATCCGGTAAAGGTCTCGGGCACGGCTGCGCTCAACGCTGAAGGCACCGACGATACCGCCGCAGCAATCCTCACCTTCGGCAATGGCATCGTCGCGCAGGTTTCTTGCGCCGTTATGGCCAATCTCGACAACGTCCTGCATATCCACGGCTCGCAAGGCCGCATTGACGTGCCAGACTTCTGGTTCGCTGGCGGCAATCGCGATCAGGGTCTTGGCAAGATCGAGATCGTGAAGGGCGGCAAGACCGAGAGCGTTTCGGTCAACGAATCCCGTCACGTCTATTCCTTTGAAGCCGACGCGGCCTCCAAGGCGATCCTCGAAGGTCGTCAGGAATTTGCCGAACCCGGCATGAGCTGGAATGACACCCTTGGCAATCTGCGTGTTCTCGATAAGTGGCGCGCAGACGCGGGCATCGAGTTCTCGATTGAAAAATCCAAGACCCGCCTCACCACGCTCGACAACCGCAAGCTTGGTGCCAACACTGGCATCATTCCCAAGCGCTCCATTCCGGGCCTCTCCAAGCAGGCTTCCGCGGTTGCGCTCGGCTTTGAAGATTTTAAAACCTTCGCATCTGGCGCCATTCTGCTTGATGCGTTTTGGGAGCGTGGCGGCAATCTCTTTGACACCGCCTTCGTCTACGGCGGCGGCTACACCGAAAAGCTCTTTGGCGAATGGCACACCAGCCGCGGCACCCGCGAACAGGCTGTGCTCATCGGCAAGGGTGCGCACTCCCCGCTCTGCTATCCGGACGTGATCGGCAAGCAGCTGACCCAGTCGCTGGATCGCCTCCAGACCGACTATGTCGATATCTACTTCATGCACCGCGACAATCTCGATGTCCCAGTGGGCGAATTCGTCGACGCTATGGACGCTGAGGTGAAGGCCGGTCGCATTCGTGGTCCGTTCGGCGGCTCAAACTGGACCAAGGAGCGTATGGACGAAGCAATTGCTTATGCCGAACGCACCGGCAAGACCAAGCCACAGGCGCTGTCGAACAATTTTGCCCTTGCAGAAATGCTCGATCCGATCTGGGACGGTTGCGTCACCTCGTCGACACCCGCTTATAAGCAGTGGTTGACTGACCGTCAGGTCGCCAACTTCTCATGGTCAAGCCAAGCGCGCGGCTTCTTTACCGACCTCGCAGGTCGCGACAAGACCTACAACGAGGAGCTGGTCCGCGTTTGGTACAATGACCAGAATTTTGGTCGCCGTGACCGCGCCCTGCAACTGGCAAAGGAACTCGGAAAGTCCCCGATCCACGTTGCACTCGCCTATGTGCTCACCCAAGAGTTCCCGAGCATACCGCTCATCGGACCACGTCGCGTGCTCGAACTCGACGATAGCCTGCAAGCCTTTGACATCAAGCTTTCGCCAGAACAGGTGAAGTGGCTTGAACAGGGCTGATCGCAATTAAAGTTTTGAATCAAGAAGTCGCCAGAATCCTCTGGCGGCTTTTTCGTTATTCAGCGTAGCGCCCTGAAAAGCCTTTAGGAATAACCAGCGGCGTGTGGGACACCGGATCGTCTATAATCAGGCACGGCAGGCCGAACACGGCCTCAACCAATTCCGCCGTGATGATGTCAGATGGCCTGCCTTCGGCCACCACTTGCCCGTCTCGCATCGCAATGATGTGGCTGGCATAGCGGCAGGCATGATTGAGGTCGTGCAAGACCGCGACCACGGTCTGACCATTCTTTGAATTGAGGTCACTCATCAGCTCCATCAGCTCGATCTGATGCGTGATATCGAGGAAAGTGGTCGGCTCATCAAGCAACAGAATTGGCGTCTGTTGAGCTAGAACCATGGCCACCCACACGCGTTGGCGCTGACCACCGGACAGCTCGTCCACCAGGCGATCGGAAAGCTCGGTCACCTTGGTCGCGTCCATGGCCTCCAATACGGCCGCCTCATCAGCCTCTGACCATTGCTGGAACAGCTTTTGATGCGGGTATCGTCCCCGCGCGATCAGATCGGCCACCCGAATGCCATCGGGTGCAATCGAGCTTTGCGGCAGAAGGCCCAAGCGCCGTGCCACTTCCTTGGCGGGCAGAGAGTGGATCGACTGACCATCGAGGATCACCTGACCTTCCCTGGGCTTGATCAATCTCGAAAGCGCCCGCAAGAGGGTCGATTTCCCGCACGCATTCGCTCCGACAATCACCGTAAAAGACTTGTCCGGAATTGCGACGGACAACTCGCGCGAGATGATCCGCTGCTCATAGCCAAAAGTGGCGCTCTTAGCGGCGAGCCGCACCGGGTAGCTTTTCTCGTCCGTCATCAGCGCCGCGCCTCACGAATAAGGAGCCAGGCGAAATAGATGCCGCCCAAGCTCACTGTAACTATGCCCACAGGCAGTTGCGTCGGCGCAAAGGCGCGTTGGGCGATGAAATCCGCTGCCAATAGCAATACCCCACCCATTGCCGCCGCCGGCAGCAAGGCAACGCCAGCGTCTCCCGTCAGCCGCCGCGCCAATTGCGGCGCGACCAGAGCCACAAACCCAATCGGCCCAGCCGTCGCTGTGACCACAGCCGTAAGGCCAACGCCCACCACCAATAAGAGAACCCTGCTTTTCTCGGCATTGACACCGAGACCGCGCGCCGCATCATCGCCCAACTCCAGCTGCGCCAAAGGGCGACTGAGCAGCAGTGCAGCCGGAATGAGAACAAGCAGGATCACGCCAGCATAGCTCAGACGCTCGAGCGTCATGCCATTGAGGCTCCCTGCCCCCCACACCGACGCCATCATTGCCACTTCAACCTTAGCCCGCAGTAGCATCCAGGTGTTGAGCGAGTTCAGCATGGCCGAAACGCCGATACCGACGATGATCAGTCTAAACCCCTGCACGCCGCGACGATACGCGAGGAGATAAACCAGCAGCGCCGTCACGAGCCCTCCAACGAGCGCTCCACCGGCGACCGCCATATAGCCCCCGCCAAGCAGCGTGATGACGATAAGCGCGCCCGTATAGCTTCCCGCGTCAAACCCAATGATGTCTGGACTGCCGAGCGGGTTTCGCGTCAGCGACTGAAAGATGGCTCCCGCCATGCCCAATGCCGCGCCGAGGATCAGCGCCAGCAGGACCCTCGGCAGACGCCATTCGACCACAACCATATGGGTCCGACCGTCTGCCTGACCGAGGAGTGCGCCAATCACATCGGGAAAGCTCACCGCAAAATCGCCGGAAGCCAGCGAGACGATTGTGAGGAACCCAGCAACGGCGAAAAGCCCGCCAATGACCAGCCACGACTGCACATCTATGCGCTGAGAGAACGGCCAGCGCCGCGATCGCAAAACCACAGTCCGCCGACCACTCGCGAGCGTTTTCATAATCCGCTCACCTTGCCCCTTCGGGCCAAGAAAATGACCACTGGGGCGCCCATAAATGCCAGCACTATGCCAACTTGGAGCTCACCCGGCGCCAACACCACGCGCCCGACAATATCGGATACCAAAAGCAGGATCGGCGCCAATACCGCCGTGTACGAAAAAATCCAACGCTGGTCAGGACCTACGTACCAGCGTGCCACATGCGGAACCATCAATCCCACAAAGCCGATGGGTCCAACCGCGGCCGTTGAAGCCCCGGCAAGAAGCGTCGTTGCGATAACCACCAAGGTTCTCGTGCGCCACAAATTCGCGCCTAAAGCGGCCGCCAAATCATTGCCCAATGCCACAGCATTGAGCGGACGCGCCACAAACAGCGCAAGCCCGAAGCCTACCAGAAAGAACGGCCAAACCGTTGATAGTGCTTCGTAACCCGTGGTCACGAGTGAGCCCGCGCTCCACTGACGCATGCGGTCAAAAGTGCTTGGATCGAGCAGCGATATCCCCGACGTGACGCCGCCCAGAACCGCGCCCAAGGCCACGCCTGATAAGGTCAATCGCAAGGGCGTTGCCCCGCCCCGACCAGCAGAGCCTATGACGTAAACGATCACTGTCGCGCTAATGGCCCCTGCCAGTGCAAACCAGACATAGCCGCCAATGCCGCTTATCCCGAAGAAGCCGATGCCGATAACGACGAAGAATGCCGCTCCTGCGTTGATGCCCAAAATACCAGGATCGGCCAATGGGTTACGCGTCAACGCTTGGATCAATGCACCAGACAGGCCAAGCGCTATCCCCACCAGCACGCCCATAATTGTCCTCGGTGCGCGCAACCCGGCGATAATGGCGTGATCGTCGCTATCGTTATAGGCAAACAGAGCGTCGACCACAGTGACAACAGGGATATAGCGCGCGCCAATAGCAAGACTGAGCATCACCGCGAAAATAAGGATGCAGAAACAGACAATTAGCCCCAAAAGACGCGAGCGATTGCTATCGACAACACCGGGGCGTTTCGCTTCCCCTTGCGCCAATTTTTGGCTTGTCATCGATAGCGACGCCATTAGAAGCCCTTTGTTTCAAGCATGCTAATTCAACTCGCCAAACTGGGCCCGGTGCAACCGCGCATAGGCCCCACCCAAGTTCAAGAGCTCTGCGTGCGGCCCCTGCTCCACAATGCCGGTTTCGTCGACGACGACAATCCGGTCCGCGTGCTGAATAGTGGCAAGGCGATGCGCGATGATCAACGAAGTGCGGCCAACAGCGAGCTCCGCCAACGAGCGCTGGATCGCCAATTCGGTAGCCGTATCGAGTGCCGATGTCGCTTCGTCGAGAACCAAAATCGGTGGGTTTTTCAAGAAGATACGAGCAATTGCTACACGTTGCTTTTGGCCCCCGGAGAGTTTCACTCCGCGTTCGCCGACCATAGTATCGAGCCCATTGGGCATGCGCGCAATGACAGCTTCAAGCCGCGCCCGACGCGCCGCTTCCATGATCTCCTCGTCTGTCGCGCTAAGGCGGCCATAGGCGATATTATCGCGCAAGGTGCCACCGAAGAGGAAGACGTCCTGCTGCACGATGCCAATTTGCTCGCGCAGACTGGTTTGCCTCATGTCACGAATATCGATCCCATCCACGGAGATGGAGCCGGAATTGATCTCGTAGAAACGCGGCAGGAGCGCGCAAAGCGTTGTTTTCCCAGCGCCCGACGGTCCAACAATGGCGAGCGTTTCGCCTGCTTTGATGTCGAGATTGATATTGGCCAAAATCGTTCGGCCGCTTTCATACGCAAAGCTCACATCGTTAAAACGAATGTCGCCACGCAGGTGCGATACGGTTACGGCATCGGGCTTATCGGCAATATCTGGTGCCGTATCGAGCAGTTTGGTAAATCGCGTGAAGCCCGCTATGCCTTTGGGATAACTCTCCAAAACGCCTGCGATCTGGTCGATTGGGCGCATAAAGACCGTTACCAAAAGCAAGAAGCTGACAAAGCCGCCATAGCTCAACTCGCCCAGAGTAACGAGCCAAGCCCCCACCAGCATGACCATCAGCTGGACCACTCGGGTCGAGAGATAGGTTACGACCTGACTGGTGGTCATAATCGCATAGGCGCGCAGTTTGGTGGACCGATAGGCCTGATTGTTGCCGGCAAAGAGCTTTGCCTCGTGCTCCTCATTGGCGAAGGCCTTGACCACTCGGACGCCCCCAATGGCGTCTTCGACACGGGTATTGAAATCCCCCACTTGGCGGAACAGCTCACGCCAGTTGCGGGTCATTTTCTTGCCCTGGGTCGCGACCAACCAGCTCAGCACCGGCACGAGCACCACGGTGATCACAGCCAATTTCCAATTGGTCAGGAACATCAAAATGAACGCGCCAATGAAGGTCATGATGGCGATGAACACATCTTCGGGGCCGTGGTGCGCAACCTCACCCACGTCTTCCAAGTCCTTGGTAACGTGCGTAATTAGGTGGCCGGTCTTATGATTATCGAAGAAGCGGAAGCTCAGCTTCTGCAAGTGATCGAACACCTGCCTGCGCATATCGGTCTCGATAGAGACACCCAGCACGTGACCAAAATAGTTCACGACGGCTTTAAGAACGGCGCCAAAGCAGTAGATGACGAGCAAAGTTATCCCCGCAAGGAGGATCAGGTTGTAATCTCCCTGCGGCAATAACTCGTCGACAAATTTGGAGACAGCGACAGGGAAAGCCAGCTCAAGCAATCCAGCGAGCACGGCGCATCCAAAGTCTAATATAAACAATCCCTTATAGGGAGCATAGTAAGCAAAGAAGCGCTTCAGCATAACCTGACCAATCTATTCCACTTACGCTTTGCCGGACCTCGGCCGGTGGCGCAAGTGCGAATTTGCCAGTTTAACGATGCTCTGCGTGGTGGCCGACTGCACTCAGGGCGATATTCGCTTCAAATCGCGTACCGGCACTGGGCAAATACTCATAAGTGCCGCCCATCTGCGCGACCACGCCCCGAATGAGGCGGAGGCCCATGCTGGTGCTGGGCACGCCATTTTTCGGCATACCGACCCCATTATCAGCGACGATGAGCTGGCATCGCCCGTTGTAAAAGTCATTCATAATGATGCGGATACGCCCTTCCCGCCCATCAGGGAAAGCGTATTTCAGCGCATTGGTCACAACTTCACTGAGCAGTAGTGACAGGGGCGTGATGTGGTCGCGATCCACATAACACCTATCCAGTTCGTAGATGATTTCCACCGGCTTGCCGTAGGCACGAACCACTTCATTGATAACCACCGGGACAATGTCGTGAGCGTCAATGTCCTCATACTCATCACGGCGGTAGATATGTTCATGCATGGCCGCCATCGCGCCCAAGCGACTTTGCAAATCGAGCTTGGCCGCTTCAGGGATATCCTGAAGCCGGATAAGGGACTGAACAGACTGGAGGTTATTTTTGACGCGGTGATGGATTTCGCGAAACAACATCATGTTGGTTTCATTCGCCGTCTCGAGCTCTTCAGCGTGGGCAGCGTCACGACGCAAAAGCCGCCATATCCACAGACCGACGATAATCAGCGCAACGCAAATGGGGGCTACGATGACCAAGATGGACATCAGTTCCGCCCGATATCGTCCCCACGCGCCTTCCGTAGGGATTGCGACCACGGCGACCATGTCGGTTCCCTGTATCGCGCGATAGCCGATAATTTTTGGCTGGCCGTCCGAGGGTGAGCGATCGGCAAAAAATGTCCCGCTGTCACCTCGTTCAAGGTGTTCGGTGAACAGAACGTCGCCCACGAGATCAGGCACATTGGTATGTGGATAGCGCGCCATAAGCCGCCCGTCACGCCGAAAGAGGCTGATGGACGCCCCAGCCTCCAGCTCAACGTCACGCACGAAAGATTCAAGAACACTGTTCGGGTAAGCGACTGCAACCGCACCAACAAAGACATTGTTGCGCGTCAATCTCTTAGCAAATACAAAGCCTTCGCGTCCCCTCGGTTGCATCACGACCTTGGCTGAAGTCGCAAACGCTGCTCCGCTGCGTATCGACTGAAAATAGTCACGCTCACGCAGATTTACGCCGGGCATAAATCGCGCGCTACTGAACAAGAGGTTGGCATCGGCATCGATAAGACTAACGATGAGTTCCGGCGGACGGTCCTCCATAATCTTGCCAAATGCCTCGGCATCTACAGACAGAGGACTATCCTCGATGAGTGAATCCATCCGGCGCAAAGTTTGAATTGCCAGCTGGTTCATCCAAAGCCCATTGGTCGCGACCACTTGCGTTGTAGAAGCGGCGTCATCTTCGAGCTGAATTTTGGTTTGCGCAGCGACATTTGCGAGAAAATAGGTGAAGACCCCAACGAAAGCGGCGAGGCACAACACGAGGAAAATCACGGACACTGACGTGGCACGCACTTCTTGTACGGATTTAGACAGACTCACAGTCAGTGCAACCTCCCCCACAATGCTGCCTTGTTTGCCAGCTCTCAGTGCACAAGGAACACCAAGGTGGCCAATATCTAATGAAAATCGTCATAGTGCCGGTTTTTAACGGCCAACCAACTGAGCTAATATAGATATATGGACGAAGTCTCGCTCCTCTTATGGACCGCGGCGCGCCAGAAGGAAAGATATGTCGAATAACAGAAGTTTGGCCCGCTTTGCACTCATGGGGTCGATGACGTTGCTCATAGCCGGGTGCGTTTCATTTGGTGGTGGTGGCGGATCTTCTCCCGCAGGCCTCCAACCTGCTCTGACCGCACGGATGGACGTGCCCAATGCACGCCTCGACTCACAGCAGGCCATTGGGCTCGTAAACGCCTATCGCGCCAACCAAAACATGCCTCCGCTGGTCGCTGATGCTGGCCTCAATGGCTCCGCACAGGCGCTGGCCAATCAGTACGCTCAGACCGGCGTCGCGCCGAGCATGCCGGGTGGGCTTGTCCAAATGAAGCTGAGCGCAGGCTATGCGACATTCGCTGAGACCTTCTCAGGCTGGCGCAACAACCCTGCGGATGCCGTCGCCCTCGCCGCAAACGCCTCAAAGGCTGGTATCGGCGTCGCGTTCAACCCGAACTCCGCCTATGGCATTCACTGGGTGCTTGTTCTTGGAAACTAACGTCCTGACCATTGATGCAAGGGGGCTGAAATGCCCCCTTCCCGTCTTGAAGCTGGAAAAGGCCGCCGCAACTGCGAATGGGGGCGATCAGCTCCTCATCCTCGCGACGGACGCTATGGCAAAAATCGATATCCCGCTGTTCTGCCGTCAGAATGGACATCATTGCGACGTGCAAACGAACGGAGAGGTTATCTCTCTCACCGTCCGGATTGGCTCGGCGGGCTAGAGGTCCGCGGGACGCGGTATTGGCAGGGATACTGCTCGTTCCGCTACAATCGGAGCCGTCGAGGTGGCGGCTACCGCTGGCGCCGCGAAACGCGAAACATGCGCCGGGCGTGGACGCGGAAACGCGACGGACCGTGTGCGGCCCAAATCCACAACCGTATATTCGCGCAATGGAATCTCATCGTTGAGATAGCTTGGCTGGCCTTTAAGGCCCATAGGGAACTCAGCTTCGCGCGCCTTGATATACTCTGGCGCCCCAGCGCCGCACACCAATGGCCGCATGTCTTGGGCTGCTCCACCCGAGTTCACGAGGCTGAGCAGCGACTGGCCACTCCCTTGATAACGACCCGACAGGGCATTGGTGAATAGCTCGGCGGCCCGCTCATTGCGCTCGCGTGCTGAGGAACCACCGAGAACAACAGCTAAGAGGCGGCGACCATTACGGTCGACTGTCGCAACGACGTTCAGCCCCGCAGCACAGGTGTACCCTGTCTTCATGCCGTTGGTGCCGGAAAACCCCTTTAAAAGCGCGTTGTTGGCCTCATACACGGCCTTGTTCAGGCGCACAGTGCCCGTCTGGAATATGGGCATGTACTGCGGATAGGCTTGCTCGATGTAGAGAGACAGAATTGCTAGGTCGCGCGCCGTGGAAACCTGGCCGACAACATGCAGACCGTGGGAATTGACGAAATTAGTCCCCGTCATCCCCATGCGACGTGCAACGTCATTCATCTTCACCGCGAAATTGGCTTCTGTGCCCGCAATGGTTTCGGCGATGGCATAGGCAACGTCATTGGCAGAGCGGACTATCAGCAAATAGAGCGCGTCTCGCATCGTAACAGAGCTATCGACGGCCAGGCCTGACTTGCTCGGCGCGAGGGCGACCGCCCCTTTTGATATCCGGACAGGGGTATCAAGAGTAATTGTTCCAAGCGCCAGCTCTTCGAAAACCACGTAGGCCGTCATGAGTTTGGTGAGCGAAGCCGGATGCCAAGGCTGACCGGCATCTTGCGCATACAGCACTGACAAATTGGATCGATCGACAACCAACAGCGGTGTTGCCTGAACAGGCAAAATACTGGCTGCAATCATGAAAAAGATCAAAGCTATGCGCTGAGCGAAAGACAAGTCAGGAACACTCCGACGGCACGATATCAGGAAGCACACCTACTATCAGGCAGGAGCATCAATCTCAAGGAAACGGCGAGAGTTTGACCAGCCCCTCGCATTTGCGACGGGGGCTAGTCACAAGTAGTAACCTCGCATATATTCTGTGCCTTAGTTCTCAAATAGGTGTCCCATGTCGCTCACAGACACATCGCTGCACTCAAATTGCTCTGCCATGTCGGACGTGCTCAATCGCATTGGCGACAAGTGGAGCGTCATGGTCGTCGGCATGCTGGGGCGTAATGGCACTCTGCGGTTCAACGAACTCAAGCGCATGATCAACGGCGTATCGCAGCGCATGTTGACGCTAACCCTACGCAATCTGGAGCGCGACGGGCTCGTGACACGCACTATCTATCCTGAAGTCCCCCCACGCGTAGAGTACAGCCTCACGCAATTGGGCAAGACATTACAGGGGCCCATCAGCGCGCTATGGGATTGGTCGGCTGAAAACCATGAGGCCATTATTGACGCCCGCGCCACCTATGACGCGCGCGAAAATGTTGTCGCCACGCAGGAACCGCGCAAGGCTGCTTACGCGCAAGGCTAAGCGTCGTCTCGCACGGTTTCTTCAAAACGGATCGTCTCTGGAGCCTCGGCTGCCAACAATTCCATACGCTGTACCGCGCGCTGAGACAGCGGCAGGTTCAAGGCATTGACGAGCGTGCGGTATTCCTGCCGAGCACTCGTATGTGAAGCAGATGGCATGCCACCCAACAACTCTTCGCTCAGCGGATCAAAAACTGTCATGCCGCTAGCAAAGAGCGAGCGGAAGATCACACGCTCGGCAATGCCATCGGCAACCCGGCACCCCAGACGCTCAGCAATTCGGTCCAGCATTGTCTGCACCTGACGCATATTACGCGAGGAGAGCATCGAGATGCGATTTCGAACGAGCACCCAATCAATGTTCCGCCCGTCAATCGCCAGACGTTCAGAGCGCGCGCGCTGAACCAATCTTGCATAGTGGCTGAGCTCACGCGGTTCCCCCGTCACAGGGTCAACCTGTGCCATAACAGCCAAGTCGATAAGGCTATCATTGACTGGAGACACTAAAGTGTCGGCCAATGAATGGGCGAGCCGCGTCAGGTTAGTGTCGAAGCCTGGCGTGTCGATAATAATGAAATCTGCCGTGTCTTCGACCTCACCAATTGCCTGAGTGAAGAGATCGAATTCGATCCGATGATTTTCACGCAGAGAATCGCCCCGCGACAAAGGCAGGTGATAGTGAGTGGGGTGCGGAATGACTTGCTCGTTTAAGCGCGCCCATTCACGGCGGTTGCGGACATAGTGCGTAAAGGTCTGCTGTCGGCTGTCGACGTCGAGCGTCGCAACCTTAAATCCCTGATGCAGAAGCAGTATGGCGATATGAAATGCTGTGGTCGACTTGCCCGACCCACCCTTCTCATTACCGACAACAATGACATGGGCGCCTTGCCGCACTGGATATCACCTCGCTGAACTCGGCCGGAGTGTCTGTGTTCGCCCCCCTAGGGGCAAGCGGAATTATGGTTAATAAAAAGGTTTTACATCGCAACAGGGAGATTTCCGGAGAGGAATTTGTGTTCGTGACAAGATGATGAAAATGCCATGCATGCAGCGCATGCGTCATCTGACCACACGCCCCTGAGCAAGGCTCACAGGATCGCTTATGTATTGGGACGACGAGTCCACGAAACCTTGGGTGTACCCCCCATGTTCGTCCGCACAGTCTGGCGCTCGGTTCGCGCACTAGAACCTAAGCCTAGTCAACTTCCTAGCATTGTTCGCATCAGTCGCGAACCTGGCATAATCGGCATTTGCCCACCCGACTTCATGCAAATGACGAAATCGCTGTTCGATCGCTAAAGCGGCCGCACAGTCATTCTGGATTTTGAGCCTCGCCTCCGTCACTCGCCGCCTTGCAAAAAGTGCATAGCTAATCTGAGTAAATCCAGACTGCTCATTTTTACGCCACGCACTAAATATGATCACGTAAACAACAGGAGACATCCGATGGACATCCGTAAGACCTTTAAGAAGTGGGCCGCTTATCAGCAGACCGTTCGTGAACTCGCTTCGCTCGACAACCGTCAGCTCAACGACCTTGGCATTTCGCGTACCGATATCACTCGCGTAGCTCGCGATCATGCAAACACGCTCTAAGCCTGCAGCATACGTCGACCCAAACCGAACGCCCGCCTCTCTCTGAGACGCGGGCGTTTTCTTTTTGGATCTTGTTCTCTATCCGCGTCCGCGGTCTCCGGTTAGGGCGCAAACGCCCGTCCGCCCCGCGATGACCTCCAAGTCTTCTCGCAAAAGATCATCGAAAAGCGCAAAGAAGGCCCTCATGAGGGGCGCTCGCTATAAGGCGAGTTGCAGCGGCATGACGGGCTTGGTATTTGGCTCATCATGTCAAACAAAACCATCCACATCATCGGCGGGGGCCTTGCTGGTTCTGAAGCTGCCTGGCAGGCAGCTGAAGCTGGCGTAACCGTCATTCTCCACGAAATGCGTGGCGTCAAAGAAACCGACGCTCACAGCACAGATAGCTTCGCCGAGCTCGTGTGCTCGAACAGTTTCCGCTCAGACGATCATGAGCAGAACGCGGTTGGCCTGCTGCATGAAGAGATGCGTCGCTGCAACTCGCTGATCATGCGCGCTGCGGACCTGCACAAGCTCCCGGCAGGCGGCGCGCTCGCCGTTGACCGCCACGCCTTCTCCGCAGAAGTCACACGTGCGATCGAAAACCATCCGAACATCACAATCGCGCGCGAAGAAGTCGGCGGCTGGCCAGATCCGAGCTGGGAGCACGTCATTATTGCGACGGGGCCCCTCACCTCGCCCGCGATGGCAGAAGCCATCCTCGAGAAGACGGGCGAAGACGCCCTCGCGTTTTTTGACGCGATCGCCCCGATCGTGCACTACGACAGCATCAATCACGACATCGCGTGGAAGCAGTCGCGTTACGACAAGGCCGGCCCAGGCGGAACTGGTGCTGACTACCTGAACCTGCCGATGGATAAGGATCAGTATTTTGCCTTCGTGGAAGCGCTGAAGACGGCGCCGCTGCACGAATTCAAGGATTGGGAAAAGGTCCCCTATTTCGACGGCTGCCTGCCGATTGAAGTGATGGCAGAACGTGGCGTTGAAACCCTGCGCCACGGTCCAATGAAGCCAGTTGGCCTGACCAACCCACGCAACCCAACCGTTAAGCCATATGCCATCGTCCAGTTGCGTCAGGACAATGCGCTGGGCTCGCTGTGGAACATGGTCGGCTTCCAGACCAAGATGCGTTATGGCATTCAGGCGGAAATCTTCCGCATGATCCCAGGCCTCGAGAACGCACAGTTCGCACGCCTGGGCGGTCTGCACCGCAACACCTTCATCAACTCCCCGAAGGTTCTGCAAGGCGATCTCAAGCTCAAGAACGATCCGCGCATTCGTTTTGCGGGTCAGGTCACCGGCGTTGAAGGTTATGTGGAAAGCGCCGCTTGCGGCCTGATCACTGGACGTCTCACCGCTGCCGAAGCTCTTGGTGGCACGATGGGCCTACCGCCAGCCACGACAGCTCTCGGCGCTCTTATTGGCCACATCACCGGGGGCCACCTTGAAGCAGAAAGCTATTCAGGCGCTCGGAGCTTCCAGCCGATGAACGTCAATTTTGGTCTGTTTCCTGAAGTCACCATCACCAAGCCAGAGGGCGTGACCCGCTGGCGCGGTCCAGACAAAACCATCGCCAAGCGTCGCGCGATCACCAGCCGCGCGCTTGAAGACCTCAAGTCCTGGGCATGACGCCCGAGGCGCTGACGCAATATCTGCACACCACGATCCCGCTGTCGCGGGCCATGGAGGTGAGTGCAGTGCGTGCCAGCGCTTCAAATGTCGTTTTAGTGGCTCCGCTGCTGCCCAATATCAATATGCATGGCACATTGTTTGGCGGCAGCGGGGCTACCCTCTGCCTCCTCGCCGCATGGAGCGCTGTGCATTTGCGGTTAGAGCGCGATCAGTTTGAGACAGAGCTCGTCATCCATACATCGCAAATGGAGTATATCGCGCCTGCGCGTGAAGCCATATCGGCGCATAGCGCCATCGACGATGGCCCGTGGGAGCGCACCGCTACGATGCTCGCCAAGCGTGGCCGCGGCCGGATCACAGTCAGCGCGCAGCTTTTCAGTGGCGAAACGCTTGCGGCCCGCTTTGTTGGAGAATTCGTCGCGACCACTTACGAGCGGTTGCGCAACGACCAATAGGTCAATTTGGCAATCTTCTGCCACGCTGCGCTATCACTAGCCACAGCAAAGGCATTCGTATTTTCAATCACTTGCGCCAGTTGCTTCTCGAGGAGAGTCACGATTGCGAACGCAGGACGAAGCGACGCGGGCAGAAGCGCAATAGCGTCTCGCGCCTTGACCAAATGTTCTGACGCGATCTCGCCAAGCTGGCTGAACGCAGCGTGGAGGCCTTCAGAGTTTTGCCCACGGAAGAGCTCAGTCTCTTGCACGCCATTGGCCTGCAAAAGGCTCCAGGGCAGCATGATCCGGCCTTGTGCGGATACGTAGCCGAGAGCCCGCATGTGACCGATCAGAGCTTGTGCGACGCCCAAATGCCCAGCGGCGTCCCCTGTCTCGACCGAGTTGCCCTCATTGAGCACCATTGCCGAGAGCTGGAGCAGAGTTGATGCCGTCTCCCCGGCATAGCCCTCAAATGTCTCGAGATCCGGCATTGGATCGTCGTAAAGATCGAACCGACGCGCACCAATAAGACGGAGGAAAGTGCCCGTTGGAAGGTTGAATTTTTCGATCGTCTGCAGAAGCGCATCGGCTATGGGATTTTGCCGAACTTCACCATGCCCTTCGCCTGTGAGAGCGTCGCTCCACCATTGAAGCCGCACTTCGCCGGGAGCGGGGCCAGAGACACGATCCCGAATACCCGCGACATCGGCATTGAACGCATAAAGCGCAGCGATATAGGGGCGAGCCTTTGCGGGCAGCACAAGTGTGGAGAGGTAGCGATCGGGGTCGGCTGTGCGGAGCAGGTCTGCCGCGTGATCGAAGGACGTGGCAGTCATCGGGCGTTCTCGACAGCAATGAAAGCGCCTGCAACCTGACGGTCTTCGGCGAGCAACACATTATAGGTCCGCACTGCCCCACCAGTCTGCGTCGCTTCTACGATAATGCCACGCGCCCGTAATGCAGTCCGAATGGCAAGGTCAATGGCGGCAACCTTTTCACCCAGTCCGATGAGAAGAACCTCAATCTCGTCGGCGTGGTCAAGGACCGGCTGCAAAGACTCTAACGTCAACTCCTGCGCCTCAGCGATCTCCCATGCGTACATGCCACTGGGCAAGCACAGCAGCGAGCCTTTGTGGGACATATCGGCAAAGCGAAATCCACCATTGCCATAGGCATCAATGCCAACGCGTTGGGGATAGAAACCTGTGGGCGATGAGCTGGTCATAGAGTGCTTTCAGTTCGCCGATCCAAATGGAGCAAAAAATAGCCCCGGCCAATAGGTCGGGGCTATCACAGCTTTTCAGATGTTTAAAGCAGTGCACCGATTAAACGGCAGCACCATCAGCATTGCGCTTCTTCTCAGCGTCTTCTGCGGCCAGCTGCTCATCAGTTTTCTGCTTCAAGCCGAAGTTGATGAGAATTGGACCGTTAACGATGACCGACGAGTACATGCCGACGATAGAGCCGAATGTCATCGCGATAACAAAGCTGCGGAGCGATTCACCGCCAAAGAGAACCAGCGGAATCAGCGCCAGCAGAAGTGTGAACTGGGTGAGCGAGGTACGCACGATGGTCTGGTTGATCGACAGGTCGATCAGCTCTGGCAGAGGCATCTTGCGGTATTTCGTGAGGTTTTCACGAATACGATCCGAGACCACCACAGTTTCGTTCAGCGACAGACCGACTAGCGTCAGCACCGCCGCGATAGAGCTCAAATTGAACTCCAATCCGGTCAGCGAGAAGAGCCCGATCGTCATGATCAAGTCGTGGCTGGTGGTGGTCACCGCCGCCATAGCGAATTGCCATTCGAAGCGGAACCAGATGTAGATCAAGATACAGGCGAGCGCGATGATGACCGCGATAGTTCCGGTCCAAGCCAATTCGCCTGAAACCGTACCACTCACTGCCTCAGTACGTCGTACCTCATAGTTCTCAGCAGCCAGAACTTCGGTGACCTTGGCAACAGCGATCTGGTCAGCGGACTGGCCGCCTTCTTGCGCCTGCACACGAACGAGAACGTCCTGCGGCGTACCAAAGCCCTGAACCTGGATTTCGCCAAGTCCCAAGTCACTGGTCAACTCACGCACGCGACCCACGTCTGCTGGGCCTCCGACGTGCTGGATTTCAATCGCAGTACCACCAACAAAGTCGATGCCGAGGTTGAAGCCCTTGAACACAGCCGAGCCGATGGAAACACCGGTCATGATGATCGAGAAGGCAATCACATACTTCGATATCTTCATGAACGGAATGGTCGTGCCGTCCGGAATGAAGCGGAAGTGCTGGATCTTGAGCGTCTTAGGGCGACGCAGCTTGAACCACAGACCAACCTGATAGGAGGTCACGGTGTAGGAGGTGAAGAGCGAAGTAATAATGCCGAGACCAAGCGTGACCGCAAAGCCTTGGATCGGGCCGGAGCCCATGAAGTAAAGCACCACAGCCGCAACGAGCTGAGTCAGGTGCGAGTCGATAATCGTACCCCAAGCGCGCGAGAAACCCGCGTTGATCGCCTGAATTGGTGTCTTGCCGGCACGCTGTTCTTCACGCATGCGTTCATAGATCAGAACGTTCGCGTCCACGGCCATACCGATGGTCAGGACGATACCGGCGATACCGGGCAGCGTCAGCGTCGCACCGAGGGTAGAGAGCGCGGCAAAGATCAGAATGATGTTGAGGATCAGGGAGACGTTCGCAAACACGCCCCAGATGCCGTAGGCGATGACCATAAAGGCCAGAACAAGCACTGCCGCGACCACACCAGCGGTGAAGCCGGCCTGAATCGAGTCAGCACCAAGGCTCGCGTCAACAGTACGTTCTTCGATGACGTTCAAGCTTGCAGGCAAAGCGCCCGCGCGCAGCAGAACTGCGAGATCGTTAGCAGTTGCCGTGGTGAAGGTGCCCGAGATCTGGCCCTGACCACCGGTGATCGGCTGCTGAATAACCGGAGCCGTGATGACCTGATTGTCGAGAACAATAGCGAAGCGCTGACCGACAGCCTTGCTGGTGATTTCGCCGAACGAAATCGCGCCGCGGGTGTCGAACTTGAACGAAACAACAGGAATGCCGCGCTGCTGGTCATAAGACGGCTGCGCATCAACGAGCGATTCACCGCCCAGAGCGACGTCTTCATAAAGCAGCTCACGACCACCATCCTGGCTTGGCAGGATCATGGTGCCAGCAGGCAAACCCTGCACTTCGGCCTGATCGGCAGACAGACCCGGATAGACCATGTGGAAGGTCAGGCGCGCGGTTTGTGAAATGAGGTTCTTGAGGCGAGTTGAATCGCCGAAGCCTGGCACCTGCACCATAACGCGGGTATCACCCTGGCGCTGAATGGTGGGCTCAGTCGTACCGATTTCGTCGATACGGCTGCGGATGACTTCCATGGACTGAGCAACCAGCGAGCTCATGCGCTGGGTGATGCCATCTGGGGTCAGAGTAATCGACAAGCGACCGTCTGGCGTTTCGCCAAAGGCCATTTCATCAACACCGACGCCGCCAATGAGAGCGTTGCTCAGCGTATTCTGAAGCCCGCGAATTGCGGTTTCGGCCTGCGCCTTCTGGGTCGGATCGGTCAATTCGATGAAGATCGCATTGCGATCAGCATCCGTTGTGATGAGGTTGCCGATACCATTCTGGTTCGCGAGGACGTTACGCGCATCGCGGCGAACATCACTCAAGCGCTGATCCACGATCCCTTTTCGGTCGACCTCAAGCAGAAGGTGCGAACCACCTTGCAAGTCCAAACCAAGGACAAGACCGGGTTTTGGGAGCCAGTCGGGCAAAGCATCCTGCACATTCTTGGGCAAGAAGTTTGGAGCTGCCATGAGAATGCCAGCGATTGCCACGAACAGGATAATGAATACGCGGAACGGCGAGTGATTCATAAATAACGTCCTGAGAAGGATAAAGCCGGAGCCTGATGGCCCCGGCTGATACGGCTAGATTAAGCCGGCTTGTTGTCGTTGACCGGTTCAGACTTCGAACGAACGTCTGCGATCATGCCACGAACAACCTTGACCTTCACGCCCTGCGCGATTTCGACTTCAAGGTCTTCACCGTCGACAGCCTTGGAAACCTTACCGACCAGACCACCAGTGGTCACAACGGTGTCGCCACGACGGATCGCAGAAAGCATGGCCTGCTGTGCCTTCAGGCGCTTCTGCTGCGGACGGAAGATCAGCAACCAGAAGATTACAACGAGCAGAGCAATCGGCATAAGCTGGATGAGAATGTCAGCCATGCCTCCTGGTGCCACGCCGCCGTCCTGTGCAAAGGCAGGGGTTACAAACATCAAGCAAACTCCATTTAATTTTTCTTGTGACGCTCAGGATTGGGTGGCAATGCGCTGATCGAATGCGCTGTGGACGCTATCGGGCTTAACCGCACTTGCGCCCAGGCCAAAATCGGCCGGACTATACAATTGGGGTTGGCTGATTGCAAAGCCCAATCAAGGGCTCCCAACATTGGGGCTGACACAAGGACGGGACTCGTGATGACAGAAGATTATCTGAGCAGAATTGCGGCGGCACTTGAGGCCATTGCTCAGAAACTACCAAATAGCGACAACATCACGCCGAACCCGGCGTTGGGCCCTGAAAACGCTTACCATTGGCAGGGCGAGATAGGCACTCTACTCGCTGTTCCAAAGGTCAGCCGAGTGCCCCTCGAGATGCTACGAGGCATCGACACAGTCCGTGACATTCTGCTGCGCAATACCGAGCAATTCGCGCGTGGACACGGTGCAAACAATGCCCTGCTGTGGGGCGCGCGTGGCATGGGCAAGAGCTCTTTGGTGAAGTCGATTCACGCAGACATCGAATCTCGGAGTGGTTTCGATCGATTGATCCTGATCGAGATCGCGCGAGAAGACCTAGAGACCCTCCCCCAACTCATGCGCCTTATCGCTAATGAACCCGCTCGCTTCATCGTCTTCTGCGACGACCTGAGTTTCGACAAGGGCGAGACCAGCTACAAATCGCTCAAGACCATTCTTGATGGCGGTCTTGAAGGGCGGCCAGAAAACGTCCTCTTCTACGCGACCTCAAATCGACGCCATCTCATGCCGCGCGACATGATCGAAAATGAACGATCGAGCGCGATCAATCCAAACGAAGCAGTCGAAGAAAAAGTCTCTCTGTCGGATCGTTTCGGTTTGTGGCTCGGGTTCCACAATTCTGACCAGGACAATTATCTCGCCATGGTTTCCGGCTATGCCGACTACTATGGGCTCAGCATCGGGACGGAAGCCTTGCGTGCACGCGCCATTGAATGGGCCGCAACACGTGGCGCTCGCTCGGGCCGCGTGGCGATCCAGCTCGTTCGCACTTTAGCAGGTGAAGAAGGCAAGGCAGTTTAAGCCCCTCCCCGCTTCACCAAAGAAAAGGGCCACAGCAACAGCCGTGGCCCTCGAAATTCAATCGGCGCGGAGCTTTAGCTCGCGAGCAGCGGAACCGGATCAACCGGCGTCGCGCCCTTACGCAGCTCAAAGTGCAGCTGCGGCTTGGAAACAGAACCTGTGGAGCCGACCGTGCCGATGGTGTCACCACGGGTAACAGTTGCGCCCTTGTCGACATTCATGCCCTTGAGATGGGCGTAGGCCGAAACGAAGCCGTTCGGATGACGAACGAGGATCAGATTACCGTAACCCTCAACGCCCGAACCGACATAAATGACGGTGCCGTTCTCGGCAGCCTTAACGGCTGAGCCTTCTGGAACGTCGATATTGATACCTGTGCCACGCGATGCGGCAAAATCGGTGATGATCCGACCAGACACCGGCCAACGGAACTTGTCATTGCCCGAAGCGACTGGTTCGGCCTGTGGCAGTGCAGCCTGCTGGATCGGCGCGGCGACAGGGGCAGTTTGAGCAACAGGTGCCGCAGCCAAAACAGGTTGTGGTGCCGCAGCAGCCGGAGTGGTTGGAACGGTGGAAATCGTCGCAACCTTCGTGATTTGCTCAGAACCTGGAGCTGGGTTCAGATCCGAACGGCCAGGAATGATAATTTTCTGACCCACGATGATCTTGTCTGGCGAGCTCATGCCATTGGCATGAACGAGAGACTGGGTCGTGACATCGTAGCGGCGTGCAATTGTGTGCAACGATTCACCGCTTGCGATGGTGTGCGTGTAACCGTTCGTGTTCGCAGCAGGCGAAACCTGCACAGGAACATTTGAGTTAAGCGGAAGCGAAGCGTTCGGATTGCCCATGGCAACGGCCGCAGGCGCAGCCGGCATTGGGGCAAGATTCTGCTGAGCGAGCATGGCTTGCGAATTTCCCATTGGAGACGAGTTCAGTGCAGGCAAATCTTGAGTTTGGACAACTGGCGACGTTGCCCCCATCATAACTGGTGATGTCGGGGCATTGTTTTGCCAGAAACCGCCCTGCGCTGGCGCAGGGGGCAGCATCCCGCCGCCACCACCACCTACATTCGCAGGAGGCAGGAAGGCAGTGTTCTGCGCACCCTGAACTGCACCGAGGCTCGGCGGCATGGGTTGATTTGCAAAGAACGGGGCTGGTTGGGCTGTTGAGCCCGTGACGGTCTGGTCGCCAAACGTACGGCTACCAAGACTAGAGCAGCCGGACAATGCGACTGCTGCAACCATAAGCCCAGCCATAGCGACAGAGACTTTATGGGTCCGCCGGGGAACGCGAATACTCATCGGCTTACTCGTACGCAGATACTAAACAACTAGACCCGAGATTAGGCCGGTAAGGTAAAGACGAGTTTAAGACCGATGCGATTTGAGCGAATTCACATCGACATGATTCAGCACTGGTTAGGGTTAAAACCGAGCGAGCCGTCGAGTGCTAAAATACCACCTGCCACACTTACAGTGACAAGCTGGCAAGGCTCGCTAGAGCATCCTGATGGGTTTGTTGCAGCGCAACCGGAGTAACGGTGATGGCGCTCTGGCGGCGCATCACCTCAAAGTCCGCTTTCGGATCAAGTGGAGTGGGCGTTGAGGGAATCGCCATAAAGAATTTGCCCTCATTGTCGCTGGGATAGTAGCGAATTGGCGATCGGGAGAAACGCTGCTGAGCTGCCGCGCGTATCCCAGTCACAGCCTCCGGCGGGCAATATGGGAAATTGACGTTGTAAAAGACGTCATGGCCCGCATGGCTTCGCAGAATGGCTTCAACGGTTCTCACACCAAAAGCCCGAGCATTTTCCCAGTTTGGCTCCAGCGTCAGCTCATAATCAAGCGCTTGGCTGAGCGCGATACCGATAGCGCCTTGCAGAACGCCTTCACGGGCGCCAGCGGCCGTGCCTGAACAGTTGACGATATCGCCAAGGTTCTGCCCGGCATTGACGCCGGACAAGACCAGGTCAGCCGGCTTGTCACCCAGCAGATGGGTCATCGCGGCAACGACACAATCGGCAGGTGAGCCACCCACCACAGCAAAGGTTTTGTCGTCCTTGCGGTCAAAGCTGAGTTCGCGCCCGAAGGAGAAGCGGTGCCCTACCCCCGATTGATTTCCGTCAGGAGCCACAATCCAAACGTCATCGGAGATAGAGCGTGCAATATCAGCGAGTACGGCAAGACCCGGCGCATCAATACCATCATCATTGGTGAGCAAGATGCGCAGGGACATGGGCCTTAGCCTCCGATTTTGGTGAGGCCGCCCATATAGGGACGCAGCACTTCAGGGATAACCACCGAGCCGTCTTCCTGCTGATAGTTTTCCAACACAGCAATCAAGCAACGGCCAACGGCGGTGCCGGAACCATTGAGCGTATGCACGTAACGCAGTGCCTGCTTCTCGCCGGACGGGCGGTAACGCGCTTCCATACGGCGTGACTGAAAATCACCGCAGACCGATACCGACGAGATTTCGCGGTAGGTGTTCTGACCGGGAAGCCAGACTTCAAGGTCATAGGTGCGACGCGCACCAAAGCCCATATCGCCGGTGCACAGTTTCATGACGCGATAGTGCAGACCAAGCTTGGTCAAAACAGCTTCAGCGGCCGCGAGCATGCGCTCGTGTTCGTTTTCGGCTTCTTCCGCGGTCGTGATCGCGACCAGTTCAACCTTGTTGAACTGATGCTGACGCAGCATGCCACGGGTATCGCGCCCTGCCGAACCGGCTTCGGAACGGAAGCACGGCGTCAACGCCGTGAAGCGCATCGGTAATTCGTCTTCGGCGAGAATAGATTCACGCACGAAATTGGTCATCGGAACTTCCGCCGTCGGAATGAGCGCCAGACGGCTCTCACCATGCGGGGTGAAGAACAGATCTTCTTCGAACTTCGGCAGCTGACCTGTACCAAACAACGCGTCGTCGCGAACGAGGACAGGTGTCTGCACTTCGAGATAGCCGTGTTCGGTCGAATGGAGGTCAAGCATGAACTGGCCAAGCGCTCGCTCAAGGCGCGCAATCTGGCCCTTCAGGACAACGAAGCGACTACCGGCGAGCTTGGCCGCAACTTCAAAATCCATGTTCTTTTCAGAAACACCAATTTCAAAGTGTTCTTTGGGTGCAAACGTAAAGCTAGGCTTTACGGGACGCACAGTGGCAGCTGTCTCAGCATTGCCGTTGAGGCCAAAGTACTCGACGTTATCACTCTCATCCTTGCCGAACGGCACATCCGCTAGCGGAGCGTTTGGAATGGTCGAGAGCGCGTCACGGAGTTCTTTCTCGACGGCGCGTTCGTCTGCTTCCCCCGAAGGGATGAATTCTTTGAGCGAGGCGACCTCTGCCATCAGCTCTTGGGCCTTGGCTTCGTCCTTCTGGGCCTTGGCCTGACCGATCTGCTTGGACAGAGCGTTGCGCTTTTCTTGCGCTTCGTTGAGACGCACAATGATCGCGCGGCGGCGATCGTCGATCTCAATCAGGGTATCGGCCCGCTGAGAGGACCCGCGGCTTTCCATGGCCTGGTTAAAGGCATCAGGATTGTCTCGGACCCATTTGATATCGAACATTGTACGTTACGAGCGAAAGCCCGCCTCTTTATTGGTGTGTGGCTTGTCTAAAGTTGAAGACTGTGGGCCGCAAGTGGGCATTCTCGAAAAGCCAAAAACCAACGCCCCAATCTTGCGAATGGGGCGTTGAAACTAGGCTGTTTCGTTCTCTTGCGCGGCGAGCGCTGCTTTTCGTCGGCGCTCAATCATACGCACCGACAGAATCGAAAGCTCGTAGAGGAGATACATCGGTATCGCCAAACCAATCTGCGAGATCGGATCGGGCGGTGTGATGAACGCGGCCACGATCAGAATACCGACGATAGCGTAGCGACGGCCCTTCTTAAGCTGCTCAACGCTGACGAGGTCAATCTGCGCCAAGAGTGTCAGCACGACCGGCAACTGGAAGCAGATGCCAAATGCCAAGATCAACGTCATCGCGAGACTGAGGTATTCCGACACCTTCGCCAGAAGCTTGATCTCGTCGGTCTGCATTCCTGCAAAGAAACCCAATGCCATTGGCAAAACGACGAAATAGACCATTGCCGCCCCGGCCACAAAGAAGACCGGCGTGGCCACGAGGTAGGGCACTAAAGCCTTACGCTCGTGCTTATACAGCCCGGGCGCGACAAAGCCGTAGATCTGCGTTGCCAAATAGGGGAACCCGAGGAAGATCGAGCCAAAGAAAGCCAGATTAAGCTGGGTGAAGAAGAATTCCTGTGGCGCTGTATAGATCAACTCCATATCGCCCGGATTTGGGTAAATCGAACGGTATGGGTTGAGCAGAATATCGAAAATCTGCCCTGCAAAGAGGAAGCAGACAATCAAGAGGACAACGATCGCAATGGCGCAGTGGATCAACCGCTTACGCAGTTCGATCAAATGCTCCAATAGCGGCGCTTCGCTACCGGCGAGTTCATCAACCGGCTCAGCTTGCGACTTATCTTCGATTTTTGCCTGAGTATCGGCCATTATTCGCTCTTTTCACCCGTGCTGGTGGCCTTTTTGCGAGGCGCACGAGGCTTAGCCGGAGCCTTTTCACCCGCGTCGGCCACAACGGCCTTGGCGAGTGGCTTCTTCACTGGCTTTTCTGCAGTGTCGATTGAGGCAGCAGTCTTCGTGGACGGTCTTGGGCGGGCAGCCTTAACAGGCGTTGGCTTTTCTGCTGCAGGCTCGGCAGCCTTTGGCGCTACGGGCGCTGTGGCAGTATCAGCACTTTGCGCAGATGGCGCCTCAGGCTTAGCGCTAGACTTGAAGCCATACTCGGATGCGAGATCGTCGTTTGATTTCGCAATAGGCGGCATGCCCGCCTTTTCGCGAATTTCGTTGACGACACTTTCTGAGGACGGATCAGCGGGTTTGATTACTCCGCTTGGCTTAGGACCATCCGCCGACATCGTGTTGAACTCGCGCCGGATTTCTTCGGCGGTCTGCTTCAATGGCGACGTGATGGAGTTGCGGAGGCTCCGCACCTCATCCAAACCCGAAGTCTTGTTGATTTCGCGCTGGAAATCACGTCCCATGCGCTGAATTTGGCCAATGATCTTGCCAACCTTGCCCATCATGACGGGCAGGTCTTTGGGACCGATAAAGATCAGCGCAACCACGCCGATCACAAGCATCTCTGTCCAGCTTAGACCGAGCATAAAGCGATCTCCGAAGTACGGCGAAAGCGCCGCGAATATTCAGATGAAGGCGCTGATTAAGCGTCCTTGCTCCGATCAACTTCTGCAGCGTCAACAGTCTGCGGCTTTGCAGCAGTTGCAGTGTCGATACGTTCAGCAGGCTTGTCTTCGTCCTTCATGCCTTTTTGGAAGGCTTTAATGCCCTGAGCGACTTCGCCCATCATGCCGGAAATCTTACCACGGCCAAAAAGCAGGATAACGACAACGGCGACGACGAGAATGCCCCAGATGGATGGCGCGTGCATGGATGGTCTCCCTTAGGCTAACGGTACGCGATACACGCGACACATAATTCGAGAAATAAGTTTAAACTGCACCGAACACAAGGATGTGTTCAAAATCAACATGTGAAAGCGTTTTAGTCACGCTCTTCAACCTCATCTTCCGTCTCTACCTCACCCAGATCATCTGGGCTCAGCGGATCTTCATCTTCGCGCAAAGCATCTCCATCAAAAGGCAGAGGAATTTGCAAATCAGGCGGCAGACGAGACGACAATAGGCCAGCACCTTTCAATTCATCCAGACCCGGTAAATCGGCAAGCGCCTCAAGACCAAAATGGTCTAAAAATGCATCCGTTGTTCCGTAAGTGACTGGGCGCCCAGGTGTGCGACGGCGGCCGCGCATGCGAATCCAACCCGCTTCCATCAACAGATCCAAAGTCCCCTTCCCCGTCGCAACGCCGCGCACTTCTTCTATCTCCGCCCTCGTGGCGGGTTGATGATAAGCGATGATGGATAGGGTCTCGAGCGCGGCGCGAGACAGGGGGCGCGTTTCTTGTTGCTCACGGCGCAGCAAAAATCCGAGGTCTTCGGCTGTCCGAAATGCCCACCCGTCCCCGCGCCTTACCAAGTTTACGCCCCGCGGAGCGTATTGCGCTTGCAGCGCCTTCAACAAGGGGAGCACAGAAACACCCTCCCCCAGAAAGCTCGCCATTTCGTGGGGTTTGAGCGGCTCCGCGGAGGCAAACAAAAGCGCCTCAATAATCCGCAGTTGCCGGGTTCGAACTTCGCTGTCTTCGCCGTCAATCATGAGAGGTCATTCGCTTACGCAGCATGATTGGAGCAAAGGTATCGCGCTGTTTGATTTCCATCACACCTTGCCTGACCAGTTCCAAGCTAGAGGCAAATGATGACGCTCGAGCCGTTCGCCGTTCCTCAGGTGTGGCAAGATAATCATACAAAAATCCATCGAGTGAAAGCCAATCCGCCGTTTCCCCAATCAGCTTTTCGAGCAATTCTCGCGCGTCCTGAAGCGACCAGACAGTGCGGACATAGGGCGAATATTCGACGATTGCTGTGCGCTCGCGCTGGTCGGAGTAGGCTTTGAGAAGATCATAGAGCGTCGCTTCCCAAATCGACTTTCGTTCGATCTCAATGGGTTCAGGCGCCCCGCGCGCAAACACTTTCGCACCGACGCGCGCTCGGTTGATGAGCTGCGTGGAGACATTGCGCATTGCTTCTAGTCGCTTGAGTCGAAAATGAAGCAATGCTGCCAGCATCTCACCACTTGGCTCATCATCATTGACCGCTTGGGGCACCAGCAAACGGCTTTTGAGATAGGCCAGCCAAGCCGCCATTACCAAATAATCGGCGGCAACCTCGATCCGTAACTGACGGAGGTCTTCGATGAACGCGAGATATTGCTCGGTCAACGCCAGAACAGAGATAGCTGAGAGGTCCACTTTTTGTCGGCGGGCGAGATCGAGGAGAAGATCGAGCGGTCCTTCGTAGCCCTTTACGTCGACACGTAGCGCCTGCTCCGCAGCATCGTCAGGAGCCGCCGAGATCCAATCCGTCTGCGCTATACTCATGGACGAAAAACAAAAAAGGCTGTCATCGGCGCACAATGGACACCGATGACAGCCATCGTCAAGTCAGGCAATATTTTTTAGAGCAGCAAGCAGTCGCCGCCCGCAGCCCGCACATTGGTACAGACATTGACGGCCGCTTCACGCGAGGCAGCAGGCACGAGCACGCGATAGTAGATACCGCGTTCGCCCAAGTTCACCTGCTGAATCTCGAGGTTCGCGCCGCCGAACAACACACCAAAGCGTGTCGCAATGGCCTGTGCACTCTCACGCGCAGCCGCTTCTGTGCGCTGGGACGAGAGCTGGACATAGGCACCGCCAGACGCTGGAGCCGAAGCAGGTACCGCCGCAACCGGGGCAGCTGCAGCCGGTGCCGCGAGATCCTGTGGCGCAGGCGCTGCCGCCGCTGCAGAAATTGCGGCCGCTGCAGTCGACGCGAAGTCAGAAGGCTTCACCGACGGAATTGCGACCGTCCGGCCAGCGACAGCTGCGCCGCTTGCGTTCACCACAGGCACGACCGAACCCGGCTGCACAGGTGGGACAGCTGGATTCGCCGGAGTTTCAACAACTGGCGGAGCCGCTGCAGCTGGAACTGTCTCTGACGGCGCAGTTGTATTCGCAGCTGCGGTATTCCCTGGAAGTTCAGGGACGTTTGGTCGATCAACCGGCAACATGGACGTACCAGCCAAACCGCTATCGCCACTCACGATGGTACCGTCCGGACGCACCGTAACCGTTCGCACGCGTCGGTTTACGAGGCCATCAGGGTTGGTCGTGCCCTGATCTATCGAATTGATAACATTGCCGATACCGGAGTTCTGAGTAGCCTCAGAAATGGTTTCAGGATCAGCCTGATCGCGCGGGACGATCTGCTCGTTCGCGCCATTATTGCCACCAGCCATCTCGTTGAAAATGACCGACTGTGCAGGAGCCTCTGTGCTCGGCTCAGGCTCTTCCTTGATCGGAGCTGTGTCCGCGACGATTGTCGGCGCCGGGCCCGATGAGCCGCCCGATCCGAGCATGTAATAAAGCGCACCGCCACCTGCACCGAGGAGGAGAATGGCGAGCAAAGGCCCGAGAACGGCTTTGTTCACGCCGAACGAACGACGGCGACGCGGTTCGCTGTATTCGCCACCATCATCGGCATCGCTTCCGGCCGTATGATCGACCCATTCAACGCGCGCGCCAGAGGCCGCAGCTGCTGCAAGGATAGCATCGTCCACCGAACTGGTGTCCGCTGACGACGCACGGCGGCGTGGTCCGCGTGGAGCCTGTTCAGTTTCCGGCGGTAAAGTTGGTGTTGCCAGGCTTCGCAACGGTGCCGGAGCTGACTTCGGCTCGGCTTGCTCGATGGGTTCAGGCGCAGGGTCCTGCTGGACACTCATGCGCACCGCTGGACCTACAAGCCGCTCAATTTCAGCGAGCGGGTCAGTCCCAAAGCCGGGTTCTTGACGTCGCTGATGTGGTGTCGCCGAGGCAGGTTCGGGAGCAATGCCAAAGCTAGGCTCGTCAAACGGAGAGCTCGCAGCTCTTACTGAATCGGAGAAATCAGCTGCGGCGTACACTGACGGCTGCTCGACGCCACGCGTGTGCGTCGCGACTTGAGAGAAATAGTCGTCAGACTGTGGTGCGACACTATCGGGTTCAACCTCGAACTCGAAATTGCCACCCGTATTATCTTCGCTCTGCAGCTGATCCTTGGCCAATTCAGATGCAATCAGATCGGCCAAGCTATCTTGATCAAGATTGATTGGCTCGGGCTCGTCCTCAACCACAACTGGCGCTGTGGAGACGACCTGAGCCTGCATGGGTTCACGCCGAACAGGCGTCGGTTCAACAGGGCGCTGTGGCGAAACTGGCTGTTGAGGAACGAATTGAGGAGCCTGCTCGCGACTCGCCATTCCTTGGTCGAGCGACGGCTGTGGCGAAGCGACCGCCGGGGCCGATGGCACAGGCGACGTTGGAGCAGATGGCCGCTGAGCAGAACGCAGATCAAAGTCGAACGCAAAGGGTTCAACCGGTGGCTGCGGGGGCTGCGTGAGCGGCTGTGTTGGTGCGGCGGTCACACCCGGGCGAAGAGCGAAATCAAGGCTCGGTGTCGGCGCTTGCGGCGGCACAGGCGCGGGAGATGGCACGCGAACTTGCGGCTGAGACGCTGGTGGAGCGCCTACCGGCTGAGTAACAGGACGCGGCGCGACCGGTGGAGCTGGGGGAACAACGCGCTCGCTGGGCGGTTGCGCGGTAAAATCAAACCGCGGAACAGGCGACATTTGCGGCGAGTCGTCGCCGGGAATACGGACGCGCGGTTGCTCCGGCTCACTCGGAGCGTTTTCAGGGCGCGCCTCTCCCGCCATCAGGCGGGCCAATTCGGCGATCAGATCGTCCGGGGCATCACTTTGTCCGGCCATATGCTGCGGCTTCGCTGACGTACTCCGACAGCGCCTCTAGATAGCGGGGGGGCCCAATGGACACCGCCCCGCGATTGATCACACCAATGCGCCCGAATTATGAGAGTTCATCGGGGGCTGACACACCAAGCATGCCGAGACCATTGCGGATAACCTGGCGAACGGCATCGACAAGGGCGAGTCGAGCCAAGCTCAACTTCGGGTCAGACTGGTTAACGAAACGTAAAGACGGATCATCCTTACCTTTAGCCCAGAACCCATGCAGGGCTCCAGCCAATTCGTGCACGTAGAATGCAATACGATGCGGCTCGTGGGCAACAGCTGCTGCTGCCACCGTCCGTGGCCAAGCGCCGAGCAGTCGGATCAGTTCAATATCCGCGGCACTATCTAGGCGCTCCACTTCGGCCTTGGCGAGAGCCGCTGGGGAAATATCGAGGTCCGGCAGGTCGCGCTGCGCAGTGCGGAAAATCGAACAAGCGCGGGCATGGGCATACTGAACATAGAAAACCGGGTTGTCGCGGGTCTGTTCTTTGACCAAGGCAAAGTCAAAATCCATCGACGCGTCGTTGCGACGGAAGAGCAACATGAAACGCGTCGCGTCAGGACCAACTTCGTCTACAACGTCAGCAAGGGTGACGAGGTCGCCCGAACGCTTGGACATCTTGAACGGCTCACCGTTTTTGAGCAAACGCACCAGCTGGCAGATACGGACATCCATATCCGCTTCTTGGTTCGATACGGCCTTCACAGCCGCCTGCAGGCGCTTAACGTAACCGGAGTGGTCAGCGCCCAGCACGTTGATCATGTGGTTGAAGCCGCGCAGGTGTTTATTGCGGTGATAGGCAATGTCAGCGGCGAAATACGTGTAGGAACCGTCTGACTTGATCAGGGCACGATCCGTATCGTCGCCATAATCTGTCGCGCGGAACAGTGTCTGCTCGCGGTCTTCCCAATCTTCTGGGGTCTTACCCTTAGGCGCTTCGAGGCGGCCTTCGTAGACCATGCCTTCTTCGCGCAGCCAAGCAAGCGTCGACTCAATGTCGCCCCCTGCCCCGTGCAGTGTACGCTCGGAGAAGAACACGTCATGATGGATATTGAGCTTGGCGAGATCTGCCCTGATCAATTCCATCATGCCCTTGAGAGCGACTTCACGCGCGATAAGCGCAGCTTCCTGCTCATCCATTTCCAGAAGCTTGGTGCCGTATTCGGCGGCAAGTTGCTGTCCGACCGGGATCAGATAGTCGCCAGGATAAAAGCCCGATGGAATTTCAATGGTTTCGCCCAGTGCTTCGCGGTAACGGAGCAAGGCCGAACGGCCCAGAATGATCGTCTGACCACCGGTGTCATTGATGTAATATTCGCGGGTAACGTCATACCCTGTCCACTGCATGAGAGAGGCCAATGCGTCGCCGAAAACGGCGCCACGGGTATGGCCGACGTGCATTGGGCCGGTCGGATTTGCCGACACAAACTCAACATTGACGCGTTCGCCCTGACCAAGGTTCGAGCGGCCGAAATGGACGCCCTGCTCTGAAACAGACTTCAGGACCTGGTGCCAAACCGAGTTATTGAGACGGAAATTGATAAAGCCCGGACCTGCAACTTCCACCGAGGCAACGTCTGCATCAGAGGCGAAGCGGCCCGCAAGAGCAGTCGCTAGCTCACGTGGGTTCTTACCCAAAGGCTTCGCAACCACCATGGCGGCGTTGGTCGAAAGGTCACCATGGGTTGCGTCGCGCGGAGGCTCTACAACCACGCGCGCGAGCAGGCCCTCATCGAGATCGGGGTAGTCGGCACGCAGGGCCGCGTGGACCCGGGTAGTGAAGAGCGCAAAGATATCCATGTCGAACCTACGGAATTTGGTCGGGCCGGGTTAACGGAATTCGGGCCGAGCGTCAAACAAGCGGTAGTGCTCATCTAATGCATAAGGGTCCGTCATACCCGCAATGAAGTCAGCTACAACTCGGGCACGATTAGGGCCTGAGCAGGCTTTTGCTTTCTCACCCCAGCGGCCGGGCATGTCAGCGTCCGACATATAGCGCGCAAAAAGGCGTTCCACTACTGCTTCGCTCTCCAAGACTGGCTGCATGACTGACTTGTGCCGGTAAACTCGCGTCAACAGGAAGTTTTTGAGGCCTTTTTCGGCGATTGCCGTCTCTGGGGAAAAAGTGATGATTGTCGTTCCGGCCAGTCTAACATCGTCGACCGACTGCGGCGCAATGCGTGCGATATTGGCGGAACTAAACGAAATTACGTCCTCGATGGCCCGCGTAATCATGCGCCGCTGAACTTCGTGAGTCTGACGATTGACTGGAATGCCCGGATAACGCTCAAGGACTTCGCGTACGATTGGCCCTGCCATTGGCACTTCGAGAAAGTCCTCAAGGTTCAGGACACCAGCACGCAACGCATCGTCAATATCGTGCGCATTATAGGCGATATCATCGGCTATCGCCGCCGCTTGCGCTTCTAAGCTGGCGTAGGTGTCGAGGCGAAGATCGGACACAGCGGGAATGTCATTCACCCCGCTTGGCAGGCCTTCATGCGCGTAACGCCCTACAGGGACGCCAGAAGCATCAATGAGCGGGCCGTTGTGCTTCAGTATGCCTTCGAGCGTTTCCCACGTGAGGTTCAGGCCATCATGCTCGGCGTAGCGATTTTCGAGCTGAGTGACGACGCGGAGTGCCTGCACATTGTGGTCGAATCCACCAAAGTTCGACATTGCCCGATGCAGGGCGCGCTCTCCAGCATGGCCGAACGGCGTGTGCCCAAGGTCATGGCTCAACGCGAGCGCCTCAGCCAAATCTTCGTTCAAGCGCAATGCACGAGCGATTGAACGGGCGATCTGACTAACTTCAAGCGTGTGCGTCAGTCGATTGCGAAAATGCCGCCCCTCATGCGCAAGAAAAACCTGCGTCTTGTGCTGAAGGCGACGAAATGCGGTTGAGTGGATAATTCTGTCCCGGTCGCGCTGGAATTCGGAGCGCGTTGGGCTCGGCCCTGCACCATAAAGCCGGCCCAAAGTGTCTTCGGGCTTGCTAGCATAGGGGGCGGTATCGCTCATGTGTGAATTCCAGGTCTTTGCAATTTGGCGCGACGCGCCTATCTTAGGAAAAGCGTTATGACATTACGATCGCTTTGGGAAAACCCATGACCGCTGCAGCACAAGTAGTACCGACAGTAAGCCTCTCCGACCGCGCCGCAAAGCGCGTTGCTCGCATCCTCTCCAAGGAGGTGCCGGGGACTGTTCTGCGTATTTCTGTGGCGGGCGGCGGATGTTCCGGCTTTCAATATGAATATAATCTTGTTCAGGAAACGGCGAACGGCGACGATCTTGTTCTTCAAAAAGGCGAAGCGACCGTTCTGATCGATTCTCTCTCGCTCGAATTTATGGGCGGCTCGGAAATCGACTTCGTAGACGATCTGATCGGCCAAGCTTTTCAGATTAAGAATCCGAATGCCGTCGCATCCTGCGGCTGCGGCACAAGTTTCGCCGTCTAAGACACTTTACGTTCTACTTTAGTTCCCTATCTTCTATGCAACCCGGGATCGTCGATTCCGGGGTTCTGCTTGGGGAGGTAGGAATGGGACATCGCGTAAACGCTGTCATGGACAGCGCAATTGAGCAGCAGAAAATCGTCGGTGCGGAACTGCTCGTTTTTCAGCACGGCAAGCAAATCATTCGGCGCACCGCGGGCCATTTCGACCGCGAAGCCAATGTGCCGATGATCGAAAACGCGATCTATCGCCTCGCCTCCGTCACCAAACCCATCATTGCCGCGACCGCCTTGGCTATGGTCGACAAGGGCCTGCTGAAGCTTGATGACGCGGTTCGCGACTACCTGCCCTATTTCACACCACGGTTGCCCGATGGTTCTGAGGCGGTGATCACGATCCACCATCTTCTCACCCACACGTCTGGTCTGGGGTACGATTACTCGGCAGATCCGCTCATTTCCGGCGGTGTTGGGCCAACTGACAATAATTTCGAAGAGAATTTTACGCGCGTCGCCAAACTGCCGCTGAACTTTGCCCCAGGCACGGCGTGGCTCTATTCAGTCGCGATTGACGTTCTTGGCGCAGTGCTCGCAAAAATTCATGGTGGGACTCTCGATGAGACAGCGAAAACCTATGTCACCGGCCCGCTGGGAATGGCTGACACCGGCTTTTTCGTTTCTGACCTTACGCGCTTAGCCAAGCCCTATGCCGATGGCGCTCCACCACACCAAATGCGTGACCCCGAACCGGTAATGAACGCCGAAGGAAACACCACTGTCTTTTCGCCAAAGAGGATATTCTCAGCGAAGGCCTGCCAATCGGGCGGCGGCGGTATGGCTGGCACTAGCTCTGATATGGCAACATTCTTTGAGACCATGCGCAAGGGCGGCGGCGATGTCGTCAGCGAGGCATTGGTCAGGAGAGCTTTCACAAATCAGACGGGAGGCTTACTGGGCCCCGACGCCGGACGGAGCTTTGGTTACTTCGGCTCCGTCATAGAAGACACCTCTAGAACGGAGCAACCAGGCGGCCGGGGCGCGGCGAATTGGGGCGGGGTATACGGACATTCTTGGCTTGTGGACCACGCAAAGGAGCTTACGATAGTGTCCATGACCAATACGGCTCTCGAGGGGTGCACCGGGGTTTACCCCAAGGACCTCATTCGCGCCGTCTACGACGACCTGACCTAAGGAAAACCGCATGGCCCTGCGCATCGCCACTTGGAACATTGCCGGCATCAAGGCCCGCCTTGAAGTGCTGGTGCGCTGGCTTGAGGAAGAAAAGCCCGACATCGTGGGGCTTCAAGAGATCAAATCCGTCGACGAATCTTTCCCGCGCGCAGAGATAGAGGCACTGGGGTACAATGTCGAAACGCACGGCCAGAAGAGTTGGAACGGCGTAGCGCTGCTTTCCAAGCTCCCCTTCGATGAAGTCCATCGCGGCCTCCCCGGCGACGACACGGACGAGCAAGCGCGTCTGATCGAAGGCGTGTTCTCTGTGGAAGGCGGCGCAGTGCGCGTCTGCAACATCTATTTGCCGAACGGCAATCCGGTCGACACGGAAAAATTCCCCTATAAGCTTAAGTGGATGGATCGCCTGAACGTGTTCGCCGAGCAGCGGCTAGCGCTCGAAGAACCGTTCATTCTTATGGGGGACTTCAATCTCATCCCTCAACCAATTGACTGCCATGCGCCGGACAAATGGTGGGGCGACGCCCTCTTCCGCCCAGAGAGTCTAGAGCGCTTCCGCAAACTACAGAACATGGGCATGACGGACGCCCTGCGTGCCGTCAGCAGCGAACAGCAATTCACCTTCTGGGACTATCAGGCGGGCGCTTGGCGCCGCAATGCGGGTATCCGCATTGACCATCTGATGCTTTCGCCGCAAGCGGCCGACCGCTTGGATGACGTGCATATCCATAAGGATACGCGCGACTGGGAAAAACCGAGCGATCACGTGCCAATTGAAGGAAGGTTCAGCTTCTAGACCGGAATAAGAAAATGGCGCCGGGTGGCGCCATTTTTCTAATTAGAACTTGCTGGCCGTATCGAAGGCACCAGAGCTTGCCATGGTAATGGCGGCTTCGCGAACATCCGGACTAGCCGAGCGCATGGCGTTGGCCAAAAGTTCGTCTGCGGAGGCCTGATCCGGTGTACCAATACACGTCGCCTGCGCCACATTGAGCCACATGAGCCCTTCTGCCGGACGAGGCGGATAATCATTGAGGCCGTTGTAAAGCAACTCGCCAAGGCGCGCCTGTGCCAAGCAGTGGCCTTTATTCGCGGCATACTGCAGCCAGCGAGCGCTCAGGGTCGGACTGAGGCCCAAACCGTCTTCGACCTGATAAAGAATGCCGACCCGGTACTGCGCCTCAGCGTCACCGAAATAGGTAGCGGCATGCATCAACATGCGGTGATATTCGTTCGGGTTCTGATGAATGCCCACTTCCGGCGCGCCAACGCGGAAGTAATCACCCAGCTTCACGAAGGACCGAGCGACAATGTCAGCTTCAAGGCCCTTTGGCGCCGTGTCCGCGTGCTGGATAGCGATCTGGGAGTAGTAACCGAAGGCCTTAACCGGATCTTTGTCTACGCCCTGACCATTTTCATACATAGTGCCCAGCTGCCACATGGCCAAAGGGCGGCCAGCAGCGGCATCGCTTTCGAGTGCTGACAGATAGGTATCGTCGGAGACGATCACACCGCCCCCGTCGAGAGCACGCGCGAACTGGCCCGCAGCATCAGCGGCAGTCTGTGCCGATGCAGGCATGGTGGCCAACAGAGCCAGAGCCATGCCCCCTGCTGATATGGGAAGGGACTTATCCCGAGGGGTACGCATTTTACTCCTTTTGCCCGTGACAACACGGACCAGACTTTTGCGCGGCGACTGGTGAACCAGCTCCACAGCGTCACTTCTCAGTGCGCAATTTGATGGGTGCCAGTTAATGGGTTTCACCGGGGCTGGCAAAGCAATGTATGAATAAATAGTAAACATGCATTATGACCGCATTCAGGAGCGACCGGCGCGGAAATAAGGCGATATGGCGACGCCAAACCGCCCACACTCTGCCACCCTATCCAGCCTCTGCTTTGCCACGATCACTTCTACCCCCGGTAGATAATTTCTCTGCTGAACGGAACGCTTAGCGCCAAAAAGGATTTCCCCTAGTTGGGCTGAGCTGTGTCCGCTCATGCACATGGGGAAATTTTTAGACTCAGATTGTGGCGGGAAACATGTCCAAACTGTTGTCACGCCGCGGATCTCAACGAATTGGAAATCGTTGTTGCTGAATCGTCACAAGCATTGAAACTATTTTAACTACGTGATGTTGTGAGATGCAAAAACGTCAAGAAATTCGGGGGTCTTACCGCCACCAGTGATCTGGGGGGCATATTTCCGTGGCGGATTATTTGATTCCGGATTTCCCTCTAGAGGCGCTGTCCTCGGTTAGAAATCCGAAATCCACGCCCCCCAAGCCAATTGTGGCAGCGCTAGGCTGTCGGACGCTGCACCCGGACGCTCGAATGGGACCGCCCCCTACCCCTCGTAACAAAAAAAAGGCCCGGATCGCTCCGGGCCTTCAAAATCTGATTAGAGGCGGCTCACCGCTTCGCGGATCTTTTTGAGCAAGGCCCCTGCCGTTTCGAGGCGGGCCTTCTGCTCTTCGATCACCTCAGCAGGAGCCTTAGCAACGAACTGCTCATTGCCGAGCTTCTTTTCGATGCCGTCGATTTCCTTCTCGAGCTTCCCAATATCCTTCGACAGGCGCGCCTTTTCAGCAGCAATGTCGATGAATCCGGTGAGTGGCAGAGCGAAAGTGGCTTCACCAACGACGAACTGTGCGGATTCGCCGGGAACAATATTGCTTGGGGTAATCTGCTCTAGACGCGCCAGACGGGTGATAAGCGAAGTGCCCGCCACCAAGCGGCCCAGCGTCGTTTCGTTGGCGCCGATAACTACCAGCTGCAGCTTGGCGCTGGCTGGAACGTTCATTTCGGCGCGGACCGAACGCGTGTTGGAGATGACATCGACCAGCCAAGCCAGCTCAGCATCTGCTTCAGCGTCTTCGAGACCCGACAGAACTGGCCATTCGGTGAGAATAAGCATGCTCTCGCGCTTGTCGCCGAATTCGCCGGTCTTGGCCCAGAGCTCTTCGGTGACGAATGGCATCATCGGGTGGAGCATGATCAGAATCTGATCGAGTGCCCAGGCAGCGGTCGCACGAGTTTCAGCCTTTGCCGCTTCGTCTTCGCCGCTGAAGACTGGCTTGGCGAATTCCACGTACCAATCGCAGAACGTGCCCCAGACGAAGTCGTAAGCGGAGTTTGCAGCTTCGTTGAAGCGATAGTCCTCGATACCCTTACGAACGTCAGCAAGCGCGCGAACGGTCGAGCCAACGATCCAGCGGTTGAGCGCCAGCTTATTGGTCTTCGGGTCGAAGCCTGCGACGCGGCGTGCTTCGTTCATCTCGAGGAAACGCGCTGCGTTCCAGAGCTTGGTGACGAAGTTGCGGTAGCCTTCTACGCGCTGGATCGAGAGCTTTAGGTCACGACCCTGTGCGGCCATAGCGGCCAGCGTAAAGCGGGTCGCGTCAGCGCCGTACTCATCGACGAGCTTAAGCGGGTCAATGACATTGCCCTTGGTCTTGCTCATCTTCTGGCCCTTTTCGTCGCGGACCAGAGCATGCATGTAGACGGTGTGGAATGGCTCCTCATCGAGGAATTCCAGACCCATCATCATCATGCGGGCAACCCAGAAGAAGATGATGTCAAAGCCGGTGACGAGCACCTGCGTTGGATAGTAACGCGCCATTTCTGGCGTCTTGTCGGGCCAGCCAAGGGTCGAGAACGGCCACAGCGCAGACGAGAACCAAGTGTCGAGCACGTCCGGATCACGAACGAGCTCAACCGACTTGCCATAATGGGCATCAGCGGCAGCCTGAGCTTCAGCTACGTCAGCTGCAACGAAAGCTTCGCCATCGGGGCCATACCAAGCTGGAATCTGATGACCCCACCACAGCTGGCGCGAGATACACCAAGGCTTGATGTTTTCAAGCCAAGCGAAATAGGTGTTTTCGTACTGCTGCGGCACAAACTTGGTGCGGCCTTCGCGAACGGAAGCCAGCGCTGGTTGCGCCATAACATCAGCCTTAACCCACCACTGATCGGTCAAGAAGGGTTCGATAACAACGAGCTTTGACTTCTCGTCATGGGGAACCATGATCTTCTTGTCTTCGATATGATCGAGACCACGGATCGGGTTTTCCTCGGCGAGCGCGGTCATGGCCGCAACGATTGTCTTGCGCGCTTCAAAACGGTCCAGACCACGATATTGGGTCGGGATAAAGTCCGCGTCGATGATCGCCCCACGGGTGGTGAAGACGTTGATTGGCTCAAGACCAGCGCGGGCACCTACTTCAAAGTCGTTGAAGTCGTGCGCAGGGGTGATCTTCACTGCGCCGGTACCGAGGCTCGGATCAGCGTATTCGTCGCCAACCACTGGGATGCGGCGGCCAACCAGCGGCAGTTCAACGAACTTGCCGATGAGGTGCTGGTAGCGCTCGTCTTCTGGATGAACCGCCACAGCAACGTCGCCGAGCATGGTTTCCGGACGAGTAGTCGCAACGATGATGTAGTCGCGAGTTTCCGTACCCGTGACGTTGCCTTCTTCGTCCTTGATCGGAAACTCATAGGTGACACCATCCGCAAGCGGATAGCGCAGGTGCCACATGTGGCCCTTCACCTCGATGTTTTCCACTTCAAGGTCCGAGATCGCCGTTTCGAGGCCCGGATGCCAGTTCACCAAACGCTTGGCGCGATAGATCAGGCCGCGCTTGTGCAGCTCTACGAAGACCTTGATGACGGCGCGAACCATCTGATCGTCGGACTGCCCTGCTTCACCCATGGTAAAGCGCTCACGGCTGAAGTCAGCAGAGGCGCCAAGGCGCTTGAGCTGGTTCATAATGGTACCGCCGCTTTCGGCCTTCCATTCCCAGACGCGTTCGATAAATTTTTCGCGGCCGAGATCGCGGCGGCTAACCTGCTGAGCAGCCAATTGGCGCTCTACGATCATCTGCGTTGCGATACCTGCGTGGTCGGTACCGGGCTGCCAGAGAACATCCTTCTTCAACATACGGTTGAAGCGAACCAGAATGTCCTGAATGGTGTTGTTCAGCGCGTGACCAACGTGCAGCGAACCCGTGACGTTTGGCGGCGGAATGACAATGGTAAATGTTTCCGCGCCGGGTTTTGCGCCCGCACCAGCCTCGAAAGCCTTTGCCTCGATCCACTCAGAATAGATGCGGCTTTCAACGGCGGCGGGTTCGTAGGTCTTTTCAAGCATAACGTCACTCGCAACAGCATCGACCCGCCAGGGTGACCATGGCGGGTCGGAAAGAGATTGGCAGACTTCAAGCAAATGCCGGGTTCGGGGTCAACAGCCGATGTTTAATCAGCATCTCCCAATCCGATCACTCTCCGCGTGATATCTTGGAAATTTCGCGCTCGACCATGCGCTCGACAACAGCTGGAAGGTGCTCGTCGAGCCAGTCTTTCAGCATTGGGCGAAGCAATTCGCGGGTCATCTGCTCAATGGTGATGGTTGGGTTGCCAATACCAAGAGCGTTGAGCTTGCCGATGGAACCACGCACTGCGGCGCGGGTTGCAGGTTCAAGCAGTTCACGAGCGATTTCGGCCGACAGCTCCGGATCAGGCAGCGGCGATGTGTCCGCTACTGCTTCTTTCGGCGCTTCAGGAACGAAAAACTCGTCTACAGCAGTAAGCTTTGGCTGAGAGAACGGGGCGAATACAGGCTCGTCGTGCACGATTGCGGGACGGGCTGGAGCAGGTTCAAAACTGGGCAAATCGGTATCTAAATCGAAAGTGACATCTTCGGGTTCAGTGAGGGCTGCAGCGGCCACGTCAGTCGACGCTTCAGTATCTGCAAGGATCGACTCAAAGCTAAACGCCTCGACTTGACCCTGTTCAACGATTTGCGACGCATCCAATGCGAGTGGCTCGACGTCTTCGAGCATATCGCTCAAATCACGATCGGAGCCAGCGCCGAGGGCGTGAACAGGCGTTGCTTGCATCGGTGGGGGCGCAGACAAAATGGATGGCCGGCGCGGAACGCTCGCTGCGTCATCGTCGGCGATGATCTGTCGAATGGACGACAGGATTTCATCCATGGACGGTTCTTTCGTAGCCGGCTTGTTCATCTGTGCCTCTTACTCGTGCGCCCGATCACAGCGGTCCACCACCATGATTCGTAAACAAGAGATTAGCGCCAAAGACACTCAAAGAGAATCTTTGAATGTCAGCGAGAAAGCGTCATCCACTAAAACTTGTGGCCAGGACGAGCCTGGCCACAAAAGATTAAACTCTCATTAGGAATTTATTGAGGAATCGTGCGCAATTCCTGCCAAACATCCTCGACCGCCTGCGTGTAAGGAACCGCGGTCTTGGTGGCGACACCCAAACCGAGATTCGCGGCAGTCAGACGACCCGTCGCGGAAAGCAGCGAGAACGTCGCAATTGTTTTCTGGCTCGACGCGGTGATCAGGCTCTCACGAGCGCTGGTCAAATCCGCCTGAGAGTTCAGGACATCCAGCGTGGTGCGCGTTCCAAGGTCGCGCTCCTGAATAACGCCTTCGAGCACGGTGTTGCTCGCAGCCACAGCAGCCTGAGCGGCCTGAATCTGGGCGTCAGCACTCTGAATGCCGGACCATGCAGAAATAACAGCCTGACGGATCTGATCATAGGTCGACATAGCATCGACTTCCGACTTGATCTGACCAAGGTTCGCCTGGCGCACAGCCGCTCCAATACGCCCGCCGGAATAAATCGGAACGGCTACGTTGATACCAACGGAACCCGACAGTGTACCCGTGCCGGTGTTATTGCGGTTACCAACGCTGAGCGCGCCACCAACCTGACCGGTCAGCGAAGCCGTCGGCCCACCAGAGGCGGCAGCAATATCGGCACCAGCCTGCGCCGCGCGAATGCTGGCCTTCGCCAAGAGAATAGCTGGGTGACCAATTTCAGCTTCAGCAATTGCGCCATCGATAGAGTTTGGCACCAAGCGCGCAAAGTTGTGGCCAGCGCTTAGACCCTGCGGACGAACCCCAACATAACGCTGGAACGTGGCCTCGGCGGTTTCAAGCGAGCCCTGAGCGGCGCGGAACGCGGCCTGCCCCTGAGCGGCTCTCGCCTGCGCCTGCGCAACATCGATACGCGTGCCTTCGCCGACTTCAAGACGATCCTGCGCTGAGCGTAGCTGCGCCTGGAAGAAAGCTATATTCTCTTGGCGGAGCGAAACGAGTTCGCGGAACCGTAGCACGTCCATATAAGCCTGAACGACGTTGAGCAGCACGTTTTGCTCGGTGTTCCGCAGCTGATACTCAGCCGCTTCTGCACCAGCACGCGCCTGTTCGATCTGTGCGTCGGACTTAAAATTATCGAACAAGGTCTGATCGTAACGCAGGCCAGCATTAAACTGGCTACCGATGACAGGATGAGACCCTGACGCCAAAGTCTGACCCGTGGCGTTACTAATGCTTTCGGAAGCGCCGAAACTGCCCGAAATCGTTGGCAACTTAGCAGACTTCGCCGTCACGATGTTTTCCGCCTGCGACTGCGCATTCAGAAGTGCTGACTGCAACTCAGGCGCATGTTCATAAGCCCGTGCCAGCGCCTCTGCGATAGATTGAGCCTGCGTCGTTCCAACCGAAGAAACAGCTACAGCCAAAGCCAGCGCGCTAACTTTCAGAAAGCCTGTGAACTTCATCATGCCGTCTCCTGCCCCAAAAACTCGAGCACCATGTCCGGGGGCAATAACCGGTTCATGCGCAAATCTTACTATACTTAACGCATTCCAAACGCCGGACCAATCGCCATTTGGCAACATTCGACAACTTAGAACACAAAATCGGTAGGCACGGGCCTATTAAGAGCCGAGGGCAGTATCGCATTGAAATACGACCGCTTCGTTACCCGCTCCCCGTCGCGCTCATAGACCCAAGCGACACCTGTTGGACCATCTTTTAAGACAACAACGAGCCGTCCGCCATCTGCCAATAGTGGCAAAAGCTCGTCCGGCGACTCCGCCAGCATACCGCCGACGAAGATGACCTCGTATTGCTTGCCGGAAGCTTGCGTCGGCAGCTGCGACAGCAAAGAATACCCCACCGCACCAATGGAGGTGAGCGCCGCGGCAGCGTCGCCTCGCAAGTGATCATCAGTTTCGACACCATCGACAGCTGACGCTAGATGCGCAAAGATCGCAACGGAGTAGCTGGAGCCACAACCGACATCAAGGACGCGATCTTCATGCCGACAGTCCGCCAGTTGCACCATTTGCGCAAAAACTGCAGGGGCAGCCAAATAGCGGCCCGACACATTTAAAGGTTGATGCCCATCGGTATAGGCCAGACCGCGGCGCGCCTCGGGCACAAAAGCTTCGCGCGGCACTTGTCCTAGTGCTTGGAGCAAGCGCTCATCATGCACGGCCGCGGGACGAATTTGCGTTTCGACCATAACCCGGCGCGCGGCAGAGTAATCAGCCATAACTCTCGAAACTCCAATTTCTTAGAACGGCGCTCGACCGGCTAATTATCACAGCCATAAGTCGAAGTATGACGATCTGCCAACAGCGATGCCCTAAACACAGCTCACTCTGGCGTCTCGTTCCGGGCATAGAAGCCGTCAATATCGGAGCCCATACCACAGAAACGCATGCTGGCACCGCCATCAACCACGAACGCTCCCTCAGGCCCCACCGCGATCTCGATCACAATATCAGTGCCAGCCAAATCGGCCTCATTGATGCTCGCAAGTTCGCCCTCAAACGGGACCAATCGCGCGGAAATAACACCCTCACCATCCTGCGGCCCCATCGCCCCAAGCTCACAATCAGCAGCCGTCGCGCCGCCATTGGGAAGACCGCCTGCACGGATATAGACCAGCCACTCACTGGCGCTCCGCGTGAGGGTGAGTACAGCATTCGCTGGCTCGCTTCGCTCGAAAACAGCGTCAGGAACCGGAGTTTCACCCCGCGCTTGTCCGCCAATTACCAACGCCAAGATGCCGACAGCAAGAATAATACGCATAACGCCCCTCCAACACTGCGCCACAAGCTATTCAACGCAAGGGTGCAGTCGTCAAGGACGATGCAATCACAGCAGATTTGCGGCAAAGCGCCCAGCACCGCGCGAGAGTGGCCGCGCAACTGCACGTTGAGCAGCCGAACACCACCATCAAGTGGCGAACCACCAGCACTGGGTCAGATGTACGATAAATGGGGGAAGTTGGAGGCCGCGTCCGGAATTGAACCGGAGTACGCGGATTTGCAATCCGCTGCGTAACCACTCCGCCACGCGGCCTCTGCGCGCCTTTTCAGGGGTTTAGGCTAAACTGTCAAGAACTCTTGCATGAGTGAGAGAGGGTCCGTGTGCAAAACTTCGTTTATTCCCCGCAAAGCCCTTATGAGCGGGGGCTAGCTTAGGCTGGCTTTGCCGTACCAAGGATAGCCACTAGCATTGGGTCGCTTGAAATGTTCCGACAGGGCCAGAAGCACCACCATATGAGTTCGCTCGGCTGTTTGGGGATCCTTCAAACAGCGCACTTTGGAGGACACGGTGAACCGATTGCCCTGCACTGCGCCGGTGGCGGTGTAGCTGAGGAAATGATGCTCTGCGTCGTAGTTTGCCGCAACAACTTTGAAATTCATCGCGGACCTCCCTCCCAGATGGCTATTTAAGTCATAAAATCACAATTTCTGCAATCAACCTCCGGTTAAACCAATAATCTGTTGGCCACGTGGCGGGAGGAAGTTAGCGTCCTACCAACAAATGGCTGAGAATCACGATGCCTGACACTGTGTTGACGGGGCGCAGCGCCACTGCCCAGCCGATTATCGCCGGAGTTTTGGCTGCTGTAGTCGGCTATGCCAGCACTTTTACTTTGCTCTTGGCGGCACTTACGGCGTCTGGCGCCTCGCCACAGCAGGCGGGGTCTGGCCTATTTGCCGTCTGTCTCGGCATTGGACTTCTCAACATTGTTGTCGCCTGGCGCTCTCGGCTTCCGATATCCATCGCTTGGAGCACGCCAGGGGCCGCGTTTCTGCTCACTGTCGGCGAGCCGATCGGTGGTTATCCTGCTGTAACGGGTGCCTTTATCGTCTGTGCAGGGATGATCATCCTCACCGGCTTCATTAAACCACTGGGACGACTCGTGGCGTCTATCCCGTCGGCAATTGCCAATGCGATGCTAGCGGGGATGCTGCTCACACTGTGCCTAGCCCCCATTCGCGCGGTTGGAGACCTCCCTCTCCTTGCACTACCGATTCTTCTCGCTTGGGCGTTAGGGCTGAAATTTGCTCGACGCTATGCCGTGCCAATTGCTGTGGTGGTGACAGGAGTTATTCTCGCAACGACCACTCAGCTGCCGACGGGCGTGTTTGATGGCGCGTGGCCCAGTCTAATGCCGGTCATGCCCGTGTTTACCGTGGATGCGATTATCCGTATCGCACTGCCCCTCTATATCGTGACGATGGCATCGCAGAACCTGCCCGGCCTCGCTGTGATGCGGGCAAATGGCTATGCGGTATCCCCTGCCACTATGTTTCTGGCGACAGGAACGGTCAGCGCGCTTACGGCCGTTTTTGGGGGGATCACGTCGAATCTGGCAGCGATCACAGCCGCCATCTGCGCAGGTCCAGAAGCGCATCCTGATCCGGGCAAGCGCTGGCCGGCCCCCATCGCCGCCGGCGGTACCTATATTCTTTTGGGACTTATCGCCTCTGTGGCCGCCGCATTCATCGCAGCGTCTCCACCCATTCTCATTCAGGCCGTGGCCGGGCTGGCGCTCTTTGCAAGCCTTGCATCTTCCTTATCTGCAGCGCTCAACAGTGAGGACACGCGCCTGCCCGCAGTCCTGACTTTTGTCACAACCGCTTCTGGAATCACAATTATCGGCGTTGGCGCTCCGTTCTGGGGCCTGGTTGGCGGCATAGTGCTGCTTGTGCTGCTGCGTTCGCGTCCGTCGGCATGACAGTCTATGGCCTCATCCTCGCCGGGGGCACGGGGAGCCGCTTGGGACATGTGCGCAAGGCCGAGCTAAGGATTGGCGGAGAGCGCCTCGTAGACCGCCTTAGCGGCGTGATGGCAGCGTCAACTGACGCCCTCTATGTCGCGACAGGTATTGCTGAACAGCCCCACCTTAGACTTGCCGCGAGCGTGCCGGACCTCGGGCCGAATGAAGGGCCAATGGGCGGCCTAAGGGCTTTCCTGCACCATATTGAACCTAGCGAAGACTCGATTGTGGTGACGACATCGGTAGATTCGCCTTTTCTGCCCGCACACTATGTCGACGCTATGCGTGCCCCCCTCGCCGCCCAAGGCCTCGCCGTCGTTAGCGTGTGGCAAGGGCAGCGCTATCCCACACATGCGGCATGGCGCGTGTCGGCGCTCAAGCAGGTGGCAGGCCAGAGTTCGCCGAAGCGCGCTTTGGAGAGCCTCAACGCGTCAGAGCTCGATTGGTCGGCCGAAAAGGCTAACCCATTCGCTAATATCAACGATTTCTCGGATCTTTTGGCTGCGCAACGGCGATCCTTGGGCTGGGGAAAAGACAAGTAATTCACAGCCTTTGCGATTAGGGTCTTGGCAAACCAGATCAGTTTGGGTACACCCCACCTCGTTCCCGGCGACACCAATCGCTGAGAACGAAAGAGAAGAAAATGTTCCGCGATAGCTCAGTTGGTAGAGCGTTCGACTGTTAATCGAATGGTCGCTGGTTCGAGTCCAGCTCGCGGAGCCATCTCTCTTTAAAAGTCTTACAGCTTGCTGTAAGCAGCCGAAAGATAAGTGTTCCGCGATAGCTCAGTTGGTAGAGCGTTCGACTGTTAATCGAATGGTCGCTGGTTCGAGTCCAGCTCGCGGAGCCATCTTTCTACCCTCCCCCGAACAGTATTACTTTTGCTCTGTTGCTCTTCGCACCCGACCGGGTTAGGACGTTTGTTCCCTCCGTTCGAAGCAATTTCAATGTCAGAGCATAATTCGCGTGCTGCCCCGGATGCGCAGCGTACAGCCTTGTCCATCATCCTTGCCGTCAGTGGCGCGCATTTGTTGAATGACTTGCTGCAATTCCTTCTTCCGGCACTCTATCCGATGTTCCGTGAGAACTACGGTCTAAGCTATTTCCAGATCGGGCTTTTGACTCTCGGTCAGCAAATCACAGCATGCATTCTCCAGCCGCTGTTCGGTCTTTCAGGCGACCTAAAGCCAAAACCCTATTGGCTGGCGCTATCGCTGGCGATTGTGACGGCTGGCGTGGCGTTCCTAGCGCTCGCTAACGGGTTCTGGTTGCTGTTCTTTGCCGCCGTGGTGATGGGGACCGGCTCAGCACTCTTCCACCCTGAAGCATCGCGCGTGGCGCGTATGGCTTCGGGCGGCAAGCTGGGCTTTGCGCAGTCGCTTTTCCAAGTGGGTGGTAATGCAGGAACAGCGCTCGGCCCGCTCGCTGCGGCGCTCATTCTATTCCCTATGGGTCAGGGCAGCGTCTTCTGGTTCCTACTCGTTGGATTCGCTGGTCTTTTCCTGATGACCTATGTCGGCAAGTGGTTTGCCGAACATCAGCGTCAGATGGCCGGTCAGCCGAAAGCGGCAGTTGCGAAACCAGCACTGCCAAAGCAGCGTCTGATCATTGCCTTTGCCGTCATTGGCGCCCTTTTGCTGAGCAAATTCATCTACATCGAAGGCCTCAAGAGCTATTACACCTTCTTCCTGATCGAGAAGTACGCGCTCTCGGCAGAAGATGCGCAGCTCTATCTTTTCGCCTTCCTTGGTGCAGTTGCCGTTGGCACGTTCTTCGGCGGCCCCATTGGCGACCGTTATGGGCGTTTGGCGGTGATCTGGGTGTCGATTCTTGGCGCCCTGCCCTTTACGCTCATTCTGCCTTACCTCGACCTGTTCTGGACCGGTGTCGTTAGCGTGATGATCGGGCTCATTCTTTCGTCCGCATTCTCCGCTATGGTGGTCTACGCTCAGGAACTGGTTCCGGGCAAAGTCGGCATGGTCGCTGGCTTCGTCTTTGGATTTGCTTTCGGCATCGGAGCGCTGGGCGCAGCCGTTATGGGAGCTTTCGCTGACGTGATCGGGATGATTGCAGTGTTCCAGATCTGTGCATTCCTGCCAGTCTTGGGCTTCCTCACCATCTTCCTTCCGCGTACGGCTGAGCTTCATCCTGAAAGGAAAACAGCATGAGCGCTGAACTGGACGGCGAAAGCCAGATCACCATCACCCGGACCATCGCCGCCAATGTGAGCGATGTGTTTTCGGCTTGGACAGATGTGGCACTGATTGAGCAGTGGCAGGTCGACGAAGCCGAGTTCGACGCCTTCGAAGGTGGTCAGTACCGCTTCGTTACCTATGCGGAAGACGATGAGGATGCCGATCACGAAGTGACCGGGGAAATCCTTAAGTTTGAAGAGGATAAGAAGCTTGTGATGTCCTGGGTATTCAAAGACCCAGAGGAAGAAAGCGAGATGATTTTCGTTCTCGACATCAGCTTTGACGCCATCAACGAAGACAGCACCCGCCTGACTTTGGTGGAACGCGGGCTGCCGCATGAGGACGCGCAAACGCGCATCTTCTCGATGGAAGCCTGGAACTCGGCGCTGGAACAGCTCGCCGAGTTGATGGAATAGAATTTTCCGACAGTTTTACGCATCAGGGGCAAACCAATGCTGCCTCTGGTGCGTATGTCTCCATGAGCTATGGAGACGAGATTGCCCAAGAGCATCGTATGGCTGAGGAACGACCTCCGCCTTTCTGACAATCCGGCACTCCACGCCGCCTGTCAGCACAATCAAGACGTTATCGCCCTTTTCATTGACGAGACCGATGCAGGTCTGCGCCCCATTGGAGGCGCGGCGAGAGTTTGGCGCGAGCAAAGCCTATCCGTCCTGCAAGCACGATTGGCGGCGGTTGGGGTCGAGCTCATCGTGCGCCGCGGCGACGCCCAGAGCGTCTTGCGCCACGCGGTCGACGATTATCAAGCCGACGCGGTCTATTGGAACCGCCGCTATGCGCCAGCGGAGCGCGAATTGGACGCTGAGATCAAACGGGTACTGAGCGCTGATGGCGTCGCTGTGCACTCCAAGATGGGCAATGTTCTGATTGAGCCTTGGGACGTTAAAACCGGGCAAGGCAATCCCTATGCGGTGTATACGCCGTTCTGGAAGTCATTGAAAAATATGCACATTCCACAGCCTTTGCCTGCACCAGAAGGCGGGAATGCGATATCTTATGAACCACTGACTTTCGACATGCCGCATTGGGCACCCAGCGTCATCGCAAATTGGCAGGTTGGCGAAGAGGCAGCGCGAGACCTCGCCGGCGCGTTCTTAGACGCGCAGCTGAGCCATTATTCTGAAGAGCGCGATATTCCAGCCAAGCAAAGCACGTCGCGGCTATCGCCCTATTTGCGATTTGGCGAAATCAGCCCGCGCCAAGTTTGGTATGCCGCCAAGATGGTGGGCGATGCGGATCCTGACAAAGCCGTCGAAGTCGATAAATTCCTTTCCGAACTCGCCTGGCGCGATTTCAATTACCATCAGCTCTATCATCGTCCCGACATTTCCAAAGCTGCAATGCGTGCCAAATATGATGGCATTCCGTGGCGCGGGGATAAGGGAGCTCTAAAGGCTTGGCAGACAGGGCAAACCGGCATTCCTATCGTCGACGCTGGTATGCGCCAGCTGTGGCAGACAGGGTTTATGGAAAACCGCGTGCGCATGCTGACAGCCTCGCTGCTGACCAAAAATCTGCTCATCGATTGGCGGACAGGCGAAGACTGGTTCTGGGATTGCCTATTTGATGCTGATGGGGCGAGCAACCCCGGAAACTGGCAGTGGGTGGCAGGTTGTGGGCTAGATGCCTCGCCTTACTTCCGAGTTTTCAATCCGGTAACCCAGGGTGAGCGCTTCGACCCCCTCGGGAACTATGTGCGCCAGTGGGTGCCGGAAATTGCGCAACTGCCCGATGAGTTCATCCACGCGCCGTGGACTGCGCCAAGTTATGCGCTGCAGAAAGCTGGCGTAAGCCTTGGTAAAACTTATCCAAATCCGATTGTTGACTTAAAAACCAGCCGACAGCGGGCTCTTGAGATATCCAAATCTCTATAAATGCAAAAATCTATTCTAGTGCTTTGCGCTGGCGCAGATTTGCATTCTTCGTGGCCGCGTTGAATGGAAACCCTTATCGCTTCCAAGCCTTAGTGCTTGCGAGCGCGTTAGCGCGCCCCTACACATTTAGGCAAGAGCCACCAGCACGCAGACCATGTCAAAGCACCTAGATCTCATCGCCGCGATTGGCAACACGCCGCTTATTCGTCTCAACCGCGTCTCGACGCTCACAGGCTGTGACATTTGGGGCAAAGCTGAATTTCTCAATCCGGGCCAATCGGTTAAAGACCGTGCAGCGCTGTTCATCATCCACGATGCGGTGAAATCGGGGAAGCTCAAGGCGGGCGGCACGATTGTTGAGGGCACGGCTGGCAACACGGGCATAGGGCTGACGCTTGTGGCCAATTCTCTCGGCTTTAAAACGGTGATCGTGATCCCGGAAACTCAAAGCCAGGAAAAGAAAGACGCGCTGCGCCTATTTGGTGCGGAAGTGATCGAGGTTCCGGCCAAGCCGTATCGAGACCCGAACAATTACATCAAGATTTCCGGGCGCTTAGCGGAAAAGCTCAATGCAGAGCTGCCCAATGGGGCGATCTGGGCGAACCAGTTCGACAACACCGCAAACAAGCGCGCGCACATCGAAACCACAGGTCCAGAAATCTGGAACCAGACCAATGGGCGCATTGATGGCTTCATCTGTGCTGTTGGCTCGGGTGGTACGCTGGCTGGCGTGTCGGAAGCGCTAAAGGCACGCAATTCCGACGTTAAGATCGGTCTTGCTGACCCGGAAGGGGCAGCGCTCTATAATTATTACACCCATGGCGAGCTGAAGTCCGCGGGCGACTCGGTGACCGAGGGCATCGGTCAGGGACGTATTACGGCGAACCTGGAAGAGCTCAAAGTGGACCTAGCCTATCAGATCCCTGACTCTGAAGCCCTGCCCTATGTCTTTGATTTGCTTCAGCATGAGGGGCTTTGCCTCGGCGGTTCGAGCGCTATCAACATTGCTGGTGCGGTGCGTATGGCGCGCGATTTGGGTCCGGGCAAGACCATTGTTACGGTGCTCTGCGACTATGGAAATCGCTATGCTACCAAGCTGTATAACCCCAGTTTCTTGCGGGCTAAGGGCCTACCAGTACCACCTTGGCTTGAAGATCGTGAGGCCACCGACGTCAGTGGCGTTATAGTGGCATAACGCTGGCCTTTATGGGCGCCTCGGTGGGCGTCGCATTGGCACTTTCAAGGGCTGCGCCAAGCGCGGCCCTTAGCTTTCAGCCTTGCAAAGACCCCGCTGCTTGGTAGTCTGGCCGCCCAAACATTCGAGGCGGACGTGATCGGCATAGACGATATTCTGCGCACGATAATAGCTGAGTTCCATATTATCGCGCTCATCACCGGAGCGCTCTACCTCCTCGCAGGGATTTGTGCGGTTCGCGAAATCCTCAACTCACGAACATCGCAGGGTTCGATTGCCTGGCTTTTGTCGCTAGCGCTGCTGCCCTTTCCAACGGCCTTTCTCTACCTGATCTTCGGGTGGAAGTTGTTTGACGACTATGCGACCGACCGCGTTAAAAACGGTCGTGCCGACCGCCCGCTGCGCGCCAAAGATCTGGCGCTTATCGATCGCGAGACCGATGCCAAATGGCCGGTGCAGGTGGCGGTGTCGGAACTGCCCTTCCTCAAAGGCAATGAGGTCGAGCTGCTGATTAATGGCAAGGCGACTTTTGACTCCATTTTTGCTGGGATCGAAGCGGCCCAAGAGTATCTGCTCGTGCAATTCTACATTGTGCGTGACGACAAGCTGGGCCAGCAGCTGGCAGAGCGCTTGATTGCCAAGGCCAAGCAAGGTGTCCATGTCTATCTCCTCTACGACGATATCGGCTCGACGGGCATGCCGAAGCGATATCGACGCGAGATGCGGGAAGCAGGCGTCAAAGTCGCCGGGTTTAACCAGCGCCATAAGTTCATGCGGTTTTACGGTCCGATGCGGATCAACTATCGCAACCACCGCAAGATTGTTGTGGCCGATGGTAAGCACGCTTGGGTCGGCGGGCATAATGTGGGCGTCGAATATCTCGGCGAGGACCCGAAATTCGGCAATTGGCGCGATACGCATGTGCGGGTTTCCGGCCCCGCGGCACTTGGATGTGCGCTGTTGTTCCGCGAAGATTGGCACTGGGCGACGGGCGAGTTACTACCTGCCCGGCCGCCAGCAGAACTCACCAGCTATGGCGAAGAGTCGGTGCTGGTTATGGGGTCTGGTCCGGCCGATAAGTTGGAAGAATGCGCTATAGCGTTCACCGACATTATCGGGCGGGCACGCAAGCGGCTTTGGATCGTCAGCCCCTATTTTGTGCCGGACACCGACATTCGCACCGCACTTTATGCCGCGCAGTTGAGGGGCGTTGATGTGCGCATCATGCTCCCGAACAAACCTGACCACAAAATCGTCTGGCTGGCGTCCATTGCCCATGCCGATTTGATGGTGACGCACAACGTCAATGTCTATCGCTACACCGATGGGTTCCTGCATCAAAAAGTGGTGCTGATGGACGATGAGATCGCGACAGTCGGTAGTGTGAATTTCGACAACCGTTCTTTCGCGATCAATTTCGAGATCACGCTGTGGTTCACGGACCCAGCGACGATCAACAATATTGAAGCCATGCTGCTTGAAGATTTTGAACTGTGCCGGAAGGTCGAGCTGTCGGAAGTGCGCAGCCGCAACTGGCTATTTTACGTAGCCACTCAGGCTGCCAAGCTTTTCTCGCCCGTATTGTGAGTTCTTGATGACGAGATTTTTGTTCCGCGACGATGCCTATCTCAAGACCACGCCAGCGCAGGTGACTGAGATCACAGAAGACGGCGGCGTGGTGTTGGACCAAACCATCTTCTACGCCACCTCGGGCGGGCAACCGGGCGACAGTGGTACCATCACTTATGCGGACGGGCGCGTTGCCGAGGTCGTGACGGCAGAGCATCCTGCGGGAGACAAGACAGCGATAGTGCATCGCCTCGCAGAAGGGGCTGACGTGCCTTCGGTTGGTGACACCGTGACGCTGAACCTTGATTGGGACAAGCGCTATGCGCTGATGCGGATGCATACGGCGCTGCACCTTCTGTCCGTGGTGCTGCCCTACCCTGTTACCGGCGGATCGATCGGCACGGACAAGGGGCGGCTGGACTTCGATATGGAAACGCCACCAGAGGATCTGGCGGCGGTTGAAGCGGCGCTCAACGGTTTGGTTGAGGCGGATCACCCTGTTTCAACCGAATGGATTACCGACGAAGAGATGTTGGCTCAGGCCGACCTCATCAAGACCATGAAGGTCAAGCCGCCCATGGGTCAGGGCCGCGTGCGACTGGTCCGCATCGGCGACGTGGATTTGCAGCCGTGTGGCGGTACGCACGTGGCGCGCACCGGCGAAATCGGCAAGCTCACGCTTGGGAAAATCGAGAAAAAAGGCAAACAAAACAGGCGTGTAAGCCTGCTTTTTGCTTAAATGAAGCTAGCGGATTGGCGGGGGATAATGGAGGCCCCCGTTGGTCCATAGTGCGTTCTGACCGCGCAGCATCGCCGCACCCGTCTGCGGACCGAAGTGACGGTCATAGAGCTCTGCGTAATTGCCAACAGCGCGGATGGCATCGGTCATGAACGATTTGCGCAGGCCCAAGGCCGCGCCATAGTCCTGCTCAAGCCCCAGAAGGCGGCGGACAGCGGGGGTGCGGGCAGCAGAAAGCGAGTCGATGTTGAGGCTGGTGACGCCAATCTCTTCGGCCGAGAGCAGGACGTAGATGGTCCAGCGCACAATATTGAACCACTGATCATCGCCCTGACGAATGACCGGGCCGAGCGCTTCCTTGGAGATACGCTCCGGCAGGATGCGGTGTTGCGCGGGTTCGGCAAGATCGCGGCGAATGGCTTGCAGCACGCGACCGGACGCGGACACGACCTGACAATAGCCAGCGCGATAGGCAATGCTGAGGTCGGCCACGTCCTCATAAAGAATTTCAGTGAAATTGGTCTGGTTGGAGAAAAAGAACTCGTCGAGCGCTTTTACCCCTTCGTCGTCGACCACGCAGATGGAAACATCGTCGAGCTCATAGGCCGAAACAACGCCGAGCGAAGACGGGGCGAGGAAACCCTGACCATCATAAAAGCTCGGCGCCACGTAGCGCGCGCCGTGGCGAATATCGCGACCCGCATCAAAAGCGCCATTGCGCATGAGCACGTCCACCGCCCCCGTCTGGAGCGGCGCAAAGCGTGCTTCGCCATTGTAGCGACGGAAATCGATTAGATCGGGATTGCCAAAGATCGCCGCTGACAAGGCGCGGCAGAGGTCAACGTCAAACCCATGCCAGACACCATCGGTGGTCTGGAAGGCAAAGCCAGCAAGGGGGTTAGCGACGCCACAAATGAGAAAGCCACGTTCACGCACGATTTCAAGCGTCGAGCGCGTTTCGGCCGGCGTCTGCGCACTGGCTGGCGAGGCGATCATGGATACCAAGGTTGCGGCGAGCGCCACCAATGGCTTGCAGAATATTCTCAAAGGACGATGCTCTCGTTTTCCGCCCCCATATTGTCAGGGACGAAAAAGGGGTCAAGCCAAGTGATGGCCTGCCCCCACTATTCTGCATGTAATTCTTCGTGTCCGCTTAATGCAGGATTTGGCTCAAGAAGAGCTTGGTCCGTTCATGCTGCGGATTGGAGAAGAAGTTCTCTGGATCATTTTGTTCAATGATCTGACCTTGGTCCATGAAAATGACGCGGTTTGCCACTTGGCGGGCAAAGCCCATTTCGTGGGTCACGCACAACATGGTCATGCCTTCCTCGGCGAGGCTGATCATCACTTCGAGCACTTCTTTGACCATTTCAGGGTCAAGCGCCGAGGTGGGCTCATCAAAAAGCATGATCTTGGGCTGCATGCAGAGCGAGCGGGCGATGGCCACACGCTGCTGCTGGCCGCCCGAGAGCTGGCCGGGGAATTTGTGCGCCTGTTCCGGGATTTTCACGCGCTCAAGGTAATGCATGGCCGAAGCTTCTGCTTCCGCCTTGGGAATACCACGCACCCAGATGGGCGCGAGGGTGAGATTTTGCAAAATCGTCAGGTGGGGAAACAGATTAAAGTGCTGGAACACCATGCCCACCTCGCGGCGCACTTCGTCGATGCGCTTGAGATCGGCGGTTAGCTCTGTGCCGTTGACGATGATCTGACCCTGCTGATGCTCTTCCAGACGGTTGATACAGCGGATCAGGGTCGATTTGCCCGACCCAGATGGTCCAGCAATAACGATGCGTTCGCCACGCATGACCTTGAGGTCAATGTCGCGCAGAACGTGGAAATCGCCATACCATTTGTGCATGCCGATAACATCGACGGCGACGTCGGTTTCAGACACCGTCATTTGGCTGGCTTTGATGGCGCGCTCGTTGACGCCGTTTGCGGATAGATCGCTCATTCGCGTTACCTCTTGTGCCCAGTGTCCAGACGCCGTTCCATGTAGATGGAATAGCGCGACATGGCGAAACAGAAAGCCCAGAAAATGAAACCGGCGAACAAATAACCGGTGATGGCTTGTGTGGGCGAAGACCAGTTGATGTCGGCACTGGCGGCCTGCGAGGCATTGAGCAGGTCGAAAATGCCAACAATCGAGACGAGGGACGTGTCCTTAAAGAGGGCAATGAAGGTGTTCACAATGCCCGGGATCACGTGCTTGAGCGCCTGAGGCAGGATGATAAAGCCCATCGACTTCCAATAGCTCAGCCCAAGGGAAGACGCGGCCTCATATTGCCCACGCGGGAGCGCTTGTAGACCGCCACGGATCACTTCGGCCAGATAGGCTGAAGCAAAGAGCGTAACGCCTACTAGAGCCCGCAACAGCTTATCGACCGACGTGCCCTGAGGCATGAACAGCGGCAGCATGATCGACGCCATGAAGAGCACGGTGATCAACGGAACCGCCCGCCACAGCTCGATAAACATGACGCAGAGCGTCTTGATGATCGGCATTTTGGACTGGCGGCCGAGGGCAAGCAGAATGCCCAATGGGATGGAGCAAATGATGCCCACCATCGAGATGATCAGCGTGACCAGCAAACCACCCCACTGCTCGGTTGGCACCGGACGCATGCCGAAGACGCCACCATTGAGCAGGTAGAAGCAGATGACTGGGTAGACGACGAAGAACAGCACCGCATTGATGATCTTGAACGGAACGCGTGGGATCAACAGTGGGATGATCAGCAGCGCGCCCAGACCAAAGACGATGTTAGGGCGCCAATATTCTTCCATGGGGTAGAAGCCATAGATGAAGAAGGTGATGCGCGCGGAGATAAAGGCCCAGCAGGCCCCCGCCCCTAGAACGCGGCAATCTTCGACTGTTCCGCCCGGCGCTACCGCATGGCCACCCAAGAAGGTGGGCATGACGAAGTTGTAGATCGGGGGAATGGCCCAGAGAAGGAAGATGATGCCGATGAGGGTGAGGAGAGCATCGCTCGGGGTCGAGAGAAGATTGCGACGAACCCAGGCAATCACGCCATCACTGCGCGAAGGCGGTGTGGTTGGTGCGATCATTTCCTGACGAACGAATGAGACTGACATAAGCGCGCTCCTACCGTTCGACCAATGCGACGCGCGCATTGTACCAGTTCATGAAGGCCGACGTGGTGAGCGACAGGGTGAGATAGACCAGCATGGTGATGGCGATCACCTCAATGGCCTTGCCTGTCTGATTGAGCGTCGTGCCCATGAAGACGTTCACCAATTCCGGATAGCCAATGGCTGCGCCCAGAGATGAGTTTTTGGTGAGGTTGAGATATTGGCTCGTCAGCGGGGGAATAATGACGCGCATTGCCTGTGGGATCACCACGAGACGCAAGCGGTCCCCTTCCTTTAAGCCAAGCGAGGCAGCGGCTTCTGTTTGCCCCTTATTGACGGCACGAATACCGCCACGGACGTTTTCGCCGATGAAGGCCGCCGTATACAGGGCCAGACCTACGGCCAGTGCCACCATTTCGGGCACGAGCTGCAAACCACCCTTGAAGTTGAAGCGTTCCAGAACCGGAACTTCAAAACCAAGGTTTGCGCCGGTCACCCAATAGACGAAGGCTGGAACGCCAACCATCACCAGAATAGGCAGTGCCCAAGGAAGCTTGGCCTCAGCGCCCTGCGGACGACGATCTGAAACCAGCACAGACCAGACGACGCCTAGGGCGAGGACCAGTGCCAGGCCGATGACGGCGACTTCGGGCAGTGCTAACATGCCGCCCAGAAGGAAGACAGCCACGGCCCAGCTGAGGAGGAATGTGACGAAGACGCGCCCGTAAAACGCAAATGCGCTGAAGGTGAGCGCAGCTGTTGCAACCCCGACAATCAGGGGCAACGTGCCAAAGCGGGCGAGAACTGGGATGAAGGTGCTGACCAAGACAGTGCCCAGATAGGCAAGGCCAAAGGCCAGAATGGCGCTAGCAATGCGACCTGCCCACACAATGGCCGGCGAATAGTAGCCGGTGAGTGCGCGCTGGCGCTGCGCAGTGCGGACCAGAACAATAGCGCCGATGATTGCAGCGATCGCTGAAATGACAACCCAGATGATTTCGGCGTCAGGCAGTGGCCGCGGGACAATGATGCCGCGCTGATTGATGAAGATGTTGAGCGGAAGCTGATAAGATTCGCGCACCGCTGGCATCGCCTTGAGAACCGCGAAGTACCAAAAGAACAGCTGCAGCAGCAGCGGGACGTTACGTACGATCTCAATGTAGACAGTGGCAACACGCGCGACCAGCCAGTTGGACGACAGACGCGCTACGCCCAGGATGAAGCCGAGGACTGTGGCGACCACAATGCCAATGACGGCGACCAGCAAGGTGTTGAGTAGGCCGACGAAGAATGCCTGCCAGTAAAAAGATGAACGATCGAAGGGAAAGAGGGTGAAGCTAATGCCGAAGCCAGCGGTTTCCCAAAGAAAGCCAAAGCCCGTTGATTTGTTTTGCGCAGCGAGGTTCTGCGCGGTGTTGGTGACGATCCACCCTAGAAATGCGACCACCGCCGCCGCGACGAGCACCTGATATATGATGCCGCGGATGACGGGGTCATTATAGAATGCGGTGCGTGGCGGCGCCGCAGCAGTATTGTCATGGACAGCCATGAGGCAGAGTCCCCCGAATAGAGAAAACGCAGCCACATCCAGCAGGATCAAGGTACACTGAGAGGCCCCTGAGCCAAGGGCTCAGAGCAAAGAAAAACTTCAGGCACGATCACTACGGAATAGATATGCGCTGAGACGAACTGGCGCCCGCGTGGGGCGCCAGAACCAGTTTCACTCTTTAGCGGATTGGCATTGCGTACTGCAGGCCGCCGTCTTTCCAGAGGGCGTTCAGGCCGCGTTCCAGACCAATTGGGGTGGCTGGGCCGACGTGGCGATCATAGGACTCGCCGTAGTTACCGATGTGCTTGACGATGCGGTATGCCCAATCAGCGGTGAGACCGATTGGAGTGCCAAAGTCGCCTTCAACGCCCAGGAGACGCTTGATCACCGGATTATCGGAGCCGAGCATTTCGTCAACATTGGCCTGGGTTACGCCTTGCTCTTCAGCTTCGAGCAGCGCGAAATAGGTCCAACGTGTGATCGAACGCCACTGTTCGTCGCCCTGACGAATAACTGGGCCAAGTGGCTCCTTGGAGATGATTTCTGGCAGGATGGCGTAATCATCCGGATTGGAGAACTTGGAACGTTCAGCAGCGAGCGCGGAAGCGTCGGTGGTGTAGACGTCGCAACGGCCATCTTCGAAGGCCTTCACAACTTCGTCCTGATCGGTGAACACGACTGGCGAATAGTCGAGACCGTTGGTTTCAAAATAGTCAGCGGCATTGAGTTCGGTGGTGGTGCCGGATTCGATGCAGATGGCAGCACCGGACAGATCCGCTGCAGAGGCAATGCCGTCTGCCTTGCGGACCATGAAGCCCTGCCCGTCATAGTACATGGTACCGATGAAGCTGATGCCCAAATCGGTATCGCGGCTCATGGTCCAAGTGGTGGTACGCGACAGAATGTCGATTTCACCAGCGGACAGCGCAGCGAAGCGTTCCTGCGAAGTCAGTGGGGTGTAACGCACAGCGTCTGCATCATCGAAGATGGCAGCAGCTACAGCGCGACAGAAGTCAACTTCCAGGCCAGCCCAGTTGTTGTTCGCGTCCGGCGCGGAGAAACCGGGCACACCACCGGTTACACCACATTGGACGAAGCCTTTTGCTTTGACGTCATCAAGAGTTGCAGCGTTTACAGCAGTTGCGCTCAGCCCCAAGGAAGCGGCAACGGCGATCGAAAGAAGCGTCTTTTGCATGTCGTTATTTGCCTTTTGTTTCCTGACCCTGTTTTTTAACATCGCCTTGCTGACGACGTCACAGGTGCATCACCGCTTTATTTATCGGTTTTGATGCTGATAAGCATGCAAACCGCTATTGACCGTAACGTCAAGGGTCGACGACACTTTGGGTCAACCTCTCTGTCGCTTTATTAGACACGTGTGCAGAGTGATCCGTTTTTAAGCAGAGTACGAAAATGTCTCAGTCCAGCCGTACAGGGCGCCCCAAGCAGTCATTCGAGACCATCCTTACTCATAGTGGACGGGAACCGGATGATCAGTTCGGTTTTGTGAATACCCCCGTATATCGGGGCTCGACAGTTTTGTTCAAAACCCTCGCAGAGCTTGAGACTCAGGGGCAAAGGTTCACCTACGGCCGGCACGGCAATCCCACCACCCAATCGGTGGAAACCACCATCAACGAACTCGAAGGCGCATACCGCACGCGCCTCGTGCCATCGGGGCTCGCCGCGATCTCCATCGCGCTTATGTCGTGCCTAAAAAATGGTGACGACGTTTTGATCTCGGACAGTGGTTATGAACCCGGCCGAACCTTCGCAGACGGGTATTTGACCCGCATGGGGGTGAGCGTTCGCTATTACGACCCGCGAATCGGTGCGGGACTTTCTGAATTGATGCAGCCGAACACGCGCGCGGTTCTGGCCGAAGCGCCCGGCTCGCTGACGTTTGAAGTGCAGGACATTCCAGCGCTGGCAAAAGCGGCGCATGCGGGTGGCGCGCGGCTCATCGTCGATAACAGCTGGGCTAGCCCCCTCTTCTTCCGTCCGCTTGAGCATGGCGCAGACATAGTGGTGCATGCGGCGACCAAAATGTTCGTCGGCCATTCGGATGTTATGGCCGGGACAATTTCAGCCACTGAAGAGGCCTGGGGCGATGTCGATGATATCCGCCGGCTGCACGGCTATTTCACCTCGGGTGATGATGCCTATCTCGTGGCACGCGGTTTGCGCACGCTGGCGATCCGGATGAAAGAGCACCAGGCGCGGGCAATTGAGATTGCCAGCTGGCTGGAAGGTCAGGATGAGGTTCTGCGGGTAATTCACCCTGCACTGCCAAGCCACCCGGACCATGAAATCTGGAAGCGTGACTTTGACGGCTCTGGGAGCTTGTTCGGCTTCATACTGAAGCCGGCTGCCCGCGCCAGCATTGCCGCCTTTGTCGACGGGCTCGAACTGTTCTCAATGGGATATTCGTGGGGCGGCTATGAAAGCCTGTGCCTACCGGTGAAGCTCGGCGCTAATCGCACGGCTAAGCCGTGGACCGAAGAAGGCAATCTCTTCCGCGTGCATATTGGCCTTGAGGGCGTTGAAGACCTCAAGGCTGATTTGGCAGCAGCGCTCGAGCGTTACACTCAGGCGCGCTGAAACAAGGATTTGACGGCCGTCATTGGCTTACGCACGTAGCGGCCGTCAGCAGTCTTTTCAAAGAGCCAACCGCGATCACCAAAGAAGTTGCGGACGGCATAGCACCCCAACATGCCGACAACGAAGCCAGCGAAAATGTCGGTTGGGTAATGCATGCCCACTGGGACGCGAGAAATGCAGACGATAATTCCGAGGATCAGGAACGGAATGTAAGAGCGCGGCCAGAAAAAGCCGAAGGTGAAGGCCATGGCAATGGCCGTCGTCGAGTGCCCGCTCGGGAAGCTCTGATACACCCAGTTTTGCAACGGCTGGAACGCAAACGCCCCGACCTGCTCAAACTCTACTGGGCGCACACGACCGATAATGCGTTTAAGGATCATCGTCATCAGCCCGGGGAAACCGGTGCCGATAAAGATGAAGGCGAAGAACAGTGCCATTTCGCCGGAGGCTTTCTTCCAAAGCCCCTGCAACGGGAATCGCAGCAGTCCGAACAGAATCATCCCGATCAGGCCCGGATAAAGCGTCCAATCAGCCAAACCGTAGTCGGTGATGAGGAAAAATGGCCGACGCCATTCCTCTGGCCAGCCGATGCTGGTGCGGGAAAGGTAGACGTCCAAACTGGCCAAGACCGCCAGAACAACGAGGAAGGCCGCTGCAAAAGCTGGCCAGGTGCGGGGAAGGCCCAGAGGCCATGGCTTTTGAATGTCATACATGTCGGATTTGTCGTACACAGTGGAAAACCCGTCAAGGTCGCAGTTAAGTGATTGGAGGGGCTTGCACATAACTGCGGCATACCTTAGTCACACCATTGCAACGTCGGAGTGTAGCTCAGTCTGGTAGAGCACCGGTTTTGGGAACCGGGGGTCCAAAGTTCGAATCTTTGTACTCCGACCATTTGCACCTCAGGCAAGCGCCTGATCAGACTGCAAGAATGCTTATTTAGGCAGATTGCAGCAGCGACATAGAGAGCCTTAAGAAGCCTCCCTGTCGATACATCGTCGGAGTGTAGCTCAGTCTGGTAGAGCACCGGTTTTGGGAACCGGGGGTCCAAAGTTCGAATCTTTGTACTCCGACCATTTTCTTCCCCACATCCTTCCTAGTTTAGAACGTACGACCTCGCGTCGTATGGATCTCCTCGCGCAAAGTCGCTGTGTGGTGCACGCCCCTCCTAGCCTGCTGCCGGGTTCAATCTTGAAATTAAAACAGCGCCTTAGGGGAATCGGTTCTCATTTTGATTCATGCAGGCTCTGGTCTTGTGGCGCTGTCGTGCCGTCGATCACGAGGCAAAGGATTGCGCTGATCCGAACCGACCAAAACTTGTCCAAAGTTTTTCACGCAATAAACGAAAACTCCTGACACGAGCCTCTTGCACTTCCCTGCGGCATGGCTTAGTCACTGCCTTGCAAACGTCGGAGTGTAGCTCAGTCTGGTAGAGCACCGGTTTTGGGAACCGGGGGTCCAAAGTTCGAATCTTTGTACTCCGACCACTTGCACCTTAGGGATGAGGTTCAAAATGACGGCTCGTATTTATCGACCTGCTCGTAACGCCATGCAATCTGGCAAGGGTAAGTCGAATGACTGGGTTCTGGTTCACGAGCCAAGTGTTGCCCGCACTATCGAACCTCTTATGGGCTATACAAGTTCCAGCGATATGGCGCAGCAGATCCGCCTCTCCTTCGATAGTCTCGAAGAAGCTGAGGCCTATGCGCAGCGCAATGGTATCGCCTACACTGTGCAGCCTGCTTACGACCAAATTCCAAAGCGCGTCAGCTATCCGGATAACTTCCGTCATGATCGCAAGACGCCTTGGACACACTAATCCAAGACAATTGACGCTGAGTTGTGTGAACGCCGCAAGACATTGCGGCGTTTTGCGTTTTCAGCCATTGCATTAGAATGATCCGCCAACTCAGGAGCACGACGCACATGATCTTCCGTACACTCACCGGAATAGCGCTCGCTCTCGGGCTGAGTGCAGGCGCGCAAGCGGCCCCTGCCCTGTGGAAGGTGAGCGACGACGATAGTGCGATCTACCTGTTCGGCTCGGTGCATATGCTGAGGGCCGACCAAGAGTGGCGCACCCCTCTGCTCAATAAAGTGGTCAGCAAGGCCGAGCGGGTTTATTTCGAGACCGATATTTCCCCAGTTGGGCAGGCAGAGGCCGCGTCGCTCAGTATCCTGCACGGGTTTAATACGGATGGGCGACTGCTCAACGACATCATATCACCCGAACTAATGGCGCAGCTGCGTGAAGCGGCCGAAGCCCATTACGTGCCAATGGCATCGCTTCTGGCGATGAAGCCGTGGATGGCAGCGACCACAATTTCGTCAATGCCCATGATCAATGCCGGATACGCCGCCAATTTTGGCGTTGAGACCGTGCTCTCTGCTGAATTGGCTGAAGAGCGCATCGGCATGCTCGAAACAGTGGAAGAGCAAATGGGGTTCCTCGCTGGCGGAACCGAGGCTGAAGGCATTGAGATGCTGCAAGCCAGCCTCGACACACTCGAAACTGTTACGGCCGACGTCGAAGATCTGACGAGAAGCTGGGCGAATGGCAATCCGGAAGAACTCGGTGCTCTATTCATGGACCAGATGGGCTCGTTTGATAGCATCATGGTCGAGCGGCTCATCGACAATCGCAATAAGAATTGGACCGATCAAATCGCGGACATGCTGGAGCGCAATGAGGGGGCGCTTCTCGTCGTAGGCGCAGCGCATCTGGCAGGCGAGATGAGCGTGGTGAAGCTCCTAGAAGACAAAGGCTTTACCAGCGAGCGCATTCAATAAAAAAGGCCGGGAGCGATCCCGGCCTTCATTATAAGAGAGAGCGAGTGATTAGACGTCGCTGAGCTTGGTCCAGCGGCTGTCGTTCTGGCTCGATTTCACCGAGGCGGTGATGAACTGCATACCCTCGATGCCATCGGCGAGGGAGGGCAATACGTCGACATAGTCCGCACCGTCACCACGGATGACCGCAGCGAACTGGCTGTAAAGGGTCGCAAAGGCTTCGAGATAGCCTTCTGGGTGACCGCCCGGAATACGGACGTTCATGCCAGACGCAGCAGGCGAGGAGATTGCCCCGCCACGGGTCAGCAGCTGCTTTGGCTTGCCGAATTCAGAATACCACATGTAGTTCGGGTTATCCTGACGCCACTCGATCGAGGCTTTCTCGCCGTAGACGCGCAGCTGCAGGCCGTTTTCGTGACCAACTGCAACCTGACTGGCCCAGAGCATGCCCTTCGCGCCGCCTTCGAAGCGCAGCATGATGTGGACGTTGTCATCGAGCTGACGGCCGGGCACGAAGGCATCGAGATCGGCCGCAACGGCTTCGGTCTTGAGCCCCGTGACGAAGCGCGCGAGGTTATAGGCGTGGGTGCCAATGTCGCCAATGGCGCCGCCTGCCCCGGACTTGCTGGGGTCGGTGCGCCAAGAGGCTTGCTTATTGCCTTCATCGGCTTCGACGGCGAGCCAATCCTGCGGATATTCAACCTGCACGACACGGATCTTGCCCAGAGCGCCGGACTTCACCAGCTGGTGCGCCTGACGGATCAGCGGGTAGCCGGTGTAGTTGTGGGTGAGGAGGAATTTCGCGCCGTTCTTGGGTTTGATGTCCAAGAGTTTGCGCGCGTCTTCGAGAGTGGACGTGATCGGCTTATCGCAGATGACGTGGATGCCAGCCTCAAGGAATGCCTTGGTCGGACCAAAGTGCATATGGTTCGGGGTGACGATGGCAACAGCCTCGATGCCGTCTGGACGCGCGGCTTCGGCGCGAGCCATTTCCTCGTAAGAGGTGTAGATGCGGTCTTCGGCGAGGCCGATGTTGCGGCCGGATTCTTTTGCAACTTCGGGCCGCGACGAGAGTGCGCCCGCGACAAGGTCATAATCGCCATCAATGCGCGCGGCGATCCGGTGCACATAGCCAATGAAAGCCCCCGTGCCGCCGCCAACCATGCCGAGGCGAATGCGCTTTGCGCCATTTTCAGCCATTGAATTCCTCCAGAGTGCAACTGCTCAGATGTCTAGCATTTTAGCGCGTCCGCTGAGTTTGGGGCGCGCTTTTACGATTGAAATAGGACGATTAGAGGCCGAGCATCTTGCGGTTAGCCGCCTGATCGGAGCCGCCGCTGGCGAAGTCATCGAACGCCTTTTCAGTGACGCGAATGATGTAGCTCTCGATCAGTTCCGCGCCTTCCCGTGCACCATCCTCTGGATGCTTGAGTGCGCATTCCCATTCGAGAACGGCCCAGCCCTGGAAGTCATTGGCGGCCATTTTGGCAAAGATCGCCGGGAAATCGACCTGACCATCACCGATGGACCGGAAGCGCCCTGCCCGATCAACCCAAGACTGGAACCCGCCATACACGCCCTGACGGCCGGTTGGGTTGAATTCAGCGTCCTTCACGTGGAAGGCCTTGATGCGGTCTTTGTAGATGTCGATGTAGTCGAGATAATCGAGTTGCTGCAGAACGAAGTGGCTTGGATCGTAGAGAATGTTGGCGCGCGGGTGGTTCTTCACGCGATCGAGGAACATCTCGAACGAGACGCCATCGTGCAGGTCTTCGCCGGGGTGAATTTCGTAGCAGACGTCAACGCCAGCATCGTCGAAGGCATTGAGGATCGGCGTCCAGCGGCGCGCCAATTCGTCAAAGGCTTCTTCCACGAGACCCGCGGGGCGCTGGGGCCATGGATAGATATAGGGCCAAGCGAGCGCGCCGGAGAAGGTCGCATGGGCCTTTAAACCGAGGTTCTGTGAGGCCTTGGCGGCGTTCAGCATGGTTTGAACAGCCCATTCTTGGCGGGCCTTTGGATTGCCATGCACCGAGGCCGGCGCGAAACCATCAAAGGCTGCGTCATAGGCTGGGTGAACGGCAACGAGCTGCCCCTGCAAATGGGTCGATAGCTCGGTTATTTCGAGGCCGTAGCTGTTGATCTTGCCTTTAAGTTCATCAGCATAGGTCTTGGACGTCGCGGCCTTTTCAAGGTCGATCAGGCTCGAAACCCAAGTGGGGATCTGAACACCCTTGTAGCCGAGGTCTGCAGCCCATTTGCAGATATTGTCGAGTGTATCGAACGGGGCTTTGTCGCCGGCGAACTGCGCCAGGAAAATAGCGGGGCCTTTGATAGTGGTGGCCATAGTGTCCTCCTCTGGCTCCGTGCCTTAATAGACAGGAGACCCTTTCCTCCGCGGAATGGATACCGCTTAGTTTTCGGGCGGCAATTGCTCGCCGCCCAAGTGCTGTGATCACAGTTTTGTCTGCACTAGACAGACTGTCAATGACGCACGTCAATCAAGCTCTTAGCAGCGCCCGCGCCTCTTCTATGCCGAGCGCACGAGGACGTTCGCATGTCGTTCTGAGCGTAAGAACTTTTCCGCTCTCGCCGGCTTCGAGCAGCCCAGTCATCACTTCAACAACATGCAGTGCTGAATCCAAACCACAGCGTGGCGTCTGAGAAGTCTCGATTGACTGCATCATGTCCGCGAGACCGGCGCAGCGGTAGTTGGCGCGAGGCTCGGCTTTGTCGAGGTCCTGATTGGCTACGCCAAACGGATGGGCCCATGGATCGACCGCAGTGCGAATGCCTTCGATGCCGGTGGTGACCAGATCGCCGCCGAAGAAGTTCGGATCGGGAACAAAGATCGAGCCATCGGTGCCGTAAAGCTCGATGTTGTGGTGGCCGTGCGAGGCCACATCCCAGCTCGCGCCAATGGTGACGATCGCGCCGTTGTGGAACTCAAGGATGCCGTGGATCGTGGTTGGGGTGCCAACCTTGATCGAGGAACCCTTGTATGGGCCTTCAGCCGAGACTATACGTTCTGTGCGTGCCATGTTGGTGAAGGCCGAGAGGCGCTTCACTGGGCCGAGCAGATGCACGAGATCGGTGATGTAGTATGGACCAAGATCAAGGATCGGGCCGCCACCGGGCTGGAAGAAGAAGTCCGGATTTGGATGCCAGTGTTCCATGCCACGGCTCATGACGTGCATGGTGCCGCTCATGATCTTGCCAAGCTTGCCGCTGTCGATGATTTCGCGGGCCTGCTGATGCGCGCCACCGAGGAAAGTGTCGGGAGCCGAACCAACCTTGAGGCCACGCTCGTCGGCGGCCTTTTTGAGCGCAAGGCCTTCTTCAACCGACAACACAAATGGCTTTTCGGAATAGGCGTGCTTGCCAGCGGAGATGATGTCCTTGGACACTGAGAAATGGGTCGACGGAATGGTCAGATTGACGATTACGTCCAGCTCAGAATTCTTGAGCAGCTCGTCAGGTGTCTGAGCCGCAACGCCGAATTCATCCGCACGGCGCTTGGCCGCTTCGGGGAGAATGTCAGCGACAGCGCGCACTTCGAGGCCCTTGAATAGCGGCGCGAGGCGCAGATAGGCCGCCGAGATATTGCCGGCACCCATGATGCCGACGCCGTATGTCTTCGCCATGGCGATTACTTCCAGTTCTTAGCGTTTGCGATCGACTGGGTGGCAAAGCGCACCGGGTCGGATGGCTTGTCGTGTTCGGCAACGAAATACTGGGCCTTGGTCTTAGCCTCGACCTTCTTGATCAGCTCTTCCCAGCCGACAACGCCAGTGCCAACATCAGCCCAACCATCTTCGTCGGTCTTTTCGCCCGCTGGAGCGATGTCCTTGACGTGGACGGCGGTGATGCGGTCGCCATACTTATCGAACCAAGCGACAGGATCGGTCTTGCCGCGGATCACCCAGGCGACGTCGCATTCCCATTCGATGTTCGGAGCGGTTTCGAGGATGATCTCCATCGGGGTACGGCCGGAGGTCGTTGGATGGAATTCAAAATCGTGGTTGTGCCAGCCAAAGCCGTAGCCAGCCTTGGTGTAAACTTCGCCGAGCTCGGCAAGCGTTTCGGCCAATTCGAGCCACTTGCTCTCATCTTCCGAGCGCTGGTCCGGCATGATGAACGGGCAGTAGATGCGCTTTACGCCGATGATTTCGGCGGTCTTGAGCGCGGTAGCCGTATCCTTGAGCTGATCGAGGCCGAAGTGGCCGGTCGGCATGGACAAGCCATTGTTTTTGAGGTGCGCAGCAAAGCTTGCAGGATCTTCATAGAGACCGCCGTAGCCTTCGACCTGCGTGTAGCCAAGTGACGAAAGCTTGGAAAGAAATTCTGGCAAGGATGGATAGTTGCGCGCGCTATACAGCTGGAATGACAATTGAGTCATTAGGGTCTCTATTCATACGGTTCATGCGGTGACGGTGAGGCTAAGTCGCCTGTTCCGCTGCGTCTGTCTCATTGGGCAGAATGACCACCGCGAAAGTAATACTGGAGGTAAAGAACGGCGCCCCGTAGGACGCCGTTGCTAAATCTTAGAGGCGGTTCTCAGTCTGTGCGTTGAACAGCGAGCCGCGGGCGATATCAAAGCCAAGAGTAACCTTGTCGCCGACGTTCAGATCGATGTCGCTCGAGCACCGGAAGGTCACCGAAATACCAGCGACCTTGGTCCAGGCCAGAGTTTCCGAACCCATAGGCTCAACGATTTCGATTTCCGCCTGTGTGGTGAAGGGCGAACCCTGCGCCGCGTCGCCAAGGAAGATGTGTTCTGGGCGAACGCCGAGAACAGCCTTGGTTGCGCCTGTTACGGGCTTGACGAAATCATACGTGCCGACCGGAATTTTGGTGCCATCTTCAGCGGTGAAAGTGGCGCCATCCAGCGTTCCGTTGAGGAAGTTCATCGACGGCGAGCCGACGAAACCCGCGACGTAGAGATTGACCGGCTTGTTGTAGATGGTGTGCGGATCAGCAAGCTGCTGAATGACACCATTCTTCATGATGGCAATGCGGTCAGCGAGCGTGAGCGCCTCGATCTGATCGTGGGTCACGTAAATCATGGTGTTCTTCAGGCGCTGGTGAAGGCGCTTGATCTCAACACGCAGGTCCGAGCGCAGCTTGGCGTCAAGGTTGGAGAGTGGTTCGTCAAAGAGGAAGACGTCCACGTCACGTACCAGTGCACGGCCAATGGCGACGCGCTGGCGCTGACCACCGGAGAGGTTCGCTGGCTTACGGTGGAGAAGTGGCTCGATCTGTAGGATTTCGGCAGCACGCTTGACGCGCTTGTCGATCTCTTCCTTTGCCATGCCGGCAACGCGAAGACCAAACGAGAGGTTCTTCTCGACGGACATCTGCGGATAGAGCGCATACGACTGGAACACCATGCCGATGCCACGATCCTTGGGCTCTTCCCAAGTGACGTTCTTGCCGTTGATGAAGATCTGGCCGTCAGAAACTTCGAGCAAGCCCGCGATGCAGTTGAGCAAGGTCGACTTGCCACAACCCGATGGGCCCAGGAGAACGATGAACTCGCCCTGCGCGATGTCGAGGTTGAGGTTTTCGAGAACCTTGACGGAGCCGAAGTTGAGGGACAGGTCTTTAATGGAAACGCTTGATTGCATGGTCGTTATCCCTTCACGGCGCCAGCGGCGACACCGCGGACAAACAGCTTGCCGGAGACAAAGTAGACGATCAAAGGCACGAGGCCGGTGAGTACGGTAGCCGCCATGTTGACGTTGTACTCAGGCGTACCTTGGGCGGAGTTGACGATATTGTTCAGCTGAACGGTCATCGGCTGGTTATGCGTGCCTGCGAAGACAGCGCCGAAGAGGAAGTCGTTCCAGATGCCGGTGATCTGCAGGATGAGCGCAACCACGAAGATTGGCAGCGACATTGGCAGCATGATTTCAAAGAAGATGCGCCAGAACCCTGCCCCGTCGACACGCGCAGCCTTGAACAGCTCTTGTGGCAAGGAAGCGAAGTAGTTGCGGAACAGCAGCGTCAGTATCGGCATGCCGAAGATGGTGTGGATCAGAATGACGGCTTCGAGCTTGCCGAAAATGCCCAGTTCACGGGTGATCATCACGAGCGGATAGAGCATCACCTGATAGGGGATGAACGAGCCGAAGATGAGGATCGAAAAGAAGATTTCCGAGCCCTTGAAGCGCCAGTTGACCAGAGCATAGCCGTTAATCGCGGCGATGAAGATCGAGACGATCGTGGAGGGAACGGTGATCTTGACCGAGTTCCAGAACCCCGGGGACAGGCCATTACAGGTCAGACCCGTACAAGCACTGGTCCAAGCACTGACCCAAGCATCAAAATTGATCTGATTGGGCAGTGCGAAGATCGACCCGAAGCGGATTTCCGGCATGGTCTTGAACGAGGTCGAGACCATCACATAGAGCGGGAACAGGAAGTAAAGCGCGAAGAAAACCAGCGTCGTGTAGAGCATGATCTTCTTCGGGGTGAAGAAGGGCTTTGGCTTGGGGCCGCGCGGTTCGGTCGACGAAACAGGCGCAGCGCCAGTCATGGTTGCAGTGGTACTCATGTGCGTTTGCCCTTCCCGCCGAATTCCAGATAGGCCCACGGGATCATGATGATCATGACGGAAATCAGCATCATGGTGGCTGCGGCCATCGCCTGGCCGATATTGCCGCCAGAGAACATGTAGTTAACGACGTATTTGGCTGGCACTTCGGACGAAATACCGGGGCCGCCATTGGTGAGCGCAACGACCAAATCGTAAAGGCGCACGATGCCGGAGCCGATCAGCACCACAGCGGTGACGAGAACGCCACGCATCATTGGCAAAACGATCGAGATATAAGTGCGCCAGGTCGGAATGCCATCGACGCGCGCGGCCTTCCAGATTTCTTCATCAACGCCGCGCAGACCGGCAAGCATGAGAACCATGCAGAAGCCAACGCCCTGCCATAGGCCGGCGATCAGCAACGCAAACAGCACCATGCGCGGATTGGAAATCCAATCGAAGGTAAAGTTAGCCCAGCCCAGATCGCGCATCGCGCCCTGAAGGCCGAGAGTGGGGTTCATGATCCACTGCCAAACAAGGCCAGTAACGATGAACGACAAAGCGAAAGGATAGAGCATGATGGTGCGGAAGGCGCTTTCAAAGCGGATCTTCTGGTCCATCAAAACTGCCAAGAGGAAACCCAGTACCAGCGTCAGCACCAGGCTCATGGCGCCATAGGTCATCAGATTGGTGACCGAGATGTTCCAACGGCTGGTCGCAAACAGGCGATCATACTGGTCGAAGCCAACGAACTTGCCAGTCGGCAGGAGCTTCGAGTTGGTAAAAGAATAATAGATGGTCCAGATCGTGCACCCGACGAAGACGACGAGAACTGTCGCGATCATGGGCAGCGCCGCTATTTTGGCGGGCAGGTTTTTCCGGAAGGTTTTTTGCAGGAGACCAGGTCGAGCGACGTCGCGACCCTCCTCCGCCGTTTGAACGGCTATGTCCGCCATTTTTCTCTCCATTGAGAAGATGGTCGACCTCCAATCCGGAGATCGACCACCGCTTTCAGGAATGAGAACTAGTCCTCATTCAACTCAGGCAGGATTAGTCAGCCTGAGCGACGATTTCGGCACGGCGCTCGATGTAGTCATCAACAGTGATGTTTTCATCGGCGAAGAACTCGAGATCGAGATCCTGCAGCTGCTGCTGGGTATCGCTCGAGAGCGAGAAGTCACCCGATGGCAGCAGGCCATTGCCGAGCAGGTCGATGGCCTTCTTCATGCAAGCATTCGCGCCCGACAGGTCGATGTCGGTACGGATCGGCATGGAGCCCTTGACCATGTTGAACTTCAGCTGAGCTTCTGGAGAGATGAGCAGGCGAGCAAGATCTGCCTGTGCATCAAGAACTTCCTGAGAAGTGCCTTCTGGGAGCTTAGGGAAGTAGAAGCTGTCGCCACCGCCGGTGAGCTGAGTGCCAAGGCCGAGGCCTGGAAGGCATTCATAGTCTACGCCTGGTACGCCGCCTGCGATCTGCAGGTCGCCAGCGAGCCAGTCACCGTGGATGTTACCAGCAGCTTCACCAGCGAGGAGCTGATTGCCAACGTCGCCGAAGGACGGAACCATGGTTTCTGGTGCAGTGACCTTACGGAGCGAGTCCATAGCTTCCGCAACCTTGCGGAACTCTGGCGAACGCACAGCTTCTGGGTCCTTGTCGCGGTTGATCTTGAGAACCAGATCAGCACCACCGATACCAGCCATCAGAACGCCTGGTACGCCGTTGATCGGCCAGCCGGTTGCGAGACCGAATGGCAGAATGCCGGCTTCCTGCAGAGCAGGCCAGGACGCTACGTATTCGTCCCAGTTGGTTGGAACTGGCTGACCAATCTTTTCGTAAGCCTTGGTGGAGAGCCAGAGCCAATCCCACGAGTGGATGTTGACTGGCAGGCAGTAGAGACCGCCTTCGTACTTGCATGGCTCAAGCTGGGTCGGATCGACATAGAAGCTTTCGATGTCCATGTCGGCGACGATGTCGGTCAGGTCGCGCATCAGGCCAGCCTGGATCAGCTCTTCAGCGTCACGGCCGGTGTTCATCATGGTCGCGCCCATTGGGTTGCCACCGATGATGCGGGAAATGATGACTGGGTTTGCGCCAGTGCCCGAACCAGCAAGGGCGCTATCGACCCACTTGTTGCCGGTTTCAGCTTCAAAAATCTTGGCGAATTCGGAGACCGCTGCCGCTTCACCAGCGGAAGTCCACCAGTGGGTGACTTCAAGATCAACAGCGTAAGCAGCAGTCGAGCCGAGGAAAGCGGTTGCCATAGCGGCAACCACTGCGAACTTCTTCATGAGATTGTCCTCCCGAGACACGGGGCGCCACCGCCCCAGTGATGCACCTGATGCAACCCTCCTCTTCCCAGAACAGGAGCCGCATCGGTGTGTAATCGATTGCATGTGCCCCCTAAAATGGCATTGCAATCGATTTCAGGAGTTTCATACACGCCTTGCGCTGCTGTCAAGAGTGTTTTACATCGATTGCATAAGCTGTCAGCACAGAGGGGAGCTGCCAGACGTGTCTGAGCATAGAAAAACACCTACAATTCAAGATGTTGCCCTAGCAGCGCAAGTATCGACTGCCACTGTGAGCCGCGCTTTATCTCACCCAGATCGGGTGAGTGAGACCACGCGTGCAAAAGTTGCTGATGCGATCCATGTAACCGGTTACACCCTCAATTTAGCGGCCCGCTCGCTGCGGCAAAGGACTACCAAGACTATATTAGTTGCACTTCCGGATATCAGAAACGGCTTCTTCTCGTCTATTCTGGATGCAATTGAGCGCGAGGCCACGGCCCGCGGATACGGCGTTTTAATTGCCAATCTCTACATCGGCGCCGAGAGTGCTATGCAATTGCAAAGCTATTTGCTTTCCAATCGCGCCGACGGCCTTTTGCTGTTGGATGGGTCGCTCGACGCGCGGACTCTGCAAATTCTGACCTCAGAACCGCATGCAATTCCCCTTGTGGTCGCCTGCGAGGAGATCATGAACGCAGGGTTCCACACGGTGCTCACCGACAATGCGCAGTCTGCTGACCGCGCCACCCAGCATTTAATCGATCTTGGCCACAAACGGATTGGGCACCTGCTCGGACCTGAGAGCAATGTTGTCGCCAAGGAGCGGCTCAAGGGATTTCTGGCAGCGATGAAGCGTGCAGATCTGCCAGTGTCGCCAGAGTGGCTGCTGCGCGGCAATTTTGAAATGGACAGCGGGTTCGGCGCGGCATCACGCTTTGCTTCGCTGTCTGAGCGCCCGACGGCCGTGTTCGCAGCCAATGACGAATCGGCGATCGGGTTCATGTCCGGCTTGCGTCGACACGGCATCCTCTGCCCGCGCGATATTTCCATTATCGGCTATGACGATCTCGACGTGGCGGCGCACTATACCCCTGCCCTGACGACGATAAGACAGCCACGGCAAACGCTGGGCCGGATGGCCGCAGAAACGCTGATCGACATGCTGGAAGACGGCTACACCAAGCGCGGACAGCTGCGTATTGTGTTGAACTCGGAGCTCATTGTTCGGGAAAGCACCAGTCACCCACAGGCAGACGCGTGAGAGCGCAAGTGGGGTGTGGTAATTTCAGCAAAATGCTGTAAAGCAAAGCCCGCTAGGCCCCTTAGCTCAGCTGGATAGAGCAACGGACTTCTAATCCGTAGGTCGCAGGTTCGAATCCTGCAGGGGTCGCCAGTTTCCTGAAATTGTTATCGAACTTTCGGCAGAAGGGGCAGCGTTTGCGCACTGCCCCGGAGCATTCGGGTACGATTGCACTGGTGGGTCACCTGATCCATCAAGCCTAGCGTTGTTTGACGACGCCAAGGCAGGATGGGTCAGTGACATCGGCTAGTCGATTTGTCCGGCCATGGGCAGACCGTTGGAGCGCCAGGCCTCGATACCGCCACGGTACCAATAGGCCTTCCAGCCGGCCATGCCAGCCCGCAGAGCGGCATTGTAGGAGGAGCGGTCCTGCATGCCTGCGCCGAAGAAAATGATCGGGACGGATTTGTCGCCGCCGGTCTCCTCGGTCAGCCAGTCTTCGATAAGCCCCTGAAATCTATCTGTAAGGCTGCCGTCGCGCCCGGCATCGACCACTGCAAAAGCGCCGGGCAAGGTTGCTGTGCCGCCACTGGTATCCACCAACAACCAATTGTCGTTGCCGGTCAGTAGGTCGACGATGGCGGGGGTCGTCAACACATCGGCGCGCATGTGAGCAGCGGGTGTTGGACCGCGATAGGGCGCGGGGAAGAGGACGGAGGTTGCAGGGACACCATAATCGGCCAGCTCGTTGAGCGCGCCCGCGGTAACCATCATCTCTGAGGTCACGGCAACAGTGTCGGCCTGAGCCGGTGGTGCGGAGGAAGTCTGCGTTCCACCCAGTTCCACCTCAGCGAGCATGCCAATGAGATATTCAATGAGGTCGTAGCACATGGTGATACTGCCCTCACTGGGGTTATACCATGCGTTGAGTTCACCGCACTGGCGATAGGTCACACTCAGGTCACGCGGCAGAACGTAAGTCTTGGCAAGGTCTTCGGCAAAACCGCGCAAACCATCTTCAAATGTTTCGACCAAGAAACGGCTGACCGGAGTTGTCGGCAGCTCGAACGTCACCTTCACAGCAGCGCCGGGGGCATCAGCCATCAAATGCCCGTCTGGATGCCATGTGCTAATGCGAGTGTGCGGCGCCAGGATTGTGCGCCAAGCGCGGTTTTGGCGATTGAACTCTTCGGCGCAACGCGACAGCGTCCGCTCTTCCATGCCGACCTGCTCGGCGATGTGTTCGTAAAGACCCGGATTGCCACCGTAGATCACGCAGAACGTATTGCGGAAGCGCCGCAAATCGCCGGTGTGCTCATCCTGCCAAGGCAACTGCTCGCCGGTCTGGGAATTGATCATACCGCCATAGTACCAAGGCAGGACCGAGTAGATCGCCACTTCGCGGCCGATCAGATCGATGTTTTCATCACCCGAGGGATACATGGTCGGCTCGACGACGCGCAGCGCGGAGAAAATGTCGACTGCGTCTTCTTCCGGCCCGGTGGAGGGCAATTGCAGTTCGGCAATCAGGGCATGGCCGAATTCATGCATGAAAATGCCATTGGTGACGCCCAGATAAGCGCCGATCAATTGCGACTCATGTGTGTTGATGAAGGGGATAGCTCCCTCCCCTGTTGATGAGGTTGGGGGCGGAGCGGCGCTGGTTCCCGTCGTTTGCGGCGCTGCAGCATTGGTCGTCGACACGGCAAAATCGCTAAAATAGAAATCGCCACGCTCGTAGGCCAAAATGCCAACGGCACCGCCAAGAATTGCCTGCTCATTGACCTGTGCGATGAGCTTTCCATTGAGGAAAAAGCCACCCACGCCGGGCTGTTCAACCCATTCCAGCAGATCAGTGCCGTCCACCTTCGCAGCGCCCGGGAGGCGACCAATCTCGGTAGATTTGCCGTCCTCACCAAAGCACAGGACGAGGCCATCACCACCCAGGGTGATCTCGCCAAGGCATGAGTTCTTGGTGGTAGCGCTTTCGACAACAATGCCAGCCGCCGAGAGTTTGAACTCCTCGACAGTCCGGCCTTGTGGGGGGCGAATGTTGACGTTGACCTTTACGACGCGCTCGCCGGAAGCGACGGGGCCGCCCATAGGCATGGTGAAGAAGTTTTCCGAGCTTGCCTTGTTTTCGTTGACCAGCACCAACCACTCATTCTCGAAAAACGTGCCCCACCCTTCACGGTTTCCGGAGCCAATGATCGAGGTCGCCAGCGGCCCCATGATCTCAGCCATGCGGGTGGCATTGGCGTCGCTCCCCGCCGGTGGCGGTGTTGTGGCGGGGGCATCAGCGGGTGCTGACGCGCCTGCGCTGCCGCCCCGTGGTGGCAGACCCGAGCCTTGAGCCAGTGGAGGAGCACTGTCCTCCATATCGGTCACCATGAATTCAGCGACGCCAAAGGTGCCGCGCTCGAAGGCCATAACCCCAAGCTCGTCGCCCAACGCGGCGGCATTTGGGACGTCACCCAGAAGCTTGCCGTTGACGATGAAGGTGGCAAGACCGGGCGTTTCGATCAAATCAATGACGTCAGTGCCATCGAGTTTCGCGGCTTTGGCGACCGTGGCGACTGATTCAAATTTCCCATCGATGACGCAAAACAGATTGGCAGCCGCTTCCGCAGTTAACTCGGCGACGCAGGTCCCCTTGTTGGCACTGTTGCGCACCACCATCCCGATGGCAGCAGTGGGCTGGTCGGAACTGATGGAAACATTGACGGAAGCACGACGCCCCGCGGCACTGGGCGGGCCCGCTTTGATGGTCAGAGTTTGTTCGGATTTTTCGAGAGTGTCGTTGCGCATAACGAACCAGCCGTCTTGCTCGCCGGCAAACCAGCCGCGTTGCAATTGCTGATCCACAACACCGTCCAGCGCTCCCAGTATCTGCTGGCCGAAAGCCGGGCCGGACAGTGACAACCCAGAGGCTGCGACACAAAAAGCTAACTTAGAAAATTTCATCGACAACCTGATAATCAAAACTGCTGCGAGGCAATGTGGACTGGGTAAGCGACCGGGCGTCCAAGAAATATTCTAGCCGCCGTAAACTCAAACAATCAAACTGGTATTCCAGTTTCGTGCAAGATGCCAATTGCGGGTGTGCATGGAGGCCGGTTTCAGGACCTGCGAGGCGCACAGTCTGCGCAAGTCGATAAATAGTCGCTCGCGGAAAAATTTGAGTACTACCAGTGATCAAGCAGGCCTAAGCGGTCAGATCCATCTGACATATTTGACGAGCAGAATTTTAGTCTCGGCTCTCGGGACAAAAAAAGACCGCCCCCGAATGGGAGCGGTCTATGCCGTTTAGCGTAGAACAGAATCTGTACCGAGCTTATGCCGTTGTGCTGCGCGGGATCAGCATAGCGAGGACTGCGCATACCACGGCAGCGACCAGCCCCATGACGAAGACGGAGTGGAACCCGGCGCTATGATCAGCACTGGCTGTGCTCGCAAGGATCGAGCCTACCAGTGCTGCGGCTACGGTGGTGCCGAACGAGCGCATGAGCGTATTCAGGCCGTTGGCGGCAGCGGTTTCACTGCGCGGGACCGCATCCATTATCAGCGCGGGCATTGCTGCGTAGCCAAGGCCGATGCCGATGCCGATGACCACATTCACGATCGGGATGTAGATGGCTTGCAGAGGCACAAGAACGCAGAAGAGATAGGCCACCGCGATCACTGAAGCGCCAGCCACGAGAAGCGGGCGCGCACCCACACTGCGGGCAATACGACCGGAAATCGGCGACATGGCCAGCATGGCCAAGCCGGCAGGCATGAGCATCAGGCTGGCGGAGAGAAGATCGATCCCCATTCCGCCCAAGGCGGCAGGAAACTGCAGCAATTGTGGGAAGGCGATGCTGGAAGAGAACAGGGCAAAGCCCATGGCCACTGACGCAAGATTGGTAGTGAGAACGGCAGGCTTAACGCTCACGCGCAGGTCGACCAATGGGTTGGAAATGCGCAATTCGTAGATGGTCCATAGCGCCAAAGCGACAAGGCCGACGCCAAAGCACAGCAAGGTCGGCATAGCGCCCCAGCCCCAAGTGTTGCCGCGGGAGATCGCAAGCAGCAGCCCAGTAAGACCAATGGCGAGACCGATGACACCAACCACGTCAACGCGTCCACCGCTCTTGACGCCGGTCTTTGGCACGATTGCCCAGATCAGCGCAAAGGCGAGTGTGGCGAGACCCGCCGCCAAAATGAACAGCATGTGCCAATCAAGATTTTCGGTCACCAGAGCGCTGACCGGCAAGCCGATGGCACCGCCAACGCCGAGCGTCGCACTGACCAAAGCAATGGAACTGCCCAAGCGCCGCGTATCGACAATGTCGCGCAGAAGGGAAATGCCGAGAGGGATAACACCCATGCCCATGCCCTGAAGCGTGCGGCCAAGGATCATGGGTATGAGGCCTTGAGACATGGCGCAGACTAGCGAGCCCAGGGTCAGAATAGCCATCAGGATCAGCGCGACAGTACGCTTGCCGAACATGTCGCCAAGCTTGCCCACAATCGGGGTTGAGACCGAGGCGGCCAAGAGAGTGGCTGTGATCACCCAAGCGGTGTCTTCTGCCGGCGCATTGAGCAATTCAGGCAACTTGCTCTGAATTGGAATGAGGATCGTCTGCATGAAAGACGCGCCCATGCCCGCAAAGGCAAGAACGCCTACGGTGAGGCTTTGTCTTGCGCTGCTATAGGGTGAAGAAAAAACATGAGCGGAGTCGGCTCGCACGAAAGGCCTCGAATTTTAAGATTGGGTCTACTATATGAGACTGCGTATCACACGATAGGGAGTCGTGAGAAATGAATTTGCGCGAACGCACCGCTGAAATCATGCGGACCGAAACGGCACGAGCGGCGCTCGATGTGCTCCTCGCGCATGGTTATGATGGCATGACGGCGGACGAACTCGCCAAGGCCGTTGGCATCTCGCGAGCGACGTTCTTCCGATATTTCGGATCTAAGGACGAAGTGATCATCGCTGCGATGCTGGAGGCTGACGACTTCTTTGAGCGCAGGTTCCGGGAATTTGCGGCGGACACGGAGGACGGTCTGTGGGCGCGGATGCGCCGGGCATTTGAACCCACTGTGCTGGCCGCAGAAACGAACAGCGAAAAATTGCGCGCACGCACGCGCCTTATTCAATCGCAGCCCATGCTAGGGGCTAGGTTGCGTCGGGCACGCCTGCCGCAGATTGAACGACTTGCAGCTGTACTGGAGGAAGAGGGCCTGACCGACATCCAAGCTCACGCCATGGCCACGGCGGCAATTGCCGTACTGGATTATTGCTGGTCGCAATGGGCGCGAGACGATGAGGCTTCGCTGCGGTCCATCCTCGACGAAGCATTCCGCTTTATGGGACGCTAAAGGCCGGCTAGCACCGCAATAGATGAGAGGCGCAGACACTGCCTGCACCTCAAGCGCAAAAACCAACTCCCCGATAGTGCGACGCTAAGCACCAGCCATTAGGGCGAGATGGTTCAGTTACTTAATTTCTGCTGATAGCCGTTCAAAATATGCAAGCGCTTCGTCACGAGAGATCGAGCCGCTTTTGTCCACGTCGTTCTGATCGAACATGTCCGTGACCATGGCTTCAGGCTCCTCAGATATCCAACGTGTAAAGACGTTGCCCTTCGAGGGACCTGCATAAGCGAGACCGGCTAACGCCACCGCGATCGCTCCTGCCAATAATATCTTTGTCCTCATTTATTCGATCTCCAATGTCGCAAACATCCGAGCAACTCGGACAATTCTAAAAATATCAGTCAACTATTCCGCCACGCACGGTACATGGCGGAACATTACTTGCCAACGACGTAATTTGATCGAATGCGTCACAAGTTCAAAGACGACGCGGATTTGACGGCTAGAGCACGGTGCGTCCGGCCAACATCTGCGTAGCGGTTTCGGCGGCAATATCCCCGAGAATGGCGCGACAGACGGTTTCGCCCACCATGACCCCGAGCTTAAAACCGTGGCCGGAACAGGCGCTGACAACCCAGCCTTTGGCGTCGAGTGGTTCGACGCGGAACCGCTCTTCTTCGGTCACGGTGTAATAGCAAATTTTGCGTTCTAATTCAGTGTACTGGGACGCATCCTTAAAAACTCGACTCAAGGCATCCTGCACCGGCTTGTAGTCCTCTGCAGTCGCGATGCGATTGTCCGAACCGTGGCCAATGCGCGAGAAAAAGTGGTCACCAATCTTGAGGCGCGTACCGTCTTTGGGCGGCAGGATATAGGCGAGCTTGTCGTCCAGATGGTCGATGACAACCGGCGCGTTGTTCCAAGCATCGGCATATTGAGCGGGCGGCTCGAGATAGAGCACCATCTGGCGAGAGGCCTCGGCAATGTTGGCATAACCGGGCAAGAGATCGCTGATCCAGGCGCCGGCGCAGACCACGACCATATCGCCGGTAATGATCTGACCGTCGGCCTCGACCGTTCCCGCTATGGCATCAACCTTGGTGACGCGCGTGTTGGGGCGAAGATCGGCCCCATTTGCATCGAGCCATTTCGCAAGATCGGTGACAATGCGATCTGCATAGAGGAGCCCTGCCCCATCCGCTTCATAAGCGCTGACAGCGCCCTTCATATTGAGGAAGGGAAGACGCTGCTCGAGCTCGGTGAGTGTGAGCGGACGATGCTTGATGCCCACCGCATCCAAAGCCGTGGCGGTGCTGGTGTATATGTCCGCGTCAGTGCGGGAGACATAGATCGCCGGGGTCTTATGGATATGGGTCGCGCCAATGTCGGCCCAGAGTTCGTCATAGAGCTCAAAAGTCCGCGGCATGAGCGCGGTGTACCCCGGCATTCCCGTATAGGTGTGACGCGTGATCCTATGCTCATCGAAGGACGATGAGATTGGGTTCGGGATGGGGCCCTGATCGAACAGCGTGACCTCTACCCCGCGCTTGCGTAACCGCCATGCCAAGCTAAGGCCTGCGATTCCTGCACCAACGATCAAAACTCTCATGCCAGCCTCATTTACTCGTTTCAAATCGCCCGCTCAGCAGAGAAAGATATTCTCAAAAGCGAACGAGTTTCGCGAAAATCTCTACCCGCTCGATAGTGTTTTCCCGAAACGAGAGGGATATAATTTCAGCCAATGTTTTAACTGAGAGTTCCAAAAGTGAAAGTCTCAAAGCTTCTTATCACCGCCGCTCTCCTCGCTGGCGTCTCCACCGCCACGACCGCTTGGGCGCAGTCTTATAACCCAGATGCGTCCATCCGCATTGGTTCGCTCTATGAGCCGCAGAACCTCGACAATACCGCAGGCGCTGGCCAGGGCATCAACGAAGCTTTCAACGGCAACGTTTATGAAGCTCTGTACCAACTGACCGACGCAGGCACTGTCGACGCCAAGCTGGTTGAGAGCCACGAAGTCAGCGAAGACGGTCTCACCCACACCTTCAAGCTTAAGTCTGGTGTGACCTTCCACTCGGGCGATCCGCTGACCGCTGCTGACGTGAAGAACTCGATCGAGCGCGTTACCGCAGAGGCTTCCAAGAGCTCGCGTAAGAACAGCCTCAAGACCATCACCGCAATCGACGCGCCAGATGATCAGACCGTGGTCATCACCCTGTCCGCACGTTCGGTGAACCTGCCGTACAATCTCTCTTATGTATGGATCGTCAACGACGCTGCTGGTGACATCACTGCTGCAGCCGACGGCACTGGCCCATACAAGCTTGGCGAATGGCGCCGTGGTTCGGCGCTGGCGCTGACCCGCAACGATGCCTATTGGGGCGAAGCGCCAAAGAACGCTGAAGTGATCTATACCTATTTCACGGATGCCACTGCGCTCAACAACGCACTTTTGACCAATGCGGTCGACGTTGTGACCTCGGTACAGAGCCCGGATTCGCTGCAGCAGTTCGCTGACAATCCGGCCTACACCGTGACCGAAGGCGCTTCGACCACCAAGGCGCTGCTGGCTTACAACGACCGCGTTGCACCGTTTGATAACGTCAAGGTTCGCAAGGCTCTGGCCCGCGCAACCGACAAGGCGCGCCTCTTGAACTCCATCTGGGGTGACTATGGCACGCTGATCGGCTCGTTCGTCCCACCCACCGATCCTTGGTATGTAGACCTGACCGGCGTCGATGCCTATGACGTTGAAAGCGCAAAGGCTCTGCTGGCGGAAGCTGGCTATCCAGATGGCTTTGAATTCACCATCGACACCCCAGACTACGATCCGCATCCGATCATCGCGCAGTTCCTGCAGACGGAATATGCCAAGATCGGCGTGAAGGTGAACATCAACATCATCACCTCCAACGAATGGTACACCAAGATCTACCAAGCGAAGGATTTCCAGGCGACCCTGCAGGAACACGTCAATCACCGCGATATCGTGTTCTACGGCAACCCAGACTTCTACTGGGGCTACAACAACCCAGCGGTTGTTGAGCTGATTGCTGGTGCGGAAGCTGCGGCCGACGAAACCGAACAGGTGGCTAAGCTCACCGAAGCCAACAAGATCATTGCGGAAGATGCAGCCAGCAACTGGCTCTACCTCTACCCACAGATCGTGGTTTCGGCCGCAAATGTCACCGGCTACCCAGTCAATGGCCTGAACTCGCAGTTCCCAGCCTATGGCATCGAAAAGACTGAATAAGCCTCGCGCTTATAGTCTTTAGAGACACGAATTATACGCGCCACCGGGTTCGCCCGGTGGCGTTGTCATTACGAGGAAGCTAATGTCGCGCTTTCTCTTCGAATTAGGGATTCTCGGCCATTCTCGCCTATACGATCCGACGCACGTTCATCTTGTTGGTATCGCTGTTTATTGCGGCGATTGTGCTCTTTGTCCTTTTGCGTTTGCTACCCGGCGACCCAGCCAATGCGCTGCTTGGTGTCGGAGCAACTCCAGCACAAATTGAAGCGGCGCGCGCGCAGGTTGGTTCTGACCAGTCGCTTTACGTGCAATTTGGCAGCTATCTGCAAAGCCTCATCCGTTTTGACCTCGGCAATAGCTTTGTCAGCAAAGCCTCGGTGCTTGAGGAAATCGGCAACCGCATGTCGGTGACGCTGCCACTGGCGCTGCTGGGATTTGTCCTTTCTATTTTGATTGCTGTCCCACTTGGCATCGTCTCTGCGGTGAAAGCGGACAAATGGTATGGCTGGTTGATCTCGGTGGTTTCTCAATTGGGTATTGCCATCCCGGTGTTCTGGGTGGGGATTTTGCTGGTGACGCTGTTTGCCATCAATTTGCGCTGGCTCCCCTCTGGCGGGTTCCCGCTCAAGGGATGGGCTAATTTCTCTGACGCTGCGATTGGCATGATCCTACCGGCGGTGACCATTGGGCTGGTGATGGGCGCTTCGCTGTTGCGCTATGTTCGAGCAGCAACACTGGACGTTCTGGGCAGTGACTATCTGCGGACGGCCCGCGCTATGGGCGCAGGCTTTACCGAAGCTCTGCTCAAGCATGGTCTACGCAATGGCGCTGTGCCGGTGATTTCTATTTTGGGCATTGAGTTGGCGACGACATTTCTTGGCGCCGTGGTGATCGAGAAGGTGTTTAGCCTGCCGGGCATGGGCTCGATGCTGCTGCTGGCGATCCAACAGCGCGACTACCCCAATGTGCAGGGTGTCCTCATTATCTCTACCCTTCTCGTCCTGCTGATCGGCTTTGCTGCGGACATTTTGCAACGTGTTGTCGATCCGCGTCTGCGGACAAAATCGCGGGTGCAAGCATGAGTCAGACCATGGACTTAAGCCCGCCAGCCAAACCAAAACTTTCACTCACCTTGTGGGCCGGGATTTTTCTCGTTGGCCTGCATGTGGTCGTGGGCCTGCTCACGCTGGTGTGGCTGCCGTACGACCCGAATGCCTTTACCGGCGGACGGCTTGAAGGCGCGAGCTGGCTGCACTGGACAGGGACCGACCGTCTCGGTCGCGATCTGTTCACCCAATTGATGATCGGTAGCCGCATCGCGCTACAGGTCGGCGTTTCCGCTGTGATCATTGGCGGGGTAATCGGTGTGACGCTGGGCACAATCGCCGCCTTCGCAACGCGCTGGCTTGATGATGCTCTCGCGGCCACGCTCGATATTCTCATCGCCTTCCCGACACTTCTAATTGCCATGCTGGTTGTGGCAGCGAGTGAAACGGCGTCGTTGGGCTCGGCCATTCTGGCGCTGGGCATTGCGCTTTCGGCGATTGTGGCGCGGCTGACGCGTATCCTCGTCAAGCGCGTGCTGGTGATGGACTACATTACGGCGGCGCGAACCTCGGGGTCGAGCTGGCTAAAAATCGTCTTCGTCCACATCATCCCCAATATCTGGCCGACGCTATCGGTGAATTTTGCGCTGCAATTTGGCCTCGCGGTGATCGCGGAAGCTTCGCTCTCTTATCTGGGCCTCGGTGCGCCGCCGCCAAACGCCTCGTGGGGGCGAATGCTACAGGAAGCGCAGGCCACGGTTTACAACGCGCCGCTGGGCGCCATCGCACCGGGTGTGGCACTGGTGACGCTGGCCATCGGCGTCAATCTTCTTGCAGACGGTCTCCGCGACGTCATTGATCCGACGAGGCAGGGACGATGAGCCTTCTTAGTGTTGCAAATCTCACCGTGAAGGCGGGCAACAAAGTTCTGGTTTCGGAGTTGAGCTTCACCCTCGACAAGGGGGAACGTCTGGGGCTGATCGGGGAATCAGGGTCGGGCAAATCACTGACTTCGCTCGCCGTTACCGGACTATTGGCTCGGGGGCTGTCGGCTGAAGGTTCGGTGGTACTGAACGACACGCAAATCATCGGCGCTAAAGATAGCGATCTCAATCCGCTGCGCGGGACGACTGTTGCCATTGTTTTCCAAGAACCCCTTACGGCGCTTGATCCGCTGATGCGGGTGGGCGAGCAGATCAGCGAAGTGGTGGCCCGCCGCGCCAAGCGCGATGGCGATCGGCTGACGCGCATTGAGATGGATGCGGACGTCGCGGCGCTTATGCGTGAAGTGAACCTGCCAGCATCGCTCGCCAGCAAATATCCGCATGAGATGTCGGGCGGTCAGCGCCAACGTATCGCCATTGCGATGGCTCTGGCCTGCAAGCCGGAGCTGCTCATTGCCGATGAGCCGACGACTGCGCTCGACGTGACAACGCAGGCCGAAATCATGAGTCTTATCAAACGGCTCGTGGCGGAACGTAACATGGCACTTCTCTTTATCAGCCACGATCTGCCGGTGGTCGCCAATACGGTGGACCGTGTGGTGGTAATGCGGCACGGGGTAGCCGTGGAAGCCGGTGCTGTGGGCGAGGTATTCCGTTCGCCTCAGCATGATTACACCAAGAGCCTGCTGGCGGCAGCGAAGGCCTTTGACAACGCGATCGGGGGCCAAGCATGAGCCTCGTTAGCATCGACAATGTCAGCTTCGCTTATACAAGCGAGCGGCAGATTTTGGCTGGCGTCTCCACTGAGATCGCACCGGGCGCTACCGTTGGCCTTGTGGGGGAATCCGGCTCGGGCAAAACCACGCTGCTCCGTCTGCTGCTGGGCCTGACCAAGCCCCAGGGCGGGACCATTCGGTTTGATGGGCAGGTTCTCGACCCGAGCAATCGGGCGTTTATGCGCGATTATCGTCGGCAGGCGCAGGTGGTGTTCCAAGACCCCTACTCCTCGCTCGATCCGCGCCAAAAAGTGTTTTCCATTATTGCCGAGCCGTTGAAATCGCTGCGTATCGCAGGCGACCACAAGGCTATGGTTATGGCTGCGCTGGAGGCCGTTGGCCTTGAGGCCGATAGTGCCAATCGCTACCCGCACCAGTTCTCGGGCGGCCAGCGTCAACGCACCGCTATTGCGCGCGCAATTGTAGCAAAGCCCAAGCTGCTGCTTGCCGACGAAGCCGTGAGCGCGCTGGATCTGACGACCAAGGTGCGCGTTGTTGAACTGCTCCGCACACTGAGCCGCGATATGGCCCTACTCTTCGTTTCGCATGACATCGCGGTCGTCGCAGCGCTGTGCGAACACATTATCATTTTGGAAAAGGGCGTGATCGTCGAGCAGGGTAAGACTGCTGAAGTTCTCGCCAATCCGCAACATGCCTATACGCAGCGGCTGCTCGCCAGCGTGCCGCGCCTCTCGTTCAAGGATGAAGAGCTATGACTGACTATCCAACTGAATATGCCGCCTGGAAAATCCGCCGCCTTGAGGCGCTGCAGGCTCCAGATGGCTGGCTCAATATCATTGCGCGCGACTGGCTGAGTGAAGGCACAGTCAAAATTGGCGCGGCAGACGATAACGACATTATCTTGCCGACCGGCCCGGCTTATGTCGGCACGCTGACACAGGACGCTGACGGCGGAGTGACTTATGCCGCGGCTGATGGCTCGGCGCCGATTAAGCTCGAATTGAACAAGTATAAGCCACCGCGCTTCACGGCTGAGAACCTGCTTCTTGAAGTCACAACACTGAACGGCGAGAATGCTGTTCGCGTGCGCGACACCGCGTCCAAGGCTGGCGAAGAGTTGGGCGAGATCGAATATTTCGATCTGGACCCAAGCTGGCGCATTGAAGCCAAGTGGGTGGCGCTCGAAGAGGCGAAGAACCTCTCCATCTCGACCTCGAAGGCGATCCCCACCGAAGTTCAGGCAACGCATAAGGCCGTGTTCGACAGGGACGGCGTGACCTATGAGTTGCTGGCAACGCACGGCACCAAGGAAAGCCCGCAGTTCGTCATTCGCGACCTGACCAGCCGCGACAGTACCTATGGCGCGTGCCGCTTTGTGTTTGGTGAAAACGTGAGCGAAAACAGCATTGTACTGGATTTCAATAAGGCATTGAATCCGCCGTGTGCGTTTACCGATTTCGCTGTGTGCCCGCTGCCGCCAGCCGAAAACGTGCTACCGATCCGCATTGAGGCGGGCGAGAAGCGGTTGAAGGACTGAGGTTCTTTTGGGCTGAAGCGTTTTGAGGGTGGTGGTGACGGAGGTCGCCGCCGCCCTTTTGTTTGCATTAGAAATGCGCGAGCACCCCGATCAGCCATTTAAAAAGAGACTTGCTCTAATACAAAAAAATATCAAATCATATAAACAAGTTGATAGATCACTTAGGGCGCTACCAAAAAAGATGGAAAAGACCACAGGTCAAAAAATTAAGAAGGATGAAAATAACACTACGAACAAAGATTGCGTTGTTATTATGCCCATATCTGAATTCGAAGGGTACGAACCTAATCATTTCAGACATGTATACGATGACATAATCAAACCTGCATGCGATGTCGCAGGCTTTTCCGCAGTACGCGCCGATGACGTTCAGGCGAGTAACTTCATTCACCTCGATATCCTGAGAAAAACCATAGAGTCACCGGTGGCAATCTGTGATCTCAGCACACGAAATCCGAATGTCCTTTTCGAACTGGGAATAAGACAAGCTTTCGACCTGCCCGTGGTCCTCATCCAAGAAAAGGGTACGCCAAAAATATTCGATATCGGGCCGATCAGGTGCTTAGATTACTCTAAGGAGATGCGTTATCACGATGTGGTGGAGACACAAAGAAAGCTTAGTGAGGCAATCACCGAAACACAGAAGTCGACTTCAGACAGCGGAAATGTAAATTCCATTGTCAGACTGCTATCTCTGACTGAACCCGCTAAAATACCAGACGTCACCGGCCAAAAAGACGCCATGTCTATGGACGTTTTGCGGACGGAAATGCACTATATTCGAAAGATGGTTGAAGACCTTACCTCAACTCGCGGTCCCCTAGCTCGACCACGCACTCCGGTGTCCCTAGAGTATGAGCGAATTGCTTCCAGCTTCGAGAGAGCCCAGGCAAGTTTCGGCAAGGCAGAGCATACAATTGTGCTCAGAGAAGTGAACGGGGTCATCGAAGATATCGCTAGAGCGTTGAAGTACGCAGAAGGCTCTAGGATTGACCCCACCGGCTTCAGAATACTTCTCGACCGAGCTGAAACTCTACAAAACCGCCTCATTAAAGAAGTTGAGGACCTCCCTTTCTGACGAGAAGCAAATAGTAACTCTTCGAGCACGCGGACTAGAATTTTCATCCAATACTTTAGAGGGTGATGTGCTGAAGGGCATGCTGCCCTTTTTGTTTCCCCCACCCAACCTCCCCCTGAAGGGGGGACTGTTTACAACTTGCTCATTTGGGATTCTAGTTTGATTGCTTGGGGGTGATTTGCCGGAGGGTTTGAGATGGATTGTCCAGATTGTTCTAGCACTGCCACGGTCAAGCGCGGCCTCAAGGCGGGTTACCAGCGATTTAGCTGTAAGGAGTGTGGTCGGTACTTTACTGATCGCGCCCCTAAATTCAGCGCTCAGACAAAAGCGCAGGCCGTTCAGATGTATCTCAACGGCACCGGCATTC